>NZ_JABLTE010000100.1 GCF_013315795.1 Nocardia barduliensis
GGGGAAGGGGGAAAGCACCGCCCGAAGATCAACCGGGGTGCGATCGGCCGCGCACACGAACCGGCGACGCCGCACCGTTGCGGTGCGGCGTCGCCGGTGGTGCTGAAGTTGTCAGGCTACGGGCGAGCTACTCCTGCTCGAACCGTCGCCGGAAGCGATCCTCCATACGCTCGGAGAACCCGCCCGACTTGCGCTGGCGCCCACGGCCGCCCGCGCCGCCGGAGGAGGCTTCGCCGCCGGAGCGGTCGTTCTTGGCAACGCTCTTGGAGGTGCCGAGCAGCAGGAGCACGCCGGCACCGAACATCACGATGAACCCGATCAGGCTGATGATCGGGAAGCCGCCGGGCTTCACGGGCGCGGCGATGCCCGCGACTAGAAGGAAGAGGCCGAGGACGAACAACGCCGCGGCCTGGAGTCTGCGACGACTCGAGGTCGAACGAAGCCGTCCGCCGCGGACGGACGAGGCGAACTTGGGATCCTCAGCATAGAGAGCGCTCTCGATCTGTTCGAGCATGCGCTGCTCGTGCTCGGAGAGTGGCACGGTACCTCCCCCGGCACTAGGACGTGGCTGTCGCCTCCGGGTAGGCGACAGATAGCCGACCTTGGCGGCCATCTGTCACCAATGATACGAGTTCGATCAGGGCGAGACCACCTAATGGCTCAGTCGGACGTAGTCCGTCTTCACTCCGCGCTAAGCGGACATACCGCCGGTCAACCCCGGGGCGGGCCGCAACCGAGCCGACGCCGCGAGGAGATCTTCCACGTCGTGCAGGAATGCCGCCACGCGCGAAGAGAACTCGTCGGCCTCGTGCTCGTCGACCTGGCGGTCCAGCCCCGCTTCCAAGGCCGCCCGGATCTCCGAGCGCGCGCTGAAGTAGTCCGCCCACATCACGAACTCGGGCGCGGCGCGCTGCATCAGCACCCACGCGTTGCGCGAGCGCGCCCGGGGTGCGGCGTCGGCGCCCGTGAGCGCGATCACCGCGCCCGCGCCGCGCAGGGCCGCCAGGTAGGCGGTGCGGAATCGCTCCCGCGGATCGCGCTCCCCCGCCGCCTGCATGAGCAGCCCGTCCGCGCGCTCCAGCAGCTTGCCGGCCCGGCCGGGCCGACCCGGATTTTCCACTCGACCAGACATCGCCGTCCCTCCACCATCGCGTACCTTGGCCCGTATCCGCGCTGGAGGCGGCGTCCCCCACCGCTTTCCAGCACCGCTCGGACCGAACAGGTATTCGAACGTTTGAATTGAGCTTCAATATAGAGACGCCCACCGACAAACTTCCGCGTCCGCGCGACCGACGAGAGCCATGACCGCCGTCAAGCCCAATCACACTCCCGCACCCGCCGTCATCGATCTCTCGGTGGCGGCTCTGCGCTCCCGGCTGCACGACGCGCTGGCGGTCTACGTGGCCGCCATGGACTATCCGCGCGGGACCGAGAACCATCGCGCGCCGATGTGGACCGAGCACACCACCCGGCCCGGCTGGCAGGCGGTGGCCGCGGTACTGCCCGACGACTCCGGCCGGATCGATCTGCGCCGCGCGCCGATCGTGGCGATCGCCTACGGCTATCGCGGCGCCGCCCACCAGTGGTGGCACCAGCAGGTACACAGCGGGATGCGGCGCTCGGGCTGGCCGGAACACTCCACGCGGGAATTGCTCTCGGACTACTTCGAGCTCACCGAGCTGCATGTGCATCCGACCGCGCAGGGCCGCGGCATCGGCGCCACGCTGCTGGAACGGCTGCTGCGCGACCGCACCGAACGCGCCGTGCTGCTGTCGACGCCCGAGGTCACCGGGGAGGACAACCGCGCCTGGCGGTTGTACCGCAGGCAGGGATTCACCGACGTGGTCCGCAATTTCGTGTTCGCGGGCGACAATCGTCCGTTCGCGATCCTCGGCAGGCGGCTGCCGCTGTGAGGGTCACGTGACGGTCGCCGTCGTCGGCTCGGGCCACAACGCCTTGGTCGCCGCCTGCTATCTCGCCCGCGCCGGACACGCGGTCGAGGTGCTCGAACGCGACGAGGTCCTCGGCGGCGCGGTGTCGACGGTCGAACGGTTCCCCGGCCACCGGGTCGATCGCGGCTCGTCGGCGCACATCATGATCCGCCACACCGGCATCGTCGAGGAACTCGAGCTCGACCGCTTCGGGCTGCGATATATCGACTGCGATCCATGGGGTTTCACGCCCGCGCACGCGGGCCGCCCCGCCATCGTGTTCCACCGCGACCTGGAATCGACCTGTGCGTCGATCGCGGCGGCCTGCGGCCGGACGGACGCGGCGGCCTATCGCCGGTTCGTCCAGGTGTGGGGTCCGCGCAGCGCCCGTGTGATGCGCGCCTTCGGTGGCGGACCGACGCCGGGCAGGCTGGTGCGGTCGTTCTGGGGACTGGAGGCGAAAGACGGCGGCAGCGCCCTGTCGCGGGAGTTCCTGCAATCCGGAGACGCGCTGCTGGACGCTTTCTTCGAGGACGAACGCCTCAAGGCGTCGCTGGCGTGGTTCGGTGCGCAGTCCGGGCCGCCGATGTCGGAGCCGGGCACGGCGCCGATGGTGGGCTTCGCCGCGCTCATGCACATCTTGCCGCCGGGACGGGCGGTCGGCGGCAGCGGAGCGCTGACCACGGCGCTGGTGGCGCGGCTGCGTTCGGACGGCGGGGTGGTGACCGCGGGCGACGCGGTGGCGGCCCTGCGCCGTGACGGGGATCGCTGGCGGGTGCGCACCGCGTCGGGCCGGGAGCTGCGCGCGGACACCGTGATCGCGGGCAGCCATGTGCTGACCACGCTGGAACTGCTCCGCTCGGGCGGATTCGACGGCACGGTGCTCGACGACTGGCGGCGGCGCATCCGCGTCGGCCCCGGGATCGGGATGGTGGTGCGGGCCGCCACCTCGGCGCTGCCCGGGTATCCCGGCAGCCCGACCGATCACTCCGCCCACGGGCTGCAATTCCTGGTGTCCGACCGCGCGCAGTTGCGCCGTGCGCACGGCGCGGCGCTGGCGGGTGACCTACCGCCGCGGCCGGTGGTGCTGGCGATGAGTTTCAGCGCCCTGGACCCGAGCATCACCCCGCCCGGTGAGCATCAGTTGTCGCTGTGGGCGCAGTGGCACCCGTACCGCCTGGCCTCCGGTGCCGACTGGGCCCGTCTCGCCCAGCAGGAAGGCGACCGGATCGTCGCCGAGGTCGATTCCTACGCACCCGGTTTCGCGGAGACGGTGCTGCGCACGCACGTGCAGACGCCGGTGGACCTGGAACGCGAACTCGGGCTCGTCGGCGGCAACGTCATGCACGTGGAGATGTCGCTGGACCAGATGATGCTGTGGCGGCCACTGCCGGAACTCGCGGGGCAACGGGTGCCCGGCGCGCCGGGGCTGTATCTGACGGGCGCGTCCACCCACCCCGGGGGCGGTGTCTCCGGCGCGAGCGGCCGCACCGCCGCCGCACTCGCGCTGCGCGACCTGAACCGGCGCAGGCTACCCCGGTGGCTGCGACGATGACGGACTCGCCCGAGCCGCCGCAGGGGTCGGGAAAGACCGCGACGGCGCGGGAACACTCCGCGAGCCCGGCGCCCTGGTATCGCTCGGCACGCTTCCTCCTGCCCCTCGTCTTCGTCGCCGCCACGATCGTCGCGCAGATCGGCTATCCGCTGACCAGCGGTGGCGCACGCGACCGGATCACCGTCGCGATCGTGCTGCTGTCCGCGGGTGCCGTGCTGGCACACGCCACCGCCACCAGGGGACCGCGCTACGCCATCGGCTTCCTGGTCATCGTCTCCGGCCTCGGGCTCACCGCCGAGGTGATCGGCACCGCGACGGGAGTGCCGTTCGGCTGCTACGAATACGCCACCGGCCGGCTCGGTCCCGCCCTGCTCACGGTGCCGTTGCTCGTGCCGCTGGCCTGGACCGGCGGTATCTACCCGGTATGGGTGGTGTCCGGGATCTTGTGGCGGCAAACGCTCACGCGGATCGCGGCGACCGCGGCCTGCGCAGTGGGCTGGGACCTGTTCCTCGATCCGCAGATGGTGGCCGACGGGCAGTGGACCTGGTGTGACACCGACTCCGGACTGCCCGGACTCGACTGGATTCCGGTGACCAACTACCTGGGCTGGTTCGGCGTCGCGCTCGTGATGGGTGGATTGCTGGCGGCTTGGGAGCAGGCGGCGCCGGATCCGGTGCGGACGCCCGGAGACGGCCGCGCGCGGGCACGCGTGGTCCCGGTGACCTTGTTCCTGTGGACCTGGCTGGGGTCGGCGCTGGCCCACGCGGTATTCCTCGGTCTTCTGCCGTCCGCCGGTTACGGCTTCGCCGGTATGGCCGTGCTCGGGGTTCCTTTGCTGGTCGCAGGGGCTCGCGCGCGCCGCTGATCCGGTGCGGCCGGTCCGGCAGGGTTTGCCGACGCGCGTCGCGACTGGTGCGTTTCATTCCGGGCGGGCGGCCTGGCACGATGTCACCCGTGCAGCCGAGTCCCGTCACCACGATGCCCGATGCCCCGCGCCTGCCGCAGCGGCGGGCCCGACGCCGCGGCGTGCGTGTCGCGGCGGCCGTTCTGCTCGCGGCGATGCTGGTGCCGATGCTCGCGAGCTGCCTGCGGGTTCAGGTCTCGATGGGAGTCTCGTCCAACGACCGGGTGTCCGGGCGGCTGGTGGCCGCCGTGGTGCCCGCCGACCCCGGCGACAAGGGCCCGCAGCTGAAGGCGCCGGAGACGCTGGCCGCGAAGGTGCGGGTGGAGCCGTACGTCCAGGACGGATACACCGGCAGTCAGGTGTTCTTCGAGGATCTGTCCTTCGGTGAAGTGCAACAGCTCGGGCAGCTGTCCGAGCAGACCCAGGGCATGTTCCAGCTGCAGTTCCAGCGCACCGGCGACCTGGTCAAGATGAGCGGGCGCGTCGACCTCAAATCCGTTCCGCCGCACGGCTCCGACGTGCAGTTCACCATCGCCTTCCCGGCCCGGGTCGCCAAGACCAACGGCAGCCGCGACGGCGACAACGTCGTCTCCTGGAGGCTGCCGCCCGGCGAGGTCTCCAGGCCGAGCGCCGAGGTGAGCTACGCCGACCCGAACACCCGCTCGTTCGCGGGCTGGGCCGGCATCGCGGGCGGCATCACGCTCGCGGTGGCCGCCATCGTCGCCGCGCTGGCGTACATGGACCGCAACCCCGCCCCGCCCGGAGCGCCGGAAGTCGGCTTCTCCCTGAGCCGCTGGTGGCGTTCGGTGACGCAGAATCGCTGAGCGGCGGGTCGGTGGGCCGGGATAGCGTGGCCACATGGTGAGTGCCGACCTGCCGAAGACGTTGCGCGCGACCTCGATCCTGCCTGCCTGCGCTACCGCGCTGTCCGTGCTCGGCGCGGGCATCGCGCTGTACAACCGGATCACCCTGCGGCGGCTGACCGACACCCCGACCACGGTGATCGAACCGGTCACCGTCTGCGTCCCGGCCCGCGACGAGGCCGAGCGGCTACCCGATCTGATCGGCGACCTACGCGCCCAGGTGGGCGTGCCGCGCCTGGCGGTGCGCATCCTCGACGACGCGTCCACCGACGGCACCGGCGCCGCCGCCCGCGCGGCGATCGAGGACGATCCCCGTTTCACCCTGCTGCGCACCGAGTCCGGTCCGCCGCCCGGCTGGACCGGAAAGGCCGCCGCTTGTGTCCGGCTGGCCGAGGACGTGACCGCGCCGGTGCTGATCTTCGTGGACGCCGACGTGCGGCTGGCCCCTGCGGCGCTGGCCGCGGCGGTCGGCGCGCTGCGCAGACGGGGAGCCGCGCTGGTCTCCCCCTGGCCGCTGCAAGTGGCCGGTTCGGTGGCGGAGGCCGTGGTGCAGCCGCTGCTGTGCTGGTCGTGGGCCGCGACGTTGCCGGTCGCGGTGGCCGACCGGAGCCTGCGGCCGTCCACGGCGGTGGCCTGCGGCCAGTTCCTCGTGTTCGACAATGCCGCCTACCGCGCGGTGGGTGGCCACGCGGCCGTGGCCGGGAGCGTCACCGAGGACCTCGACATCGCCCGTACGCTGCGGCGAGCGGGACGCCCCACCCTTCTCGTGGCCGCCGGACCGCTGGCTCGCACCAGAATGTATCGCCGCGCCGCCGAGCTGGAGGCGGGCTATACCCGCTGGCTCTGGTCGGCCTACGACGGCACGATCGCGGGTGGAGCCGCGGTGGGACTCGTTGCCGCCCTGGCCTACTGGGTGCCGCCCGCGGCCGCCGTGCTCGGCCGGGGCGCGGTCCGGCGAACGGGCCTGCTCGGCTGGCTCGCCGCCGTCGGCGGACGGCTGCTGGCCCGCTCCACCGAGACCGGCGGTCCGCTGCGGCGCTCCGATGTACTGGCCGCCTTCGCCCATCCGGTGTCGGTAGCCGCGTATTTGCTGCTGTGGGCGCGGGCACACCGGGCCCGCCGCCGCGGCACGGCGCGCTGGAAAGGTCGCTCGCTCGACTGAGCGGCCCGCGCCGCGGCGGCCGAGTTCTCATGGCACCGCGGTGATTCCCACCGTCGGTAAGAAGAAGCAGGACTTGGCACCGTTCTGGACCGTGCCGAACACCGCGGCGAGCACGGTGCCCTTCCCGGTGTCCACCGGTACCGCGCGCACCCCACCCATCGGCAGGGCCGCGAAGAGGAAGTCCCGAATCGCTTGCTCGGCCGAAGCCCGCAGGTCAGCGGGTACGGCCGCGGGGATCATTCCGCGGGCGACCTCCGACAGCGGCCCCATGGCGGCGGTGCCGCCGCGGCCGGTGTTCAAGTTGAGCCAGGCGACCTGCATGCCCGCGGTGTTCGGGCCGTCCGGGCCAAGGCCGTAGGGCACGAAGGTGAACATGGTCTGCCCGGCCTTGACGGCGCTGAGGTCCTGGCCGGGGAGCTGCACGGTGCGCTTGGGCCACGGCCCCGGAATGGCGCCTGCCACGGCGGGCGCCAGGCCCGCCGTGGTGTTGTCGAGGCAGAACGCGGACGCGGTCGGGTACATGAACGGCTCGATACCGAGCGTGCGCAGCGCGTCGAGCGCGGTTTGGTAAGCGCCGAACAGGTCGCCGGGTGCGGCGATCGGCACGGAGTGGCCGGAGAACGCGGGAAGCGTGGCATCCGGGTCCGCGAGCGCGGCGCCCGGCCCGGCGAGCACGAGAGCGATCGAGCCGGACACGACAGCGGACAACTGGGTCAAACGGCGCATGGTGATCACGAAACCTCCTCATCGGCGGGACAGATCGAGGGGCACAGTACTCCGGCAAACGCGTCCATCAGCATGGATTGTGAACAGCAATTCGGTGGCGAGTCCGGTTCGCCGGGAATGGACAGCACGATCGGCCGACCCGCGCCCTCCACTGCGAGCGACAGCCGTATGCTGCATCGGGCCGCAGGCATTCGGCGCAGGCCGCTCGTCGGCGCCGACCGATGGGCTCGTATCGCCCTCGGTCGAGCAGCGCACACCTGGCTATTACAAAGATCCGATGAATCCGCGTAGGACAAGAGCTACGCTCACGGTGATTACTTCCCTTGTTCCCGGCTTCGCTTGCTGGGCATCATGATTCGGCTCGACCCTGACATCGGTTGACGACGGGTCGGCGCCAACCATCCAGAGCGACCGAGAGACCTGGCTCGTCGACGTCGCAGCAACCCCCCGGTCACCGGGTGCGGGTGCTTCCGCCGGGACCGATGGAGGAACCGAAGTGATCGAGGACCCCTCCCGGACAGCCGCGTTCGCGGTCGCGCCGCGGCCGGACCCCGGCGAGGTGCGGGCATGAGCGCGTCCACCGCTCCCGACGCCGTGCCTACGGCGGCCGCGCAGGGTGAACCGGACCCGGCGGGCACGCCCGTCCCCGCCGCGGCCACCACCGATGCGACTACGACGCCCACCGTGGCCAAGACCCGGCACCCCTGGCGTTGGGTGGTCAGTGCCGTCGCGCTGATCCTGCTCGCCCAGTTCGCGCACGGGCTGGCCACCAATCCCGGGTGGGACTGGCCGACCTTCGCGCAGTACATCACGGCGAGATCGGTGCTGACGGCGTTGCGGGTCACCTTGGAGCTGACCGTCTGGGGAACGGCGCTGGGCTTCCTGCTCGGCACCGCCCTCGCGGTGGCGCGGCTGTCGGGCAACCCGGTGCTGCGGGTGATCTCGTGGATCTACATCTGGGCGTTCCGGTCGATCCCGCTGATCGTGCAACTGCTGTTCTGGTTCAACATCGCCTACCTCTACCAGACCCTCTCGATCGGCATCCCCTTCGGGCCCGCGCTGTTCACCTTCGAGGTGAACGGGGTGATCAGCGGATTCACCGCCGCTGTGATCGGCTTGGCGCTGCACCAGGCGGCGTATTCGGCCGAGATCATCCGGGCCGGGTTCATCTCGGTGGACGCCGGGCAGCTGGAAGCCGCCGCGGCACTCGGGATTCCACGGCTGCGGCAGTTCCGCACGGTAGTGGCCCCGCAGGCGATGCGCTCGATCCTGCCGAACGCGAGCAACGAGGTGATCAGCCTGTTCAAGGGCACCTCGATCGTCTCGGTGATGGCGATCGCCGAGCTGTTCTACCAGGTGCAGGTGATCTACGGCCGCAACGGACGGGTGGTGCCGCTGCTGATGGTCGCGACGGTCTGGTACATCGTGCTCACCACCGTGCTCTCGGTGGCGCAGTACTACATCGAACGCCACTACGCCAAGGGCGCGCAGCGCACGCCGCCGCCGACGCCGCTGCACCGCGCGTGGCAGAAGCTGCGCGAGGTCGCCGAGGCCGGTCCCGCCGCGCCGCGCGGAGCGACCCGATGAGTACCGCGCCCGCCGTGCAGGTCCGCGGCGTCCGGAAATCCTATGGCGCTCACCAGGTGCTGCGCGGCATCGATCTCACCGTGCGCTCCGGTGAGGTGGTCACCGTCATCGGTCCGTCCGGGTCGGGCAAGTCGACCCTGCTGCGCGTGGTGAACCATCTGGAGTCGCTGGACGCGGGCACCGTGCACATCGACGGCGAACTGATCGGCTACCGGCTGCGCCGCGACCGGCTGCACGCGCTGCCCGACCGCGAGGTGCGCAGACAGCGCTCCCGGATCGGCTTCGTGTTCCAGCAGTTCAACCTCTTTCCCCACCTCACCGTGCTCGACAACGTCACGCTCGCACCGCTTTCCGCGCAGCGGCGCGAGCGAGCCGAGGTGGAGCGTGAAGCGCACGCGCTGCTGGAGCGCGTCGGCATCGGACAGCTGGCGGGCGCGTATCCGCGCAGGCTGTCGGGCGGGCAGCAGCAGCGTGTGGCGATCGCCCGCGCGCTGGCGCTGCGGCCCCGCGTGATCCTGTTCGACGAGCCCACCTCCGCGCTGGACCCGGAACTGGTCGGCGAGGTGCTCGACGTGATCCGCGATCTCGCGCACGGCGGCACCGCGCTGGTGATCGTCACCCACGAGATCGGTTTCGCCCGCGAGGTCGCCGACACCGTGGTGTTCCTGGACGAGGGCGTCATCGTCGAGCAGGGCCCGCCCTCGGTCGTCCTCGACCACCCCGAACACCCGCGCACCCGCGCCTTCCTTTCCCGAGTCCGTTGACGAACAGGTATCCGATGAAGCTTTCCGCCCTGGTCACCGCTGCCGCGACCGCGGTAGTGCTGCTGGCCACCGGCTGCACCGAACCCGAGGCGGACCACGCCGCGCAACCCGCCGGTTCGACCACCTTCGACCTCTCCCCCGCCCAGTCCGGTCGCGTCCGGGCCGCCGAGGTCGATGCCATCGCCGCCGAGGTGCCGCAGGCGATCCGCGATCGCGGCACGCTGATCGTGACCGGCGCGTCCGGCGCCGCGCCGCCGCTGCGGTTCTACGCCACCGACGACAAGACGGTGGTCGGCTCCGAGGTCGACTTCGCCTCGCTGATCGCCGACATCCTCGGGCTGAAACTCGATGCGCAGGTGGCGGATTGGTC
The DNA here is from genome assembly GCF_013315795.1 of Nocardia barduliensis. GTDB lineage: Bacteria > Actinomycetota > Actinomycetes > Mycobacteriales > Mycobacteriaceae > Nocardia > Nocardia barduliensis. The sequence continues at coordinate 9,864 of NZ_JABLTE010000100.1, forward strand.
GCAGAACTTCGTGCGGGTGGACTCGGGTGAGGTGGACGCGTTCATCTCCAACGTCACCGTCACCGAGGAGCGCAAGGAGAAGTACGACTTCGCGACCTACCGCAAGGACAACGTCGCGCTGGAGGTGCCGATCCAGAGCAAGCTCGAGTACAAGGATCGTACGAGCTTGGCGGGCAAGCGGATCGGCGTCGGCAGCGGAACCAACCAGGAGCAGCTGCTGGTCAAGTGGAACGAGCAGAACCGGGCCGAAGGGCTGCCCCCGATCGACATCGCCTACTTCCAGCAGGTCACCGATTACTACTTGGCGCTGGCCTCGCAGCGGCTGGACGGTTACCTCGGCCCCAACCCGACCGCGATCTACCACGCCGCCACCGCGAAGCAGACCAGGATCGTCGGCACCTTCTCCGGTGCGGGCGAGGCGCTGCAAGGCGAGATCGCGGTGCTCACCAAAAAGGACAACGGGCTGGTCACCGCCGTGCAGCGCGCGCTGGCCCACGCCATCGAGCACGGCCTCTACCAGCAGGTGATCGACCGCTGGGGCTTGCAGAGCGAGGCGGTGACGCAATCGCGGATCAATCCGCCCGGCCTGCCGAAGAAGCGGTGAGCCGATGACCCGGCACCACCGAGCCGTGCCCCGCCGACCGGCGGCGACCGGTGCCGCCGACGCCTTTCCCCGCCAGGGCGAGCAACTCGCCCGCACCGAAGTATCTGGAGTCGCCTCGTGATCCGAACCCGTCACCGAATCCTCGCGCTGGCCGGCGCGCTCGCCGCGGCCGCCACCGTGGCCGCCTGCGGCAGTGATTCGGCCGCACCCGGCGGCGACGCAGGCCCGCCCCGGCCGGGCGGCACCCTGCGCTACGGCCTGTCCCAGGCGCCGACCTGCTCGGACCCGGCCCAAGCAGGCACCAACCAAACGCTGTACGTGGCCCGGCAGATCGTGGATTCGCTGACCGACCAGGACCCGGCCACGGGCGAGCTGAAGCCGTGGCTGGCGCACAGCTGGGAGTCGAGCCCCGACGCGAAGGTCTTCACCTTCCACCTGACCGACGGCGTCACCTTCAGCGACGGCACACCACTGACCGCGGACTCGGTGCGCAACACGTTCGATTCGATCGTGCGGCTCGGCTCGGGCAAGGCGCCGCTGGGCAGCAGTTACCTCACCAACTACGTCGGCACCACCGCCGTCGACCGGCTCACCGTCCGGGTGGAGTTCAGCAAGCCCAACGCGCAGTTCCTGCAGGCGTCCTCGACCGCGCAGCTCGGCATCCTGGCCGACGTGACCACGGCGAAGCCCGCCGAGCAGCGCTGCCTCGGCGACAACGTCGGCAGCGGGCCGTTCACCTACGCGGCCTACCGCCAGGACGCGGCGGTGACGCTGGCCAAGCGCACCGGCTACCACTGGGGGTCGGCGGTGTTCGCGCACCGCGGCGAGGCCTACCTGGACAAGATCGAGTTCACCGTGGTGCCCGAATCCGGCGTGCGCACCGGCAGTCTCGCGTCGGGGCAACTGGACGCGATCAGCGACGCGCTGCCGCAGGACGCCCCGCAGATCGAGGCGGCGGGCGGGCGGGTGCTCAGCACCGCCAATCCGGGGGTGCCGTTCGGCCTGCAGCCCAACGTCACCCGCGGACCGCTGCGCGATGCCGCGGTGCGCCAGGCACTGCTGCCCGCGATCGACCGCGGGCAATTGGTGGACACGGTGCTCGGCCCGCAGTTCAAGCCCGCCACGAGCACCCTGGCCAGCAGCACGCCCGGCTACACCGACCTCTCCGCACGCCTGGCCTACGACCCGGCGAAGGCGCGCACCATCCTGGACCAGGCCGGATGGGCGCCCGCCGCGGACGGCATCCGGACCAAGGACGGCGCGCGCTTGTCGTTCTCGGTGCTGTTCAGCCAGGTGTTCGCGGGCAACCAGGCGATCCTGGAACTGGTGCAGCAGCAGCTGCGGCAGGTCGGCGTCGAGCTGAAGCTGGACCTGGTGTCGGTGGCGGAGACCACGGCGCGGCAGAACAGCAAAGACTTCGACACCGCCTACTTCAACACCACCCGCGCCGACGGCGACATCCTGCGCACCTCCTTCGGTCTCGACGGACGCAATCTCAACGCGCGCGGCCCCATCCCGGCACTGGAGGACGCGTTGGGCGGACAGCTGAGCACGGTGGACCCCGCGACGCGCAACAGCCTCATCCGCACCGCACAGGAGCAGGTACTCGACGCGGGGTTGTTCATCCCGACCGTCGAGCTGTCCCAGGCGATCGGAGCGGGCGGGAACACGCGGGATCTGAAGTTCGAAGCCTCCGCGCGATTGCAGTTCTTCGACACCTGGCTGAGCGGGCGATAGTCATGGCGCGCTACCTGGCCTTGCGGGCGTCGCAGGCGATCTGGGTGCTGTGGGCGGCGTTCACGCTGTCGTTCATAGTGCTCTACCTGCTGCCCGCGGACCCGGTCTCGATCGCGGCCGACGGCGGCGGCGCGGGAACACCGGTGGACAAAGCGGCCATCGCCGAGCTGCAAGCCCGCTACGGGCTGGACCGGCCGCTGTGGGAGCAATACTGGACCGCGCTCGGGCACGCCGTCCGCGGCGATCTCGGACACTCCATCTCGACGGGTCAGCCGGTCACCGGCGCGATCGGTGACGCGCTGCCCGCCACGCTCGAATTGACCGGAGGGGCCCTGCTCTTCGCGATCATCGGCGGCGTCGCGCTGGCGTTCGCGGCCACCCAGACCCGGCGGCCGTGGTTGCGCAACGCTTTGGCCGCGCTGCCCTCCCTCGGCGTTTCGGTGCCGACCTTCTGGACCGGGCTGCTCCTGCTGCAAGTGTTCTCGTTCCAGTTGCGGCTGGCGCCCGCGTTCGGCGGGCACGGATTCGCGGGGACGGTGCTGCCCGCGCTCACCCTGGCGCTGCCGATCGGCGCGGTCATCGCGCAGGTGCTCACCGCCGGGCTGGAGGCGACCTGGCGTCAGCCGTTCGTCGACGTGGCCCTGGCCAAGGGCGGATCGCGCTGGTGGGTGCGGCGCACGCACGTGCTGCGCCCGGCCAGTGTGCCCTCGTTCACCATCGCGGGGGTCCTGGTCGGCAACATGCTCGCCGGATCGGTGGTGGTGGAAACGGTCTTCGCCCGCCAAGGCGTGGGGCGGCTGACCCAGACCGCGGTGCTGGCGCAGGACATCCCGGTGGTGCAGGGCATCGTGCTGCTCACCGCGGTGGTGTTCGTCAGCGTGAATCTCGCGGTCGACCTGCTGTATCCGCTGCTCGACCCCCGCATCGCCGCCCGTTCCCGCGGCGCGGGCGGCGAATCCGAGCAGACCGCCGCCGACCCCGCCGAGGAGGCGATCATCCGTGCCTGACACTGTCCCGTCGTTTCCGCGCCCGGCGCGCCGCTCGCGGAGGAGGTCCTCGTGGTCGACGTGATCGAGGAACAGCGCCCAGCGGTGTTGCCCGGCCTGCGGCGACCGGCCGTGAGCTGGAAGACGTTGCGCGCCAACGCCGGGTTGCTGGTCGCGGCCGCCGTCGCGCTGCTCGCCGTGGGATGGGCGCTGGCGCCGTCGGTCTTCGCCGGCGGCGACCCGCTGACCGGCGTGCCCGCGCAGAAGTTCCTGGCTCCCAGCGCCGAACACTGGTTCGGCACCGACAATCTCGGCCGTGACCTCTACACCAGGATGGTGCACGGCGCCGGGCTCTCGCTGACCGCCACCCTGGCCGCCGTCGGCATCGCGCTCGTCGCCGGGTCGCTGCTCGGACTGCTGGCCGGCGCGATCGGCGGCGTGGTCGACGCCGTCGTCATGCGGCTGGTCGACGTGCTGCTGTCCATCCCGGCGCTGCTGCTTTCGCTCGCGCTGGTCACCGCGCTCGGCTTCGGCACCGCCAATGTGGCTGTCGCGGTGGGTGTTTCGCTGGTGGCGAACTTCGCGCGCGTGATGCGTTCGGAAGTGCTGCGGGTGCGCCAGGCGGTGTACGTGGAGGCGGCGTACGCCGCGGGCGTGCGCTGGTACACGGTGCTGGCCAGGCACGTGCTGCCCAACTCCGTTCAGCCGGTGCTCGCCTTGGCCGCGGTCGAATTCGGCATGGCGGTGCTGGCGGTGTCGGCGCTGAGCTTCCTCGGTTACGGCGCGAAGCCGCCCACCCCGGAGTGGGGCACGCTGATCTCCGAGGGCCGCAATTATCTCGCGACCGCCTGGTGGATGACCACGCTGCCCGGTTTGGTCATCATCGCCGTCGTGCTCGCCGCCCAGCGCCTCGGACGCGCGATCGCGCAGGGGGAACACCCGTGAGCGCCCCGGAGTCGCCGCTGCTGCACATCGAGGACCTGCGAGTTCGCTATCGGTCCGAGACCGGCCCGCTCGCCGCGCTGAACGGCGTCTCGCTCACCGTTGCCCGCGGCGAGGTGGTGGCGCTGGTCGGCGAGTCCGGCTCGGGCAAGTCCACCCTCGCCCAGGCCGTCATCGGTCTGCTGGGCGCGAATGCCCAGCTCACCGGTGGCACCGTGACCTTCGACGGCGCGGTGGTCGACACCGGCGACGAACGCGCGCTGCGGCGGCTGCGCGGAGCCCGGATCGGCTTCGTCCCGCAGGACCCCGGATTGTCGCTGAACCCCGTGCGCCGCGTCGGCGATCAAGTGGCCGAAGCCCTGCTCGTGCACGGGCGCGCCGACCGCAGGGCGGCCCGGTCGCGGGCGATCGACCTGCTGGCCGACGCGGGCTTGGATCGGCCGGAACTGCGGGCGCGCCAGTACCCCCACGAACTGTCGGGCGGGCAACGCCAGCGGGTGCTGATCGCCGCGGCGCTGGCCTGCGCACCGGACCTGGTGATCGCCGACGAGCCGACCAGCGCGCTGGACGCGACAGTCGCCCGCCGGGTGCTCGACCGGCTCGCCGAGCAGATCGCGGCGCGCGGCACCGCGGTGCTGCTGATCACCCATGACCTGGCCGTCGCCGCCGAACGCGCGGACCGGCTCGTCGTGCTCAGCGGAGGCGAGGTGGTGGAGAGCGGTCCGACCGCCGAGTTGCTGGCGGCGCCGCGCCACCCGTACACCAAGCGCCTGCTCGCGGCCTCGCCGAGCCTCGCCCCGGACGGCGACTACCGGGCGCCCAAGCCGCGCACGGGTCAGCCGCTGCTGGTCTTGCGCGAGATCCACAAGAGCTTCCGCGCGCACGGCGGCCACACCGTGACCGCGGTGGCCGGCGTCGGCTTCGAACTCGGGCGCGGCGAGACGCTCTCGCTGGTCGGTGAATCGGGATCGGGCAAGTCCACCACGGCGCGGATCGCGTTGCGGCTCACCGAACCCGACCGCGGTGAGGTCACCTTCGACGGGCAACCGCTGTCGCGGGCCCACGGGTCGCGACTGCGGGCGCTGCGCAAACGCTTCCAGGTGGTGTACCAGAACCCCTACGCCTCGCTGGACCCGCGCTGGCGGGTGGGCGCGATCGTCGAGGAACCGTTGCGCGCGTTCGGGGTCGGGGACCGCGCGCACCGGCGGCGCCTGGTGGCGGAGCTGCTCGCGCAAGTCGCGCTGCCGTCCGGGTTCGTCCAGCGCAGGCCCGCCGAACTGTCCGGCGGGCAGCGCCAGCGGGTCGCCATCGCCCGGGCGCTTGCGCTGCGTCCCGAGCTGCTGGTGCTCGACGAACCCGTCTCCGCGCTGGACGCCTCGGTGCAGGCGCAGATCCTCGAGCTGCTGGACCGCCTGCAAACCGAGCTGTCGCTGAGCTACCTGTTCATCTCGCACGACCTGGCCGTGGTGCGCCGCATCAGCGACCATGTCGCGGTGCTGCGGCACGGCCGCATCGTCGAATCCGGCCGCACCGCCGAGATCTTCGGCAACCCGCGCCACGGGTACACCCGCGAGCTGCTGTCGGCCATCCCCGCACCCGCCGTCGCGAAAGGCGTGTCCTGATGCCGAATCCGCCGTACCGCCACAGCCGGGTCCTGGACCGGCGGCAGTGCAGGCAGCCGTGCCGCAGCCGCCCGGCGCCCGCCCCAGCTCCCTTCGCGACCAACCGTTCCCGCCTCCCGGAACCCACCACAGGCCACAAGCCGAACCCGTGGTGGCACCGACCGAAAAGGATCGCTCTGATGGTGCACTCCGCCTTCAATCGGAAACCGGCCGCCACCGACGCCGGAACCTCACCCGCGCCGGAGCCCCCGGCCCGCCTGGCCGCCGCCGACGCCGGTCCGGCCCGCTGGTGGCGCACCCGCCTGCGCGCCCCGCGTGCCGCCGACACCTCCGGTAGCGGGCGGGTCCACGCCGTCGCGCCCGTTCGCGCCGAGCGGGACCGCCGCGTCGTCCGGTCCTCGCGTGGCGTGCACGCCGCGCTGTGGCAGCAGGCGTTGCTCTCCGCGCCCGATGTCGCCGCGGCGGGGACACATCCGGCGCTGCGGCGGCAGATCGAGGCAGGGGGCACGGCCTGATGGCGCACTCCGGCTTCTTCCTCGCCGTCGAAATGGCCGGCACCGGCGCACACCCCGCCTCCTGGCGGCGCGCCGACTCCCGCGCCGAAGACCTCTTCACCGGCCAGTACTGGGTCGACCTGGTCGTCGCGGCCGAACGGGCGGGCCTCGACGCGGTCTTCCTGCCCGACTCCTTCGGTGTGCAGCCGGGCGGCCCCGGCGTCACCCGCGGCAGGCTCGACGCCGTCGCGATCGCCGCCCGGGTCGCCGCGGTCACCCAGCGGATCGGCCTGGTTCCCCAAGCGCCGGTCACCCACACCGAACCGTTCCATCTGGCGAAAGCGATCCAGAGCCTGGATTTCGCCACGCTCGGCAGGGCGGGCTGGGAGGTCACCGTCTCCGAAGGTGACGAGCAGGCGCGGGCGTTCGGGCGCAAACCGGCGCAGGACGCGGCGTCGCTGTGGCACGAGGCCGACGAGGCGATCGAGGTCGTCACCCGGCTGTGGGACAGCTGGGAGGACGACGCGGAGATCCGCGACGCGCCGACCGGCCGCTTCATCGACCGGGACAAGCTGCACTACATCGACTTCACCGGCGACAACTTCGCGGTGAAGGGTCCCTCGATCACGCCGCGCTCGCCACAGGGGCAGCCGATCGTCGCGGTGCGCGCCGACGGCGCGGCCGACACCGCGATCGCGCTGCACCGCGCCGACCTGATCCGGATCGGCGCGCCGGACCTGGACGCGGCGCGGGCGCGGCGCGGCGAGTTGCGTTCGGCGCTGGCCGCCGCGGGACGCGACCCCGACAGCGTGCACATCCTGCTCGATCTCGACGTCCACCTGGCCGACTCCGCGGACACGGCAGCCGCCGAACTGCGCACCCTGGACGGCTGGGCCGACCCGGTCACCGGGCCGACCGCACTGCGCCACCTCGGCACCATCGAGACACTGCGCGAGCTGCTCGCGGCCGTGGACGGCGCCGCAGCCGCCGACGGTGTCGTCCTGCGCCCCCTCGCGCTTCCCGCGGCCGTGCGTGCGCTGTCCGCGCTCGACCGGAAACCGCCGTCCACCACTACGTTTCGCGATCGCCTCGGCTTGGCCCGCCCCGCGAGCCGCTACGCCACGAGCACGGAAGGCACGCTGTCGTGACCGACAAGCTCCGCAAGCCCGTCCATCTCGCCGCCCACTTCCCCGGCGTGAACAACACCACCGTCTGGAGCGATCCCGGGTCGGGCAGCCAGATCGATTTCGCGTCGTTCGAGCATCTGGCGCGGACCGCCGAACGCGGCCTGTTCGACTTCTTCTTCCTCGCCGAAGGCTTGCGGCTGCGGGAACACCAGGGCCGCATCCACGATCTGGACGTGGTGGGCAGGCCGGACACCTTCACCGTGCTCAACGCGCTGGCGGGAGTGACCGAAAAGCTCGGACTGGCAGGCACCATCAACAGCACCTACAACGAACCGTTCGAACTGGCCAGGCAATTCGCCTCGCTCGACCATCTCTCCGGCGGACGCGCGGCCTGGAACGTCGTGACCTCCTCCGACGCGTTCACCGGGGCGAACTTCCGGCGCGGCGGCTATCTCGAGCACGGTCAGCGCTACCACCGCGCGGCCGAGACCGTCGAGGTCGCCCGGGCGCTGTGGGACAGCTGGGCCGCGGATTCCCTGGTCATCAACCGGGAAGCGGGAGTGTTCGCCCGGGAGATCCCCGAAATCCACCATCGCGGAACACAATTCGACATTGCCGCCCGATTCGTCCTGCCACCGAGCCCGCAGGGCCACCCGGTGCTGTTGCAGGCGGGCGACTCCGACGACGGCCGGGAGTTCGGCGCGGCCACGGCCGACGCGATCTTCACCGCACACGGCACCCTGGAGGACGGGCAGCGCTTCTATGCCGACCTGAAGGGCCGCCTGGCCAAATACGGCCGCACCCCCGACGAGCTGAAGATCTTCCCCGCCGCCACTTTCGTCCTCGGCGACACCGAGGCCGAGGCGCAGGAACGCGCCAGGCACATCCGTCTGCAACAGGTCGGCCCACAGACCGCGATCGCGTTTCTCGAGCAGGTCTGGGGCCGCGATCTGTCCGGCTACGACCCGGACGGTCCACTGCCCGACGTCGAGCCCACCGACAACGTCGAGATCACCCGCGGCCGCGTACGCCACGCCAAGGATCCGCACGCGGTGGCCGCGGCCTGGCGGGCGAAGGCGGAAGCCGAAAAGCTCAGCATCCGGGAGCTGATCATCGAGGTCACCGCCCGCCAGCAGTTCGTCGGCACGCCAGCGTCGGTCGCCGAGCGGATCGACGCCTACGTGCAATCCGACGCCGCCGACGGATTCATCCTGGTCCCCCATCTCACCCCGCACGGGCTGGACGAATTCGTCGACCGGGTCGTCCCCGAACTGCAGGAACGCGGCAGCTTCCGCACCGAGTACACCGGCACGACCCTGCGCGACCACCTCGGCCTGCGCCACCCGCACCGTCGCACCACCGCCCACGAAGGAGCCAAAGCGTCATGACCACCAGCATCACCAGCGTTTTCGAGACCGAATGGGCGCACTGGCACCACGCACGCGAAGACCGGTTGCGCGACCCGCTCGGCTTCCTCAGCCTGACCGGGCTGCACTGGCTCACCGACAGCCCCGAGCGGCTGCCGGAGTTGCCCGGCACTTGGTGGGTCACCGACGACAAGGTGTTCATCACCGCGCAACCGGCCGACCGTCTGGCATACGACGGGCTCGGCATCGCGGGCGTGCAGATCGTCGTTCCCGCCGAGGGTGCGCCCGGCCTGCAGGTGCGGCACGAACGGCGGGTACTCGAGGTGATCCGCCGCACCGGCCGCTACGCCGTGCGGGTGCACGACCCGGCCGCGCCCGCCCTGCGCGCCTTCGACGGCATCCCGGCCTACCGGCCCGATCCCGGCTGGGTGATCCCAGGGCGGTTCACACCCTTCGACAAGCAGCAGACCGTGGTCACCGGCGCGGTGATCGAGGGCCTCGAGCACCACCACAGTGCCGCGGGCACCATCGAGTTCCGCATCGGCGAGGTGACCGAACGCGTCGTCGCGTTCGGCGAACGGGACGACCTGCGCGTGCTGTTCACCGACGCGACGAGCGGTGTGACCACCTACCCCGCGGCGCGTTCGCTGGCGGTCGGCGCGCCGGACGCGGACGGCGCGGTGGTGCTGGACTTCAACCGGGCGGCGAATCTGCCGTGCGCCTTCACCGACTTCGCGACCTGCCCGGTCGCGCCGGCCCAGAACCGGCTGCGCGTGGCCATCGAGGCGGGCGAGCAGGACCCACGGCAGGGGAACCCGTCATGAGCGGACCGGCTGTTCCCCTCTCGATCCTGGATCTGTCCCCGATCAGCGCGGGCTCGACCGCGCAGCAGGCCCTGCGCAACACCGTCGATCTGGCCCGGCATGCCGAACAGTGGGGCTACCACCGGTACTGGCTGGCCGAACACCACTTCGTCGCGGTGGCCAGTTCCTCGTCTATCACGCTGATCGGGTTGGTCGCCGCGGCCACCGGGCACATCCGGGTGGGTTCGGCGGCGGTGCAGGTCGGGCACCACACCTCGGCCTCGATCGTGGAAGCGTTCGGCACGATCGACGCGCTGTACCCCGGGCGGCTCGACCTGGGACTCGGCCGCTCGGGTCATCGGCGCAATCAGTTCGGGTCGGAAACCGCACGGCCGAAGGGCGGCAAGCCGGTGGTCGACACGGCCACCGGGCGCACCGTGATCCGGGACGGCGTGGTGATTCCGCCGCCGTTCGACCCGGGCCGCATTCCGGACCGGTCGCGATTCCTCGCCTCGGTGGGCGCGTTGCAGCAGCGCGGCGCGCAGCCGCTGGACTTCGCCGAGCAGGTGGGCGAGGTGCGCGCCCTGTTGGCGGGCACCTTCGTCAGTACCGAAGGCGTCGCGCTGCACGCGGTTCCGGGTGAGGGCGCGCAGGTGCGGCTGTGGCTGTTCGGCAGCACCGCGGGCGAGAGCGCGGAACTGGCCGGGCGGCTAGGGCTGCCGTTCGCCGCGGCCTACCATGTCTCCCCTGGCACCGCGCTGGACGCGATCGCGGCGTATCGCGCGGCGTTCCGTCCGTCTGCCGAACTGGCCGAGCCATACGTGGTGATCTCGGCCGACGCGGTCGTGGCCGAGAACGACGCGACGGCACAGCGTTTGGCGGCCGGCTACGGCCACTGGGTCTACAGCATCCGCAGCGGCGCGGGCGCGGCCGACTATCCCGACCCCGCCACCGTCGCGCCGCTGACCGCCGAGCAGCGGCGCTTGGTCGATGACCGCCTGGCCACCCAGTTCGTGGGTTCGCCGGGCACCGTCGTGGAGCGGCTCGCCGCCCTGCAACGGGTCTCCGGCGCGGACGAACTGCTGGTGACCTCGGTCACCCACCGGCACGCCGACCGCCTGGAATCGCATCGGCTGCTCGCCGAGGCATGGGGGCTGCGCGCCGCGCGAGCGGCCTGAACAGGGTCTGGCGCGCCGTCGGCGGCGAAGACGACGCGTCAGGCGCTGACCGGCGCGGCCGTGACGCCGTAACCGAGGTTGGTCAGCACCTCGCTGGTCGCCTTGGCGAAATTCAGCGTGATGAAGTGCAGGCAGGGCGCGCCCTCCTCGATCAGCCGCTGGGCGATCTCGGTGGCGATCTCGATGCCCGCCGCGCGCACCGCCGCGGTGTTCTCCTCGCCGCCGTCGCCCGCCGCCGCACGCAGGCGCCGCAGTACCGAGGCCGGCAGCGGCCTGCCGCACAGTTCCTCGGCGCGCTGCACCGTACGCAGCGACGTGATGGGCATCAGCTCCGGAATGATCGGCTTGGCGCCCTCGATCGGGTCCAGCGCCACGAGCCGATCGCGCAGGCGCAGGTAGTGCTCGACGTCGAAGAACATCTGGGTGATCGAATACTCCGCTCCCGCGCGCAGTTTCGCGGCCAGGAACGCGGTGTCGGTCGCCAGGTCGGGTGAGCGGTGGTGGCCCTGCGGGAACGAGGCGACGCCGACGTGGAAATCGCCGAGGTCACGCACGATGCGCACCAGTTCCTCGGCATAGGAGACGCCGGCGGGGTGCTTGTGCCACTCGCCGAGCGGGTCGCCGGGCGGGTCGCCGCGCAGGACCAGGATGTTGCGGATGCCGCAGTCGGCGTACGCGCCGACCAGCGAGCGCAGCTCGGCGACGCTGTGGTCCACCGCGGTCAGGTGCGCGACGGGCAGCAGCGTGGTCTCCTGCGCGAGTTGTCCGGTCACCCGGACGGTGCGGTCGCGAGTGGAACCGCCCGCGCCGTAGGTCATCGACACGAACGCGGGATGCATGCGCTCGAACTGCCGCACGGCGCGCCACAGCCGCGCCTCGGCGGCGGCGTCGCGGGGCGGATTGAACTCCACGGAGAACGGCACCGCGCGCCCCGTGTGAGCCCGCAGACTCTGTACGACCGAAGGTGTTCCAGAGACGTTCGGGTGCGTCCGGGACGGCCGGCCAGGGGTCGAGCTGCCCCGCACGTTGTCGAAAGTCACCGGTTCAGTGTAGAGGTGGCCGGTGGCGGCCCCGTCGGGTCGCTCGGACACCCCGCGTATTCTTCGCATCGGGCGACCCGTTCGCCACGCCGGGCGACACGCGCGACCGTTTCCGCCCGGCCCCGAATCACCCGCAGCGCCCGGGCACCCTCCGCGACCCCGTGCGTCCATCATCCGCACGACCTTGGAGGCTCCTCTGTCCGCCGGAACCGGGACTCAGACGCCGCGCCCCGCCGTGCCCCAGCCGGGCACCCCCGCCTTCGTCACCGCCGTGGAAGACGCCCTGACCGGCTTCTTCGCCACCCGCCGCAGCACGACCGAGCGCCTCGGCCCGGTCTTCGTCGAGGCCACCCACGCGCTCGAGCAGTTCGTCCTACGCGGCGGCAAACGCACCAGGCCCGCGTTCGCGTGGACCGGGTGGCTCGGCGCGGGCGGCGATCCGCACGCGCCCGAGGCCGCCGCGGTGCTCACCGCCTGCTCCGCGCTCGAACTGGTCCAGGCGTGCGCGCTGATCCACGACGACATCATCGATTCCTCCCGCACCCGCCGCCGCTTCCCCACCGTGCACGTCGACTTCGAGCAGCGCCATCGCGACCGCGGGTGGGCGGGCGACTCGGCGCACTTCGGCGCCAGCGTCGCCATTCTGGTCGGCGATCTGGCGCTGTCCTGGGCCGACGACATGGTGCACGCGTCCGGGCTGGCGCCCGCGGCCGTGGCCCGGTTCGCACCGGTGTGGGCCGACATGCGCACCGAGGTGCTCGGCGGCCAGCTGCTCGATATCAACGGCGAGGCGGGCGGCGACGAATCGGTGGAGGCCGCGCTGCGGATCAACCGCTACAAGACCGCCGCCTACACCGTCGAACGCCCGCTGCACCTGGGCGCGGCCATCGCTGCCGCCGATCAGGGCCTGATCGGCGCGTACCGCACGTTCGGCACCGCGATCGGGATCGCCTTCCAGCTGCGCGACGACCTGCTGGGGGTGTTCGGCGACCCGGCGGTCACCGGCAAGCCCTCCGGTGACGACCTGCGGGAAGGCAAGCGCACCGTGCTGCTGGCCGAGGCGCTGCGCCGCGCCGACGAGACCGACGCGGCCGCGGCCGCGGTGCTGCGCGCGAGCATCGGCACCGACCTGAGCGCCGAGCAGGTGCAGCGGCTGCGCGCGCTGCTCGTCGAACTCGGGGCGGTCGAGGAAGTGGAGCGCCGGATCGCCGAACTCACCGACAGCGGGCTGGCCGCCATCGAATCCAGTGCGGCGACGTCCGTGGCCAAGGAACGCCTGCGCGCGATGGCGCTGGCCGCGACCAAGCGGGCCGCGTGAGCGCGACGGCCGTCGCCGCGGCGAAGAGAGGAAAAGGATGAGGACCGTCGCGGGGCCGACCGATCGCGTCGTCGTCGTGGGCGCGGGACTGGCCGGACTGTCGGCCGCCCTGTATCTCACCGGTGCCGGTCATCGGGTCACGGTGCTCGAGCGGGCCGACCACCCCGGCGGCCGGGTCGGGCGCTATCGCGGGGCGGACTACGACATCGATTCCGGCGCCACCGTGCTCACCTTGCCCGAGCTGATCACCGACGCGCTCGCCGCCGTCGGTCGCACGCCGCAGACCTGCGTGCCCCCGCTGCGCATCCACCGGCTGACGCCGGGCTACCACGCTCGTTTCGCCGACGGCGCCGAGATCAGGGTGTTCGCCGACCCGGACGCGATGGCCGCGGAGGTCGAGCGGACCTGCGGCCCGGCCGAGGCGCGCGGCTACCGGCGCCTGCGCGCGTGGCTGGCCCGGATCTACGCGGCCGAGTTCACCGAGTTCATGGACACCAACTTCGACTCGCCGCTGGAGCTGGTGCGCGTCCGGGAAAAGCGCGGCGCGCTGATCGAATTGGCGCGGCTCGGCGGCTTCGGCAGGCTCGGTCCACAGGTGCGCCGGTTCCTGCGGGATCCGCGCCTGGCGCGCCTGTTCACCTTCCAGGCGCTCTACGCGGGTATGCCGCCCGCTCGGGCGCTCGCGGTCTACGGCGCGATCCCGCATATGGACACCTCGCTCGGCGTCTACTTCCCCGAGGGCGGCATGCGGGCGATCGCCGCGGCGCTGGCGCAAGCGTTCACCGAGGCGGGCGGCACGCTGGAACTGAACGCCGAAGTGACCGGGATCGACTACGCGGGCCGCCGGGCCCGGCGCGCCCGCACCGCCGACGGGCGCCGCTTCGACTGCGACGCGCTCGTGCTCACCGCCGACCTCGGGTCGCTCGACCGCTTCGGCGTGCGACCCCGGCGTGGGCTGCGCGCCTCGCCGTCCGCGGTCGTCGCGCACGGCACCGTCCCCGCCGCCGTCGCGGCGCAGTGGCCGGTGCAGGCGCACCACACCATCGAGTTCGGCCAGGCCTGGGACCGCACGTTCGCCGAGATCACCGCCCGCCGCGGCCGCGGCAAGTTGATGAGCGACCCCTCCCTGCTGCTCACCCGGCCCGCCCTGACCGATCCCGACCTGTACATCACCCGCGGCGGCGAACGGTACGAACCGTTCTCGGTGCTCGCGCCCTGCCCGAATCTGTCGGCCGCGCCCCTGGACTGGCCGCGCCTGGGCCCCGCCTACCTCCGTGAGTTGCTCACCGTGCTGGAAACGCGCGGCTATCGGGGCATCACCGAGCACTTCGCGGTCGACCGGCTCGACACGCCGCGAACGTGGTTCGACCACGGCATGCTGGCCGGCACACCGTTCTCGGCGGCCCACCTTTTCCGGCAAACCGGTCCGTTCCGGCCGAGCAATTTCCCGCGTTCGAGCGACAACGTGGTTATCGCCGGTTGCGGCACCACTCCCGGCGTCGGCGTGCCGACCGCACTGTTATCCGGGAAACTGGCGGCAAACCGCATAGCGGGCGAGTTCGGGCACGCTTCGCGTGGCACCCCCCGCACCAGCCGGACAGTGTTCGAAGCGACGCCGTAAACTAAGCGCCGACCTATTCGCTCGCGGTTGCGACCGCCGACCATTCGGGGGGACCGACACCAGATGGCATCCCCCGAAACGCGCACCGCAGAGGCCGCCTCCACCGGTGTCACCGACCCTTCGTCGCCCGCCTCCGCACGCCGCGATTCGGCCACCCCCCGCGGCGTCCTGTGGTGGATGCGCACCTGCGCCGATTTCGCCAGGAGCCCGGAGGGGCACGCCGCCCTGCTCGGTTTCTTCGGCGCGATCATGATCACCTTCGGCGGGTTCGGCGCGGGCAGCGTCCGCAAGCGGGACCCGCTGCTCGAGGCCATGCACCTGTCCTGGCTGCGCTTCGGGCACGGCTACGCGCTGTCCACCATCTGCATCTGGATCGGCGTGCTGCTCATGATCACCGCCTGGGTCCGGCTCGGGCGCGCCACGATCGGCACGGGCGACCGGACCGGCGCGGAGGTGACGCTCAACGAGCTGCGCGCCATCGTCGGCATCTGGATCGCGCCGCTGCTGTTCGCCGTGCCGATGTTCAGCCGCGATGCCTACTCCTACCTCGCCCAGGGCGCGCTGCTGCGCGACGGTTTCGACCCCTACCAGGTCGGGCCGGTCGCGAATCCCGGTGTGCTGCTGGACAATGTGAGCCCGGTGTGGACCACGACCACCGCGCCGTACGGCCCGGTCTTCCTGCTGCTCGGGCGGGCCATCACCGCCGTGACCGGCGACAACGTGGTGGCGGGCACCATCGCGATGCGGCTGGTCATGCTGCCCGGCCTTGCGCTGATGATGTGGGCCGTGCCGTATCTGACCAAGCACCTCGGCGGCAAGCCCACCGTGGCGCTGTGGCTGGCGGTGCTCAACCCGCTGGTGCTGATCCACCTGATCGGCGGCGTGCACAACGAGATGCTGATGGTCGGCCTGATGTGCGCGGGCATCGCGCTGGTGCTCGAGCGCCACCACGTGGCGGGCATCGTGGTCGTCGCGATCGGGGTGGCCATCAAGGCGACCGCGGGCGTTGCGCTGCCGTTCCTGGTGTGGATCTGGATGCTGCACGAACGTGAACGCCGCGCCGCACAGCGGGTCGGGCGCGACCCGGCCCACCTGCCCGCCAGCGAGCAACCCGGCGATGCCGCGGAGCCGACCGAGGACATGCCGCATCCGGCGCTGATGTTCGCCAAGATCGCCGGGCTCGGCCTGAGCGTGTTCGCCGTCGTGTTCGTCGCCGCCTCGGCCATCGCCGGGGTCGGCATCGGCTGGCTGACCGCGCTGTCGGGGTCGAAGAAGATCATCAACTGGCTGTCGCTGCCGACCGTCATGGCGCACGCGACCACCTGGATCACGCCGCTGCGGCTGGAATCGGTGCTCGAGGTGACCCGCGCGCTGTGCGCGCTGGCCCTGGTCGCCGTGCTGGCCCTGACCTGGTGGCGATTCCGGCACAGCGAGCGGGAGGCGGTGCTCGGCATCCTGATCGCGTTCGTCGCGATCGTCATCCTCTCGCCCGCCGCACTGCCCTGGTACTACTCGTGGCCGCTGGCGCTGGCCGCCGGGTTCGCGTTGTCCACCACGACGCTGATGGCGCTGGTCGGCGTATGCACTTGGCTCATGCTGGTCTTCCAGCCGGACGGTTCGATCGGCCTGTACAACTTCTGGCACGTCGTGGCGGCCACCTTCGCCGCGGTCGTGGCGGCGCTGTCGCTGCGCACGGTGGACCCGCTGCGCCTGCGCGCCGCGCCACCGAACAATGTCGCGGTCACCTCCGCTGAGGCCACCGCTTCGCCCGCTGGTCCATGACCGAAGCTCGGCTACCGGGTTCCGCCCTGCTGCCGCTCGCCTACCGCGAGTGCAGGCAGATCGCCGCCACGCACGGCCGCACCTACTTCCTGGCCACCCGGCTGCTGTCGGCCGAGCGACGCCCCGCGGTGCACGCGCTCTACGCGTTCGCGCGAATGGTGGACGACATCGTCGACCGCGCGGGGCGGCCCGCGCCGCAGGAGGATCCGGCAGCGGAACTCGACCTCATCGAACGGGACCTGCGCGCCGCGCTCGGATCGGACACCGGCGAGCCGGGCACTTCGAGCGATGCGCCGCTTCCCGTTGCCGGGAACCCGGAGCCGGGATGGACCGCGGAAGCCGATCAACGACCGCGCACGCTCGTCTTGGCCGCCGTCACCCACACCATCCGCCGCTACGGCATTCCCGCACAGCACTTCTGGACGTTCCTGGATTCCATGCGCATGGACGTGCCGGACGCCCCGGGCTTCCGGAATCGCTACGCCACCATGGCCGAGCTGCGCGAATACATGCGCGGCTCCGCGGCCGCCATCGGATTGCAACTCCTCCCGGTGCTCGGCACCGTCGTCCCGGTGGCCGAGGCCGAGCCGGCTGCCGCCGCACTGGGCGAGGCGTTCCAGCTGACCAACTTCCTGCGCGACGTGGCCGAGGATCTCGACCGCGACCGGGTCTACCTGCCCGCCGACGCCCTCACCGCGTTCGGCGTCGACGAGGACCTGCTGCGCGAGTGCCACCGCACCGGACGAACCGATCCGCGCGTGCGCCGCGCCCTCGCCCACCTCATCGCCGTCGACCGGGATCTCTACCGCCGCGCCGAACCGGGCATCGACCTGCTCGAACCGCGCGTGCGCCCCGCCATCCGCACCGCGGCCACCCTCTACGCCGACATCCTGCGCCACATCGAACGCAGCGACTACGCCGTCTTCGACCACCGCGCCGTAGTCCCCCGCCACCACCGCCTCCGCATAGCCGCCACCGAATTCACCACCGCAACCCTCCGCAGCCGCCTCGACCGCTGACCCCACCGCGCACACTCGCCCCCGCGACCACATCGCTCGACCACGCCGCGAGAACCCCTCCCGAGCCTGAGCGAGCACCGGCCCCCGCAGTCACCACGGGCATCCTCAACGGCACAGCTCAGACGACACAATCCCCCTATACGCAACCACAGGTTCCGAGCGAAGCGTGACCGAGCATCCGCTATTCGCGGTCCGCTCGGACACCAGCCACAAGGGAGCCTCGAACACCAAGCGCCGCAGGCGCTGGAAAAACCCACGCTAGAGCGGCCGCCGCATACA
This sequence comes from Nocardia barduliensis, assembly GCF_013315795.1. Taxonomy (GTDB): domain Bacteria; phylum Actinomycetota; class Actinomycetes; order Mycobacteriales; family Mycobacteriaceae; genus Nocardia; species Nocardia barduliensis. The sequence goes on from NZ_JABLTE010000100.1 coordinate 27,783, forward strand.
CGGCGACACAAGCCCTAAGCCGACCCCCGGCCTGCCCCCGCCGAGTCACGTGCACCCCGCGTCCACCTCGAATCAAACGCGCCCAGCTCACCACAACCACGTCTTTCGAGCGAAGCGAGATCGAGCATTGCCCGTTCGCGGCCCG
>NZ_JABLTE010000101.1 GCF_013315795.1 Nocardia barduliensis
CCTGCCGACAACACCCGCCCCGCCCGGCGAACCTCACCACACCCCGGCGGCCGGCGTTCCCGGACTGTCACGGCGGAACAGCAGCAGCCCGACCCTGCGACACGTGCCCTCGCAGGCCGTCGATCTGCGGGAACCGGCAGGTTCAGTCCTGGTCCGGATATCCCCATTCCAGATCGATGTCCGCCTCGGGCGCAACACCACGGATGGCGTCCGTGACGTCGCGTTCGAAGATCTTGCTCCACTCGCTGAACCCGCGGACGATGATCGGGCCGTTCTCACTGGACGCCTTCACCCATGGCGGGTTGTGGAAGACGCTCACCAGCATCCACGAGTCGATCCCGTGATCCTGCAACACCTTCTCCACCGCCACCTCGACGAGGTCGGCTTCCGCTGGGGAGGAGAGCCTTTCGACGTAGAGCGAGAGGTGAACGTTCACGGACATCGGCGATACCCTCCTGCGATCCCACGCACCCCGGCGCGCACCGTGCGATCAGACCTTGACCAGGTCGTCGGCGTGGATGACGGGGCGTTGCATCGTGTCGGGCAGTTCGGCGGTGGAGCGGCCGAGCATGCCCGCCAGTTCGGTGCTGTCGTATTCGACCACGCCCCGGGCGACGATCCGGTTGTCGGGGGCCACCAGGTCCACCACATCGCCGCCGTAGAAGCGGCCCCGGACGCCCACGATCCCGGCCGCGAGCAGCGATCGGCGCCGGTGCGCCACCGCTTGGACGGCGCCGTCGTCGATGAGCAGCGCGCCGCGGCTGTCGGCGGCGTGGCGGACCCAGAACTTGCGGGCGGACAAGCGCACCGGGCGGGCGGCGAACGCGGTGCCGACGGTGCCGGTGGTCAGTGCGGTGGCGGCCGAGGCGGCGGCGGCCAGCAGCACCGGCACGCCCGCGTCCGCGGCCAAGCGCGCCGCCGACAACTTCGACGCCATGCCGCCGGTGCCGAGCGCACCGCCGCTGCCCGCGATGACGCCGTCCAGGTCGGCACTGCTGCGCACCTCGGGAATCAGCGTGGCCGCGCCCTTGCGTGGGTCCCCATCGTAGAGGCCGTCCACATCCGACAGCAGCACGAGCGCGTCGGCGCCGACCAGATGGGCGACCAGCGCGGCGAGCCGGTCGTTGTCGCCGAAGCGGATCTCTTCCGTCGCGACGGTGTCGTTCTCGTTCACCACGGCCACCGCGCCGAGCGAGCGCAGGCGATCGAGGGTGCGCTGCGCGTTGCGGTGGTGTTCGCGGCGCGCGAAATCGTCGGCGCTCAGGAGCACCTGGCCGACGGTGCGGCCGTAGCGCGCGAACGACGTGCCCCAGGCATGCGCGAGGGCCAGCTGCCCGACGCTCGCGGCCGCCTGCTTGGTCGCCAGATCACGCGGACGACTGGTCAGGCCGAGCGGCGCGATGCCAGCGCCGATCGCACCGGAGGACACCACCACCACATCCGACCCGGCGCGCATCCGCGTCTCCACCGCGTCGGCGAGCCGATCCAGCCGCGCGGTGTCCAGCCCGCCTTTCAAGCTGGTCAGCGCCGAGGAACCGATCTTGACCACCACCCGGCGCGCCGCCGCGATCGCCAGCCGGGCCTCACTCAAGCCCGACGAATCCGCCTCGGCGGGAATCGAATTCAACTGCATCGCCACCGAACTCCCTGCACCACAATCGAATCCACGGTAGCCGCGACTGCTGCCCCGGCTCCACCCGGACCTCGCACGATCGAGTCCGCCGAACGCGGCACCCGCCGCGAGCGCACGACGACTCGACCGTCGTCCACGTCCTACTCCTCGTCTTCCCGCACCAAACCGCGCCGCACCCGTGAGGCGTGCTTGCGCTCGGCGGCACTGACCCGATCGGTCTGTTCCAGCCGGATGTCGGTGCCGCGCCCGGTGGGCACCATGTCGATACCCGCCGAGATCTGCGGCTCCCACTCGAAGGTGACGGCGCCGATGGTCACCGGCGCCCCCGGCTCCGCGCCCAGCTTCACCAGCTCGTCCTCGACGCCCAAGCGGGCCAGACGGTCGGCCAGGTAGCCGACGGCCTCGTCGTTGTCGAATTGGGTCTGGCGCACCCAGCGCTCGGGCCGGGTGCCGCGCACGATGAAACCGCCCGGCTCCTCCGGATCGGCGATCACGCTGAAGCCTGCCTCGTCCACCGCGATCGGACGAATGACCGGGCGCTTGGGCGCCGCCTGCGGATGTTCCTCGCGGTACTTGCGCACCAGGTCGGCCAGGGCGAAGGTCAAGGATCGCAGGCCCGCCCGGCTCACCGCGGAGATCTCGAACACCGGCCAGCCCCGCTCGGTGAATTCCGGAGTCACCATTTCGGCCAGTTCGGCGGCGTCCGGCACATCGATTTTGTTCAAGATCACCACGCGCGGGCGGTCGGCCAGGTGGCCGAGTCCGGCGTCCGCGCTCAGCGCGGGCTTGTAGGCCGCGAGTTCGGCCTCTAGCGCGTCGACGTCCGACACCGGGTCGCGGCCCGGCTCCAGCGTCGCGCAGTCCACCACGTGGGCGAGCACCGCACAGCGCTCCAGGTGCCGTAGGAAGTCCAGTCCCAGGCCGCGTCCCTCGCTGGCACCCGGGATCAACCCGGGCACGTCGGCGACGGTGAAGGTGGTGTCACCGCTGGCGACGACGCCGAGGTTGGGCACCAGCGTGGTGAACGGGTAGTCGGCGATCTTCGGCTTGGCCGCCGACAGCACCGAGACCAGCGAGGACTTGCCCGCCGAGGGAAAGCCGACCAGCCCGACGTCGGCGACCGACTTCAGCTCCAGCACCAGGTCGAGTTCGTCGCCGGCCTCACCGAGCAGCGCGAAACCCGGCGCTTTGCGTGCCTTCGAAGCCAGCGCGGCGTTGCCGAGCCCGCCGCGACCGCCGCGGGCGACGATGAACCGGTTGCCCGCGCCGACCAGGTCGACGAGCACCTTGCCGTCGTCGTCGAGCACCACGGTGCCGTCGGGAACCTTCAGCACCAGGTCGGCGCCCTGCTTGCCGTCGCGGTTGCCGCCCTCGCCCGGCTTGCCGTTGCCTGCCTTCGCGTGCGGATGGAAGTGGAAGTCCAACAGGGTGTGCACATTGGCGTCGACCTCGAGGATCACGTCCCCGCCGTTGCCGCCGTTGCCGCCGTCCGGCCCGCCGAGCGGCTTGAACTTCTCGCGGTGCACCGAGGCGCAGCCGTGGCCGCCGTTACCCGCACGCACATGCAGTACGACACGGTCGATGAACTTGGACATACGCCGAATCATCCTCCTTCGGGACTGGTCGTACGCGAGCTGGTCGTTCGGGAACACGAAAAACGGGCCAGGGTTTCGAGACCCTGACCCGCTCGCTGTATTTCCGGAAGTGGTTCGGCGGTCAGGCCTGAACCGGCTCCGGGATCACGATGTTGACGGTCTTGCGTCCACGCTTGGTACCGAACTCGACCGCGCCCGCCGACAGGGCGAACAGGGTGTCGTCACCGCCACGGCCGACGTTCACGCCGGGGTGGAAGTGGGTGCCGCGCTGACGCACCAGGATCTCGCCCGCCTTGACCGTCTGGCCGCCGAAGCGCTTGACGCCGAGTCGCTGGGCGTTGGAATCACGTCCGTTCCGGGAGCTGGACGCGCCCTTCTTGTGTGCCATAGCTGGTTCTCCTCGGGATGTCTTACTTGATGCCGGTGACCTTCAGGACCGTCAGCGGCTGACGGTGTCCCTGGCGCTTGTGGTAGCCGGTCTTGTTCTTGAACTTGTGGATGCGGATCTTCGGGCCCTTGGTCTGCTCGACCACCTCGGCGGCCACGGAGACCTCGGCCAGCTTCGCGGCGTCGGTGGTCAGCTCGGCGCCATCGACGACGAGGACCGGGGCCAGCGCCACGGCGGTGCCCGGCGCACCCTCGATCTTCTCGACCTTCACCAGGTCACCGACCGCGACCTTGTACTGCTTTCCGCCGGTCTTGACGATCGCGTACGTTGCCATCGGTCGGCTGCCCTTCTTCCTCTATAGTGCTCTGCACTTGCTCACGCGGCGACTCCTCCGATGTGATGCCACCGGAAGCCGCCACACGACTGGTCTGGTAATCGCCACCGCCTCGGCGCCTGGTGACTCTCGGTATCGAACTGTCGAGAACCGGGCCACGAAGACAAAATATGTTGTCACCGGGCAGCGACTGTCCAAGATTACAGGACGGCCACCGCGACGACCAAACCGGCGTCCGAGCGCGCCCCGCGGGCATGCCACCGATTCGCCGGCGGGACGCGCGTGGCCCCCGCCGGAGAGACCGGCGGGGGCCACGCGAGCTGAGCGACGACTCAGTCCGCCGCGTCCGGCGCACCCGCCGGGCGGCCGACCGCCCGCCTGCGCGGCCTGCTGCGCTGCGGCAACTCCACCGGTTCCGGCTGGGAGTAATCGACCGCGGGCGCGGGGGTCTGCTCGCCGGTGGGCAGCACGAACACCGCTCCCGAACTGTCCGCGGCGGGCGCGGCAGCCGAACGGGCAACCCGCCGGCGACGAGCCGGGCGGGCCGCTTCGGGTTCGGCGACACCGTTGGTGGACGCCTGCGCACCCTGCGACGCGGCCGGCGCCGCCTCGGTGACCGGGGCCGGCTCGGGCTCGGGCTCGGGCTCGGGCTCGGCTTCCGCGGCGGCGGCAGCCTCGTCCGCCCGCACCGGTTCGATCGTCTCGACCTGCTCGACGACCTCGACGACTTCGGCGGGCTCGGTCTCCGGCTCCTGCGCCGGCACCGCCACCGCGGCCTCCACCGTCTCGGTGACCACCCGTTCCCCGGCTTCGGCGCTCGCAGCCTCCACCGTCTCCTCCGCGGGCGTCTCGACGCGCCGTGACCGCTTCGCGGCCTTGGCCGGTTTCCGCTCCGGCTCGGGCTCATCGGACTGGTGCGCGGCCATCGCCAGCGCCACCGGGTGCGCCCGTTTGACGACCGCGTCCTCCTCGCCGTGTTCGACCGCCGGACCGGACCCGTTCGCGGGCTGGGCCTGCGCTGCCGCGCCCTTGTCCCGGCCACGGCGCCTGCGCGAGCCGCTCTCCCTGGCGCGCCCGGCGGCCTCTTCGCCGGACCCGGGCTCCACCGGGTAGGCGTGCACGAGGATGCCGCGACCGTGGCAGTGCTCGCAGGTGGTGGAGAACGCCTCGACCAGCCCGGTGCCCAGCTTCTTGCGGGTCATCTGGACCAAGCCCAGCGAGGTGACCTCGGAGACCTGGTGGCGGGTGCGGTCCCGGCCCAGCGCCTCGGTCAGGCGGCGCAGCACCAGGTCGCGGTTGGACTCCAGCACCATGTCGATGAAGTCGACCACGATCATGCCGCCGATGTCGCGCAGCCGCATCTGGCGCACGATCTCCTCGGCCGCCTCCAGGTTGTTCCTGGTGACCGTCTCCTCCAGGTTGCTGCCGCCGGAACCGGTGAACTTGCCGGTGTTCACGTCGATCACCGTCATGGCCTCGGTGCGGTCGATCACCAGGGTGCCGCCGGAGGGCAGCCAGACCTTGCGATCCAGCGCCTTGGCCAGCTGCTCATCGATCCGGTAGGTCTCGAACACGTCGACGCCGTTGTTCTCGTGCCGGGAGACCCGGGCGAGCAGGTCCGGTGCGACGGTGCCGATGTACTTCTCGACCGTGCTCCAGGCCCGGTCACCCTCGATGACCAGCCTGGAGAAGTCCTCGTTGAACAGGTCGCGGATGACCTTGACCAGGAGGTCGGGCTCCTCGTAGAGCGTCTTGGGCGCGTTGTTGTCCTTACCCGTCTGCTCCTGGATCGTGCGCCAGGTCGCCTGCAGCCGCTCCACGTCGCGGGCCAGCTCGGTTTCGCTGACGCCTTCGGAGGCGGTGCGGATGATCACACCGGCGTCGGCGGGCACGATGTCGCGCAGGATCTCCTTCAGACGCTTGCGCTCGGTGTCCGGCAGCTTGCGGCTGATCCCGGTGGAGGTGCCGCCCGGCACGTACACCAGGAACCGTCCGGCCAGGCTGATCTGAGTGGTCAGGCGGGCGCCCTTGTGGCCGACCGGGTCCTTGCTCACCTGGACCAGCACCTGGTCGCCCGGCTTGAGCGCCTGCTCGATCTTGCGCTCCTTGCCGCCGAGCCCGGCGGCCTCCCAGTTGACCTCACCGGCGTACAGCACGCCGTTGCGGCCGCGGCCGATGTCCACGAAGGCCGCCTCCATGCTGGGCAGCACGTTCTGCACCCTGCCCAGATAGACGTTGCCGACCATGGACGCCGAGCCGGTGCTCGTGACGAAGTGCTCGACCAGGACGTTGTCCTCGAGCACGGCCACCTGGGTCGCGGTGGGGTGGTCCGGGAAGGACTTCTCGCGCACGACCATCACGCGGTCCACCGCTTCGCGCCGGGCCAGGAATTCCGACTCGGTCAGGATCGGCGGACGGCGGCGGCCCGCCTCGCGTCCGTCGCGACGGCGCTGCCGCTTGGCCTCCAACCGGGTGGAGCCGGTGATGCCCTGGACCTCGTCGACCGCGGCACGGCTGCGGCTCTTGTTGCGCGGTTCGCGCTCGTGCACGACCGTGTTGGGCGGATCGTCGTCGGCGGGCTCGTTCTCGCCGGACTCGCCGGCCACCTTGCGGCGGCGACGGCGACGGCGGCGGCGGGTCGAGCCATCCGGCAGGCCCTCCTCGTCCTCGCCTTCGGCGCTCTCGCCGGATTCCGCCGCCTCGGCGGCCTCGGTGGTGTCGGGAGCCTGCTCGTCCTCGGTCTCGGCCTCGGACTCGCCTTCCTCGCCCTCGCCGTCACCGTCGGACTGCTGCTCGCCCCGGCCCCGGCCGCGACCACGACGGCCGCGGCGCCTGCGGCGCGGCTGGTCTTCGGCGTCGAGCTGCTGGTCGGCCGACTCGGCCTCCTCCTCGCCCGCCTCGGTCTCCTCCTCGACGGGTTCGGGCTCGGGCGCGGCCTCTTCGGGGCGCCGGGCTTCGCGCTCGGCGCGCCGCTGCCGACGCGCCGCCTCGGCGGCCGCGGCGTCGGGCGGCAGGAACAGCGGGGCCTGCACGACGGCGGCGGACTCGAACACCACCGGAGCGACCGGCTCCGGCTCCGGGCGCACCGAGTGCGTGAAGAGCTGGGTGGGCGGACCCGACGCGGCGCCGGTCGGCGGCTGTGTGGCACTCACCACATCCGGCGCGGAGAAGATCACCCCCACACCGGTGAAGGGGGGCTCGGCCCGCTCTTCGCGGACCGGTTCGGCAGCGGCGGGCGCCTGCGCGGCGGTCTCGTCCGCGGGCTCAGGGGTCCGCGCCGGTGCGGGGGCCTCCGGTCGCCCCGCGACGGGCTGCTCGGCGTCCGCCTCGGCGGTCACCAGAGCGTCGCGCACCGACTCCGCGACGGCCCGGTCGACGTTCGACTGCGCGCTGCGCGCGTCGGCCCCCAGCTCGGTCAGCTTGGCCAGGATGCGCTTGCTCGTTACCCCCAGCAGCTTGGCGAGTGCATGAACTCGGATTCGCTCCGGCAATTGTTCGGCATCCTGTGATGTTGTTTCCAGCGGCTCTTGATCGGCCACGAAGTCTCCTCGGGCCCCCGGGCGCGTCCCTCCCGGCGGGAGTGACGCGGCCGACGCGGGGGCGCTGTCCGTTCGACTCGCACCGGTGGGCGCGAGGTCAAGTGGTCTCGCCCCGCGTGCCCGGTTATCTCTCGGTTGTTCGTCGTTCGGGCTAACTGGTCACGCGGCGCCTGGCTGTATGGCTGAACTCCGCGGATCGAGCGCTCATCCAGCATGCCTACGCGAACAGCGGGCCCCGTAACCAGGCCGTTTGTCCATGGCAGCGATGATCGGCATCGAACCGTGGCGTCATCCGGCTGCGCTCGTCACGTCTCGTTCGCGCACCTGCACGAACAGTCGGCGTCGAAAGCAGCCGATGCCAGTATCCCACACCGCGCGCCGGGCGTTCGCCATCGGCGCTCGACTCGGTCCGGCCCGCGGCGCGAACAGGGGTGTCGCGGCAGCGCGGGCACGGTGGTCGAGACCCGGTCAGGCGGGCAGTTCCGGGAACCAGAGCGCGATCTCTCGCTTGGCCGATTCCGGTGAATCGGACCCGTGGACCAGGTTCTCCTGCGTCTCGAGAGCGAAGTCTCCGCGAATGCTGCCGGGCACCGCTTTCTCGACCGGGTCGGTGCCGCCGGCGATCTGGCGGAACGCGGCGATGGCGCGCGGGCCCTCCAGGATGGCCGCGACGACGGGACCCGAGGTGATGAACTCGATCAGGGAGCCGAAGAACGGCTTCTCGGCGTGCTCGGCGTAGTGGCCCTCGGCCAGTTCCCCGGACACGTGCTTCAGCTCGAGGGCGACGATCTTCAGGCCCTTGCGCTCGATGCGTGCCAGCACCTCGCCGACAAGGCCACGGGCCACACCGTCCGGCTTGATGAGTACCAACGTCTGCTCAGTCACGGCGCAAGCCTATCCGGCACCTTCCCAGCACCGCATCAGCGGTCGGACTGATCGATCTGCCGGTGCGGCAGGCAGCGCGAAGCCGGTGGGAGCACGCTCTCGACCAGCACCGTCATCGCCGGTCGACGCACGCGCCCCACCGCGCGGTGACTACTGCCGCTGGATGCGCTGACTGGGCAGCAGGCCCTTCTCCATCCGGCCCCGCACATCGGCGCGCAGCACCAGGATGAAGCCCCACACCACGCCGAACACCACCCCGACGACGCCGATGGACAGGTGGATGAACGCGCCGAGCAGGACGAACACCTGCAGCGCGAGGTTGAACGGCAGCGCCCAGGACCGGCGCTGCACCCCGGCCCCGAGGAACATCACCACCGCCAGCACCACCAGGTAGGTGCCGGACAACCAGGTCACCCCGCCGCCGACGTCGGCGACCACCGGCAACGCCAGCAGCACCACGATGGCCTCGAGCACCAAGGTCCCCGCCATCACCCCGCGAAAACCCTTCCACGGGTCGGTAGCGGGCGGTGGTACGGGCTGCTCGTCCTTGTCGGCCGATTCGCTCATGCTGTGCCCTCCTCGGCATCCGCGGGCCCTATACGGTCACGCAGGCCGCTCTCGGGCCTGGCGCTCATGCGGTCGCGCACACTGCCGCCGCCCGGCCCGGCGCTCATGCCGGGTCCTTTCCGAACAGCGCGCGAGCCGCGCCCGCCGTGACCACCGACCCCGTCACCACCACGCCCGCACCGGACACCATCTCGCCCGGCTCGCCGACTTCCTCGGCGATCGCGATCGCGGTCTCCAGCGCGTCGGGCAGCGTGACCGCGGTGACCACGCGCTCGTCGCCGAAGCGCTGCACCGCGCGGTCGGCCAGGGTCTCCACGTCCAGCGCGCGGGGCGAACCGTTGCTGGTGACGACGATCTCGTCGAACACCGGTTCCAGCGCGGCGAGGATGCCGTCCACGTCCTTGTCACCGAGCACCGCGACCACCCCGACCAGCTTGCGGAAGTCGAACTCGTCGGCGAGCGTCGCGGCCAGCGCTCGCGCGCCCGCCGGATTGTGCGCGGCGTCGATGAAGATGGTCGGCGCGCTGCGCATCCGCTCGAGCCGCCCGGGACTGGTGACGCTCGCGAAACCGGCGCGCACGGCGTCGATGTCGAGCCGCCGCTGCGCGCCAGCACCGAAGAACGCCTCCACCGCCGCGAGCGCGAGCACCGCGTTGCGCGCTTGATGCTCGCCGTGCAGCGGCAGGAAGATGTCGTCGTACACCCCGCCGAGCCCCTGCAACTCGAGCTGTTGCCCGCCGACCGCGATCTGCCGGGCCAGCACCCGGAACTCCGAGCCCTCCCGCGCGACCGCGGCGTCGACCTCGACGGCGCGGCGCAGCAGCACCTCCATCGCCTCCGGGTCCTGCTGGGCGATCACCGCGACGTTGTCGCGCGGCACCAGGCTCTCCGGGGCCCGCTTGATGATCCCGGCCTTCTCCCCGGCGATCGAGGTCAGGTCCGGGCCCAGGTAGTCGACGTGGTCAAGGCCGATGGGCGTGATCACCGCGACCTGCCCGTCGATGACGTTGGTGGCGTCCCAGGTGCCGCCCATGCCCGTCTCCACGACGGCCACATCGACCGGCGCCTCGGCGAACGCGGCGAAGGCCATGCCGGTGAGCACCTCGAACTTGCTCATGGCCGGTCCGTCCGCCGCCGCGGACTGCTTGTCGATCATCTCGACGTACGGCAGCAGCTCCCGGTAGATCTCCACGTACCGCGCGGGCGTGATCGGCGCGTTGTCGATGCTGATCCGCTCGGTGGCCAATTGCAGGTGCGGACTGGTGATCCGGCCGGTGCGCCGGTGCAGCGCGGTGAGCAGCGCGTCGATCATCCTGGTCACCGAGGTCTTGCCGTTGGTGCCCGCGATGTGGATCGCCGGGTAGTTCTGCTGCGGCGAGCCGAGCAGGTCCATCAGCGTGGCGATCCTGGTGAGCGACGGCTCGATCTTGGTCTCCGGCCAGCGCTGGTCGAGTTCCGCCTCGACCAGCGCCATCTCGGCCAGCTCCACCGGGGAGGGGCCGGACCCGAGCCGCGGCCCGCCGCCACGGCGCTCGTCGTCGCCGTATTGCGGTTCCGGCTCGTGGTTCACTTGCCGCTCAACTCCGCCAGTCGCGCCCCGATGCGCGCCACCTCGTCGGACGCGATCTGCTGCCGGTCGCGGATCTTGTCGACCACGTGCTCGGGGGCCTTGGCCAGGAACGCCTCGTTGCCGAGCTTGGCCGCAGTGCTCTGGAGCTCCTTCTGCGCGGCGGCGAGGTCCTTCTCCAGCCTGCGGCGTTCGGCGTCCAGGTCGACCGCGCCGGAGGTGTCCAGCTCCACGGTGACCGTGCCGGTGCTCAGGCGGACCTCCACCGACGCGGTCGCGCCGAAGTCGGCGCCCGGCTCGGTGAGCCGGGCCAGGTTCGTCACCGACGCCGCCTGCGCGCCGAGGCCCGCCTCGGCGACGCCGATCAGCTTGGCCGCCACCTTCTGCTTGTCCGCCAGACCCTGGTCGCTGCGGAACCGCCGGATCTCGGTGATCAACCGCTGGGTGTCCGAGATGCGCCGCGCCGCCTCCTGGTCGACGGGCACGCCGGAGGGCTGCGGCCAGGCCGCGATCACCACCGACTCGCCGCCGGTCAGCGCCTGCCACAACGACTCGGTGACGAACGGGATGACCGGGTGCAGCAGGCGCAGCACCGCGTCGAGCACCCCACCGAGCACCAGCTGGGTCGCCTCGGCGCGCGCGCCGTCGGCGGCGAACTGCACCTTGGCCAGCTCCAGATACCAGTCGCACAGCTCGTCCCAGGCGAAGTGGTAGAGCGCCTCGCACGCCTTGCCGAACTCGTAGGCGTCGAACGCGGCGTCCGCTTCGGCGCGCACCGCGTCCAGCCGGTCCAAAATCCAGCGGTCGGCGTCGGTGAGCTGGGCGCGGTCGGGCAGATCGCCGACCCGCGCGCCGTTCATCAGCGCGAACTTGGCCGCGTTGAACAGCTTCGTCACGAAGCTGCGGGAGGCGAGCACGTGCGGCTCGCCGACCGAGAGGTCACCGCCCGGCTGCGCGCCGCGCGCGAGCGTGAACCGCGTGGCGTCGGCACCGAAGCCGTTGATCCAGTCCAGCGGATCGATGCCGTTGCCACGCGACTTGGACATCTTCTTGCCGAACTGGTCGCGGATCAGGCCGTGCAGGAACACGTCCTTGAACGGCACCTGCCGCTCGCCGCCCTTGCCCGCGGTCAGCGCGGCGTCCTCGGCGACGTAGGTGCCGAACATCATCATCCGCGCCACCCAGAAGAAGAGGATGTCGTAGCCGGTGACGAGAACGCTGGTGGGATAGAACTTCGCCAGTTCGGCGGTGGCGTGCGGCCAGCCCATCGTGGAGAACGGCCACAGGCCGGAGGAGAACCAGGTGTCGAGCACGTCCGGGTCCTGCACCCAGCCCTCGGGCGCCTGCTCGTCCGGCCCGACGCACACCACTTCGCCCTCGGGGCCGTACCAGATCGGGATGCGGTGGCCCCACCACAGCTGGCGCGAGATGCACCAGTCGTGCATGTCGTCGACCCAGTCGAACCAGCGCGGCTCCTGGCTCTTGGGGTGGATCACGGTGTCACCGGTGCGCACGGCGTCGCCCGCGGCCTTGGCCAGCGACTCGACCTTCACCCACCACTGCATGGACAGGCGCGGCTCGATCGGCTCGCCGGTGCGCTCGGAGTGCCCGACGCTGTGCAAGTACGGCCGTTTCTCGGCGACGACCCGCCCTTCGCGCGCGAGCCGCTCGCGCACCGCGACGCGCGCCTCGAACCGGTCCATGCCGTCGAATTCGGTTCCGGTGCCGGTGATCCGGCCGCGCTCGTCCATGATCGTCGGCATCGGCAGCCCGTGCCGCAGACCCATCTCGAAGTCGTTGGGGTCGTGCGCGGGCGTGATCTTCACCGCGCCCGAGCCGAATTCCGGATCGACGTAGTCGTCGGCGATGATCGGGATCTGCCGCCCGGTGATCGGATGCTCCAGGGTGGTGCCGATCAGGGCTCGGTAGCGCGGGTCCTCCGGGTGCACGGCCACCGCCGTGTCGCCCAGCATCGTCTCCACCCGGGTGGTGGCCACGATCACGTGCGGCTCGTCGTCGCTGAGCGAGCCGTAGCGCAGCGAGACCAGCTCGCCCTCCACGTCCTCGTACTTGACCTCGATGTCGGAGATCGCGGTGCGCAGTTCGGGCGACCAGTTCACCAGTCGCTCGGCGCGGTAGATCAGGCCCGCGTCGTAGAGCCGCTTGAACATGGTCTGCACGGCGCGCGACAGGCCCTCGTCCATGGTGAAGCGGTCGCGGCTCCAGTCCACACCGTCGCCGAGCGCGCGCATCTGCCACTGGATCGCGCCGCCAGACTCGCGCTTCCAGTCCCAGACCTTCTGCACGAACAATTCGCGGCCGAAGTCTTCCTTCGTCTTGCCGTCCACCGCGAGCTGCTTCTCCACCACGGTCTGGGTGGCGATGCCCGCGTGGTCCATGCCGGGCAGCCAGAGCACCTCGTAGCCCTGCATGCGCTTGCGGCGCGCGAGCGTGTCCATCAGGGTGTGGTCGAGCGCGTGGCCCATGTGCAGCGTGCCGGTGACGTTCGGGGGCGGCAGCACGATCGAGTACCCGGGCTTGCCGCTGGCCGGGTCGGCGGTGAAATAGCCGGCGGCTACCCAGCGCTCGTACATCTCGGCCTCTACCTCGCTGGGCGTCCAGCTCTTGGGGAGGGCATCGGCACGATTACGCGTGTTGTCAGGGGCTGCGCTGGTCACCCCGCGATTCTAGAGCGCGTCGATCGGCCGACTTCGGGTCGGTCGATCGCGGGGCGCCGGTTCGCGCGGATGTACCGGAAATCGGAGGACTCGTCCGCCGACAGCGCGGCAATCGCGCCGGGCGCGCCGAACCGTACACGCGGTATTCCATAGCGAAGACAAAGAAAAGGCGGAGTCTTCGGTGGATGAGGGACACCGAACACTCCGCCTATGTCAGAAGCTTACCGGCGATCCGAGGCCGGACTCGGAATCCATAAGTAATTCTCAGCTTCCGGCATTTTGTACCCCGAGCATTCCTGTCATCGGGCGACGACCGTGGCGTCGGCCAGCACGAGGTCGCCGTTGATCGCGATCGCGGCGGTCGAGCCCGCCCCCGCGGCGGAGATCACCTGGGCGGCCGGATTGCCGACGTTCCCCGCGGCCCAGACTCCCGGCACGCTGGTGCGTCCGGTCGCGTCCGTCACCACCCAGCCGTCGTCGCCGAACGCGCAGCCCAGCGCGATCAGCACGGCGTCATTGGCGCGAAAGGTCGGCGCGACGAACATCGCCGACCTCGGCACCGCTCGCCCGTCGGCCAGTTCCACCCCGCGCAAGCGATCGTCCACGACGAATCGGGCCACTTCGCCTTCGAGCACCCGGACCCGGCGCGCGTCCAGGCGAGCACGGTCGTCCTCGGCGAGGGGCATCGTGTTCGGGAAGAAGACGACGTCGTCCGACCACTGCGGCAGCAGCAGCGCCAGATGCAGCGCGCGGGCCCGGGCGCCGGGTTCCGGCCCGCCGAGCACGCCGATCGGCTGGTCGCGGACCTCGTAGCCGTGGCAGTACGGGCAGTGCAGCACGTCACGGCCCCAGCGCTCGCGCACTCCGGGCAACTCCGGCAGTTCGTCGCGCAGGCCGGTGGCTACGAGCACGCGCCGAGCCCGCAGCGTCCCGCCGCCGCCGAGCCGCAAAGTGTGGTGCGCCTCCCCGCCGCGCTCCGCGTCGATCACGACGTCGTCGATCAGTTCCGCGCCGTAGCCCGCGACCTCGGCGGCACCGCTCGCCAGCAGCTCCGCCGGCGGCATCCCGTCCCGGGACAGGAATCCGTGCATGTGCTCGGCGGGCGCGTTGCGCGGCGCACCGCCCCTGACCACAACGACTCGCCGCCGAGCCCGGGCCAGCACCAGCGCCCCGGACAGTCCCGCCGCGCCGCCACCCACGATCACCACGTCGTATGTCTCGCTCATCCGCGATCACCTCCACCGACACAGTGCCGCGATCCACCGAATTTCAGCAACGATTGTTGCCAAAAACGGGAAAACGCGATGCACTGGTGACATGTCCACCCCACCGGCCATCGCCCAAGCACTCGCCGACATCGGCCCCCGGCTCAAGGCGCTGCGCACCCGCCGCGACGTCACGCTCACCGCACTCGCGGAAAGCACCGGCATCTCCAAGAGCACGCTCTCGCGACTGGAGTCCGGACAGCGCAAGGCAAGTCTGGAATTGCTGCTACCGATCGCGATGGCCCACCAGGTGCCACTGGACGAACTGGTCGCCGCGCCCAAGATCGCCGATCCGCGCGTGCACACCACGGCGCGGAAGATGAACGGATTCACCATCGTTCCGCTCACCAGGCAGCCGGGGCCGCTACAGGCGTTCAAGATCGTCATCCCGCCCGACCGCGGCGAACCCGATCCGAAGGTGCACGAGGGTTTCGAGTGGCTCTACGTGTTGTCCGGACGGCTTCGGCTGGTACTCGGCGAGCACGACCTGGTGCTCGGACCGGGCGAAGCAGCGGAATTCGACACCCGGCAACCGCATTGGTTCGGCAGCGCGGGCCGGGGCCCGGTGGAAATCCTGAGTCTTTTCGGGTCCCAGGGCGAACGAATGCATCTTCGCGCTCGATCGGCGGGCCGAAAACGCGAGTAATTCGCCATTGTCCGAAATGTCCGATATTGCCGGAAGCGGGCAAACTGAGGACCCTGGGGAGGGTGGAAACGACAGGCGCGCCCCCTCCGCTGAATTCTCAGGCGAAACCAGGGTTTTCCCGGTTGCCGAACCCGGGTTCGTTGCGGACGCTGGGAGAGGTGAACCCCCCGCTCGAAGCCGGACCCGTGTCCGCCCCGGAACCCCGGCTGCCGATTCTGGTCCCGGACACGCTGCACGATCTGCGCGGTCACGCGATCGAGGAGATCCGGTATCCGGTCGCGGCGGCGCTGATCGTCGCGGGCGTCCCCGGTGCGGGCAAGAGCACCGCGCTGCGCAAATTCTTCGGCGCCGACGCGGCGGCCAGCGCGCCATCGCGCAGTGCCGCCGGGGTGCTGGTGCTCGACTCGATGCAGGCGCGCAACCGCTGGCGGCCCCGGCTGTGGTGGCTGCCCTACCTGCTGTGGCGTCCGTTGGTGCACGCCGCGCACTTCCTGGCGATCCGCACCGCGTTGCGCGAGGTCAGCGGGCCGGTGGTCATCCACGACTGCGCCACGTTCGGCTGGGCGCGGGCGCTGATCGCGCGCTGGGCGGCCGATCGCGAACTGCACCTGCTCATGCTCGACGTGCCCGCCGCGGTGGCCCGCGCAGGCCAGCACAGCCGCGGCAGGCGGATCAATCACATGTCCTTCCGGCTGCACGTGCGGCGCTGGCGGCAACTCATGCGCGCGGTGGTGACCGAGCATCGGTCACCGGCGGGTGCGTCACGGTCGGTCGTCATCGTCGACCGCGCGGCCGTGGACCGGCTGCGGTGCGTGACGTTCGGCTGACCGGCACGCCTGGCCGCCGTGGCGGTCAGGGCACCAGGACGGTCAGCGCCGCGGGGACCGCGCGGATGGTGATCGGCAGCGTGCCCGCCGGTTCGCCGTCCGCGGTCGCGGGCGCGCCCACCGCGCTGAGCGTGACGGCCGCGGCGCGAAACTGCCTGACCTCCGGATGATCCTGACGTTTGCCCGCCGACAGCGCGGGCAGCAGGCGCAGCATCTCCACGCGCGACAGCGCGCCGACCACAGTCAGGTCGAGCAGTCCGTCGTCCATGACCGCGTCCGGGCAGATCAGCATGCCGCCGCCGTAGGTGCGGGTGTTGCCCACCGCGACCATCACCGCCTCGGTCTCCAGCAGGGAGCCCGCGCCGGGATTGGTCAGTCCTTCGGTCACCGCGCCGACCAGTTCGACCCGATAGGGCACCGTAAGTCGCCCGGAGATCTCGGCCAGCGCCGCGACGGTGTAGCGCAGCCGGCCCTTCG
The DNA here is from genome assembly GCF_013315795.1 of Nocardia barduliensis. Classification (GTDB taxonomy): domain Bacteria; phylum Actinomycetota; class Actinomycetes; order Mycobacteriales; family Mycobacteriaceae; genus Nocardia; species Nocardia barduliensis. The sequence goes on from NZ_JABLTE010000101.1 coordinate 16,402, forward strand.
GCCAGCGCATCGAATTGGCGCGCAGGGTGACCCGCGCGTCGAATCCGGTACCGGTCACCGTGGCGAACCACATGGGCGGCCCGGAGGACTCGATCCGCCCGAGATCGATCGTCTTGGTCCGCCCGCGCAACACCAGAGCGGCGGCGGCGATCGGGTCGTCGGTCGGCACCCCGAGTTCCCTGGCCAGATCGTTGCCGGTGCCCGCGGGAACCATGCCGAGCGGGACGCCGGTCTCCGCGACGGCGGGCAGCGTCACGTTGATCAGGCCGTCGCCGCCGACACACACCACGGCATCCGGCGTCGCCTCGGTGACCGAATCCCGCACCTGGCGCACCGTTTCGGCGACCGAGGGAGCACACACTTCGGTGATCTCGGCGCCGCCCGCGCGGAGGCGGGCGATCGCGACGCTCGCCGCATCGCCTCCCCGGCCGTGCGGATTGGTCACCACGGTGATCCTGCGCACCGGCGAATAGTCGGTCACGGCACCAGCTTTCCGGGATTCAGGATGCCCGCCGGGTCGAGTTCGGCCTTCACCGCGCGCAGTACGCGCACGCCGAGATCGCCGACCTCGTCCGGCACCCAGGGACGGTGGTCGGTGCCCACCGCGTGGTGGTGGGTGATGGTGCCGCCCGCCGCGACGATGGCGTCGCCCGCGGCGCGCTTGGCGGCCTGCCACTGGGTCAGCGGGTCGTCGAGTTGCTTGGCGACGACGGTGAAGTACAGCGACGCGCCGGTCGGGTAGGTGTGCGAGATGTGGCACATGACCAGCGGCGGTGTCCCCTGCGCGCCGAGCGCCTCGGTCAGCGCCGCGGTCACCGTCGCTTTCAGAGCGCCGAGATCGCGCCAGCTGGTGGCCGTCTCCAGCGTTTCGCAGAGCACGCCGACATCCAGCAGCGCGTCCCGCAGGTACGGCGCGGCGAAACGTCCGTGTTCCCATTCCCGGGCCGGTGTCTCCCCCAGGGCGCAACCGCCCGCCGCGGACAGCAGGGCGGCCGCTTCGGCGCTACGCGCGGCGACATGCGCCGTACTGCCCTCGAAGGTGGTGACGGCCAGGCATCCGGCGACCGGGTTGCCGCCGATATCGCCGGAGCGGGCCAGGTTGATCCCGGTCTCCGCCTCGTCGGAGAGCCGGAACACGGTCGGCGCGGCGCCCGCCTGCACCACCGAGCGCAGAGCGGCGGCGCCGGTGGCGAAGTCGGGGAACGACCACGCCTGGTACGCGACGGTTTCCGGGACCGGATGCACCCGCACGGTGACCTCGGTGATCACCCCGAGCGCGCCCTCCGAACCGACGAACAGCTCGCGCAGGTCCGGGCCCGCCGCCGAAGCGGGGGCCCGGCCGAGGTCCAGCGTGCCGCTGGGCGTGGCGATCTTCAGCCGCTGCACCATGTCGTCGAACCGGCCGTAACCCGCCGACGCCTGGCCGGACGACCGGGTCGCCGCGAAACCGCCGATCGTGGCGAACTCGAAACTCTGCGGGAAGTGGCCGAGCGAAAGGCCGTGCGCGCCGAGCAGTTCCTCCGCGCGCGGACCGGTGAGTCCCGCGCCCAGCGTGGCGGTGCCGCTGATCGGATCGATGCCGGTGACGCGGTCGAGCCTGCGCAGGTCCAGCGCGATCACGGCGTCGAAGCGACCGCGCACCGGATCGACACCACCGACCACGCTGGTGCCGCCCCCGAACGGGACCACCGCCACGGCGTGTTCCGCGCAGTAGGCCAGCACGGCGAGCACCTGATCGTGATCGGCGGGGAAGACCACCGCATCCGGTGCGTCCTGCGGCCCGTCCGCCCGCCGGCGCAGCAGATCGGGTGTGCTCTTCCCCCCGGCGTGCCGCAACCGATCGCGGTGGTCGGCCGACACGTTGCCGGAGCCGACCACCTCGATCAATCCGGCTCGCCGCGCCTCGGTCAGCGCCGATTCGCGCAGCGGCACGTCGCCCTCATCGCGGCGCGCCACCGGGTTGCCGGACACTCCGAAGACCTGCGTCAGCAGACCGCGGATCCGTTCCGAAAGTGGCTGGTGCCCAGCCGGGACACCCCAGGCATCCCAGACCATACCCGCCGCCGACCCGCCGACGCCGGTCTTCGCCGGGACGGCCGGATCGCCGCCGGTGTGCTGCTGCGTCTCAACCATGCGTTACAGTTTGACATAGAATGTCAATCAGTAACAAGCATTGGGACCATTCCTCCTGGTCGGCGGCCCGCCGCGGACCGATCGACCACCGGTGGTGACACCTTGAGCGCTCCTGACGACTCCGCCGAGACCTCGCTCTCGGACATCGACCTGGCGATCCTCGACGCCGCCCGCGCCTGCGTGCAGGAGTTCGGCGTGCGCCGCACCACGCTCACCGAGGTGGCGCGCCGAGCGGGCGTGAGCAGGCCGACCGTCTACCGCCGCTGGCCGGACACCGGCGCGCTGGTGGCCGAGCTGCTCGTCCGCGAGCTGCGCGGCATCGTGGCCGCGACCATGCCCACCGTGGGCAACGCGCGCACCAGGCTGGTCGAGGGCGTGGTCGTGGGAGCGGCGGCGGTCCGGTCGAATCCGTTGTTCGGGAAGATCTTCCGCACCGACACCGACCTGATGCTCACCTATGTCTTCGGCCGGCTCGGGCGCAATCAGCGCGCTCTGATCGAGCTGTTCGCGGCGGGTATCCGGGACGGCCAGCAGGACGGCTCCATTCGCGACGGCGATCCGGAGCGGATGGCCACGATGCTGCTGCTGATCGCCCAGTCGGCCGTGCAGTCGGCGGGCACCGTCGCGGCATTGCTGGCCGGTGAGCACCTCGACACCGAACTCCGCCGCGCGATCGACGGCTACCTCGACGATCACGCGGCCGCGGACGGCGGACCGCGATGAGCGCGCGCCCGAACGCTTCGGGCTCGAACGGAAAGGCATTGTGATGGACACGAATTCGGTGCGCACCGCGAACTCCGCGTTGAACGCCGCCCGCCGGGCCGCGGACCTGGCCCGCCTCGGCGACGGCGCCGAGATCGACGTGCTGGTGATCGGCGGCGGCGTCACCGGCGCGGGCGCGGCCCTGGACGCCGCCGCCCGCGGGCTGCGCACCGTGCTGGTGGAGCGCCGGGATCTGGCCTTCGGCACCAGCCGCTGGAGTTCCAAGCTGGTGCACGGCGGCCTGCGCTACCTGGCAGGCGGCCGGGTCGGCATCGCCCACGAGAGCGCGGTGGAACGCGGCATCCTGATGCGCACCACGGCACCGCATCTGGTGCGCCCGCTGCCCCAGCTGGTACCACTGCTGCCGGACCTCGGCGGCGCGCGAGCCGCCCTGGTACGGGCCGGTTTCCTGGCGGGCGACCTGCTGCGGCGCGGCGCGGGCACACCGGCGGCCATCCTGCCCAGGTCCCGGCGCGTCACCGCCGCGGAGGCCGTGCGGCTGGCGCCGACCCTGCGCCGCGCGGACCTGCGCGGCGGACTCCAGGCGTGGGACGGGCAGCTGGTGGACGACGCGCGCCTGGTGGTCGCGCTGGCGCGCACCGCGGCGGGCCACGGCGCGCGGGTGCTCACCCGGGTCGAAGCGCTGGCGGTGTCAGGGAATTCGGCGACCCTGCGCGACACTCGCACCGGAGAGACCCTCACGGTGCGACCGCGCACCGTGGTGAACGCCACCGGCGTCTGGGCCGACCAGGTGGACCCGAGCATCCGGCTGCGGCCGAGCCGCGGCACGCACCTGGTGTTCTCCGCCGCCTCCTTCGGCGGCCTCACCGCCGCGCTGACCGTGCCGGTGCCCGGCAGCGTCGGCCGCTTCGTCTTCGCCTTCCCCGCCGCGCACGGCCGGGTGTACCTGGGACTGACCGACGAGGACGCGCCGGGACCGGTGCCCGACGAGCCGAAGCCCACCGACGGCGAAATCGATTTCCTGCTCGACACCCTCAATCCCGCCCTGCGCGAACCCTTGACCCGCGCCGACATGCGCGGCTCGTACGCCGGATTGCGTCCCCTGCTGCAAACCGCCGACGACAGCACGGCCGACATCTCCCGCGAACACGCGGTGCTGCGCTCTCCGACCGGGATCGTCACCGTCGTCGGAGGCAAGCTCACCACCTACCGGAAGATGGCCGAGGACGTGATCGACGCCGCGGTCGCGCACGGCGGTCTCGCCGCGGGGCCGTGCCGCACCCGGCGGCTTCCCCTGGTCGGCGCGGTCTCCGGCGCGGCGCGCGACCGCATCGACGCCCCGCCCGTGCTGATCGAGCGCTACGGCAGCGAGGCATCCACCGTGCTGGCCGCGGCGCGCCGTGATCCGGCCCTTGCCGAGCCGGTCGCGCCCGGAATCGACGTGCTCGGTGCCGAATTCGCGTTCGCGGTCTCCCACGAGGGCGCGCTCGACGCCGAGGACCTGCTGGATCGGCGTACCCGCATCGGCCTGGTCCCGGAAGACCGGGCCGCCGCGGCCGCCGCGGCCGCGCGCGCCGTCACCTAGCGTTTCACGGCTCGGTCCACGACCGATCGGACAGTTCCGCGCGCATGCACGCACGCGGCCAGCGGTCGAGGCCGTGGGCACGTTCGGCGGCCCGCAGGGCGACCAGTCCCGGCGTCTCCTCCGCCGCCGACAGGTACCGGAAGCCGAGGCGCTGGTAATACGGCCCGTTCCAGGGGACTTCGGTGAACGTGGTCAACGTCATCGCGGGCAGACCCGCGGCAGCCGCCCAGCGGGCGGCCCGGTCGATCAGGCGCTTGCCGATCCGGCGCCCGGCACCGTCGGGGTGCACCGAGACCTGCTCGATATGAGCGTTTCCGTCGACCACTCCCAGCACCAGGTAGCCGATCGGCAGGTCGTCGTCGGTCCACACCCAAGCGCGCCCAGCCCGCTGGAACTCGCGCAGCGTCGGGAGCGACGGAGGTTCGTCGTCGGCCACGGCCGCCATGCCGATCTCCGCGAACGGTTTACCCGCCGCGCGTTCGATGTCTTGCAGCACGGGGAGGTCTTCGGTTGTCGCCGGACGGATCACTTGCCTATTCTGCGTCGGCGCCGCGGCGCGGACCAGCGAATTTCACTCCGCCCGCGTGGCGAGGACGCCGTTGAGCAACACCCGCGTCGCCCAGGCGGCGCGTGCGTCGCCGTCGCCGCTCAGCAGAGCCTCCCGCATCGCAACGACCGTCGGGTAGCGGTCGGCGGGCAACTCGGCGAAGCGCCGCCGCATCGCGGCGAGGTACTCCTGTTCGGTACCGCCGCCGACGTTGTGCGCGCTCTGTTCGGCCGCCGACGCGGTGATGTGCAAGAAGAGCAGGTCCACCGCCCACGCCGCGGTCCGGTCGTCCAGTCCCGCCTCGGTGAGCGAACCGAGCATGAATTCCACCAGCCGCAGCGCGTTGGGGCTGCTCGGAACGGTGCCGAGCGCGACGAGCGCCAGTCCTTCGTGCCTGCTCATCGCCGCGACCATGGCATCGACCAGCGCGGTGAGCCGCTGCCGCCAATCCGCCCCGGCGGGTTCCGGGACGCCGCCGAGGACATGGTCGAGCATGGCGGCCAGCAGATCGTCGCGATTGGCGAGGTAGACGTACAGCGAGGCGGCGCCGGTGTCCAAGTCTTGCGCCACCCGGCGCATCGTCAGCGCCGCCGCGCCGTCGCGGTCCAGAATGCGCAGGCCGGTCTCGATGATCGCCTCGCGACTCAGCGGAGCTTTGGCCGGGCGGGATCGGCGGCTGACGGCGGCTGCGCACATGCGCCGAGCATAACCAGCGACGAACGCCGTTCGGGCGACGGCGCGGGCCCGTGCTCGCGCACCGCCGCGCGGAGCGAGCCGAGTAGTCGCAAACGGGACATTCGAATGACCGGCGACATGGGTTGCCTGGGTGGTGCCGGCCGGCAAGGGAACTGATGCCCACCACGCCCGCCTATGGCGGACAACACAGCGGCCCACGCCGCACATGACTACCCGTTGCTGCGGAAAAGACCACAACCCCCAGCTCACAGCCGTCGCGAAGCCGGGCTGCGGCACTCGCGAGAACCCGCGCGACAGCGAGTGTTTCGACGACCGGACAGCGCGTCGAAACGTTTCCCGACTCGGCTTCTCGATGACTCGAGACCCCGGTTCCGTCGCCACCGACGCTCTATGCTGGCTTCGGTATTGCCGGTAGTGCGCCGGGAAGGAGGGCGCGGGTGCGCAGGAAACCGTCCACCGTTGGTGTCGCGCCGGGCGAGGGGCTGGTCGCCCGATTCGGTGCGGTCGTCGCCTATCTCGGTGCCGAAACCACCTCCACGGACCGCATACTCGGCACCATCGAAGCCGTCGCCGAGGGGGATCACCCGGGCGCAGCGCTGGCGCAGCGCCTCGCCGCGGTGATCTTCGGCAGCACCGTCCAGCCGCCGCCGTTCGGCGTCGTCGCCCCTACCGACGACGGCATGTTGATCTTGTTGCGCGGACCGGTGAGCGCGGAGATCCACGGCGCGGAGGGCACCCGCCGCCTCGACGGCGGCCGTGCCTTCACCTGGGTGGACGAGATCGTGCGCGAACCGGTGCGCCGCATCACGATCGGCGCGGGCACCGGCGCGCCACCGACCGCGCTGCCCCGCACGGACCTGCGCGCCGGCGTCGTCCCCGGCGGCGGCTTCGTCCTGCACGCCGCGGTGCGAAGCGCCGGAAAGACCGTCGAGCCCGAGACATCCGAGCCATCCGCACCCGGCGAGCCGGAGCCGACCGCCGCGGCCGGCTTCGCGGCGATGCCCGAACCGACCGGCGCTTCCGACGCGATCGCGCCCGCGGCGCCGCCCGTCCGGCCGACCGAATCGGTTCGTCCCCTCGCCAAACCACGTCCGCCCCGGCCCGCCGCGGACCGACCGCTCGCGTGGTCCCAAGTGCAGCCAGCGCACCAGCCGGTCGCCCTGCGCAAAGCGCCGGAGAACGGCGGGACGCGGGTTGCGCGCCCGTCCGGAGACGTCGCCGTCGGCGCCCTGGTCACCGAAGATGGCGCCGCCTACCCGTTGAACCGCGCCTATGTCATCGGGCGCGGGCCGCAGGTGGACGAATCGGTCCGTGCCGCAACCGCCGCCCCCATCGTCATCCAGCGCGACCGCCACGTCTCCCGCGTGCACGCCTATGTCTCGATCGACGGCGGCAAGGTGTACGTCCGGGACGCCGCGGCCACCTCGGGCACCTTCATCGCCGCTCCCGGCGCCGATCAGTGGACCCGGATCACCGCGTCCCCGACCGAACTGCCGCCGGGCTGGCGCGTCCGCGTCAGCGAGCGAGTCCTCACCTACCGCGGCGACGACCAGCGCACGGGCATGGCCGACAGCGCGGGCGCGCGCCGCCGTTCCTGACACCCGGCGGTCGCCGACCCGTCCGGAGGCGGCCGCGCCGGAGCGACCGGCGCGGCCGAGACCCGGTCCCCGCCCGCTCCCGGCCGTGTGGAGAGGACAATGGCGGCATGCACCGAAACGGACCGAGCCGGGACATCGACGAGTCCGAGCTGACCGTGACCCCGCCCGAGAAGCAGGCCGCGGGCGTCACGGCGGTGGGGGTGGCGCTGAAGCGCTCGGTCGAGGAGATGGGTGTCATCCGGACCGCCCGCACGTTGGCGCGGGTGAATCAGGTGCACGGCTTCGACTGCCCCGGCTGCGCATGGCCGGAGCCGACCGGTCATCGCAGGCCCGCCGAGTTCTGCGAGAACGGCGCGAAGGCGGTCGCCGAGGAAGCCACGCTGCGGACGGTCACGCCGGAGTTCTTCGCCGCGCACTCCCTCGCAGATCTGAGCGAGAAGTCCGGCTACTGGCTCGGCCAGCAGGGCAGGCTCACCCACCCCATGGTGCTGCGGCCCGGCGACACCCATTACTCCCCCATCGCGTGGGAGGATGCCTACCGGTTGATCGCGGACACTCTGCGCGGCCTGGACTCGCCCGACGAGGCGGTGTTCTACACCTCCGGCCGCACCAGCAACGAGACCGCGTTCCTCTATCAACTGCTGGTGCGCAGCTACGGCACCAACAACCTGCCCGACTGCTCCAACATGTGCCACGAGTCCTCCGGCGCCGCACTGCTCGGTTCGATCGGGATCGGCAAAGGCTCGGTCTCCATCGATGACTTCGCCAAGGCCGACCTGATCGTCGTCGCGGGCCAGAATCCGGGCACCAACCATCCGCGGATGCTCAGCGCGCTCGCCGCCGCCAAGTCCACCGGCGCCCGGATCATCGCCGTGAATCCCCTGCCGGAGTCCGGCCTGCTCGGCTTCCGCGATCCGCAGACGGTCAAAGGCTTCACCACCGGCGTGCCGATCGCCGACGACTTCCTGCAGATCCGCCTGGGCGGTGACCTGGCCCTGTTCCAGGCGCTGGGCCGCCTGCTGCTGGAAGCCGAGGATCGAGCGCCGGGCACGGTGGTCGACCGGGCCTTCGTCGATGCCCACTGCGCGGGCTACGGCGAATACGAAAAGCACGCGCGCGCGGTCGATCTCGCCACGGTGCTGGAGGCGACAGGTCTCAGCACGGCCGAACTCGAGCACGCCGCCGAGCTGTTCGCCCGCTCGCGCAACATCATCCTGTGCTGGGCGATGGGCCTCACTCAGCACGCCGATGCCGTGGCCACCATCGAGGAGGCCACCAACCTGCTGCTGTTGCGCGGCATGATCGGCAAGCCGGGCGCGGGCGTGTGCCCGGTGCGCGGCCATTCCAACGTCCAAGGCGACCGCACCATGGGCATCTGGGAGAAGATGCCCGCTGCCTTCCTCGACGCCCTCGACCGCGAGTTCGGCATCACCAGCCCGCGCGAGCACGGCCTCGACACCGTCGCGGCCATCCGCGCCATGCGCGACGGACGCGCGAAAGTCTTCTTCGGCATGGGCGGCAACTTCGTCTCCGCCACCCCCGACACCACCGTGACCGAGGCGGCGCTGCGCGGCTGCGCGCTCACCGTGCAGGTCTCCACCAAACTCAACCGCAGCCACGTCGTGCACGGCCGCACCGCGCTCATTCTGCCCACTCTCGGGCGCACCGACCTCGATCTCGCCCCCGACGGCGCCAAACATCAAGTGTCGGTGGAGGACTCGATGTCGATGGTGCACTTGTCCACCGGACGGCTGAAACCGGTCAGTGACCATTTGCGCAGTGAAGTCGCCATCGTCTGCGAACTCGCCGCAGAGCTGTTCGGCCCCGATCACGCGGTGCCGTGGCCGCGCTTCGCCCGCGACTACGACGCCATCCGCGACGCCATCGCCCGTGTCGTCCCCGGTTGCGCCGACTACAACACGAAAGTTCGCGCGCGCAACGGATTCCAGCTCCCGCACCCGCCACGCGACGCCCGCGAGTTCCGCACCGCCACCGGCAAGGCCAACTTCGCGGTCAACGAACTGACCTGGCTGCCGGTCCCCGACGGGAAGCTGATCCTGCAAACCCTGCGCAGCCACGACCAGTACAACACCACCATCTACGGCCTCGACGACCGCTACCGCGGCATCCGCAACGGCCGCAGAGTCGTGCTCGTGCACCCCGAAGACATCACCGCGTTCGGCTTCGGCGACGGTGACCTGGTCGACATCGTCTCGGAATGGACCGACGGCACCGAACGCCGAGTCGAGGGTTTCCGCCTGGTCTCCTATCCCACACCGCGCGGCAACGCCGCCGCCTACTACCCCGAAACGAATCCCTTGGTGCCGCTGGACCACGTCGCGAAGCGTTCGAACACACCCGTCTCCAAGGCGGTCACCATCCGCCTCGAGCCGAGCACCGGCGGAAGTCGTGCCGATCGAGACCCGGCATGACCGGGCAGGCACGAAGTCGGCGGCAGCGGCGCGTAACCACGCGGTGCCCCGCTCAGGTCGAAAGGCGCTCAGCATGAGCCGTGTAACCGCCCGCCGCCGGACGCGCCGGATCTCGCCCACCGGGGAGATCCTGCGGCCGGACACCCTCGCCGTAGAGGAACCCCTCGAGATCCGCATCGACGGGCAATCGCTGACGGTCACCATGCGCACTCCCGGCGACGACATCGACCTCGTGCACGGATTCCTGCTCAGCGAGGGCATGATCGGCTCCGCAGCGGACATCGTCGCGGCCCGCTACTGCGCGGGCACCGACGACCAGGGCCGCAACACCTACAACGTCCTCGACGTCACCCCACGCGCGCCCGTCCCGGTCCCCACTCGGGCCTTCCCGACCACCGGAGCCTGCGGACTGTGCGGCAAGACGGCCCTGGACGAGGTACGCACCCGCACGCGATTCCCGCTGCCCGCCGACGGCTTCGTGGTGGACACGGGCGCCATGGCCGCCATGCCCGGCATGCTGCGCGATCGCCAATCGGTGTTCGACGCCACCGGCGGCTTGCACGCCGCGGGCCTGTTCACCGCCGAGGGCGAAGCGCTGGCGGTGCGCGAGGACATCGGCAGGCACAACGCGGTGGACAAGGTGATCGGCTGGGCCCTGCGCGAAGCCCGCGTTCCGGCCCACGATCTGGTGCTCATCGTGAGCGGGCGCGCCTCGTTCGAACTGGTGCAGAAAGCCGTCATGGCCGGGATTCCCCTGCTCGGCGCGGTTTCGGCGCCGAGCTCGCTCGCGGTCGATCTCGCCGCCGAGGCCGGTCTGACCCTGGTCGGATTCCTTCGCGGCGACACCATGAACGTCTACAGCGCCCCCGAGCGGATCCGCGCCGATCCCGGCCCGAGCTCACGGTTGGCCTGACTCACTATTGCCCGCGCCGGGCAGGCGTTTTACCGTGACTGCACGGAGCCGAAACGGATTCGGCGGGAACGGAGCGGCCGATGCGGATCTCGGTGCAGGGGAACTCCGAGGGCCTGCGGGTACGAATGCGGTTCGAGCAGTACCGCCGCCTGCTGCTCACCCGGATCGTGCTGGCCGTGTTGGCGGTGCAGGGCGCCGTCATCGGCCTCTGGGCCACGCTGGCGCCGCATTCCTGGTACACCAGCTTTCCCGGGTTCGGCGCCCGGTGGGTGGCGGTGGACGGCCCCTACAACCACCATCTGGCCGCCGACGTCGGGGCCTTCTTCCTGGCGCTGACCGCGGTGTCGATCGCCGCGCTCGTCGTCGACGGCACCACGGCGGCCCGGATAGCGGGCGTCGGCTGGCTGACCTTCGGTGTCCCCCACTTCCTCTACCACGTCCTGCACAAGCCCGCCGGACTCGGCGGAGCGAGCTTCGCCGCCAGCCTGATCGCGGCGCTACTGCTCGTGGTCGGCGGAGCGATCTGCGTCCTCGTCCCGCCGCGCGGGAATCTGCCGCTGTCCGATCCGCAGCCGATCAC
>NZ_JABLTE010000102.1 GCF_013315795.1 Nocardia barduliensis
ATCGCGGCATTCTCGCCCGGGCAACGAATGATCGCGAGTGGCATGCCCGGAGAGGTCGGCTCGGTGTTTGCCACAGCCATGGGCCACTCGCAGAGTCATCCGTAAGGCAGGACGTGGCGCCGCGGGCTTTGAGCATGGTGGTCATCAGGCCGGACTCACCGCGCTGGGTCGCGGCCATGGTCTCGGCGAGGGTGCGCACCGCCGTGGTGGCGGCGTGCTGGGCGGCGTAGTCGATCATCGGCAGCCCGCCCGCGTGGTGGCGCAGCATCAGCTGCAGGAACATGGTGTCCAGGGCGGGGCCGGTGGCCTGGCGCAGCGCGGCCAGCTCGGCGGGCGTGGCCATGCCGGGCATCGTGGGCACCGGGCCGGTGTGGTTCGGCTCGTTCGTCCCGGAGTGGTCGTGTCCGCCCATGGGCTCGGTCATCCACCCCATGAAACCGTCCACGCCCTGCGCGGGCTCGTTCCACAGCTGCAGCCAGCCCTGCATGCGACCGACCTGGCTCTGCTGGGTGGTGAGGATGTCGTAGGCCAGGCGGCGTACCTCGGTGTCGGTGGAACGAACCAGCACCACACCCGCCATCTCGACGGCTTGGGCGTGATGGGCCGACATGTCCTGGCTGAAACCGACGTCGACCGCGCCCGGATCCGGCTCCGTGGAACCGTCGAGCGGAATCCGCGCAAGCACGCCGATCGCGAAGCCGATCAGGATGGCGCCGATGATGCCGAGGACCAGCAGCGCCGTGCGCTGGCGGCGGAACTGTCCGCCGAGACCGGAAGACGCTTCGCCGTCCTGGGACCCGTCCGGGCTGTCGTGCTCACCGGCTCCGGCGGCTGCGCGCTTCCTGAACCCGAGAGATCTGTGCTCGTCCGCTCTGCGCGCCTCCCGGTCGTCGCCCCCGGCCGGTGCTGCGGGAGCGCTGGCCCCCGCGGCCCCTTCGGCAGTGTCAGCCGAGGCCGGCGCATTGCGTGTGTCGGCCCCGGCGGGCGCTTCAGGAACGTCGGCCCTATCGGAGTTTTTGCGGGTGTCGGCCCCGGCGGAGGTTTCAGGAACACCGGCCCGAGCGGAGGCTTTGTGAGTGTCGGCTCCAGCCGCTACGTCGGGAGCGCCACCCCCGGCGGACGCTTCTCGAGAGCCGGACCCGGCCTCTCCGCGATCGCCGGTCACTACTGCCTCGCGCCAGGAGCGGGCTGGGCAGGCTGCGCGGGCACGGGAGCGCCGGGCATACCGGGCAACCCGGGGAGGCCGGGAACACCGGGCACGCCCGGCAGGCCGCCGGGCGCACCGCCGACCTCGGCCGGATCGGGCTGCAGGCCCCTGCCGTCCATCGGCACCGCGTCGGGGCCGGGCGGCGTCGGGTCGAACGGCGGCGGGTTGTCGGTGTCGAAGACGATGGTCGAGCAGTCCGCGCCCACTTCGGGGTAGGTGTAGTTGTTCAGCCGCAGCGCGGTGATGAACTGGCCGACGCGCTTGTCCTCGGCACTGTCCAGCTTCAACTGATGACCCCAGGACTGCAGCGACACCGCGGAATCGAGGCCCGGATAGGGCGACATCATCGTGTACGGCTTGCCCTCGACCTTCGCCTTCAGCGTCTCGATGCCGTCGGCGTTCACCTTGTCCGGGTTGTAGGTGATCCACACCGCGCCGTGCTCGAGCGAGTGCACCGCGTTCTCCACCCGGATCGGCTTGCTGTAGACCACGCCGGTGCAGGTGGCCCAGGACTGGTCGTGCGGGCCGCCGAACGGCGGCGCCTGGTCGTAGGCCACCCGCTGGTTCGCGCCGATGTGCAGGCCCGCGGGGTATTCCTTCTTCACCACGCCCGCGATCCCGTCCGACGGGTCCTTCCGCTGCGCGCTCGGGGTGTACTTCTCCAGGTCGGCCTTTTCCCGGTACTTGGGGACCAGGTTGTAAGCCAGCGCGCCGATCAATGCGATGATTACTACGGCCGCGCCGATGGCCAGCCAGGGGATCTGGCGATTCTTCTTCGGAAGCTGACCTCGCTTGCCCCCCTTGCGGGGACCCGACAACTTCGCCGCGGCCTTGGCGGCCTTGGCCGATTTGGCGCTGGGACTGCTAGGCATCGCTCAGTGTGCTCTTTCGACGTTGATGGATCCGCTGGCTGCGTAGTGCCCACCCAGAGGTGTACACCCGCCAAGACCATAGGATAGAGACTCGTGACTCCAGCTGACCTTGCAGATCTCCTTCGCTCGACCGCGGCGAAGGTGCTCGTCGAACGCGGACTGGACCCCGCGGTCCTGCCCGACGAGGTCACGGTGGAGCGTCCGCGAAACCCCGAACACGGCGACTATGCCACGAATGTCGCGATGCAGGTGGCCAAGCGCGCCGGAACCAAGCCGCGTGACCTGGCCACTTGGCTGGCCGACGCGCTGTCCGACGCGGACGGCGTTGCCGCCGCCGAGGTCGCCGGGCCGGGCTTCCTGAACATCCGCCTCGCCGCCTCCGCCCAGGGCGCGATCATCGAGCGGGTGCTCGCCGCGGGCGCCGCCTACGGCACCGCCGACACCCTGAAGGGCACCCGGATCAACCTCGAGTTCGTCTCGGCCAACCCGACCGGCCCGGTGCATCTGGGCGGTACCCGGTGGGCTTCGGTCGGCGACGCGCTGGGCCGCATCCTGGCCGCGCAGGGCGCCGACGTGGTGCGCGAGTACTACTTCAACGACCACGGCGCGCAGATCGATCGGTTCGCCGCCTCGCTGGTCGCGGCCGCCACCGGCGCGCCGACTCCGGAGAACGGGTACGCGGGCGCCTACATCGCCGAGATCGCCGACAAGATCGTCGCCGCCCACCCCGACGTGCTGAGCAAGCCGGAGGCCGAGCGTTTGGAGCTGTTCCGCGCCGAGGGCGTCGAGCTGATGTTCGCGCACATCAGGGAGTCGCTGCACGAGTTCGGCACCGACTTCGACGTCTACTTCAACGAGAGTTCGCTGTTCGCCTCCGGCGCGGTCGAGCAGGCCGTGCAGCGGCTGAAGAACTCCGGCGACCTGTACGAGAAGGACGGCGCCTGGTGGATCGCCAGCTCCGAATACGGTGACGACCAGGACCGGGTGGTCATCAAGAGCGACGGCAAGGCCGCCTACATCGCAGGCGACATCGCCTACTTCCAGGACAAGCGCGCCCGCGGCTTCGACCTGTGCATCTACATGCTCGGCGCCGACCACCACGGTTACATCGGCAGGCTGAAGGCCGCCGCGGCCGCCTTCGGCGACGATCCGGCGACCGTCGAGGTGCTGATCGGCCAGATGGTCAACCTGCTGCGCGACGGCGTCGCGGTGAAGATGAGCAAGCGGGCTGGCACCGTCGTGACGCTCGACGACCTGGTCGAGGCGATCGGCGTGGACGCGGCGCGGTACTCGCTGGTGCGCTCGTCGGTGAACTCGAGCATCGACATCGACCTGAACCTGTGGGCCAGCCAGAGCAACGAGAACCCGGTCTACTACGTGCAGTACGCGCACGCGCGGACCGCCTCGATCGCGCGCAACGCCGCCGAGTTCGAATACGACGCCGTCCCGCCCGACCTCGCGCTGCTGTCGGCCGAGGAGGAGGGCGAGCTGATCCGCACCCTCGGCGAGTACCCGCGCGTGGTGGGCAGCGCAGCGAGTCTGCGCGAACCGCACCGGGTGGCCCGCTACCTGGAGGAGCTGGCCGGCGCCTACCACCGTTTCCAGACCAACAAGAACCTGCGCGTCCTGCCGCTGGGTGACGACCCCGTCTCGCCGACGAACGCCGCCCGGCTCGCCTTGGTCAACGCTACGCGCCAGGTCTTGGCCAACGGCCTGGGTCTGCTCGGCGTCAGCGCGCCGGAGCGCATGTGACCGGCCGGCCGACCAGAGCGAGGAAGGAAGCACCAGTGAGCGAGCGCAGCGAGGACAAGGCATGAGCGCACATCCCGCCGGTCCCCGGCATGCCGAGATACCGCACGCGCCGAATCTGCCGGAGCGTCCCGGCGATCCGAAGCAGATGATCGACCTGCCCGCGAACGTGTGGCCGCGCAATGCCGTGCGCGACGAAGACGGCGTCGTCCGGTTGGCGGGCGTGCCGGTGCACGAGCTGGCCGCTCGGTTCGGCACCCCGCTGTTCGTCATCGACGAGGACGACTTCCGCTCCCGCTGCCGCGACATGGTCCGTGCCTTCGGGGCGAACGCGCGAGTCCACTACGCGTCCAAAGCGTTCCTGTGCGGCGAGGTCGCCCGCTGGATCCGCGACGAGGGCCTCTCGCTGGACGTGTGCTCCGGCGGCGAACTCGCCGTCGCACTGCACGCGGGCTTCCCCGCCGAGCGCATCGCGTTGCACGGCAACAACAAATCGGTGGCCGAGCTGGACGCCGCCGTCTCCGCGGGCGTCGGCCACGTGGTGGTCGACTCGCTGATCGAGATCGAGCGCCTGGAAGCCGTCGCGGGCCGCGCGGGCGTGGTGCAGGACGTGCTGGTCCGCGTCACCGTCGGCGTGGAAGCCCACACCCACGAATACATCTCGACCGCGCACGAGGACCAGAAGTTCGGCTTCTCGATCGCGGGCGGCGACGCGATGGAGGCGCTCGCCCGGGTCTTCGACGCCGACAATCTGCGTCTGGTCGGCCTGCACAGCCACATCGGCTCGCAGATCTTCGAGATCGACGGTTTCGAGATCGCCGCGCGGCGCATGCTCGGCCTGCTGCGCGAGGCCATCGACAAGTTCGGCGTGGAGCGCACCGCGCAGATCGCAACGCTGGATCTCGGTGGCGGACTGGGCATTTCGTATCTGCCGTCGGACGACCCGCCGCCGCTGGACGAGTTCGCCGCGAACCTGCGCGAGCTGGTCGCCGCCGAAGCCGAACGCGCCGGGCTGCCCACGCCGGTGATCGCGGTGGAGCCCGGCCGCGCCATCGCGGGTCCGGGCACGGTGACGCTCTACGAGGTGGGCACCATCAAGGACGTCTCGCTGGACGGCGGTCTGCGCCGCCGCTACGTGAGCGTCGACGGCGGCATGAGCGACAACATCCGGCCCGCGCTGTACCAGGCCGACTACGACTGCCGCCTGGTCTCGCGGTCGTCGCAGGCCGGGCCGGTGGTCGCGCGCGTCGTCGGAAAGCATTGCGAGAGTGGCGATATCGTCATTCGCGACACCTGGATGCCCGCCGACGTCGGCCCCGGTGACCTGGTCGCCGTCGCGGCCACCGGCGCGTACTGCTACTCGATGTCCAGCCGGTACAACCAGTTGACCCGTCCCGCGGTCGTCGCGGTGCGGGACGGAAAGCCGCGCCTGATCCTGCGCCGGGAGACGGTGGCGGACCTGCTCAGCTTGGAGGTGGAAGCGTGACGGCGAACGCGAACAAGGGTGCGTGGGGGACCGATCGCCCGATCGGTGTCGCGGTCCTCGGCATGGGCAATGTGGGCACCGAGGTCGTGCGCATCCTGCGCGAACACGCTGAGGACCTGCGTTCCCGCGTCGGCGCCCCGGTGGTGCTGCGCGGTGTGGCCGTGCGCAACCTCGACACCGACCGCGGCATCCCCGCGGACCTGCTCACCACCGACGCCGACGCGCTCGTCGCCCGCGACGACGTCGACCTGGTGGTCGAGGTGATCGGCGGCATCGATCCGCCGCGCCGCTTGATCCTGGCTGCGCTGAACGCGGGCAAATCCGTGGTGACCGCGAACAAGGCGCTGCTGGCCGACTACACCGGCGAACTCGCCGCCGCCGCCGAACGCAGCCGCGCCGACCTGTACTTCGAGGCCGCCGTCGCGGGCGCCATCCCGGTGGTGCGCCCGCTGATCCAGTCGCTGGCAGGCGACCGGGTGAACCGGGTCGTCGGCATCGTCAACGGCACCACCAACTTCATCCTCTCCGCGATGGACGAGACCGGCGCCGACTACTCGGCCACGCTGGCCGAGGCCACCCGGCTCGGCTACGCGGAGGCCGATCCGACCGCCGACGTCGAGGGCTACGACGCCGCGGCCAAGGCCGCGATCCTCGCCTCGCTGGCGTTCCACACCCGGGTCACCGCCGCCGACGTGTACCGCGAGGGCATCTCGCGGATCTCCGCCGAGGATCTGGAGACCGCCTCGGCGCTCGACTGCACGGTCAAGCTGCTGGCTATCTGCGAGCGTGTGGACGCGGGCCCCGGCGAGCCGGGGCCGGAGGACGGCGGCAAGGAGCGCGTCTCGGTGCGCGTCTACCCGGCGCTCATTCCGCGCAAGCACCCGCTGGCCGCGGTGACCGGCGCCTTCAACGCGGTGGTCGTCGAGGCGGAGAACGCCGGGCGGCTGATGTTCTACGGGCAGGGCGCCGGTGGCGCCCCGACCGCCTCCGCGGTGCTCGGCGATCTGGTGATGGCGGCGCGGAACAAGTTCTATGGCGGTCGCGCTCCCGGCGAATCGGTTTATGCTGAGCTACCGATCGCGCCGATCGGCGATACGCCCACCCGCTATCACGTGAACCTGCAGGTCGAGGATCGTCCTGGGGTCCTGGCCGCGGTGGCGGGCGAATTCGCCAATCACGGGGTGAGCATCTCGACCGTCCGTCAAGAAGGGCACGGCTCGGGTGCCCGCCTGGTCGTGGTGACGCACCACGCAGTGGAGTCGGCGCTCGCGGAGACCGTGGCCGCCTTGGCGGATATGGCATCCGTCACATCCGTGACCAGCGTTCTGAGATTGGAAGGCACCGAAGAATGACCACAGTGTCGCGCAGCGACGCCACGAGCGGTGGCGGCCGGGAGACGGGTGGGCGTCCGACCGGCGTCGCGCCCCAGGCGGGAGTGCACGCCCGCTGGCCGGGCCTGATCGCGGCCTACCGCGACCGGCTCGCGGGCGCAGCCGACTGGGAGCCGGTCACGCTGTACGAGGGCGGTACGCCCCTGGTGCCCGCGCCGCACCTGTCCGAGGTGACCGGGTGCGAGGTCTACCTGAAGGTCGAGGGCCTGAACCCGACCGGTTCGTTCAAGGACCGCGGCATGACCATGGCGATGACCGACGCGAAGTACCGCGGGCAGACGGCGGTGCTGTGCGCGTCCACCGGCAACACCTCGGCATCGGCCGCGGCCTACGCCACGCGCGCGGGCATGAGCTGCGCGGTGCTGATTCCGCAGGGCAAGATCGCGATGGGCAAGCTGGCCCAGGCCGTCATGCTCGGCGCGAAGATCATCCAGGTGCAGGGCAACTTCGACGACTGCCTGGAGCTCGCCCGCAAAGTCACCGCCGATTTCCCCAGCATCGGGCTGGTGAACTCGGTGAACCCGGCGCGTATCGAGGGTCAGAAGACCGCGGCCTTCGAGATCTGCGACGTGCTCGGCAAGGCGCCCGACGTGCACGCCCTTCCGGTCGGCAACGCCGGCAACATCACCGCGTACTGGCGCGGCTACCGGGAGTACTACGCCGACGGTGTCACCGGCGGCCTGCCGCGCATGCTCGGTGTGCAGGCCGCCGGTGCGGCCCCGCTGGTGAACGGCGCTCCGGTGCGCGATCCGGAGACCATCGCCACCGCCATCCGGATCGGCGCTCCGGCCTCCTGGAACAGCGCGGTCGAGGCCAAGGAGCAGTCCGGTGGCGCGTTCCGCGCCGCCACCGACGAGGAGATCCTGGACGCGTACCGCCTGGTCGCGGCCACCGAAGGAGTGTTCGTCGAGCCCGCGTCGGCCGCCAGCGTGGCCGGTGTGCTCGCCGCGCGCAACGAAGGCTGGCTGGATGCCGGGCTCACCGTGGTGTGCACGGTGACCGGCAACGGTCTGAAGGATCCCGACACGGCGCTGTCGGGCATGCCGCAGGTGCAGCCGATCGCGGTCGACCCGGTCGCGGTCGCCGCCGAACTCGAGCTGGCCTGAGTGAATTCGCGCGACAGCCAGCTCATGAGCGCGACGCTGCCCGCCGGTCTCACCGTGACCGCGCGGGTGCCCGCGTCCACCGCGAACCTCGGTCCCGGGTTCGACTCGCTCGGTATGGCATTGGGGATCTACGACGAGATCCAGGTGCGCACCACCGATTCCGGGCTCACCATCCGGGTCGAGGGCGAGAGCGCCGACGACGTACCTTGGGGCCCTTCGCATCTCGTTGTCCGCGCGATCGAGCGCGGCCTGGAGTCGGCCGGGGTGTGGGCCGACGGTCTCGATGTGGTGTGCCGCAACGTGATTCCGCATTCCCGCGGGCTCGGCTCCTCGGCCTCCGCGGTGGTCGGCGGACTGGCCGCGGGGTGCGCCCTTGCCGCGAAGCTGGACCCGGCGCTGGCTACCTCGGCCGATCGAATGGTCCAGTTGGCCGCGGAATTCGAGGGTCATCCGGACAACGCGGCGGCCAGTGTGCTCGGCGGGATCGTGGTCTCGTGGACCGAGACCGAGCGCCCCGCCGACGAGGCTCCCGGCACGGAATACCACGCTCGCGTCTACCGCGCGGTGCGGCTCGATCCGCACCCCACGCTGCGTCCGGTGGTGCTGATCCCCGAGGTGCGCTCGTCCACCGCGCATACCCGCGGCCTGCTGCCCGAGGTCGTGCCGCACGGCGATGCCGCGTTCAACGTCAGCCGCGCGGCGCTGGCCGTGGTGGCGCTCACCCAGCGCCCCGACCTGCTGATGCCCGCTACCGCGGACCGCCTGCACCAAGCCCAGCGTGCCCCCGCGCTACCGCTGACCACCGCCTGGATCACCCGCCTGCGCTCGGCGGGGATCGCGGCCACCGTCTCCGGCGCGGGCCCCACCATCCTGGCCCTGGGTACCAGCGAATTTCCGGCAGAACTGCGCGAAATGGCGGCGGCCGACGGCCTGCGCGTGCTGGAGCCGGGAATCGCCGAGGGCGTCCTGGTCGACTGACGGCGAGTCTGTCTTGCCGAGATTCGCAATGGACAGCTATCCTGGGCAAGTCCGTACATCGTGCGCATCAGACGCCGGTGCTTCATCAGGGCAATCGCTCCAGCAGGCTCCAGGCTCGAGCCTCCAGGCCATGGGGGTGCTGCGTAGCTGCGCAACTGGAATGATCTCTCCCCACCTTTCACCAACGGTGGAGAAGCCGCCGGTCCGGCGGGGCAGGTGATACGGCACACAGCGCCCGGACGGACGCATCCCAGTCCGGCAGAATGCCCGGGCTGCGGGACGAACCCTCGAAACAGCACACGGCAATCGAGGGAAGGAAAGGATTTCCGTGACAGATACGGACCTGCTCGCGATACCCGGCGTGGAATCGAACCCGACGGGCGACCGCGAAAGTGAATCCGGACAGATTTCGAAGATGAGCGAAAACACCGACGTCGCACGATCGGGGCTGACTGGAATGTTGTTGCCGCAGTTGCGCGCGCTCGCGGGGGAGCTCGGTATCCGAGGCACCTCCGGAATGCGCAAGGGCGATTTGATCGCCGCCATCAAGGAAAATCAGGCCGGAAAGTCGGCGAAGGCGGAAAAGCCCGCCAAGGGCGAGGCCAAGTCCGCGGCAACCGCCAAGGCCGACGCCCCCGCGAAGAACGCCGCTCCCGCCGAGCCGGCGCCGGCCAAGGCCGAGCAGGCGACCCTCGACGTGACGCCGACGGCTTCGGCCGCGTCCACCGAGGCTCCCGCCCCGGCGAAGACGGCTTCCGCCGATGCGCCCGCCGCCGAATCGGCGTCCGCGCCGAGCGAGACCACCGAGGAGTCCGGTCGCGAGAGCGGCCAGCGTGGCCGTGGACGGCAGCGCCGTGGCCGTGACCAGGCACGATCCGCGTCCACCGAGACGGCGCCCGCCGAGCCGCGTGCCGACGAGCCGAAGCAGGACAGCGAACAGGGCGGCGAGCGCCGCCGCGAGCGTGGCCAGAGCGGGCGTGGCCAGGGCGACCGGCAGAGCGACCGTGGCCAAGCTGAGCGGCAGAGCGAACGTGGCCAGGACGAGCGGCAGAGCGACCGCGGCCAGGGCGAGCGCGGCCAGAGCCAGAACGGCAGCGCGGGCGGCCGCGGCGGTGACGACGAGGAAGGCGGTCGCGGACGGCGCGGGCGTCGCTTCCGGGAGCGTCGTCGTGGGCGCGACCGCGACGGCGGCGGCAGCGGCGGCGGCGAGGCCCGCGAGCTGGAGATCCGCGAGGACGACGTCCTGCAGCCGGTCGCGGGCATCCTCGACGTGCTGGACAACTACGCCTTCGTCCGCACCTCGGGATACCTGGCCGGGCCGAACGACGTCTACGTGTCGATGAACCTGGTCCGCAAGAACGGCCTGCGCCGCGGCGACGCGATCACCGGCGCGGTGCGCGCCCCGCGCGACGGTGAACAGGCCAACCAGCGTCAGAAGTTCGATCCGCTGGTGCGGCTGGACACGGTCAACGGCGGCGAGGTCGAGGCGGCCAAGCGCCGTCCCGAGTTCGGCAAGCTCACCCCGCTGTACCCGAACCAGCGCCTGCGGCTGGAGACCCAGCCGAACAAGCTGACCACCCGCGTGATCGACCTGATCATGCCGATCGGCAAGGGCCAGCGCGCCCTGATCGTGTCGCCGCCGAAGGCCGGTAAGACCACCATCCTGCAGGACATCGCGAACGCGATCGCGACCAACAACCCCGAGGTCTACCTCATGGTGGTGCTGGTCGACGAGCGTCCCGAAGAGGTCACCGACATGCAGCGTTCGGTGCGGGGCGAGGTCATCTCCTCGACCTTCGACCGTCCGCCGTCGGACCACACCTCGGTCGCCGAACTCGCCATCGAGCGCGCCAAGCGCCTGGTGGAAATGGGCAAGGACGTCGTGGTGCTGCTCGACTCGATCACCCGGCTCGGCCGCGCGTACAACAACTCCTCGCCCGCCTCGGGCCGAATCCTCTCCGGTGGTGTGGATTCCACCGCGCTGTACCCGCCCAAGCGGTTCCTCGGCGCGGCGCGCAACATCGAGAACGGTGGCTCGCTGACGATCATCGCCACCGCCATGGTGGAGACCGGTTCGACCGGTGACACGGTGATCTTCGAGGAGTTCAAGGGCACCGGCAACGCCGAGCTCAAGCTGGACCGCAAGATCGCGGAGCGGCGGGTGTTCCCCGCGGTGGACGTCAACCCGTCCGGTACCCGCAAGGACGAGCTACTGCTCAGCCCCGACGAGGCGGCGGTACTGCACAAGCTGCGCCGCGTACTGTCCGGCCTGGACTCGCACCAGGCGATCGATCTGCTGATCGACCGTCTGAAGAAGTCCAAGAACAACCTCGAGTTCTTGATGCAGGTGAGCAAGACCGCGCCGGGCGCGCTCGACGAATAGGCCCGTACGCCTCTCCGGGTATTCAGGCCGTACGGGTCCGGTGCCGGGAGAGTAGGGCTCAGGGTAGGCGGTGTATGCCCGGTCTCGTTTCGGGCGTATCCGACGAGTTACCCATGTGCTCGCGAAATCAGTTGTCGCCATGACAACGGCCGAAAGGGTCCCGCTGCTGCGGGACCCTTTCGGCGTCTGCGGGGCGAAGAAGGCGAGGCCGATCGTGGCCGCGCCGCTGATCAGAAGACCGAGGATCAGTGCGCAGGGCCCGTCGGCGGGGGCGGCGGAATCCGGAGTCCGGACGTACACGGCGTTCTCGGGAGCCGGATAGTGCGTGTTGCCGGGGAGTGCGGACAGACCGACTGCGACCGAGAGAGTCAGTAGAACGAAAATCGCGGACGCGATTCGGATGTTCACGGGGTCTCCTTCCTGTCTCGGCACGCCGATGTGCACCCAGGTATGCAACTCTATGAACGGATCTGTTCGCATTCGTGAGTAGCGGACTACCCGACTTCAGCGTCCCGGAGGCGGCGCCGATTCGCGTGCCCGCACTTCCATGGGCGCGAACCATGGGGGAGTACCTAGGGCGGGAACAAACCACCCGCCGGGGGCGTTTTGGGAGCGTAACGGCAGTTCTGGCATACTGAACGATCGTTGCGTCTGCTCAGTGAGCAGAGCTCCCGCCTAGTCGGTTCCGGTTCACGCTTCGCGCGAAATTCGCATGGGCGACCCGGCGACCAAACTCGAGAGGACATCCATGAAGGCAGGAATTCACCCGGCGTATGTCGACACCACGGTCGTCTGTGGTTGCGGCAACACCTTCCAGACTCGCAGCACCAAGGAGTCGGGACACATCACCGTCGAGGTCTGCTCGCAGTGCCACCCGTTCTACACCGGCAAGCAGAAGATCCTCGACACCGGTGGTCGCGTGGCCCGCTTCGAGGCCCGCTACGGCAAGCGTGCCGGCAAGAAGGCCGACGCCAAGTAGCTTCCCCGCCGACGCCCGGTCCTGCTCGCAGGCCGGGCGTCGGTGTTTTGTCTGGACCAGCTACCCGGAGAAGGAAGCACTGTGACGCAACCGTCCGCCATCGACGACATTCTGGCCGAGTACGCCGGCCTGGAGACGCAGCTGGCCGATCCGTCGCTGCACAACGATGCGGGCGCCGCGCGCCGGGTCGGCAAGCGGTTCGCCGAGCTGGCCCCGGTCATGGCGACCTACCGCAAGCTGGAGACGGCGCGCGGCGACCTGTCCGCCGCCAGGGAACTCGCCGCCGACGACGCCGCGTTCGCCGCGGAGATCCCGGATCTGGAGCAGCAGGTCGAGGAATTGGAACAGGCCCTCGCCGACCTGCTGGCCCCGCGCGACCCGCACGACGGCGACGACGTGGTGCTCGAGGTGAAGTCCGGCGAGGGCGGTGAGGAGTCGGCGCTGTTCGCCGCCGACTTGGCCCGCATGTACCTGCGGTATGCGGAGCGGCACGGCTGGAAGGTCGAGATCCTCGACGTCAACCTGTCCGACCTGGGCGGTTACAAAGAGGCGACGCTGTCGATCAAGAGCCGCGACGCCGCACGCGACGGTGTGTGGTCACGATTCAAGTTCGAGGGCGGTGTGCACCGCGTGCAACGCGTCCCGGTGACCGAGTCGCAGGGCCGCATCCACACCTCGGCGGCGGGCGTGCTGATCTATCCGGAGCCCGACGAGATCGAACAGGTGCAGATCGACGAGTCGGATCTGCGTATCGACGTCTACCGCTCCTCCGGCAAGGGCGGCCAGGGCGTCAACACCACCGACTCCGCGGTACGCATCACCCATCTGCCCTCCGGCATCGTGGTCACCTGCCAGAACGAGCGTTCGCAGCTGCAGAACAAAGCGCGCGCCATGCAGGTGCTCGCGGCGCGGTTGCAGGCGCTGGCCGAAGAACAGGCCGATCAGGAGGCGGCGGCGGGCCGGGCCAGCCAGATCCGCACCGTTGACCGCTCCGAGCGCATCCGCACCTACAACTTCCCGGAGAACCGGATCACCGACCATCGCATCGGTTTCAAGGCGCACAACCTCGACTCCGTGCTCGACGGCGACCTCGACGCGCTGCTGGATGCCCTGGGGAAGGCGGATCGCGAAGCGCGTATGGCGGCGGAGTGACCGTCTTTCGGGCAGAGTCGGTGCCATGTCTACCACCCGAGTCGCGCTGCGCCCCGTCATCAACGACGCCATCGACACGTTACGGACCGCGGGCGTGCACAGTCCGCAGGCCGATGCCGAGCACCTGGCGGCACACGTCCTCGGCGTGGAACGGACCAGGCTGGCGCTGACCCCCCTCGTGGCGCCGGACAAGCTGGCGGAGTTCCGCGCGCTGGTCGATCGCCGCGCCCGGCGGATCCCGTTGCAGCACCTGACCGGTACGGCCGTGATGGGCGCGCTCGACATCGCGGTCGGCCCCGGCGTCTTCGTGCCGCGCCCGGAGACCGAGTTGCTGTACGCGTGGGCGCTGGCGCAGCTGGAGGCGCTGCCGCATGATCACACGCCGATCGTCGTCGACCTGTGCACCGGGTCGGGAGCGCTCGCGCTGGCCGTCGCGCACGCGCGCCCCGACGCGGACGTGCGCGCGGTCGAACTCGATCCGGCGGCGCTGGTCTGGGCCCGGCGCAACGCCGACGACCGCATCGCCGCGGGCGACACCCCGATCACGCTCTACGCCGACGACGCGACCGATCCCGAACTGCTCACCGACCTGAACGGCCGGGTGGACATCGTGGTGTCCAACCCGCCCTATGTCCCGGAAGGCGCCCAGCTCGACCCCGAGGTGGCCGACCACGATCCTTCCCTCGCCCTGTTCGGCGGCCCGGACGGACTCGCGGTGATCAGGGGGATGGTCCCGAACATCGCCAGGTGGCTGCGCTCCGGCGGCGCCACCGCCATCGAGCACGACGACACCAATGGCTCCGGCGTAGTCGCCCTCTTGACCGCCACCGGCGTCTTCACCGACATCGTCGAACACCCGGACCTGGCCGGAAAACCCCGCTTCGTCGCCGCCACCCACACCTGACCCGCGCCGCACGCCGGTCCATCCGCATTCCCAGGTGGACCGGCCGGCGCTTTCGCAGCCGAGCCGTGCCTTTCGGAAAGCGAGGGAGCGGCTACATCCCAACGGACTCGAGGCCGGCATACCGCGCAGCCGCAGCCATCATCGATACTGGTCAGACCTGGGTGCGGCCCCAACCGCACCCGACCCGACAACTGATTTCGCGAGCACATGGGTAACTCACCGGGCACGCCCAGACCTCCCTCGGCCCCGAAGCGGAACCTGAACGCGAATCCCCTTTCACCCCACTAGTACGGCCTGAATACCCGGAGAGGCGGTACAGATGCCAGGATGGTTGCCGTGAGTACCGTCTACGACTGCGCGGATCCCGACTCGCGCGCCGCCGGACTGTCCGCAGCCACCAGCGCCCTGAAATCCGGACGGCTGGTCGTGCTGCCCACCGACACGCTGTACGGCCTGGCCGCCGACGCGTTCGATTCGACGGCGGTGAGTTCGCTGCTGGCGGCCAAGCGCCGCGGCCGGGACATGCCGGTGCCGGTGCTCGTCGGTTCCTGGCACACCATCGACGGCCTGGTGTTCTCGGTGCGTCCGCAGGCGCGCGAGCTGATCCGGGCGTTCTGGCCCGGCGGGCTGAGTCTCGTTGTGCAGCAGGCGCCTTCGCTGGCCTGGGATCTCGGTGACACCCGAGGGACGGTGATGCTGCGGATGCCGCTGCACCCGGTCGCGCTGGAACTGTTGCGCGAGGTGGGTCCGCTGGCGGTGTCCAGCGCCAACGTGTCCGGACAGCCACCGGCCAAGACCGCGGCCGAGGCCCGCGACCAACTCGGCGAGCTGGTCGGCGTCTACCTCGACGGCGGCCCGGCCGAGCACGCGGTCGCCTCCACGATCGTCGACCTGACCGCCGACCAGCCGCGCGTGCTGCGGGTGGGCGCGGTGCCGGTCGCCGACATCGCCGAGGTGCTCGGCATGTCGCCGGAAGCGCTCAGCGGCGCCGCGCAGCTCGGATGATGGGTTCCAGCGCCGTCGTTCCCCTGCGGGAGCTGCTGGTCGTGCTGCTCATCTCGGCGGTGGTGACGTTCCTGGCCACCGGCGGCGTGCGGGTGCTGGCGATCAGTTTCGGGGCGGTCGCCGTGCCGCGCGACCGGGACGTGCACGTCAAGCCGATTCCCCGGATGGGCGGCGTCGGCATGTACATCGGCGTGGTCGCCGCGGTCCTGTTCGCTCACCAATTGCCCGCGCTGCGTAGCGGCTTCGACTACAAACCCAACATCCCGATCGCCGTGCTGGTGGCGAGCACGGTGATCGTGCTGGTCGGCATCGTCGACGACCGGTGGGGGCTGGACGCGCTCACGAAATTCGCCGGTCAGGTGACGGCCGCCGGCGTGATGGCCGTCATGGGATTGGGCTGGTACGTGGTCTACAACCCGTTCAGCAACACCACCGTGGTACTGGACGGATTGCAAGGCGGGCTGGTCACGGTGGCGGTCACCGTCACCCTGGTCAACGCCATGAACTTCGTCGACGGGCTGGACGGCCTGGCGGCGGGGCTGGGCCTGATCGCGGCGCTGGCCGTCTTCGTGTTCTGCCTGGGGCTGATGAACGAGCAGGGCGGCTCGGTGGACACCTACCCGCCCGCGCTGCTGGCCGCCGCGCTCGCGGGCGGATGCCTCGGATTCCTGCCGCACAATTTCCAGCCCGCGCGGATATTCATGGGCGACTCCGGTTCGATGCTGATCGGATTGATGCTGGCCGCGGTGTCGACCGGCGCTTCGGGCCGCATCCCGCTGCAGGGCTACGGCCCGCGCGACATCGTCGGCCTGCTTTCCCCGCTGTTGCTGGTCGGGGCGGTGATGTTCATCCCGGTGCTCGACTTGCTGCTGGCCATCGTGCGCCGCGTGCGCGCGGGCGTGAGTTTCTCGACGCCGGACAAGATGCACTTGCATCATCGCTTGCTGCAGATCGGCCATTCGCACCGCCGCGTGGTGCTGTTGATCTATTTGTGGGTCGGTGTGCTCGCGTTCGGCGCGGTCGGCACCTCGCTGATGGACCGCACGCTGGTCGTGCTGCTGATGGCGGGCGGGCTGGTGTTCGCTCTGGTGATCACCGCTATTCCGGGTCTGCGGCGTGGGGACCCGGTGGGTGACGGATCGCCGTCCGGGTAAAGTCGGCGCCTGTGAGCTTCACACCCGAACCCGTCCCCGGCCCCGACGCGCCGCTGCGGTCCGCCCTGCGCTACGGAGTGGCCGGCTTGGGCGTGCTTGTGGTCCTGGCCGTAGCGCTGGGGGCTGCCGTCTCGGGTGTCCCCGGTGTGTGGGGTGCGCTGCTGGGCGCCGCGATCGGCGGCGGTTTCATCCTCACCACCGCGGCGGTCGTGCTGTTCGGCGCGAAGCTGCCGCCGAGCACCGCCGGTTTGATCATGCTGGTCAGCTGGGTGGGCAAGGTTCTGGTGGCGCTGATCGTGGTCGCGATCCTCCAGCGATTCGGGTTCTACGACCGGGTCGTCCTGTTCCTCACGGTGGTCGGAGCCCTGGTGATCGTGCTCGGCGCGGAGACCTACGGCGTTGTCCGCCAGAAGGTTCCGTACGTGACGACGACCGACCCGGACAGCGCCCCCGGTACTCGGGAGTAATGAAAAACCCCCACCCCCTACACGCTGTCGTAGATGACTTGGTAAAGTGTTGGTAAGCAAGCGACCAAGTCGGGGTTCGATGAGGGGTCACCACCGAGCTCCCCGGTCTGGGCCGCTATGCTTACTGCCGTGCCGGGCTCCGAGGGGTGTTCCGGTTCTGCATGTCGACGAATGTCGCCGACACACGTACAGACGCCTGGTGGACGAACCACCGCCCAGCTGCTGACGAACTTCGAGCCGACCTGAGTCGACCCAAATTGATCGTCAATGTCCGATCGAACCGCGGGAATGACCGTACCCGCGGCCCGAACACGGGAGAGAACGCTGAGCGTCACCACTCTGGCGGCCGAGTTCCACGCGCCGTCGCTTACCGACTTCTTCCCTCCAGCTGTGCTGTTCGAGGGAACGCCGTTCGAACTCGATCGATTGATGCTGATCCGCATTCTGATGTCGTTCGTTCTGGTCGGCGTGATGCTGCTGGCCTTCCGCTCGCCGAAGATCGTGCCGCGCGGCCTGCAGAATGTCGCCGAGATCGGCTTGGTCTTCGTCAAGGAGCAGATCTGCGAAGAAGTCCTGGGCAAGGACACCGGACGCAAGTACTTCCCGCTGATCGCGACGATCTTCTTCACGGTCCTCTTTCTGAACTTCTCCGGCGTCGTTCCGGGGTTGAACATCTCGTCGAACGCCCGAATCGGCATGCCGCTGGTGCTGGCCGTCGTCGCGTACCTGGCCTTCAACTACGTGGGTATCAAGAAGTACGGCTTCCTCACCTACATGCGCAGCAGCATCGTCGTTCCGAATGTTCCCCCCGCGCTGCACGTGCTGCTGATTCCGATCGAGTTCGTCTCGACTTTCATCCTGCGTCCGTTCACGCTGACCGTCCGACTCATGGCGAACATGCTGGCCGGCCACATCATGCTGGTGCTGTTCTTCAGCGCGACCTGGTTCTTCCTGTTCGACGCCGCCGCGTGGATGAAGGTGTTCTCGCCGTTCTCGCTGATCGCCGGACTCGGCTTCACGCTCTTCGAACTGTTGGTCATCTTCCTGCAGGCTTACGTGTTTGCGCTGCTGACCGCCGTATACATCGGACTCGCGCAGCACGCGGCCGATCACTGACCCGACCGACACAACTACCGGAAACCTGCTGCACCACGCCGACCGGCGGGTGAGCAACAGAAAGGGAATGGAAGACTCATGAGCCTCGCTTACCTGGCCCAGGAAGCCGCGACGAACGAGAGCACCTTCAAGGGCCTGGGCGCCGTCGGCTACGGTCTCGCCGCGATCGGCCCCGGCATCGGCGTTGGCATCGTCGTCGGTAAGGCGATCGAGGGCATCGCCCGGCAGCCCGAGCTGCAGGGCACCATCCGTACCAACATGTTCCTCGGTATCGCGTTCACCGAAGCCCTGGCCCTCATCGGTCTCGTCGCCGGCTTCATTTTCTGATTCCGATGTACGAGTCAGTTTTGCTCGCCGCGGCGGAGGGAGAGGATGTGAATCCTCTCGTCCCCGAAACGTACGACATCGTCTGGTCGATCGTCTGCGTCCTCATCATCGGAATCCTGTTCTACAAGTACGTGGTTCCGCGCCTGATGAAGACGCTCGACGAGCGTTCCGAGAAGATCGAAGGCGGCATCGCTCGCGCCGAAGCCGCGCAGGAAGAAGCTCAGCTCACCCTGCAGCAGTACCAGCAGCAACTGGCCGACGCCCGGCTCGAGGCCGCTCGCATCCGTGAGGACGCGCGCACCCAGGGCCAGGAGATCCTCGCGCAGATGCGCTCGGAGGCCCAGGCCGAGGCCGACCGCATCATCGCGGCGGGCCACACCCAGCTGGAAGCCCAGCGCCAGCAGATCCTGACCGAGCTGCGCTCGGAAGTCGGCCGCACGGCCGTCGATCTGGCCGAGAAGATCATCGGACAGTCGGTTTCGGACGAGGCCAAGCAGGCCACGTCGATCGACCGGTTCCTCGATGAGCTCGACCAGACGGACGCAGGCATCGGGGTCGGAAGGTAACGACGCGAAAGTGAGAAGCATGTACGCAGCGAGCCGCGAGGCCAGTGCCCGGTCTCGGGAGGCGCTTCGGGCCGCTCTGACCGGAAGCGACAGTGCCGCGGCCACGACGGGGTCGGAACTGTTCGCCGTTGTCGCCGTGCTGGACGACCAGCGTTCGCTGCGTGTGGCGCTCGCGGACGTGTCGGTGCCGGGTTCCGCGCGCGCGGAACTCTGCGAGCGGGTCTTCAGCGGCAAGGTCAGCGCTGCCACGCTGGCAGTGCTGACCACCGCCGTGGCCCAGAACTGGTCGCGCACCTCCGACCTGGTGCACACTCTGGTGCTGCTCGGCCAGGAGGCGTTGCTGGAGTCGGCGGCCCAGCGTGGCCGGCTCGAAGCGGTCGAGGACGAACTGTTCCGGCTGGGCCGGATCATCAGCGACAACCCGGAGCTGGAGCAGGCACTGTCGGATCGGTCGCAGCCGGACTCGGCCAAGCGCGAGCTGATCAACCAGCTGCTGACCGGCAAGACGGAGGCCATCACCCTGACCCTGGCGGAGCAGGTGGTGACCAGGCAGCGGTCGAGCATCGGCGCCGCCTTCGACGAACTGGCCGACCTCGCGGCGGCTCGCCGCGATCAGATCGTCGCGCATGTGCGCGCCGCCATCGGGCTCACCGAACAGCAGCGGGACCGGCTGGCCGCCTCGCTGCGGCGCATCTACGGCAAGGCGACCACGGTGCACATCGAGGTCGACCCGAGTTTGCTGAGCGGAGTCGTGGTGCGCGTCGGTGACGACGTGATCGACGGCAGCGCCATCGGCCGACTGGAGAAGCTGCGCCGGGCTCTCGCCTAGCGCGCTTCCACCACCCCCGACATTCCAGACCCAGACAGCGAGAGCAGGAAGAACATGGCGGAGCTGACGATCTCCTCCGATGAGATCCGTAGCGCGATCGAGAGCTACACCCAGAGCTACACCCCCGAGACCTCCATCGAAGAAGTCGGTGTGGTCACCGACACCAGTGACGGCATCGCGCACGTCAGCGGCCTGCCTTCGGCGATGGCCAACGAGCTGCTCGAGTTCCCGGGCGGCGTGCTCGGCGTCGCGCTGAACCTCGAGGACCGTGAGATCGGTGCGGTCATCCTCGGCGAGTTCGCCGAGATCGAGGAGGGCCAGGAGGTCCGCAGGACCGGTGACGTGCTCTCGGTTCCGGTCGGCGACAACTTCCTCGGCCGCGTGGTCAACCCGCTCGGCCAGCCGATCGACGGCCTCGGCGAGATCGAGTCCGAGGAACAGCGCGTGCTCGAGCTGCAGGCCGCGACCGTGCTGGAACGCCAGCCGGTCGAGGAGCCGCTGGCCACCGGCATCACCGCGATCGACGCGCTGACCGCCATCGGCCGCGGCCAGCGTCAGCTGATCATCGGCGACCGCAAGACCGGCAAGACCGCGGTCTGCATCGACGCCATCCTGAATCAGAAGGCCAACTGGGAGACCGGCGACCCGAAGAAGCAGGTGCGCTGCATCTACGTCGCTATCGGCCAGAAGGGCTCCACCATCGCGGGCGTGAAGGCCGCGCTGGAGCAGCACGGCGCGCTGGAGTACACCACCATCGTCGCCGCCCCGGCCTCCGACTCCGCCGGCTTCAAGTGGCTGGCCCCCTACACCGGTTCGGCCATCGGCCAGCACTGGATGTACCAGGGCAAGCACGTGCTCATCGTGTTCGACGACCTGACCAAGCAGGCCGAGGCCTACCGCGCCATCTCGCTGCTGCTGCGTCGCCCGCCGGGCCGCGAGGCCTACCCCGGTGACGTCTTCTACCTGCACTCCCGCCTGCTGGAGCGCTGCGCGAAGCTGTCCGACGAGCTGGGCGGCGGCTCGATGACCGGCCTGCCGATCATCGAGACCAAGGCCAACGACATCTCGGCGTTCATCCCGACCAACGTCATCTCCATCACCGACGGCCAGGTGTTCCTCGAGTCCGACCTGTTCAACAAGGGTGTCCGCCCGGCGATCAACGTCGGTACCTCGGTCTCCCGCGTCGGTGGCGCCGCCCAGACCAAGGGCATGAAGAAGGTCGCCGGTTCGCTGCGCCTGGAGCTGGCGCAGTACCGCGAGCTGGAGGCGTTCTCCGCCTTCGCCTCCGACCTCGACGCGGCCTCGCTGGCCCAGCTCGAGCGCGGCGCCCGCTGGGTCGAGCTGCTCAAGCAGGACCAGTACTCGCCGGTGCCGGTGGAGGACCAGATCATCTCGATCTACCTGGTCGACCGCGGCCACTTCGACGCGATCCCGGTCGGCGACATCCGCCGCTTCAACGCCGAACTGCTGGAGGATCTGCACCGCAGCGCCGCCGACGCGTTCAAGGCGATCGAGGGCGGCAAGGTGCTCGACGGCGACGCCGCCGAGCAGATCGAGGCGGCCACCAAGAAGTTCCTGGGCACCTTCCTCACCGCCGACGGCACTCCCGTGGTGAACGAGGCGGAGGCGGGCCAGCTCGACCACGAAGAGGTCGAGTCGCTGTCGGTGACCCGCAAGCACGTCGAGAAGTAACGCGGGCCCGCAAATGCGCTATTCGATCCGCGGCAGGAGCCAGGGGCACGAAGGAGGACGCGTGCGCGACCTCGTCGTGCCCCGCGAATGCCGCCAATCCAACGCAGGGAATGAAGGGAGTGTGAACCGCTGATGGCAAGCTTGCGTGAATTGCGCTCCCGCATTCGTGGTGTGAATTCGATCAAGAAGATCACCAAGGCCCAAGAGCTGATCGCGACCTCGCGCATCTCCAAGGCCCAGGCCAGGGTCGCGGCCGCGAAGCCGTACGCGGAGGAGATCACCAAGGTCCTCAGCGAGCTGGCGAGCGCGTCGAAGAACCTTTCGCATCCGCTGCTCACCGAGCGCCCCAACCCGCGCCGGGCGGCCGTGCTGGTGATCACCAGCGACAGCGGCATGTGCGGTGGCTACAACTCGAACGTGCTCAAGCGCGCCGAAGAGCTGATGACCACCCTGCGCGACGAAGGCAAGGAGCCGGTGCTCTACGTCATGGGCAACAAGGGCCTGACGTACTACGCCTTCCGCGACCGCCCGTACGTGTCGGCGTGGACCGGGTTCTCGCAGCAGCCGAAGTACACCGATGCCTCGGCCGCCTGCAACCACCTGGTGGACGCTTTCATGGCGGGTTCCGACGGCGCGGTTCCCGCTCCGAACGGGACGGGTGACATCGCCGGAGTCGATGAGCTGCACGTGGTGTACACCCGCTTCGTGTCGATGCTGACGCAGACCCCGGAGGTGCGCCGGCTGGCGCCCATCCAGGTGAGCTACGTCGACGAGAACTTCGACCTGGGTGAGGACATGGTGTCGGATTCGCCGACCGCTGACGTCCACGCGCAGTACGAATTCGAGCCCGACGCCGATGTGCTGCTGGCGGCGCTGCTGCCCAAGTACGTCAATACGCGTATCTACGCGTCGTTGCTCGAGGCAGCGGCATCCGAGTCCGCGGCTCGGCGCACCGCAATGAAGGCCGCCACCGACAACGCCAACGAACTCGCGAGCGTGCTACAGCGCGAGGCGAACTCGGTGCGTCAGGCCCAGATCACGCAGGAAATCAGCGAAATCGTCGGCGGCGTGAACGCGCTGGCGTCGAGCTCGGACCGCGACTGAGCGCCACACGCGGCCTGAGCGACGGGCACGTAGTAAGGCCCCCGAAGGCCGCACATCGACACGGAGAGAACCAACACCAATGACCGCAGCTGTCACTCAAGACAACACGAGCCGGACCGGCGGCGCCGCAGGCCGCGTCGTCCGGGTCATCGGCCCCGTCGTGGACGTGGAGTTCCCGCGCGGAGCCATTCCCGAGCTGTTCAACGCTCTGCACGCCGAGATCACCCTGACCTCGGTGGCCAAGACCCTGACCCTCGAGGTCGCCCAGCACCTCGGCGACAACATCGTGCGCACCATCTCGATGCAGCCGACCGACGGCCTGGTCCGCGGCGCCACCGTCACCGACACCGGCAAGCCGATCTCGGTGCCCGTCGGTGACGTGGTCAAGGGCCACGTCTTCAACGCGCTCGGCGACTGCCTGGACACCCCCGGCCTCGGCCGCGACGGCGAGCAGTGGGGCATCCACCGCAAGCCGCCGTCGTTCGACCAGCTCGAGGGCAAGACCGAGCTGCTCGAGACGGGCATCAAGGTCATCGACCTGCTCACCCCGTACGTGAAGGGCGGCAAGATCGGTCTGTTCGGTGGCGCCGGTGTCGGCAAGACCGTTCTGATCCAGGAGATGATCACCCGTATCGCGCGGGAGTTCTCCGGTACCTCCGTGTTCGCCGGCGTCGGCGAGCGCACCCGTGAGGGCACCGACCTGCACCTGGAGATGGAGGAGATGGGCGTCCTCCAGGACACCGCCCTCGTCTTCGGCCAGATGGACGAGCCGCCGGGCACCCGTATGCGTGTCGCCCTCTCGGCGCTGACCATGGCCGAGTACTTCCGCGACGTGCAGCACCAGGACGTGCTGCTGTTCATCGACAACATCTTCCGGTTCACCCAGGCCGGTTCCGAGGTGTCGACCCTGCTCGGCCGCATGCCCTCCGCCGTCGGTTACCAGCCGACGCTGGCCGACGAGATGGGTGAGCTGCAGGAGCGCATCACCTCGACCCGCGGCCGGTCCATCACCTCGCTGCAGGCCATCTACGTGCCCGCCGACGACTACACCGACCCGGCGCCTGCGACCACCTTCGCCCACCTCGACGCGACGACCGAGCTCTCCCGCCCGATCTCGCAGAAGGGCATCTACCCGGCCGTCGACCCGCTGACCTCGACCTCCCGCATCCTGGAGGCATCGATCGTCGGCGACCGGCACTTCCGGGTGGCCAACGAGGTCAAGCGGATCCTGCAGAAGTACAAGGAACTGCAGGACATCATCGCCATCCTCGGCATGGACGAGCTGTCGGAAGAGGACAAGGTCCTCGTCGGTCGCGCCCGTCGTCTGGAGAAGTTCCTCGGCCAGAACTTCATCGTGGCCGAGAAGTTCACCGGTCAGCCGGGTTCGGTCGTTCCGCTGGAGCAGACCATCGACGACTTCGATCGCGTCTGCAAGGGCGAGTTCGACAGCTACCCGGAGCAGGCCTTCAACAGCTGCGGTGGTCTCGACGACGTCGAGGCGGCCGCCAAGAAGATCCTCGGAAAGTAGTCACCGATGGCGGAAATGTCAGTCGATCTCGTCGCGGTCGAGCGGCTGCTCTGGTCCGGCCAGGCGTCGTTCGTCAGCGCGCAGACCACCGAGGGCCAGATCGGCATCATGGCCGGGCACGAGCCGCTGCTCGGCCAGCTTGTCGAAGGCGGCACCGTCACGATCGTGGACACCGACGGTCAGCGCATCGTCGCCGCGGTGCACGGTGGCTTCTTCTCGGTGACCGCGAACTCGGTCCGGGTGCTGGCCGAATCGGCGGAATTCGCCGACGAGGTGGACGTCGAGGCGGCCCGCCGGGTGCTGGCCGACTCCGACGCCAGCCAGGAGCAGCAGAAGGCGGCTCAGGCCCGGGTACGCGCCGTCGAGCAGGTCGCGAACGCGTAATCCACAACCTGCCATCGAGAACAAATGCTGTCGGCGGTGAAGAGCCTCTTCACCGCCGACAGCGTCTTTCAGGCGAGTCGGACACGGCCGGGCCATTTGTAAACTCGGGGCCGTGATTGAATGACCGCACGCGGTGTGAGCAACGGGCTCGCCAGGTGCAAGCCTGCGAAACCACGAAGAGCCGGCGAACACCGCCAATCGAATGCCGTGTCGACGACACGGCGGCGTAGCGAAGGGACGAACGGCATTGCAAACCGGGATGGTTCTGCTGATCATTCTGGTGCTCACGCTCGTGTTCCTCGCGCTTGCCTCGACCTACCGGCTGATCATGTTGCGCCGTGGCGGAACTGCCGCGATCCTGCGCGTCCTCCCCGCACGCGGCGGTCAAGGGTGGCGGCACGGATTGATCCGCTACGACGAAGACCGGCTGGTCTTCTTCAAACTCACCAGCCTGAAACTCGGCCCGGATTCCACCATCCGGCGCCAAGGCATCGAGATCGGTGATCGGCGCGGCCCCCGTGGTGACGAGTACGACATCATGACCGACGACATCGCCGTGATCGCGGTGTCGGATCGCGCGGGCGATTTCGAACTGGCCCTGGATCGCGACTCCCTGACCGCTTTCCTGTCCTGGGTGGAATCCCGCCCTTCCGACCGCACGCGCCGGATGCCGGGACTGTAGTACGCGCGTTCCCGCGCGGACGTCGTCCGGCGGCTCCCGCTAGGGTTGTGCTGTGAGCGTGCATCTGACGCGGATCTATACCCGGACCGGCGACGACGGGACCACGGGATTGAGCGACTTCTCGCGGGTCGCGAAGACCGACCCTCGCTTGGTCGCCTACGCCGACTGCGATGAGACGAACGCCGCCATCGGTGTGGCGATCGCGCTCGGCGGGCCGGATGAGGCGATGCTCGCGGTGCTGCGGCAGATACAGAACGATCTGTTCGACGCGGGCGCCGACCTCTCTACACCCGTGGTGGCGGAGCCGAAGTACCCGCCGTTACGGGTCACCCAGCCCTACATCGACCGGCTGGAAGCATGGTGCGACGAGTTCAACGCCGAACTGCCCGCGCTCGATTCGTTCATCCTGCCCGGCGGTACGCCGTTGGCGGCGCTGCTGCACACCGCCCGCACGGTCGCCCGTCGCGCGGAGCGCTCGGCTTGGGCTGCCATCGAGGCCCATCCGGAGGACACCGGCGTCCTGCCCGCCAAGTACCTCAATCGGCTCTCGGATCTGCTGTTCATCCTCAGCCGAGCGGCCAATCCGGGCGGCGATATCCTGTGGAAACCCGGCGGACAACAGCCGGGCGCCTGATCGCGTAGCACCGCCAGGCGAGTACCCGAGCGATCGCGGGGTATGGCAGGCAAGGCGACGGAACCACCTCGCCGGCTCGCGAAACGCTCACCCAGCGGCACTCGCTCGAACGGCGAAATCGTCCGGAGGCGAGGGAGTCGTGGAGACGCGGCACCGTAGCGCGCCGCCCCAACTATCCTTGCACCAACAGTGCGCCGAATACGCGGAGAGGCGGCATGGAACGGTTTTTGGTTACCGGCGGAAACAGACTCGTCGGTGAGGTCACGGTGGGGGGCGCCAAGAACAGCGTCCTCAAACTGATGGCCGCTGCGTTGCTGGCCGAGGGCACCACCACCATCACGAACTGCCCGGACATCCTCGATGTGCCGCTCATGGGTGATGTCCTGCGCGGACTCGGCTGCGACGTGACCATCGACGGCGGGGTGGTCGCCATCACCACGCCCGCCGAACCGAAGTACCACGCGGACTTCCCCGCGGTGACCCAGTTCCGCGCGTCGGTGTGCGTGCTCGGTCCGCTGATGGCGCGGTGCAAGCGCGCCGTCGTCGCGCTGCCGGGTGGTGACGCGATCGGCTCCCGCCCGCTGGACATGCACCAGGCCGGTCTGCGCCTGCTCGGCGCGACCAGCGAGATCGAGCACGGTTGCGTGGTGGCCCGGGCCGACGAGTTGCAGGGCGCCCGGATCCGTCTCGATTTCCCTTCGGTCGGCGCGACCGAGAACATCCTCATGGCGGCGGTGCTCGCCGAGGGGGAGACGGTGATCGACAACGCCGCGCGCGAGCCCGACATCGTCGACCTGTGCAACATGCTCGTCCGGATGGGCGCGCGGATCAGTGGGGCGGGCACCTCGGTGCTCACCATCCAGGGCGTCGAACGTCTCTCGCCCACCACCCACCGCGTGATCGGTGACCGCATCGTGGCCGCGACGTGGGGCATCGCCGCCGCGATGACCCTCGGGGACATCCGCGTCACCGGCGTGAATCCCAAGCACCTCTCGCTGGTGCTGGACAAGCTGCGTTCGGCGGGCGCGCGCATCTCCTTCGAAACCGACGGCTTCCGGGTCGTCCAGGCCGAGCGCCCGCGCGCCGTCAACTTCTCGACACTGCCGTTCCCCGGCTTCCCGACCGACTTGCAGCCGATGGCCATCGGACTCGCGTCCATCGCGGACGGCACTTCGATGATCACCGAGAACATCTTCGAGGCGCGCTTCCGGTTCGTGGAAGAGATGATCCGGCTCGGCGCCGACGCGCGCACCGACGGGCATCACGCGGTGGTGCGGGGGATCCCGCGGTTGTCCAGCGCTCCGGTGTGGTCGTCGGATATCCGTGCCGGCGCGGGTCTTGTCCTCGCCGGTTTGGTGGCCGACGGCACCACCGAAGTGCACGACGTCTTCCACATCGATCGCGGCTATCCGAATTTCGTCGAGCAGCTGCAGGCACTGGGCGGCGATGTCGTGCGGGTCGGCGCCGCGGATTGAGCGCCGATTCCGCCCGGGTCAGCCGCGCGTAACCGAAGGTTTCCGCGAAAATACAGTCTGACCAGGGGATTTGACATCGTGCACGCAGACACGTAACTTATTCCAAGTCAGAGCGACACGGACACCGACCCGGAGCCGAGAAGCTGAGCGGAAACGCTGAGCGAGAGGCCAGGGAAACGAGGTAGGACGAGGAGCGCCTGACGATCACACTGGCTCGAACGAGACCCTGGTTTGCAACCGGGTTCCCGACTGGGCTAAGCTGGAAAAGTTGCTTCACCGATCAATCGGTTCAATCCGGGCGATGGTGTGTGCGTGTGTTCTTTGAGAACTCAATAGTGTGTCGATGAATGTCAGTGCCAAATATTTTTTGGTTCCGGCTCTTGCACTCCCCGTGTGGAGGGTCGGGCATTTTTTGTCAGCTTTTTGCTGGC
>NZ_JABLTE010000103.1 GCF_013315795.1 Nocardia barduliensis
GCATGGTTGACCGGATACCGGCGCTTGACGATCCGCTACGAACGACACGGCCGCCTCTTCGCAGCATTTCTACAACTCGCCGCAGCGCTGACCTGCTACAAGAAACTCACCACGTAAGACGTCCTCTAAGGCGTGGTGCCGCACTTCGCTCGAAAGCTCACCCGACCGGCCGGTAGGGCTCGAACCGCTCGCCACCCCCGTCGGCGTCCGCCAGAATGAGAGAGCGATCATGAGCTCACACGACGACGGGTCTTCACGTGGCGCAGTTCCGCACCTTCACGCAACAGCGGGGCGACCTGCAAAGAGAATGGGAACGCTGGGCGACAGCTCCGCACACCGTCTCTCCGCCCCGACATACCGTGCTGCGCAACGAAGTAGCGCAATCCTGGCGGCGGTCGCTGCACACGGTCGATCCCGCCACCACCGAGGCGCCGGGCGTGGACGATATCGGCGACCGATGGGCCGCGTCCCCCCTGCGCGGACCGGTCACGGCGCTCGCGGGTGAGCTGCGAGCCGTCACCGAGGACTCCGGGTATCTGGCCGTGGTCACCGATCCAGCGGGCACCGTCCTGTGGTCCTGCGGCGACCGCGCGCTGCGCAGGCAGGCCGAGCGGGTGAACCTCGCGCCAGGTGGCTGCTGGGACGAAAGCCACATGGGCACCACCGGAGTGGCGCTCGCGTTGCACACCGACCGCGCCGCCTCGGTGTTCTCCGCCGAACACCTGGTCGCCGCCCTGCACGGCTGGGTCTGCTACTCCGCACCGATTCACGGACCCGACGGAAGGCAGGTCGGCGCGCTGGATCTGTCCAGTTCTTGGGATCGCTCCCATCCCGCGGTGCTGACCTCGGTGCGCGCGCTGGTGACCGCGGTGGAGACGATGCTGCGCACCACGGAGCCCGCGCCCACACCCGGGATCCGGCTGGAATGCCTCGGCGCGGCCCGTCTGCGGTGCGACGGTGTGCCGCTTTCGCTGCCGCCTCGGCAGCTGGAGATCCTCGCACTGCTGGCTCTGCAACCGGACGGCTTCACGCCGGAGCAGCTGCACGCCGACCTGTACGGCGACCGCGCGGTTTCCAGCAGCACGCTCAAGGCGGACGTCTCCCATCTGCGCCGCGCGATCGGCGGCGAGATCAGCAATCGCCGTTACCTGCTGACCGGTCCGGTGGCCTGCGACGCCGTCGAGCTGTTCGCCGCCATCACCGCGGGTGACACCAGCTCGGCGGTCTGGCTCTATCGGGGACCACTGCTGCCCGGCTCGGAGGCGCCCGGCGTGCTGCGGTGGCGGGACTACCTCGACGTCGGGGTGCGGACGGCCGTGCTCGCCGGCGACCGCGCCGAGCACGCTGTGGCGTTCGGCGAACGGGCGCCCCGGGATATCGCGGTGCACGAGCACGCGTTGCGACTGCTGCCGCCGGACGAC
The DNA here is from genome assembly GCF_013315795.1 of Nocardia barduliensis. Taxonomy (GTDB): domain Bacteria; phylum Actinomycetota; class Actinomycetes; order Mycobacteriales; family Mycobacteriaceae; genus Nocardia; species Nocardia barduliensis. The sequence continues at coordinate 1,422 of NZ_JABLTE010000103.1, forward strand.
CCGCGGCGCGCGACGGTGGCGGCTCGGCTGCATACGGCGTTGCGCGACTGACACTTTCACACCAACCTCGCACCAACCTCCGCGGACCATAGTGGGTCGGTCCGAGATATCTGCGAGGGATCATGAGCTACACCAGACCGGGAGCGGGACTCCGGGATCGCCGACTACCCGACGGGCTCCGGCCACGTCGTCCACGCCGGTCGGACGGCGCGGCGGCGCATCGAACGCATCGGCTGGACATCACCGACCGCGCGCGGGCGGTCCTGCGCCGCGTGATCGACCAGCACGGAGCGGTGCTGCTGCACGAGTCCGGCGCACACCGCGACGGGGGCGGCCCGCGGTGGCTGCCCATCCGGGAGTCCCGGATCGACGGCGCGGACATCCTGCTGGGCAATCTTCCCTGGCACACCGAATTGTGGATAAGCGGCGAGCAGTACGAGCACTGGAAGCACGCCCACCTCACCGTGGACGTGGCCGACGAGCCCGGCGGCTGTGCCGCGGACGCGCTGGAGAACATGCGCTTCGTCGTCAGGACACGGCTGCTCACCGACGACGAAGCAGCGGCGCTGGCGGCCGGAGGACCGCCGCGCACCGGAGCCGACCGGTTGGCGTGACCCCTGCACGAGCCGACCGGCGGACCGTCCGCCCGGGTGGGCACGACCACCCGGGCGGACGTCGTGCGTCAGCGTCCCGGCAGGAAACGCAGGCTGCGGGCGACGGTCATCAGGAACGGCTGCCACTTGCCCTTCGGGAACAGCCTCGGCGGGTCGAGATTCATGAACCGGGTGACCACGATCGACTGCGGTTCGGTGAACTTCAGCAGGCCGTCCGGGCCGTGGCGGCGCCCCACCCCGGAAATGCCCATGCCGCCCATCGGGGCCGCGGTGGTGCCCCAGGCCGGCGCGTAGCCTTCGTCCACACAGACCGTGCCCGCGTGCAGCCGCTGCGCGATCCGCTCGCCTTCGGATTTGCTCGCCGCCCACACCGAGGCGTTGAGGCCGTAGTCGGTGTCGTTGGCCAGACGCACGGCTTCGTCGACGCTGTCGACGGGGTAGAGGGATACCAGCGGGCCGAAGGTTTCGTCGCGACCGCATTCCATCTCGTCGGTCACTTCGCTCAGCACGGTCGGCTCGAAGAACAGCGGACCCAGATCCGGGCGCGCCTTGCCGCCGGTGAGCACTTTCGCGCCCTTCGACGTGGCGTCCGCGACGTGCTTGGCCACCGTCTCCAGTTGCGTTTCGGAGATGAGGCTGCCGATATCGGCCGAATAGTCGTAGGCCGCGCCGAGTTTCGCGGCGTTCACAGCGGCGACGAACTTCTCGGTGAAGTCCGCGGCCACCGCGCGCTCGACATAGAGCCGCTCGATCGAGATGCACAGCTGCCCGGCATTGGAGAAGCAGGCGCGCACGGCCGCCTTGGCGGCCTTGTCCAGGTCGGCGCCCGCGGCCACGATCATCGGGTTCTTGCCGCCGAGTTCGGCGGAGAAGCCGATCAGCCTGCGGCCGCACTGCTCGGCCAGGGTGCGGCCGGTCGCCGAGGAACCGGTGAACATCAGGTAGTCGCACGCCTCGACGATCGCGGTGCCGACCACGCCGCCCGGTCCGGGGACGACCGCGAGCAGCTCACGCGGCAGGCCCGCCCGGTACAGCAGTTCGGCGCCGGCCAGCGTGGAGAACGGGGTCTGGCTGTCGGGCTTGACCACCACGGCGTTGCCCGCCATGAGCGCGGGAATGGAATCGCCGATCGACAGCAGCAGCGGGTAGTTCCACGGCGCGATGACGCCGACCACGCCTTTCGGCTGGTACCGGACGGAAGCGCGGTTGAGCACCGGGAAGGCGCCCGGTACCCGGCGAGCGCCGAGCAGGCCCGGTGCGATCTTCGCGAAGTAGCGGGCCGCGAACATCAGGCCCATGATCTCTTCCTGGGCCGCCCAGCGCGCTTTGCCGGTCTCGGCTTGCACCACGTCCATCAGGAACTCGCGGTGCTCCACCACCAGCGCACGGTAGCGATTCAGCACCGCCGCGCGTTCGGACACCGGCCGCGCCGCCCAGCGCCGCTGCGCGACCCGGGCCCGGTCGAAGGCGGCCGTGACATCGGCCGCGGTGCCCACCGGCACGCTGCCGAGCGGATCACCGCTGAACGTCTCGGCGATCGTCCTGCGCGGACGGTCCGCGGGCGCCTCGATCGCGGCCAGCGCGCTGAGGCGATCGAATACATCGGCTTTCGGCGCGGGCATCGTTGCCTCCTACTTGTGAGTAACTTCGAGATACACACAATCTACGCCCCGCGCCGCCCGCCGTGCGCGGAATATCCGCCGGAGGCGTCCACAGTGGATTCCGTGCCGAATATCAGGTAGCTCCGTGCGGTGTCCGGGGCATGATCATCGGCGAGGCACGACACGACCGCTCTGGTCAAATCCAGTCCCACTCACCGGGACCGGACGTCCGGATAGCCGGGTTCGTGGTTTACGTTATGCCGATGTTCAGAGCGAGGCTCGGGGTCCGTACCCGGATTCTGGCTATCGCGCTCATTCCGAGTCTGACTCTGCTGTTGGCCGGTTTGGGCGCGGCGGGCTATCTGGTAGCGGAGGGAACCAAAGCCAAGGACTGGGCCGCGGAGAGCCAGAACGCCATCCCGGTGACCAGCGAGGTCATGGAGGCGGTCCAGGAAGAACGCCAGCTGACGCTCGCCCAGCTCTCCGGCGACGGCACCCTCGCCGCCGCGCTCGGCACCGCTCGCACGCGCGTGGACGCGGCGGTGCGGCGCCTGCTCACGGCCTCCGCGAACCTGCGCAGCGTCGACGAGTCGAAGATCACCGAAGACGACGCCGACCTGATCATGTTGACGCAGAGCCTGACCGCGGTGCGCTCCGCCGCCGACGCGGGCGCACTGCCCATCCCGGACGCGTACATGTTCTACAACCGGGTGCTCGACCCGATCCCCTCGGGCACCAAGTCCACCGTGCGGACCGCGCCGGACAGCGGAAGCGCCGTGGGCACCGTGGCCGGCGTCCGCCTGTTCTACGCGAGCGAGGCCATGGCGCGCAGCGACGCCCTCGGCGCGGTCTACGTCCACGGCGTCACTCCCCCGCCCGTCCCGATCGATGAGTACACCCGCCAGACCGGCTTCTACCACACCGAAATCGCCACGCTCATCGCCGAACTGGACGGCCCGATCAAAGACCGCCTGCAGGCGCTGCTCAGCAGCAACGCTTGGCAGCAGCTCACCGCGATGGAGAACGCCATCGTGCAGCGCGTCAGCGTCGCGACCGCATCGCCCGCCACGGCGAATCCGAGTACCGGCACACGGCAATCGAGCTTGCCCGCGCTCCCGCTGACCACCGACGAATGGCGTCGCGCCGCGACCGAGGTCAGCCGCGGGTTGCTCGACGCCTGGACGGTGTACAACAAGGATGTCCAGCAGGCGGCCGAAGACAAAGCCGCCGCGACGGCGACCAGATCCGCCGTTATGGGTGGCGGAATGCTGCTGGTCGGCGTTCTGGTGCTCGTCGTCGCGGTCCTCCTGGCCAACCGTGTCATCCGCAGGCTCAAGCGGCTGCGCGGAGAAACGCTCGCGCTGGCCGACGAGCGACTGCCCGATATGTTGCGCAGGCTGCGCGACGGCGAAGCCGTCGATCCCGCCGCCGAATCCCCGAGCCTGGATTACGGCAGCGACGAGATCGGCCAGGTGGCCAAGGCGTTCCAGCACGCGCACTCCGCGGCCGTCTCCGCTGCGGTGGCCGAAGCCCGCACCCGCGAGGGCGTGAAAGCGGTGTTCCTGAACATCGCCCACCGCAGCCAGATCGTGGTGCACCGGCAGCTGGAGATTCTCGACGAAGCCGAGCAGCGCCAGGAAGATCCGGTGCTGCTCGACACGCTGTTCCGGCTCGACCACCTCGCCACCCGCGAGCGGCGCAACGCCGAGAATTTGACCATCCTCGGCGGCGGCAAGCCGGGCAGGCAGTGGCGCAACCCGGTCCCGCTGGTCGACCTGGTGCGCAGCGCCGTCGGTGAGACCCTCGACTACGCGCGGGTCCGCGTGACGCGATTGCCCGATGTCCACGTGCTCGGCACGGTGGTCGCCGACCTCATCCACCTGCTCGCCGAGCTGGTGGACAACGCGACCTCCTTCTCCCCGCCGCAGTCGCGGGTGGAGGTGGCAGGCAACGTGGTCGGCAAAGGTGTCGTGGTCGAGATCGCCGACCAGGGCATGGGCATGTCCGAGGCCGACCTGTCCAGGATGAACGAGACGCTGCGCAATCCACCGGATTTCGGGGTGGCGGCGCTGTCGGCCGACTCCCGGCTGGGGCTGTTCGTGGTCGCGCAGCTCGCCGCGCGCCACAATATCTCGGTGCGGCTGTCGGAGTCCGACTACGGCGGCATCAAGGCCATCGTGATCATTCCGTCCGCCGTGGTCGCGGGTGCTTCGGGTGTGCCGCAAAGTCCGGCGGAACTCACCGATCCCGGCAGCCGCCGCGGACTCGTCGCCGCGCCGGTCACCGCCCCGGATGCGGGTGACTCCGCGCAGACCGCCACGTCCTCGGTCGCGACGCTGGCGGCCGAACCCGCCGCGCCCCCGCGCTACGCGCCTCGGCCCTACACCGAAGCGCCGACGCACGCGGGCCCCGACGGCCGCCCGGCGTTGCCCCGGCGCAATCGACAGACCAATCTCGCACCGCAATTGGCGCAGCCGGCCCAGGAACAGGCCGCCTCCGCGCAGCCTGAACGCTCCGCCGAACAGGCCCGTGATCTGATGTCCGCCATCGAGAACGGGACCAGACAGGCCCGCCGCGCCATCATCCCCGACGAACAGGAAGGCTAGGGGTGTCCGCTTCTCCCGCAGGTGATCTGAATTGGCTGCTCGACGATCTCGTCGACCGGCTGGCCGGCGTGCGCCACGCGGTGGTGCTGTCCACCGACGGGCTACTACTCGGCCGGTCCAGCAGCATGAGCCGCGAGGACGCCGAACACTTCGGCGCGATGTCCTCGGCGCTCTACGGATTGGCGCGCAGTGCGGGCAACCGGTTCGACGGCGGCGGCGTCCGGCAGGCGGTCATCGAGCTGGACCGCGCGGTGCTGTTCGTGACCTCCGCGGGCGACAACGCCTGCCTGGCGCTGCAAGCCGCCGAGTCCGCCAACCTCGGCATGGTGGCCTACGAGATGAACCTGACCGTCCAGCGCGTCGGCAGCTACCTGTCCACCACCCCGCGCCAAGACCTCGTCGGACATGCCGAGCAGAACCTGCCATGATCCACCCGCGTGAGCCCTGGTTCGACGAGGCGGCCGGCCCGCTGGTACGTCCGTACGCGCTCACGCGCGGGCGCACCGGCGGCGCCGGACCGGAACTGGATATGCTCACCACCGTGATCGCCGACACTTCGGCGCCCACGCTGCGGCGGAGCGAACCCGAGTACACCGATATCCTTCGGCTGTGCCGGGTCTCGCAGACCGTCGCCGAACTCTCCGCACAGTTGCGCTTGCCGCTGGCGGTGACGAAGATCCTCGTCGGCGACCTGATCGGTGACGGGCAGTTGATTTTCCGCGCTCCCGTCCCGACGGAGGCCGGACCCGATGACCTCAACATATTGCGAGCGGTACTGGATGGAATCCGAAAACTTTGACCCCAGCGGCACACCGCAGCTGGCCGCGTCGGTCAAGATCCTCGTCGCCGGCGGGTTCGGCGTCGGCAAGACCACGATGGTCTCGGCGATAAGCGAAGTCGCGCCATTGCGAACCGAGGAGCTGATCACCGAGGTCAGCACCGGCATCGACGACCTTTCGGGCGTCGAGCAGAAGTCCACGACCACGGTCGCGCTGGACTTCGGCAGGCTCACCATCGACCGCGACCTGGTGCTCTACCTGTTCGGCACGCCCGGCCAGGACCGGTTCTGGTTCCTATGGGACGAACTGGCGCGCGGCGCGCTCGGCGCCGTCGTCCTCGCCGACACCCGCAGGCTGGGCAATTCCTTCGCCGCCGTGGACTTCTTCGAACGGCGCGGGTTGCCGTTCATGGTCGGAGTCAACTGCTTCGACGGCGCACCGCGCTACACCATCGATGAGGTACGCGACGCCCTCGACCTCGACTCGGTCACCCCCGTCATGCTCTGCGACGCTCGCGACCGCAGTTCTTGCAAAGACGTCCTGCTCACTCTCGTCGAGCACCTCATCCAGCGGGCTCAGCGGGCGCACGCGACCACCTGATCCAGACCGGGCGGTCGCGTAATTGCCTGCTCGGGCAGACCTTTCGGTTCGCTGCCCGTTCGTCTTGCCCGGACATCCTGTCCCATATGAAGATTGGCGCATGGGAACGGGGATGAGGATCCTGATCGCCTCTCCACTCGGGAAGGTCATCGCTCCTGCTTTGACGCAGGCTTTGCAGGACGCGGTGGTGATCGTCGCGCCGGACCGGCGCACGGTGCAGGAGGCGATCACCGCGACCTTCGTTTTCGATGTCGTGGTGGCCGATCTGGTCTGGAACAATCCGGCTTTGGAATTCTCCTTCGACGGTCTCGATGTCGTGAACATGCTGGCGAAAGTCAACCGGCTGGCACCGGTCCTGATGGCGACCCAGGGCCACAGCATGGAACAGGACCTGCTGGATGAGGCCCGCTTGCGTCCCGAGGTCGCCGGCGTGTGCGCGAAGTCCGCCGGCGTCGAAGCCTTGCTCTCGGCCATCCGGTCCGCCGCGGTCGGCGCGAAGGCGGGCGTCGACGCGGCGCCGGTGTCCAGCACGCCGCTCTATTCCTTCTTCAGCGGTCAGCGCGGCTCCACGGCGGGACGGCTCGCGGGAGCGATCGCCGCGGGCCGCGCTTCGGACGCACAGTCCCTTGCTCGTGCGGCCCAGGTCGGCGTGAACACCGCGAACAAGGTGACCAGCACCTATCTCGGTCCGATCATCGTGCAGCGCGGCGAGCACGAAACCGGATTGCCGATGACCTTGGGCGCCGTCTACCGATGGTGCGGCCTGCACGCTCGGTACTTGACCAGCTGGTGCCGCAGAAACGGTCACGCCGACGTCCTGAGGCCGATGTATCGGTCGCCGGACGAGCCGGCGACCGACCAGTGAGCGCTGCTAGCCCAACTCGAGTTCAGCCAGGAACTCGTCCTCCCCCAACTCGTTCCAGCCGTGCTGGGCACTGTCCTGGGCGCCGAACAACGAGTCGTCCAGATCCAGGCGGTACCGCCCGGAAGGCAACTCCTTGCCGCAGACGATCGATCGCGCTGCCACGCCGGCCAGCGCCCCGGCCAGCGACACCGCGGTGCCCAGCTGCGGCCAGGAAGCCAGGCTGCGCCCTACCTGGGTGAGCGAATAGCGCGTTCGGGGGGTGATCCGGCTGCCGACGATCGCGACGGCCAGCTCGATCCGGCGGCGCGGATCACGCAGCTCGTCCGCCGAGAGTTCGGTCAGGTCGCCCGCCTGTCCGTGGAACAGCGGATAGTCCGGTTGGAGGTCGTAGCGTTCCACGTCGAGGAAGGCGTTGTCCCCGTGGTCGGTCACCATCAGCACCGGGATGCCCGCCGCACGGGCCCTGCGCCGGATGTCGACCTTCATCGCGAAGTCGTCCATCTCCTCGATCACCACCGACAGCCGCTCCCCGGGGCCCGGCGCTCCGAGATACCGCGCGGCCGTCTCGGGCTGGTAGCCGGCCGGGAAACCCTCGATCTCGCAGTACGGATCCAACTCCAAGGTGCGGCGCCGCGCGAGGGTGAGTTTCGGCTCGCCCACGTCGCACACCGATCCCTGCAGCCGATTCAGATTGCTGCATCCGAGGGTGTCGCGTTCGGCGAGGCGGAAACGGCGAGCGCCGGTCAGCGCGCACACGGCCAATGCCGAAGCGCCGACGCTCAGCCCCGCGACGCCGATCGAGGCCCGCGCCCATGCCTCCTGCTCGTCACCGGTGAGCAAGTGCCGGTTGCGGGCGGTGCGAAGACGCCAGAAGTGCTCCGAATCGGGAAGTTTGACGACGGTCGCGCGCCACGGATAGACGACGAAGCGACTGATCCGGTCGACCGAACCGTCATCCAGCGCCGAGGCCATATAGCTTTCCAGGGCGCGTTCGGCCGCCGCGGTCCCGGCGGCGAACTCGGGGCGATCGATGACGGCCAGTTCCGGCAATGCGCTGGCCCAGCAATCGACGAAGCGGTATCCCGATCGGGGCGCGAGCAATTCGGCGATGCGCCCGCGATCGGCGACCGGATGCAGGATCTCGATCATGCCCGCACCTGCGTCCAGCGGTGCTTGATGCCGGCCTCGAAGCCCGCGCTGCCGAAGCGATGCAGACTGATCACCGGTTCGGCAGCGGCGCCGAGCGTCGCGTGCAGGCGGCGGTACTCGTCATTGGTGCGCCGCAGCGCCCGGGTGACTCCGGCTTGCAGCATCGGCCCGAACGCGTCTGCCGGGCAGGCGCCCTCGCGCAGCTCCACACGCAAGTGCAGGGTCTGCTCGAATCGGTCGTCGTGTTCGACCGCCAGCACGAACTTGCCGCTCACCGTGCGGGCGAACACCGGGTCCTCCAGGGCGGCGCGAATGTTCTCCGGGTAGATCTCCAGTGCGTAGAACGATGCCGCGACGTCGGTTCGCCGGTGCAGCGTCAGGAAGCCGCAGGAGTCCGTCGAGGTGACGACCGGCAACCGGTGGCCGTGCTCGCGCAGCGTGTCCGCGAGGCGGTCCGCGGACATGACCTCGCCGACGTCGTTGATCCGATAGCGCACCAGCGGAAGCGCCGTGTCCGCGGAGAACAGGAACCGTCCCTCCGCGTCCACCTCGGTGAATCGCAAGTCGGCGTCGTACTCCACGAAGGTGGGCTGGTGCTGCCCGGCGCCGAACAACGCTTCCCGCAGGGCGGGATCGCGCTGCGCCGCTCGCCGGACCGCGATGGTGGTCGGGGTCTCGCACCCCATGATGCCCGCGTCGGCCGTGCCGTAGACGGCGCAGATGTCCTCGGGGCGGCCGGCTTTGCCGATCCGTTCGAGCACGTAGTCGCGCCACTGCTCGGTGATGGCCTCACCCGCGAGCAGCACGCGCAGATCCTGCCGGAGTACCTGCTCGGGCGCATGGTCGAGCACGTCTTTGACGAACGGCGGATATCCGGCGACGACGACCTGGTCGTAGCGCGGACCCAGCTCGGCGATATTCGCCAGGATCGTGTCGAGTTCGATACCCGGGGTGATGACCGAGAGCTTGTGTCCACGGCCGCGCAACGCCAGTGCCGCCGTGTAGGTGTAGGTGCCGCCGATCCAGTTGCCCATGGCGAAGCAGATCACCAGCAGCGTCGAGCGCCGATGGGTCTGGAAGTGCCTGCGGAACATCCGGCTGTAGAGTTCGATCGCTTCCTCGTGGGCGACGAGGTCGCGCGGCCAATAGGTCGGCGCGCCGGAGGAACCGGAGCTGCACGACCAGGTGCCCGCCTGGGTGACGTCGCCGTGCCACAGCAGCGTCTCGAGCGGGTAGTGCCGCAAGTAGTTCTCTTTCGTCATCGGCGGCACAGTGGCGAATTCCGCCGACGTCCGGATGTTTGCCGGGTCGATCCCATGCCGTGCGAGGAACTCGCCGTAGGCGGGCACCTGGCGTGCCGCGCGGTGGAAGACGTCCAGTGCCCGGTCGAATCCAGCAGCGGAGTCGACGGGTACCAGCAGTGGAGTGGACATATTCGTTGATTCCTTCCCACCCGCCGCCACGCCTGCCACGGTCGGCATCGGTGATCAGCGAGCTGAGAAGATCGTCTGAACTGCGTTGACGCGGAAGAAAGTAGTCAATACAAGGTCCGTACGACACGCGGCGGCAGCACCGCGCTGCCGATAGAATCCCCCCATGGCACACGGGGGAGGACGGGGGCCGGATCCGCTGCCGGTCTCCAATCGGGAGGAATTCGCGGTCGCGTTCCGGCGCCTGCGTACCGACGCGGGGCTCACCGTACGGCAGGTGGTCGAACGCTCGGGTTGTCTGCACGGCACCGTTAGCGGATGGTTCGCCGGTCATCATGTGCCCACCGAGCAGAACGAGCGGATGTTCCGTGATGTGCTCGCCGCGTGCGGCGTTGCCGACGCGCAGGAGCAGCAGCGGTGGCTGGCCGCCGTCCGGCAGGTCCGCCCGACCACCGGCCGCAAACGCCACCAGGGCCCGATCCCCTACCTCGGCCTGGAGGCCTTTCAACCGGACGACGCCGAATGGCTGTTCGGGCGTACCGAATTGACGCGGGAGCTTCGACAGCGCATCGCGGCGCTCGCCGGGTCGCCACAGCGCATTCTCGTCGTGATCGGGGCTTCGGGCTCCGGGAAGTCGTCGCTGTTGCGTGCCGGGCTCCTGCCCGCGCTGCGGGAGGCGGGCGGCACGGTGTCGGTGTGCACGCCCGGTGCCCATCCTGCTCGTGCGCTCGCGGCGGCGGAGGCGGCGCAGGTCGTGATCATCGATCAGTTCGAAGAGACCTGGACTTTGTGCCCGGACCCCGCCGAGCGCGCCGAATTCCTCGCGGCGCTCGCCGCCGCCGTACCGGAGCCGGTCTACGTGCTGGGGTTACGAGCCGACTTCTACCACCATGCGGCCGAGCACCCGGTCCTGCACGACGCGCTGGCCCACCAGTCGGTGCTGGTCGGCCCGCTGACCAAGGACGCGCTGCGGGAGGCGATCGTCGAACCGGCCCGCAAGGCCAATTGGACGGTCGAAGACGAGCTCGTGCAGCTGCTCGTGGTCGAGCTCGCGCCGCGCGGATCGACGGCCGCCCATGACACCGGCGCGCTTCCGCTGCTGTCGCACGCGCTGCTCGAGACCTGGCAGCGCTCCACCCGGCGGCGGATGACGGTGGCGGATTACAACGCGGTCGGCGGCATCGCCGGCGCGGTCGAGCAGACCGCCGAGACGGTGTTCCGCGGACTCACCGAGCCGCAACGGCAGATCGCGCGCCGTACGTTCCTGCGGCTGCTCAACGTCGACGAGGAGGCGATCACCCGGCGGCGGGTGCAGCGCCCTGAGCTGTTCTTCGACGACGACTCGGTGTCGGACGTCAACGTCGTGATCGAGCGATTCGCCACGCACCGGCTGCTGACGGTCGAGGAGGAAACCGTCGAGATCACCCACGAGGCGCTGGTCGGCGCGTGGTCGCGGATGACGCGGTGGGTGAACCAGGATCGCGAAACCCTCACGGTGCACCGCCGATTGACCGAGGCCACCCACGTCTGGCTGGACAACGACCACGACCCCAGCCTGCTGCTCGGCCCGGCCAGGCTGGAATTCGTCCAGGACTGGGCGAGCACCGACGGCCACGATCGCGATCTCAACCAGAGCGAGCGGGAGTACATCGCCGCGAGCGTGGCGCACCAGGCCGAGGTGCGCGCACGGGAACGCCGCCGCACCCGCATCCTGCAGGAGATGGTGGTTGGCCTGGCGATCGCCCTGGTCGCGGCGATCGTGCTGACCGTCGTGGCGCTGGTCGCGCGCTCCAACGCCGCGCAGGCGCGTGACGAGGCGATGTCGCGGCAGATCGCCGCGCAGGCGGAACGGCTGCGCGGCACAGACCCCGCCCTGTCGGCGCAGCTCGCGCTCGCCGCGTTCCGGCTCGAGCCGACCCTCGAGGCGCGTTCGGCCCTGCTGGACAGCTCCGCGGTGCACACCCCGAACCGTCTGCTCGGCCCCGACGGCGGCGCGCTCGTCGCCACCGACGAGGCAGGAGGCGTCCTCGCCGTCGGCAGGAGCGACTCCTCCATCGACATACTGCGGCTGGTCCCGGGCGGCACGGCGCAGCGGGCCGGTCACATCGCCGCGGCGAAGACCGGCGACGTACTCGCCGCCATCTCGATGACCGCGAGCGGATCACTGCTGGCCGCATCGTTCAACGACCACATCGATCTCTGGGATCTCAGCGATCCCGCGGCGCCGGTGCGCCGGTCCACCCTGGGTGGCGCGGCAGCGGTGTATCGCAACCTCGCCATGAGCGCCGACGGGCGTTCGCTCGCCGCGGGCACTGCCGCGTCCGCCATCGCCCGCTGGGACATCACCGATCCGCGTGCCCCCGTGCCGCTGGGCGCGCTCGAACTGCCCGCGGGTGCGCCGGTGGTCGCGTTCAGCCCGAACGGCCGCTTCGTCGCCGCTGCCGGACTCGCGGGCTCCCTGCGCATTTGGGCGAACAACGGCGCATCGCCCTCGCTGCTGGCCGACGTCGGTCCCGACGGGTCGACGGCGCAGGCGCACGCACTGAGATTCGGTCCGGACGGGACCGTTCTGGCCGCCCCCGGCCGTGCCAACGAGGTTCGCCGCTGGGATGTGCGCGATCCGGCGCGCCCGGTCGCGCAACCGCCGCTGCGCGGATTCACCAGTTACGTCAACGACGTGGCGTTCAGTCCGGACGGCAACCGGCTGGCCGCGGGCAGCTCGGACAACAAGACCCGGATATGGCGGCTGGACTCGGGACAGCTGGAGATGGAACTGCCCAATCCGGTCATCGTGGTCTCGGTTCGATTCGCCCTGCACGGACGTGCGGTGATCACCGGTGGCCTGGACGGCGCGGTCCGGATCTGGCCGTTGCCCGGCCCGATCCTGCGCGGCGCCCAGAGCGTCGTCTACCAGACGCCGATCGATCGCACGGGCGAACTCGTGCTGGTGGGCGCGGGCGCAGGCGACGGCAGCGCCCACCTGTGGAACGTCCGCGACCCGGCCGCCCCTGTCGAATACCCGGCACTCCCGGTGGGACCGGACGAAAAGACCTGCGGCGCGGTGTCGCTGTCGCTCGACGGCTCCTCGGCCGCGGTCGCGACCAGGAACGGCCGCGTGCTGCTCTGGGACATCCGCGATCCGTGGCATCCCCGTCTGAGATCGACGATAACCGCCGTCAACGGAATCGTCGCCAGCCTGACGTATTCCCCGGACGCCACGATGCTGGTGGTCGCGGGCCAGGACGATCCCGTCGTGACCGTGTGGGACACTACCGAACCCGCCGCGCCGCGGCGGCTGGCCGACCTCGACGCGGGACCCGGACTGCCCGGCATCGTGGCCATCGACAGCGCGGGAGCGAACCTCGCGGTCGCCACCTCCGACGACTCGGTGCGCCGCTGGGACATTCGCGATCGCACCCGCCTGGTCGAGCTGCCGAGGCTGTCCGGATTCACCAACGACCTGACCACCGTCGCATTCGGTCCAACGGCCCAGGTCCTCGCCGCGGGCAGCATGGACCACACCGTGCAGCTCTTCGATGTCTCCGAACCGGCCGCGCCGCGACCGCTGTCCACGCTCTCCGGCGCCGCCGACGCGATCATCAGCGTCAACTTCAGTCCGGACGGCACCCGCCTCGTCGGCGGCGCCAGCGACAACGGTATCTGGGTGTGGGATATCTCCGATCCGCGCCGGCCACGACGATCCGCTGTGCTCAGCGCCTACACCGGCAGAGTCAACGACGCCGTCTACGGTCTGCGGGGCGATCTCCTGCTCGCGGCCGGGCCGGACAAGGTGGTACGGCTGTGGGCCACCGATGCCGAGCAGGTCGCCACCGATCTGTGCCGCAGCGGAAGCATGCCCTTGACCCCGACGGAATGGCAGCGCTACCTGCCCGGAGTTCCCCGATACGAGCTGTGCGCCGGGTGATTCGCGCAGGAGATCCCCACGCTCATCGCCGTCGCCACAGCAGCGCGACGAAGCACGCCGACACCGTGCACACGAGTCCAGCGACGAACACGGCGTACTCCCACCACAGCATCGTCTCCGAAGCCGACACCCCGCGCTCGTCGGCTTCGATCGCGGAGTTGTAGAGGAGCGCCGCACCGAGGCAGACCGACGCCGATCCCGCGACCGCCAAGGCCCGGCTCCAGATTCGGGGAAGCCGGGCCCGGGGGCCGCGAAGCAGAACGAAACCCGCGGCTCCCGCGAGAACCAGCATCACCGGAAGCAGCAACACGACGGACCGGACCTTTCTACGGATTGCAACCCTTGAACACGGTGTTCCAATAGCCGACGTTGGGCCGCGCCTTCTCCAGGTTCCATTCGTTCTTGAGGTAGGGCGGCGCCCAGTCCGCATGGCAAGTCCACTGATTGTGCATGCTCCAGTACAGATTGTCGGCCCAGTTGGCGCGAACCTTGTGGTACAGCTCGTCGAAGGATGCCTGCTTGTTGACGAACGCGGTCAGGCGTCCGCAGTCGGTCGGCACCACGCTCAGCGATTCGACGCCGCCGCGTTCGATCCACTTGAACGAGGCCACGTAGTCACCGCAGACCGAGCGAGTCGCCTTGTCGACCTCGGCTCGGTCGGCCGAGCGATCCTGGGTGTTCGCGGGCGCCTTCTTCGCGAGCTCGTCGCACCTGGGGACACCCGGCGTCCAGCCGTCGACACCGGTTTTGACGAAGGCGTTCGGCAACCACGCGCCCGTGTCGAGTCGCTCCCAGATATCGGTCGTGTTGGCGCCGTTCGACACCGACTGCCCCCGTTGCTCGCACACGATCGTCACCACGGCGCCGTCGGGCAGCGCCTTTCCGATCTGACCCGACCCCATGGACGGAGCGCTTTGCGGGTAGATCCCGATTTTGGTCCACGCCACGGGGTATCGAGCCTCCGCGTGCGCGGTAGCGGGCAGCACCGCACCGAACAGCAGCGCGGAGAGAATGGTCGCGAGCGCCGCGCCACGAAAGCGCCCGGAGCGCAGGGACTCATGGAACATGGAGTACTCCAACGTAGGTGTGGGAATGCCAACAGTTACCGGCAGGCACACTTCGATGGAAGCACGAGAAATGCTGGAAAAACCGTTATCGGAGCACGGATGGCGAGATTGACCGCACCTCGTGGCAATCGGCAAGTAGCTGCCGATTCTTCGCATGCCGGGCAAGATCTTGCCGCGACGCTCGAGCAGCCGTCACCGGTGCGGCGCGGACAGCGTCATACGAATCGCGGGCCGAGCACATCCGCGTGCCCGTTGCGTCGGCACCAGCTGATCAGATAGTGCGCGTGCTCGCCGCACCAGCGGAATATCGCGCCCTGGGTCAGCGGCGTATCGTCGGGCAACTCACCTCGTTCGCGAATTATGGGTCCGATGAAGGCGTTCGTCGCCTTGTTCGCGGTGTGTCCGCCCACTTTGGCCGCTCGCGCCAGCGAGGGGTAGTCCCATGCCGATCCGGCGGCGATCGCACCGGCGAGTCGTGCGGCGGTCCGGCCATGCGGGTCGCCGAAGAGCGTGCACAGCGACGGTGGCCCCTCCCCTGGCGGCGACAGGGGCGTACACCCGCCGGTGGCCGCCCGTCGAACCGCCTCGAGCAACGCGGGCACGCCCGAGGATTTGTCGTAGAACTCGGCGATCTCCGCCGACCGATCCCGCGCCTCGTCCAGGTGGTCACGCTCCATGCTGTGGCCCTGAGCCGCGAGCAGAACCGCGGTGTGACGGTTGCTGTCGCGCAGCAGGTCGAGAACGTCCAGCCCATCGAAGCGATACTCCGACTCCGGATGATTCCAGATCAGGTCACAGATCACGACATCGAAGCGGAAACGCCCGACCACCTCGCCGCGGACGGCATCGCCGTCCCCGGCCACGCAGACATTCGATGCCGGAAAAGCCTGCGACAGCGTCGGAGCGATGATCTGACCCAGCGGTGAAGCGACGAGCAGCCGCAAGCTTGGTTCCATAGCGCGATATTCGACGCTGCGCCCCGATGCGCGCAAGATCCCGAATACGCTGTTTACCAACAGATTTCGCCGTCAGCGTGGTCCATCGAGCAATATGTTGCTCAGCACCGTCCACGCCGAGCAGAAACGATCCGGGCGCACCCGCGAGCAAGTGGCAGATGACCTCGGGACCGACAGTTTCGCCTCACACCTGCCGCAGCCACGCGCGCAGCAACAGCGCGCCGCCCGCGGCCAGCGCCACCGCGACCGGCGCGGGCCACCACGGCCCGTTGCGGCCGAGCAGACCGCGGATGAGCCGCAACTGGAACGCGCCGAGTCCGGCCAGGATCAGCAGCCAGACCGGCAGCAAGCCGATGCCGAGCGCCGCGTGCACCGCCCATGCGCCTGCCAACGTGGGCCCGCCCCAGGAGCCGGCGAGATCGTCGCCCGCGACGAGCGGATAGCAGATGCCCCGGAACGCGGCGACGACCGCCAGGAACGCCGTGAACCAGCTCAGCAGGCCGACAGCGCCACTGAGCACGGAGTGCGACACCGATCGCGCCGCCGAGAACTTGTGCGGCAGAACCGATTCACCGAGCATTCGCCGCGGCACGCGCAGCCGGGTCGGAATTCGCCGCACGGCCAGCGGCAGTGCGCGCAGCGCGTAGGCCGCATAGCGCAGGAGTGCCCGAAACCACGACATATCGCCGACGGTAGCGCTGTTCGGCCCGCGATTCACCGCAGCAGGCCCGCGTGCACCAGATCGTCGAACAGCAATTGGTCGACCGGCGGGACGAGGCCGCGGTCGGCATAGCGGAACCACGCGACTTCCTCGATCTCACTGCTGGCGGCCAGGGTGCCGCGGTAGTCGGCGGTGTAGCAACTCATCCGCACCACCGCGCCGTCCGCCGGGCCGTGCACCGCCTCGTAGGTGCCGACGTGCGCGGCGGTCTCCGGCAGCAGCGCGACGGTGAGCTCCTCCTCGATCTCGCGCAGCAGGGTCTGCAGATCGGTCTCACCGCCTTCGCGCTTGCCGCCGGGAATGTAGAAGACGTCCTTGCCGCGTGGTCTGGCGCAGAGGATCCGGCCCTCCTCGATGCGCACCCACGCCACCGTGTCGATCAACTGCCGCATTCGCCCGTCCGCCACCGCCGCAGCCTAACGCCGTGCGACTCCGGTCGTGGAGCGGGCGTAGCCGCTGCCTCAGCGGGCCGGGAGCAGGGAAGGGTCTTTGGCGCCGGGCCCGAGAATCGGACGCAGGTCGCGCGGCGCGAGGTGCGCACCGCAGTGGGAGCACACCGGCTCGACGGTCGCGAGGTGCCCGCAACCGGTGTGCCTCGTCTGCACCGGCGGACCGTCCGGTGCGGCCCATTCGTCGCCCCACTGCCGCATCGCGGTGACGACCAGCCACAGCGAGCGCCCTTTCGGGGTGAGCCGGTAGTCGTAGCGCATCGGATTGTCCTGGTAGGGCTCCCTGGTCAGCACCCCGTGCCGGACCAGATGGTCGAGACGCTGAGTGAGCACGTTGCGGGCGATGCCGAGGCGGGCGCGGAAGTCGTCGAAGCGCGTCACGCCGAACAGGGCGTCGCGCACGATCAGCAGCGTCCACCACTCCCCGACCACCTCGAGGCACTGGGCCAGCGAACAGTTCATGTCCTCGAAGCTCGTCCTGCGCATTCCGTCAGCATAGTCAGTTGCTTGATAAAACTCACTACCCTATGGTGCGTTGCATGAAGCAACTCACTGGGCGGACCCTCGTCGAGGAATTCGCCATCACCCGAACCGGCGCCGGTTGGCACGCGCGGGTCGACCGGTCCTGGCGAGGGTGGACCGGACCACACGGCGGCGTGATCGCGGCTCTGCTCGTCGAGGTCGCGCGGGCGGCGGCAACCGAACCGCTGCCGGTGCGGGCACTGGACCTCCGGTTCTCCGGCCGCCCCACCGACGGTGTGCTGACCTTCCACGCGAGCGAGCACGTCGTCGGCCGCAGCACCGTCGCGCTGGAGGTGCGCGCCGAGCAGGACGGCCGCCCGATCGCGGCGGCGTCGGTCACGCTCGGGCGCACGGTGGGCACCGGCGTCGAGGACTACGCGGGCGCCGCCGCCCCGCGGGTACCCGCTCCCGAATCCTGTGCGCCGTTCGCCCTCCCGCCCGAAATCGTGCCGGTAGGGGCTCATTTCGACATCCGACCCGCCGCCGGACCACTGCCGCTCACCGGCGCGGGCGAACGAATGATGTGCGCCTGGATCGCACTCGTCCCCGAGCTGCCCGCCGATGCGGCGACCCTCGCCATCCTCGCCGACGCCTTGCCACCAGCGATCTTCCCCACCTTGCGCGCGCCCGTCGCGATCCCCACCGTGACGCTGTCGATGCACCTGCACGCCGAACCCACCGGCAACCTGCCGGTGCTCGTGCGCACGGTGAACGCGTCGACCGGCGGTGGCTGGTCGGTGGACGACACCTCGATCTGGGACCGGAGCGGCCTGCTGCTCGCCTCGGCCCGCCAGACCCGCCGCGTACTCGGCTGAAAGGGAGACGATCGTGCATTCCCCCGCCACGACGCCGAACCGGGCCGCCGACTTCCGGCTCGTGCTCGCCGTCGTCTCGATCGGCGTCCTGCTGTCGAGCCTGGACCTGTTCATCGTCAACGTCGCCCTGCCGGACCTGGCCGCCGATTTCGGCGAAGCGCGGATCTCCGCACTGTCCTGGGTGCTCAACGCCTACGCGATCGTGTTCGCCGCCCTGCTGGTCCCGGCAGGACGACTCGGCGACCGCCGCAGCATCCGCACCACCTTCCTGCTCGGGCTGGTGGTGTTCGTCGCCGGATCGGCGCTGTGCGCGACGGCGTGGGATACCGGGTCGCTGGTTGTGTTCCGCGTCGTCCAGGCCGTGGGCGGGGCGCTGCTCACGCCCGCCTCACTCGGCCTGGTACTGGCCGCCAGCCCGCCGCAGCGGCGCGCCGCTGCGGTCCGGCTGTGGGTCGCCTTCGGCGGGCTCGGCGCGGCGCTCGGTCCCGTGCTCGGCGGTCTGCTCGTCGAATTCGGGTGGCGCTGGGTGTTTCTGGTGAACGTACCGATCGGCCTGTTCGCCGTGATCGTCGGCGTGCGGGTGCTGCCCGATCCGCCGGGCGACGGCGGGCGGCTGCCCGATCTGGCCGGAGCGGCGGCCCTGGTCGGCGCAATCGCGGGGCTGGTGCTCGGCCTGGTCAAGGGCGAGGACTGGGGGTGGTCCTCGGCGGGCGTGCTGACCGCGTTCGCGGTGGCGGCGATCCTGACCGCCGCGTTCGTCGTCTCCTCGGCCCGTCACCACAGCCCGGTGGTGGACCCGGCGCTACTGCGCGCTCCCAATTTCAACTGGATGACCGGCAACGCCGTCTTGTTCAACGTCGCCTTCGGCGCGATGCTGCTGTCGGTGGTGCTGTGGGCGCAGAACGTGTGGGACTGGTCGGCATTGCGCACCGGTCTGGCCATCGCGCCGGGCCCGCTGATGGTGCCGCTGATCGCCGTCCTGGCGGGTCGGCTGATCGGGCGGATCGGGGCCGGGCCGGTGATCGCCGCGGGCGGGATCGTCTTCGGCGCGGGCATGCTGTGGTGGGCGCGCGCGATCACCCTGACGCCCGACTACGTCGGCGGCCTGCTCGGCGGCATGCTGATCAGTGGCATCGGCGTCGGTCTCACCTTGCCCACCGCCTTCGCGGCGGGCACCAGCGGACTGCCGCCGCAGCGGTTCGCGACCGGGTCGGCCGTGTTGAGCATGGCGCGCCAGATCGGCCTCGCGGTCGGCGTCGCGGTCCTGGTCGCGGTACTCGGCACACCCGACGGTCCGGAGGCGACACTCGACGCGTTCCGGCGCGGGTGGTACGTGACGGCCGCGGTGGCGGTCCTCGCGGGCCTGGTCGGCTTCGCCGCCCGCATGCCGAAATCCGGTGCCGGACAGCCGGACCCGGTCACCGAGCCGGCTGTCGCCTGATCTGCGACCTTTCGCCGGTACCACTACAGTGCCCGTGAGCCCATGTCGGGCGCGGCCGATCTGCTTCGCCGCTGGTCGCCCCTTCGGCAACCCGATCGAGAGGCGGGGACGAACACGGGAAAACGCCCACAGTCCTCGCTTCCCGGCCGACCACCGCGCGGCGCGGGCTTGCCGCGCCTGTCATGATCTCGATCCGGGGACATCGCACTCGCTGCGGTGCGACCGAGAATCCGCACTGTCCATCCGCGAACAGAAAACAGGTGACTGCAAATGCCGAAGATCGTGGTGTTCGGCGCCACCGGATACACCGGCCGCCTGACCGCCGAAGCACTGCTCGCCCGCGGCGCGGCGCCCGTACTGGCCGCGCGCAGTGCCACCGCGCTCGAGAAACTGGCCGCCGACCTCGGCGGCGCGGAGACCGCGGTCGCCGACGTGACCGACCCCGACTCGGTGCGGGCGCTCCTGGGCCGGGGCGACGTGCTGGTGACTACGGTCGGGCCGTTCCTGCGCTACGGCGGGCCCGCGCTGGCAGCGGCCGTCGCGGCGGGCGCGCACTACTTCGACTCCACCGGCGAGGGACCGTTCATCCGCACGGTGTTCGACCGCGACGACGAGGCGCGCAAGGCGGGAGTCGCCCTGCTGACCGCGTTCGGGTTCGATTTCGTGCCCGGCAATCTGGCGGCCGGTCTCGCCTTGCGCGAAGCGCCGGACGCCGTTCGCGCGGATATCGGCTACTTCATCGCCGGCCCCGGCACCAGCGGCGGCACCCGCGCGTCCATGGCCGGGATGCTGTTCGAACGCGGTTTCGCCCTCCGCGGCGGCCGGGTCGTGCCGGAGCGGACCGGATCACGAATCCGCACCTTCGACGTCGCGGGCCGCCCGCGAACGGGAGTGTCGATTCCCGGATCGGAACATCTCGCGCTGAGCCGCGCCTACCCGCGGCTGCGTGAGGCCGACGTCTTCCTCGGCCTGCCGCCCGCGGCCGCCCGCGGCCTGCAAGCCGGCTCGTTGCTCACCGGCGCCGTCGCCCGAGTGGAGCCGGTGAAGCGGCTGGCCGAGGGCGTGCTGGAACGCGTCGTGCAGGGCTCGACCGGCGGCCCCGACCAAGCGAAGCGGGCCCGCACTCGTTCCTGGGCAGTCGCCGAGACATTCGACGACACCGGCCACACCCTGGCCTCGGTGACACTGACCGGGGTCGACCCCTACGACTTCACCGCCGCCATCCTCGCCTGGGGCGCCCAGACCGCACTGAACGGCGGCCTCCTCGCCACCGGTGCACTCGGCCCGGTCGCCGCATTCGGCATGGACGCGCTCACCACCGGCGCGGCCGATGCGGGGTTCAGCCGGTAGGGGGTCCGCCGCGGCGACCGATCCGCTGCACAGCCCTCCGCCCAGGCATGCCGGTGCGCGCAACCAACCGGTCCGCGCCGACGATCGCAGCACGCGGATGTCGCTCCGCTAGTACGACGTGATGATGTGCCCGGGCGTCCACGTGCCCCAGCGTTGGACGCGTTCGACCCCGACCCGGGCAGGGCGGGCATCGGGGTCCTGCGGGATGAACTGTTCGATCGAGCCCCAATCGCGGTCCCAGTCGTTGTTCAGATAGGACGGCAGGCTGCGGGCGGTGAACAGGAGCTGGGTCCAGCCGAGCGGACCGCCGCCGTCGTGGCCTTGCCAGAGGTTGGTGATCGTCGCGCCGTTGCGGTCGGGCAGGATCCGGTATTCGGGAAGGCTGGCGACCCCGGCGCGGGTGGGCAGGTGGTTCTGGCACGGGAAATGCAGCCCGACCGCCCAGTCGAGCAGGACCGGGGTTGTCGAGCCCACGACGGAGTTCAGTGTTCTGGTTTTCGGGACCCGGGGTGGCGTCACGGCGAGCCACTGATCTTTGTCGAGGGCCTTGTCCTCGGCGACGAGCCGGACGACGTCGGCCTCGGCGGGAAGGTGGTCGAGTGGCACACGCAAGTTGCGCCACAGAGGAGATGGGCCGATGTCGATCGGCAGCAGGCGGCCCATAGGGGTGACGCTGTCGTCGGGTTCGCTGCGGCCGTATTCGAGTTCGAGCATCTGTCCCGGGTGCGCGATTCCGTCGGAATCGACCGAACGGATCCGACCGGCTACGGCGATCGCGATGATCTGACCGCGACTCCCGCCGACGACGGCGGGCAGCCGATACCACCCGGTGGTCAGGGCGGCCGGCGTCTGAGGCCCATCACGGTAGCTGCCGAGCACGGGAGTCGTGGCAGGATCGAGGCCGAAAGGCAGGGCGACGCTACTGCCGTTGATTCCGCTGCCGCTCGAGGTGTCCGATTCCGATCCGGCTGATCTGGCGGCGTCGCGAAGTTCGTCCCGGTCGTCGGAAACCGAATTCGCCCGGCCGGTGGTGGATTCGACCTCGTCGGAGGTGAGGACCGGCGCCACGCCGTTCGGGCTGAACCCGGCGAGGTGGTCGCCTGCCAGCGCTGTGCTGACGTCACCGGAGATCGGAGGCAGCATCGAGGAATCGGGATCGGTCTCCACGAGCACGTCGTCCGCCATGCCGCAGCCTCCGGAATAGGCCGTGGACAGGTTGGATTTGGCGACCGAATAGGAAGGGTACTGCGCCACTGCGGCTTTGACGAAGGAGCCGACCAGGAACAACACGATCGCTGCCGCGACCACCGCCAATACCGGAATCCGGGCCGAGCGGGCAACGATCGAATCACCCTGCGGCACGGCTTGCGGTCGGATATGGAACCACGCCGCGGCGGCCAGCGCGAGGAATGACAATCCGGCAGCGACGCTGGACAAACCCATACTCGCGATGGTCGGCGGCTTGTCCCACCAGGGAATTCCCCAGGCGGACACATACCAGTAGCCGTTCGCGCCGACAAAAGTCAAAGCCAGCGCGAAGAAGACGGCGGCGGCGAACAGCGCGCGATTGCGCAGCGGCCGCATGACGCCGGGACTGATGGCGACAGCGGTGAGCGCCGCGACGCAGGCGGCAAGCCCGGCGAAGACGCCGAACTGGTGGGTCCATTTGGTCGGCGAGAACATCAACAGCCCCATCGCGGCGACGGTGATGCCCACGAGACGCCGGGACGGCCCGATGGAGGTCCCAGGGATGTGTCCGCCACGCCGCAGCATGGTGACCACGCACACGACCAACCCCAGCACCATCACGAACATGCCGAAACGCCGGGAGAGCCACCCGTCGGAGTTCAACTGCAGCAGATATTGGTAACGCAGGAACTCGAGGAACCAGGACTCACCGGGACCGATACGCCCGTGGACGTAGGACATCTCGATCACGGCGGCGAGTGTCCGGTCCGCGAAGACGACCGCCAGAACCACCGCGCCGGAAGCGAACAGCGGCAACAGCTGCGGCAGGTAGCCGACGCGGCGGGCACGCTGTACGACCACCGCGACGAGGCCGCGCGCTCCCGCCAGCAGGGCGCCGACGCAGATCAGGCCCGACGGCGCCACGGTCAAGGTCAGCGCGGCGATGACGATCGCCGCCGCCACGGGCAACAGTCGACGGGTCGCGATCGCTCGCTCGATCGAAACCCAGGTGAGCACGACGCCCGCCGCGACGAAGGGCTCGGCACGCAGCCCGTTGTTGTAGGGCAACCAGAACGCCAGGAACATCAGCGCGGCGGTCCAGGTCACGACCTTGTCGTCGCGCACAGCGACACCGAGGCGGGGAATGACCTCGCGGCTGACGACCCACCAGGTGATCACCGCGACCGCGAGCGTCGGCAACCGCACCCACGCACTCGCCGTCGACAGGTGCGACATCCATGCGATCACGTCGGTGTAGGGCGTGTAGAACGGCCCCTCGTCGACGCTGAACCAACGGTAGTAGTTCGACATGTACCCGGAGCTGCGCGAACCGCGGGCCATTCCGAGGATGTAACCGTCATCGGAGGTGTTGGCTCCGATGAAATGCCACAGCAGCAAGACCGCGAAGACCACACCATCGGCAGGACGGAGCCGCCACCACCGGGCCGGCAGAAATCGCCGCGAGAAACGGCCGTCCATGCGGTCCAGCCGGTGCAATGCCAGCAACGAGGCAGCTGTCACGAGCAGGCACAGCACGATCGCGGTCAGCTTCAGCAGAGTCGGCGAGGTCGAGAACCGGGAATCGACGGCGATATCCACCCGCATTCCCTCCGGCGCCGCCCCGGTCAGATCGGTGAAGACCCCGACGACCTGGGGACGCACATCGGCATCGGTCACACTGCCGGGATCGCCCATGCCCGCGACCGTGGCCTGCCCTGGCGACACCTCGATCACCAGCGCGCCGGCCTGTCCACGGACCGACTCCAAGGACGCGGACCAGAGCAGGGTGCTGCGCGAGACCACGTCGACTCGCCCAGGCCGATCGGAGGTATCCGCAACGACCTTGACGACGAATCCGTACCGCTCCATGTCCGCTGACTGCCGTGGCACCGTCGAGAAGGCGACGCCTCCGGTGTCGGCCAGAGTGGTCAGTGCGGCGTGGGGAACATGTGCTGTGAGCCGGATGGGCGCGTACGACACCAGCGGCGCCGCCACGCTGTTCGCGATCCCGGCCTCGGGCCAGGTAATGGTCGCGGTGTCCATCCGGACGGGTAGGAACGGCACGGCAACGGCGAGCAAGGCGCCGATCAGTCCGGTGACCACCGCGATCAGACGCACGCGATCCCTGGGATTCGCGCGCTGCCCGGTATCGGCGTCCTCGAGGGACGGCTGCCCCGCCCACACTGCTGTGTCAGCCACGGGGCTCGATCGTAGCCGAGTGGCCGGTGCGCGAAATGGTCTGGCGGAGCGGCTGTCCGGGCGCCGGGCGCGCTTCGGGCGAGTCCGCCGGGACGGGCTACGCCCAGATCCGGGAGAGTGCTGAGCGGGAATACGTCTGCTGGGGCGTGACCGTGATCAGGTCGCAGACCTCTACGAGTTCACCGGGCACGGCATTGCCGAAGTGCTGCAGCCCGGGGACGATGACCGCGTCGACACCGAAATTGCGGGCCGCGTCGACCAGACGGTCCACCGGCGCGTCGGTACCCGCGCCGAAGGTCACGGTCTTGCACAACTCATAGCCCAGGCGTTTCGCCAAACTCCGCATCTGCGCTTCGTCCCAGTCCTGGGACACACCTGAGACGTCCTTGCGGAGATATCCCAGCGCGGGTGGTTTGGCCCTCATCGGTAGCTCCCTTGCCGCGTTCGTCGCTGAAGTGGTGGAGTGCCCGCACGCCTCCAGCTGTCCGGGTGCCGACGCAGCGAGCGAGGCTGAGCGATGTATTGACATCATATGTAGTCAACAGCAGTCGATGTCAACATGTGCGGCGTTTCACGCACGCGGCCCCCGGGCGCCGATTCGGCCCCCAGGGTACCGCCGCCCACACGGCTTCGCCGGGCCGTCAGCGTTCGCGAAATATGCTGAGTGGCAGGG
>NZ_JABLTE010000104.1 GCF_013315795.1 Nocardia barduliensis
CCTCCACCCTTTCGACCCGCCCATTTGGCGACCGGCCGGGGGCTACCGGTATGCTGCTCCACGGAGGATTCGCCTAGTGGCCTATGGCGCTCGCCTGGAACGCGGGTTGGGTTAACGCCCTCAGGGGTTCAAATCCCCTATCCTCCGCCACGAAAGGCCAGGTCGGATGCTTGATAGCGTCCGACCTGGCCTTTTCTGTCGAATGC
The DNA here is from genome assembly GCF_013315795.1 of Nocardia barduliensis. Classification (GTDB taxonomy): domain Bacteria; phylum Actinomycetota; class Actinomycetes; order Mycobacteriales; family Mycobacteriaceae; genus Nocardia; species Nocardia barduliensis. Next base: position 207 of record NZ_JABLTE010000104.1, read on the forward strand.
GGTACCGCCCCGATGCCCGCCGACCGCGCCGTGCCCAGCCGCCGCGCCCGAGCACACCTCGCGGCCCGGACGGCAGGTTTGCCCGATCTAGGCTGTGCGGCTGCTGATTCCGATGCAATGATCTTCCCCGTGACTCAGTGGCTTCCGCTCTTCGGTTCTCTCATCGTTGCCATTGCGGCATTGGTCGGCGTGCTGGTCAACAACCGCACGAACCGCGCGGCGCTCACCGCCGCGGACGAGCGGAACCGGGTCACCTTGGACGCGGCGCAGCGCAGTGTGGAAGCGACCAACGCGGCGGCCGAGCGACGGGAGCACGACAAGTGGCGGCGGGAGTCGGTGCTGACCGCGGTCTCCTCCGTGCTGGCCATCTCCAGCGACGTGCGCCAGCAGTTGTTGCGCTGCGATCGCTGGGAAGCCGACGAACTGGATCAGGTCGACGAGGAGATCCGGCAGGTCATCACCGGGTCACGCGGCTTCATCAGCAGCCTGCGCGTCGTGGCGCACCGCAAGATCCCCAATCGCTGCGAGGACCTGATGCGGACGCTCACCGCGGCGCTGAACATCAGCTCGCAGCGCCGCAGGATCGAACTCGACGGCGAGGCCACCGCCGAGGAGATCGCGGAGATCCAGGCGCTGTGGTCGCGGGCGATCGAGAACACCGTCGAGGAAGAACGCTCGGTCATCAACGCCACCCGGCTCGAACTGGAGATCAAGATCTCCGCCGAAGTTCACCAGTCCACGCCGCAGCCCGCCCTCGCCCGGTCTTGACCAGCGGATGATGAACGTCACACCGGGGGCGCCGCGGAGTCCGGCTGGGTGAGGTGCGCTTCGAGCAGCGCGGCACGCAGGTGTGCGGCGTAGGCGTCGATGTCCGGCAGCACCGCGGGGTCGGCGTGCAGGGAGATGGTCACCGTGGCGCCGAGACCGTGCACTCCATGGGTGAGATGCATGACCGCGCCGAGGGCCGGGAAGCCGGCCGAGAAGCGCACGTCGCCGCCGCCGAAGGAGAAATCGGCCGGCCCCCGGTCGACACTCGAGACGACGGTGTGGCCCGCGATCGAGCCGGGCACGGCGTCGAGCGGAAACCGGTCCACATCCCGGCGCAGCATGGGGGCCGGGACGGTCGCGGTGACCCGGTCCTGTGCCGACAGCAGCGGGTGCCGCGCGCGAACGCGGCGGTCGGCGAGCGCCGCGGCGATCTTGTCGGCGCGCAGGCGCAGGTCCGGTTCGTCGACGAACAGGTCGACGCCGAGGTTGCGGTAACTGTTGCGCGAAGCGGTGGACTCGGGCAGCGCCATCGGCACCTGCGCGCCGAGGCGCTCCGGCGGCTCGCCGCGATCGGCCAGGTAGCGGGCCAGCGCCAGCGACACCGCGGTCAGGACGACCACGGTGACGGTGCGACCGGGCACCCGCAGATCTTCGGCAGGAAACACGAGCATCCGGACTTCGTTCCGCCGGATTCCCTCGGCTGCGGACCGATTCAGCGAACTCGGCGAGAACTCCGGCCCGGGTGGCGGTAGTTCGCCCGCCTCGGTCAATCGCGACAACCGCTGCTGCGCCTGGAACGCCTGATAGCCCCGAACCATGGTGGCGGACAGCCGAACCGGCATGCGCAACAGTCCCAGAGCCGAATCGATCAGCACTCCGGCGGACGACGCCCCGGCCGATACGACGTCACCGATCCTCCGCACACGGGCCGCCTCTGCGCCTCCATCGAGCAGCGCGTGGAGCCAAGGCATGGGCAGGCGCCCGGCTGCATCGGCGGTCGACTCCCGTTCTGCGGCAACGATTTCGCTGTCGGCCCCGGCACGGCAACCTTCGGACACCACCGCTTCCGTGCGGCTGCGGCTCACGGCATTCTCCGGCCCGCTGAACAACGCGCGCGCGATCGCCGAGGCCCGCCGCCCGTCGGCCAGCGCGTGGGACATCTGGAGCACCACCACCAGCGCGGGCTCTCCTGCCATGCCCGGCGCGTCGGCGACCGCGCGGAACACGTGCAGCCGCCACGCGTGCACGGCGGCATCGACGCCGGTGCCGAGCAGATTGCCGAGCACCTCCAGCAGATGTGACCAAGTACCTTCGGCCAGTTCGTGTTCCACGAATTGCTCGGCATCGAATTCACACCGTGTCCAGACCGGGTAGTCGATGTCGGCGGGTAGTTCGCGCAGCCGCACGCAAAGGTCGGCGATCCGCGCGCTCCGTTCGGCGACCGTGGCCCGTAGTTGTTCGGTCGGCCGTCCGCGGTCGGCGAAGCAATACAGCAGAAAAAGGTCGTTGCGCGTGCGCTTGGACAGCCAATACATCGTCGCGTCCTGCGGTGCCATCGCGCTCACGAGTAAAACGATATCGACTCGGATCCGAACGGTCCCGACGGGCCGGGACGATGTGAATGATCTTGTTCCACAATTCGGCCGGAAAACACCATCGATTCCGCCTCGCAGCTCTGCTACCGTCTGTAGTAGGAACGGATTCCACTCTCACCCAGGGCGGGGTGTCGGCCATGGCTATAGATCTATCTCGCACATTCGCTAAGCAAGCCGATGAGGCGGACGAGCGGTACAGCGCCGCGGCGTTCATGAAGCGGTCGATCAACAAGGTCTTCCCGACCCACTGGTCGTTCCTGCTGGGCGAGATCGCGCTCTACAGCTTCATCATCCTGCTGCTGTCGGGCGTCTACCTGACCCTCTTCTTCGACCCGTCCATGAGCGAGGTCGTCTACAACGGCTCCTACCAGCCGCTGCGCGGCGTCACCATGTCACGGGCCTACGAGACCGCCCTGAACATCACGTTCGAGGTGCGCGGTGGTCTGTTCGTGCGGCAGGTGCACCACTGGGCGGCGTTGCTGTTCGCCGTCTCGATCATCGTCCACCTGTTCCGGATCTTCTTCACCGGCGCGTTCCGCAAACCTCGCGAGGCGAACTGGGTGATCGGCTCACTGCTGCTGATCCTGGCGATGTTCGAGGGCTTCTTCGGCTACTCCCTGCCCGACGACCTGCTCTCCGGCACCGGCCTGCGGGCCGCGTTCTCGGGCATCACGATCTCCATCCCGATCGTGGGCACCTGGATGCACTGGCTGATCTTCGACGGCGACTTCCCCGGCGACATCATCATCCCGCGCCTCTACATCGCGCACGTGCTGCTGTTCCCCGGCATCATCCTGGCGCTGATCGCCGTCCACATCGCACTGGTCTGGTACCAGAAGCACACCCAGTTCCCCGGACCGGGCCGCACGGAGAACAACGTGGTGGGCGCGCGGATCGTGCCGGTGTTCGCCGCCGACCAGGGCGCGTTCTTCGCCTTCACCCTCGGCGTCGTGGGCATCATGGGCGGCCTGTTCCAGATCAACCCGATCTGGAACCTGGGTCCGTACAACCCGTCGCAGGTGTCGGCGGGTTCGCAGCCGGACTTCTACATGATGTGGACCGACGGCATGGCCCGGTTGATGCCGCCCTGGGAGCTGTATCTGGGCCGCTACACCGTGCCAGCGGTGTTCTGGGTCGCGCTGATGATGGGCCTGGTCTTCGCGGTGCTGATCGCCTACCCGTGGATCGAGAAGCGGCTCACCGGCGACCGAGGCGCGCACCACAACCTGCTGCAACGCCCCCGCGACGTGCCCGTTCGCACGGCGATCGGCGCCATGGCCATCACGTTCTACGTGGTGCTCACGCTGTCGTGCGTCAACGACATCATCGCCTACAAGTTCGACATCTCACTGAACGCGACCACCTGGGTGGGCCGCATCGGTATCCTGCTCGCGCCTCCGTTCGCCTACTTCCTGGCCTATCGCGTCTGCCTCGGCTTGCAGCGCAGCGACCGCGCGGTGCTCGAACACGGGGTGGAGACCGGCGTGGTCAAGCGCCTGCCGCACGGCGAGTACATCGAGGTGCACCAGCCGCTCGGCCCGCTGGACGCGCACGGTCACCCGATTCCGCTGGAGTACCAGGGCGCACCCGTCCCGAAGAAGATGAGCAAACTGGGCGCGGCGGGCAAGCCGGGCACCGGCAGCTTCCTGCGCGCCGACCCGCGCGAGGAGAGCGCGAAGCACTTCGAGACCGAGCACGAAGAGGAACGCAGGCAACTCGCCGTGCTGCGCAAGATCCAGGATCGGGCGAACGGCCACGGAAACGGCTCCGGGCACTGAGAATCCGGCGCCGCGCACACCCGTCCGAAAACCCGCGAAGGCCCCGAGTCCATACGACCCGGGGCCCGCTTTGCCTTGTTCAGGCGACTCCGGAGCGGTTCAGCCGCGCCGGATCTCTCCCCCCGAGACCCCCTCTAGGAATGCGTCCCATTCGCCCGGCGCGAACGCCAAGATCGGGCCGCGTCCACTGTCCTTGGTGTCACGAACCGCGACATTGCCGTCGACGAGAAAAGCGACTTCCACGCAGTTCCCATCCGGACCGCTGTATGTGCTCTTGCGCCACACAGCGCCCGTCCAATCAACCTCCACGGCACTAGCTCCTTTGCTGCGTCGAGAGCGAGATTTCTCCTGACATCGTTCCAGCTAGCATCGGTACCCGACTGGAAAGCCGAATCCCGCGGTGCACCCCGTGCCGGAGCGCACTTTCCCGGTGCGTCGATATCGCACATCGAGTTCGAGAGGAAATTAACCTCGCGCGGGGCCTGTCCCCGCGGCGGTAACACTAGCAGGTCCTTCGAAAGTTTGCCCGGCTCTTGCCTATTCAATCATCGCAACCACACACGTTTGCGAAGCATGGGAGTTGCGGGAGCATTGCCAGCTCACCACATTCATTCCCCGCACTGGCGTACCACAATGTTTTTAACGGATGTGATTGCTCTGTTATCAGCCGACAATTCACATCTGCCCGCAGCCCGCGTCGACGCGGGCGCAGCGGCCGTGCATGATGGAACCTATGGTCGAACGCGATCGCGACGACGCAGGTCGCGCCCGTAATGCCCGTCCACGCGACCGTCTCGGACGTCCACTGCCTCCCGGCAGCACCGGAGTCGACCGAATTCCGGACGATCTCGAGCTTCCACCCCAGCAAACCTTGACCTTCGCCCAGCAACTGCTGGACGACGGACTCGCATTCAACGCGCACGAGGTTTTAGAGGCCGCATGGAAGAACGGACCGTTCGCCGAGAGGATGCTGTGGCAGGCGCTTGCACAGTTCGCTGTCGGACTAACCCACATACAGCGGGGCAATCCCAAGGGGGCGCGTACACTGCTCGGCCGCGCGGCGTCGCGGTTGACGGCATACCGTCCGGAAGGCGGGCAAGCGCCCTACGGTATCGACCTCGCCGGACTGGTCGCGCACGCCGAATCACTGCTCGCGATGCTGGAAGCCGGCGCGCAACCGGCGGAGGCCGACCTGCGGCCGCGACTGCGCGGTTGATCGCGTCGCTTCTACCATGGCCGGAGTGCGCACCACATCGTCTACCCGCCGATCCCATGGCTGAGCCGGGTGCGGGCCGGTACGCGCCGAGCCCGTCCGGGGACCTGCATCTGGGCAATCTCCGCACGGCGCTGCTGGCCTGGGCGTTCGCTCGCTCCACCGGCCGCCGCTTCCTGCTCCGGATCGATGACCTGGACCGGGTGCGTCCCGGCGCGGAGCAGCGGCAGCTGGACGACCTGGCCGCGATCGGCGTGGACTGGGACGAACCCGTGCTGCGCCAGTCCGATCGGCTGCCGCAGTACGAGGTGGCGGTCGAGCGCCTCGTGGCCGCCGGGCTCACCTACGAATGTTATTGCACCCGAAGGGAAATCCAGGAAGCCTCGACGGCACCGCACGGCCCGATGGGCGCCTACCCCGGCACCTGCCGCACGCTCGGCGCAACCGCGCGTGCGCGGTTGCGCGCCGAGGGCCGTCCGGCCGCGCTGCGGCTGCGCGCCACGGCCACCGAGTTCGAAGTGCACGACGACCTGCACGGCCGGTACCGCGGCCCGGTCGATGACGTGGTGCTGCGGCGCGGCGACGGCATCCCGGCCTACAACCTCGCCGTCGTGGTGGACGACGCGGCGCAGGGCGTCGACCAAGTGGTGCGTGGCGACGACCTGCTGCCGTCCACCCCACGCCAGGCCTATCTCGCGACACTGCTCGACCTGCCGGTGCCGCGCTATGCCCACGTGCCGCTCGTCCTCAACACCGAAGGGCGGCGCCTGGCGAAACGGGATGGGGCCGTGACACTCCGCGAACGCTTGGCGCTCGGCAACACGCCGGAGGAAGTAGTCTCGGCACTGGCCGCTTCACTCGGCTACGCCGCGACATCGTCGTCCGAGCTACTCGCGCGTTTCGACACTCGGCGGCTACCCCGCGAACCGTGGATACTCGACGTTCATGGGTTGTTGCGAAGCAGCCCATGTCCGTAACGTACGCATCGTCCAACTACTGATCAATCGACGAGGACAAACAACTATGACAAGCGGTGGGTACGACCCCAACCAGTATCCGCAGGGCGGGCAGCCGTACGGGCAGCCGTACCCCCAGGGCGGCGACCAGTACGGGCAGCAGCCCCAGTACGGCCAGCAGCCGCAGTACGGGCAGCAGCCTCCCCAGTACGGCGGGCAGCAGCCGCAGTACGGCCAGCAGCCCCAGCACGGGCAAGACCCCTACGGTCAGTACCCGCAGCAGCCCGGGTTCAACAACTACGGCGGCCAGCCGGGCGACCTCGGCACCCGCATCGGCGCCCGTGTGATCGACGCGATCATCCTGTACATCCCGTACATCATCCTGTACACCCTGGTCAACAACTCGGTGGGTCTGACCATCGGTCTCGGCCTGGTGTGGACCCTGGTCCAGCTCGGTTACTTCGTCGGCATGGAGACCTCGCAGGGCACCACGCTGGGCAAGAAGATCCTCGGCCTGAAGGTGCTCGCCCCGGGCGGCGCCGCCAAGATCGACCCGGTCACGTCGCTGAAGCGCAACGTGTTCATCGCGGCGAACATCATCCCGTGCGTCGGCAGCCTCGTCGCGCTCGGCCTGGCGATCTACATCATGATCACCATCTCGCAGGACCCGAACAAGCAGGGCTGGCACGACAAGTTCGCCGGCGGCACCCAGGTCGTCAAGGCCTGATCCGCCACGGCGGCATCGAACGCGCAGGGGCGCACCCGAATCGGGTGCGCCCCTGCCGCGTTCCCAGCTCCCGGCGCTACGCGCTGCTCGCGCCCGCGATGATCACGACGACGAACCACAGGATGCCGATCACGATCGCACCGACGCCGATCCAGATACCGGCCAGCGCCATGCCGCGCCCTTCCTGGCCGCTCTGCTTGACCTGGTTCAGCGCGACCACGCCGAGAATGATCCCGACGATCGAGCCGATGCCACAGGTGACGAACCCGACCAGCGACGAGATCAGCGCACCGATCGCCATGCCGTTGGTGCCCTGCGCCGGGACTCCATACGGCTGGTAGGGAGTCTGGTAGCCGTAGCCCGGCTGGGGGTACGGCTGCGCGGGCTGCTGGTAGGACGGGTACTGCGGCTGCGGAGGCGGCGTCATCGGCTGCGAGGGCGGCTGGACCGGGTACTGCGGCGCCGAGGGGTAACCCGACGGCTGCTGCTCAGGGCTCGGGTACTGCGGGACCGAACTCTGCCCACCGGAACCCTGCCCACCGGACTCCGGCGACACGCCTTGGCCGCCGTACTGCTTCCACCACTCGTCGGAATCGCCGGGATTCGTCATTGCTACAGCGTATTCCACAACCTGGTTGGATGATGCGGGTGAGTGAGTCGAAAACCACCCAAGAGCACAACGGGCCTGGGCGCCCCGCGGACCATGCGGCATTTGCCCAGGTGGCGCGGGGATATTACGCACCGATCGTGGCCCTGTTCACTGCGACCCTGATCATTTCCAACATCTGCGCCACCAAGGGGGTGGAGTTCCTCGGCGATCGGTCGCTGTCGCTGGGACCGCTGCAAATCCTGCCGATCGCCACCGACGGCGCCTTCTTCCTCTTCCCGCTGGCCTACATCCTCGGTGACGTGTTGAGCGAGGTGTACGGCTTCCGCGCCACCCGGCGCGCCATCTACTACGGCTTCGCCGCCCTGCTGCTGACGGTCGTGTGCTTCGCCGTCGCGGTCCGGCTACCCGCCGCGAGCTTCTACGAGAACCAGGAGGCGTTCCGCACCGTCCTCGGGACGACGCCGCGCCTGGTCGCCGCGGGCCTGGCCGGATACTTCGTCGGCCAGCTGCTCAATTCCGCGACGCTGGTGCTGATCAAAGAGCGGACGAAGGAAAAGTACCTGTGGGCCAGGCTGATCGGGTCGACCATCGTCGGCGAGTTCGCCGACACGCTGATCTTCTGCTCGATCGCCGCCGGCGCCATCGGCATCGATACCTGGCAGCAGTTCCTCAATTTCGTAATCGTCGGCTTCCTCTGGAAAACCCTCTGCGAGGTAATCGTGCTCCCGATCACCTACCGGGTGATCGCATTCCTGAAGAAGCGCGAACCCACCTACGCGCCAACCGAAGTCGATCCACTACGCACCTGACGAAGCCCCGGGCAGCACCCGGATCGCGTGCACAATACCCTGCGCTCGAATGCCGACGCGCCCAGCGCACCCCAACCACGTCTTTCGAGCGAAGCGAGACCGAGCATCCGCGTTCGCGGCCCGGCTCGCGTCCGAGCGGCCGCCGCGCAAGCGACGAAGGAGCAAGCGGCGGCCGCTCGGACGCGAGCCACAAAGGGGCCGCGAACACCCAGCGCCGCAGGCGCTGGAAAACCAACACAGCAAATCAAACCCCACCCCAGCGGCCCAGGGTCTCCGCCTTGTGCTCGTCGAAATATCCGCCCTCGATGCTGTGCCGGATGCGGTCGACCAAGCGGATGGTGAATCGCTCGTTGTGGATGGTGCACAACGTGGCCGCGAGCATCTCCTTCGCCTTGAACAGGTGATGGATGTAGGCGCGCGTGTAGTTGGCGCAGGTATAGCAGTCGCAGTTCTCGTCGATCGGGGTGAAGTCGCGCCGGAAGCGGCTGGTGTTGATGTTGAACCGGCCGGTGTCGGAGTAGATGGCGGCGTTGCGGGCGACCCGGGAGGGGTTCACGCAGTCGAAGGTGTCCGCGCCGTTCTCGATGGCGGTGAAGACGTCCTCCGGTTCGCTGATGCCCAGCATGTGCCGCGGTTTGTCCTCGGGCAGCTCGTCGCAGCACCAACCGACGATGGCGCCCAGATTGTGCTTCTCCAGCGCGCCGCCGATGCCGTAACCGTCGAATTCGGTTCCCGCGCTTCCGCGAATCGATTCGAGCCCGCGACATGCTTTGCGGCGCAGATCCTCGTACTGCGCGCCTTGGACCACGGCGAACAGCGCCTGGTACGGACGGTGGGTGCGGGCGGCGGTCAGCCGCTCGTGCTCGTCGATGCAGCGCTGCGCCCACTCGTGCGTGCGCTGCACGGATCGTTCCTGGTAGGCGCGGGTGTTGAGCAGTGTGGTGAGTTCGTCGAACGCGAACATGATGTCGGCGCCGAGCTGGTGCTGGATGCCCATGGACACCTCGGGGGTGAACCGATGCGAGGAGCCGTCGAGATGGGAGCGGAAGGTGACCCCGTCGTCGTCCACGGTGGCCAGCCGTTCTTTGCCGGGTGCGATCACCTCGTCGCTGCGGACGTCGACCGCTTCCATCGCCAGCACCTTCTTGAAGCCCACGCCCAGCGACATCACCTGGAATCCGCCGCTGTCGGTGAAGGTGGGCCCCGGCCAGTTCATGAACGCGCCGAGCCCGCCTGCCTCGTCCACGATGTCGGCGCCCGGCTGCAGGTAGAGGTGGTAGGCGTTGGCCAGCAGCGCCTGGGCGCCCAGTTCCCGCATGGTTTCCGGCAGCACCGCCTTGACCGTCGCCTTGGTGCCCACCGGAACGAAGGCGGGCGTGGCGATCGACCCGTGCGGCGTGGCGATCACCCCGGAACGGCCGTGCCGCCCGTCCAGGCGCGCACCGACGGTGAAGGAGAAGGATTCGGGACCGGACACCCCGCTATCCTCGCAGTCCGCCGGACGCAGAACGCACCAGGCCACCACTCACCGACCGACGCCACCTCCGCGAACCGATCCCGAGCGAAGCGAGACCGAGCATCCGCCATCCGCGGCCCGGCTCACGCCCGAGCGACCGCCCCACACCACGAACACCGATCGACCCCGACGATCAGCCGCCCCAAGCCACCCCCACTTCATCCAGACGGTCGAACACCGACGCGCCCGGCGCACCTCAACCCCCGTTTTCGAGCGCAGCGAGACCGAGCATCCGCCGTTCGCGGCCCGGCTCGCGTTTGCGCGGCCGCCGCGCACGCGACGAAGGAGCAAGCGGCGGCCGCGCAAACGCGAGCCACAAAGGGGCCGCGAACCCGCCGCGCCCGCGCGGCCAAACTACACAACCCCAGCGAACTGGGCGTTGTACAAGCGGTAGTACGCCCCGCGTTCCGCGAGCAGGCGTTCGTGCGAGCCGTGTTCCACGATCCGGCCCGCTTCCATGACGACGATCAGGTCGGCGTCGCGGATGGTGGACAGGCGGTGGGCGATGACGAAGCTGGTCCGGTCGCGGCGCAGTGCGGCGGTGGCGTGCTGCACCAGCAGTTCGGTGCGGGTGTCCACCGAGCTGGTCGCCTCGTCCAGGATGAGGATGGATGGCTGGGCGAGGAAGGCGCGCGCGATGGTGATCAGCTGCTTCTCGCCCGCGCTGACGCCGGAGCCCTCTTCGTCGATGATCGTGTCGTAGCCGTCGGGGAGCGCGTGCACGAACCGGTCGACGTAGGCGGCGCGCGCCGCGGCGAGGATGTCCTTCTCGCTCGCGTTCGGGTTGCCGTAGGCGATGTTCTCCCGGATGGTGCCGCGGAACAGCCAGGTGTCCTGCAGGACCATGCCGATGCGTGAGCGCAGATGATCGCGGGTGATCTCGGTGATGTCGACGCCGTCGACGGTGATCGTGCCCGCGTCGAGTTCGTAGAACCGCATGAGCAGGTTCACCAGGGTGGTCTTGCCCGCGCCGGTCGGGCCGACGATGGCGACCACGTGTCCGGGTTCGGCCACCAGGGAGAGTCGCTCGATCACCGGCTTGTCGGGTTCGTAGCGGAACGAGACGGCCTCGAACTCCACCCGGCCGCGGTCTACCGGGCGCGCGTCGGCCATCACCGGGTCGGGGCTCTGCTCCTCGGCGTCGAGGATTTCGAAGATCCGCTCGGCCGAGGCCACACCGGACTGCAGCAGGTTGGCCATCGCGCCGAGTTGGGTCAGCGGCTGACTGAACTGGCGGGAGTACTGGATGAACGCCTGCACCTCCCCGAGCGAGAGGCTGCCCGTGGCGACTTTGAGGCCGCCGACCAGCGCGACCAGCACGAAGTTCACGTTCCCGAGGAACATGACCGCCGGCATGATCAAGCCCGAGATGAACTGCGCTTTGAAGCTGGCCTGGTAGAGCTGCTCGTTGCGCTGGTCGAATTCTTCGCCGACCTCGCGGTTGCGGCCGAACGCGGTGACCACCTCGTGCCCGGTGTAGGCCTCTTCGACCTGGGCGTTGACCAGGCCGGTGTATTTCCACTGGTCGACGAAGTGCGGCTTGGACCGTTTCGCGATCTGCGCGGTGACCACGATGGCGGCGGGCACGGTGAGCAGCGCGATCACCGCGAGCACCCAGGAGATCCAGAACATCATGGCCAGGATGCCGAGCACCGAGAACACCGAGATGAGCAGCTGGCTCATGGTCTGCTGCAGGCTCTGCGAGACGTTGTCCACGTCGTTGGTCACGCGGCTGAGCACGTCGCCGCGCGGCGCGGTGTCGAAGTAGCGCAGCGGAAGCCGATGGAGTTTGTCCTCGACGTCGCTGCGCAGCCGCTTCACCGTCCGGTTGATCACGATGTTGAGCAGGTACCCCTGCAACCATCCGAAGACGGCGGCGCCGATGTACAGCACGAGCACCAGAGCGAGGACCCGGCCCACCGCGCCGAAATCCACTCCGACACCGGGCACCACGTCCATGGTGCCGAGCATGTCGGCGAAGGTGTCGTCGCCTTCGGCCCGCAGCGCTTCGATCGCTTGGTCCTTGGTCACCCCGGGCGGTAGCTGTTTGCCGACCACGCCGTCGAAGACCAGGTTGGTCGCCTTACCGAGGATGTACGGGCCGAGGGTGTTCAGCACCACCGAGACGATGACGAGCGCGACGATCAGCCCGACATAGAACCGCTCCGGCGCGAGCCTGCGCAACAGCCGCTCGAGGGACGGACCGAACGATTTCGCTTTGCTGTCCGGCGCGCCGGGGCTGAGCATTCCGGGTCTCATCGCGCCTCCTGCTCACCGGGGGACGTCCGCTCTCGGCCCGCGCGGGCGTTGTTCATCGCGCCTCCTCGGCACTCAGCTGCGACTCGACGATCTCCCGGTACTCCGCGCAGTCGCGCATGAGCTGTTCGTGGGTGCCGATACCCGCCATCGCACCGTCTTCGAGTACCACGATCTGATCCGCGTCCCGGATGGTGGCGATGCGCTGCGCGACGATGATGACCGACGCGTCGGCGGTCTCCGGCTTCAGCGCCTCGCGCAGTCTGGCGTCGGTGGCGACATCGAGCGCGGAGAACGAGTCGTCGAACAGGTATACCCGCGGCCGCTTCACCAGCGCACGCGCGATGGCCAGCCGCTGACGCTGACCGCCGGACACGGTGGTGCCGCCCTGGGCGACGGGGGTCTGCAAACCCTGCGGCATGTCGCGGACGAAGTCGGCGGCCTGCGCGATCTCCAGCGCACGCCAGAGTTCCTCGTCGGTGGCCTGCGGGTCGCCGTAGCGCAGATTGCTCGCGATGGTGCCGGAGAAGAGGTACGCCTTCTGCGGGACGAGCCCGATCTGCGCGCGCAGCACCTCCAGGTCGATGTGGCGGACGTCCGTACCGCCGAGGTAGACCGCGCCGTCGGTGACGTCCATCAGCCGTGGGATGAGGTTGATCAGCGTGGTCTTGCCCGCGCCGGTGGAGCCGACTATCGCGGTGGTGGTGCCGGGGCGGGCTCGGAACCGGATGGCCTTCAGCACCGGCTTCTCCGCACCGGGGAAGGCGAATTCGGCGAACTGGACGTCGACCACAGCCGGGTCGTCGGTGAACGGCTGCGGCAGACGTGGCGGGTGGACCGAGGATTCGGTGTCGAGCACCTCGCCGATCCGGTCGGCGGACACCGCGGCGCGCGGCGCCATCATGGCCAGGAACGAGGCCATCATCACGGCCATGAGGATCTGCATGATGTAGGACAGCAGCGCGGTGAGCGAACCGATCTGCATGTGCCCGGCGTCGATCGCGCGCCCGCCGAACCAGATCACCGCGACCGCGGTGACATTGCTGATCAGCATCACCGTCGGGAACATCAGCGCCATCAACCGCCCGACGCGCAGCGCGGTGTCGGTGAGTTCGGTGTTGGCCAGGCCGAATCGCCAGGTCTCCTGCCGTTCCCGCACGAAAGCCCGGACCACGCGGATACCGGTGATCTGCTCGCGCAGCACCCGATTCACCTCATCGATCCTGGCCTGCATATCGCGAAAGCCGGGCACCATCCTGGAGATCAGCACACCCATGGACAGCCCCAGCGCGGGCACCGCGATCAGCAGCAGCCAGGACAGGCCGAGATCCTCGCGCAACGCCATGATGATCCCGCCGACGCACATGATCGGCGCCATCACCAGGATGGTCGCCGACATCACGATGAGCAGCTGGACCTGCTGAATGTCGTTGGTATTGCGGGTGATCAGCGAGGGCGCGCCGAACATCCCCACTTCGCGCGCGGAGAACGTGCCCACGCGGTGCAGCAGCGCGCCGCGCAGATCCCGCCCCGCGCCCATGGCCGCCTGAGCGCCGAGATAGACCGAGGCGGCCGAGGCGACGATCTGCACGCCCGTGACCGCGAGCATCCACAAACCGGTGGTCCAGATGTAGCCGAGATCACCTTTGGTGACGCCGTTGTCGATCAGATCGGCGTTCAGGCTCGGCAGATACAGCATCGCGATGACGGAAATCAGCTGAAGCACAACGACCCCCGCCAATTGGGCGCGGTACGGCTGGAGATGCGTGCGGAGCAGTCTGGTCAGCATGATGGATCGCAGGCTACCGGCTGTCGGCGTGACACGTCGTGGGGTTTCCTGACCTGCATGAATGCCCTCCCGTCGGGGTGCGCGGAGCTAGCGGCGCGCCCAGGCGCCGGGGTCCTCGGTGAGCGCGTCGACGAAGCCGGGCAGCTGGTCGCCGGCGATGTCGGCGATGGTGACGTTCTCCAGCACCGCACGAATATTGACGCGCAGCGCGATCCACACCCGCTGCAACGGCTCGGCCGCGCCGGAATAGCGGACGTCTTCCGGGCGCGCGCCGCGCACCGAGGCGAGTGGTCCCTCGATCGCGCGGATCACGTCGGCGATGGATATCTCGGCGGCGGGCCTGGCCAGCCAGTAGCCGCCGTCCGGGCCGCGCCTGCTGATCAGCAGGTCGGCCCGGCGCAGTTCGCCCAGTACGGACTCGAGCACTTTGGGCGGGATCCGCTGGGCGGTGGCGATCGCTTCGGCCTTCACGACGGGGGCGGCGCGCACGAGGGGTGCGCCGAGCCCGGCCACGGACTGGTCCAGCCGCGCCGCACCGGCGATTTCGAGCAGCGTCCGCACCGCGTAATCGACCTTCGCGGTGATGTGCACAGCGGTGACTCCTGGCGTCGATGTGGGATGAGTCGAATCTACGCGCCGCCGCCTGCCAGCACGCAGGTCGCGGCGTTCAGCAGTGACGATTCCACCAGCGCATCGTCCGCGCCAGGCACGAGTTCCTTGGACACCAGCGCCACACCGATCACCTCGAGCGCGGCGCAGGCTCGCAACCGCGCCTCCTCGGTGGGATCCGGACCGGCCAGCCACTCGCGCAACGTATGGCTGGCGTTCCTCAGATCCGGGTAGCGGTCGGCCATGATGTTGACGATCGCCACGGTGTCGCGCACGACCAGCGCTCCGGCGTCGCGGTGATGGATCAGGCCGCGCAGATACCTTCGCAACACTTGGCGGATGCTCTCGGCGTCGTGCGGCACCTGGTCGAGGTCGACCACGACCGAACGCATGTGATCGACGATCGGGTCGATGATCGCCAATAGCAGATCGAGCTTCGACGCGTAGTGATAGTAGAGCGACGCCTTTGTGATTCCTACCGCATCCGCGACCTCGCGCAGGCTGGTCTGCTCGAATCCTTTCGCCCCGAAAAGCTTCACCGCGGCGTCCCGAATCGCGATTTTAGTGCCTCCACCTGCGGAGACAGTGCCGGGTGCGTCACGCACAGCCATTCGATGATCCTCTCATCACCTTCGCATCGAGCGAACGTAGCCTGCAGAATAGAGGTTGTACCTCCGCTTAGCTCCTGGGTAGTCTACCTACCGCACGGTAGGCAGAAAGCGTCAGTGGAGGCGGAGGGCAGGCAGGGCACCCCCGCGAGTGCTGTCTACACGCAGAACCAGCACGATCCCAGTCATCGCTAGGAGTAACCACACGTGTCCGTTTATCTGTACAGATGGGGGAAGTTCGCCTTCCGCCGGAAGTGGATAGTGCTTCCCGTCTGGCTCGTCTTGTTCGTGCTCCTAGGTGGCTTGGGCGCGCAGCTCAGCAAGCCGATGACGAACGACTTCAGCTTGCCGAACCTGCCCTCCGAACGCGCCAACGAAATCCTCGACAAGCACTTCCCCGGCGCGTCCGCCGCGTTCAAATTCGACGCGGTCACCGGCACCTACGTCGCGCGCTCGCCCGAGGGTCAGAAGCTGACGGACCCGGCCAACCGTGCGGCTCTCGACGCGTTCATCGCCAAACTGGGCCAGCTCGACATCGTCGACCACAGCAAGCCGATCGTCGATCCGATCGAAGCGGCCGAGCAGATGGGATGCTTGGCCAACCCCGACCCGGCCCAGTGCAGCGGCGCCCCGCTGAACGTGCTCAGCAAGACCGCCCCGGAGACCGTGGCGGTGATCAATGTCCCGTTCACGATCAAGACGTTCTCCGACGTGACCGACGAGCATCGCGCGGCGGCATACGACGTCGCCGCCGACGCGCGCAACGCCGGACTCACGGTCGAGATGAGCGGCTCGATCGCGCAGAAGCAGGAAGGCCCCAGCGGCAAGTCCGAGATGATCGGCATGGCCGTCGCGCTGGTCGTGATGATCGTCGCGTTCGGTGCGCTCATCGCCGCGTTCGTGCCGATCGTCACCGCGATCGTCGGCCTCGGCGCGGCCACCTCGCTGATCATGGTCGGCACCTCGGTGATGGAGGTGCCCAGCTTCACCACGTTCCTCGCCTCGATGATCGGCATCGCGTTGTCCATCGACTACGCGCTGTTCATCGTGTCCAGGTACAAGCACGAACTGGTGGTGCAGGATTCGCCCGAAGAAGCCGCGGGCAGCGCGCTCGGCACGGCGGGCTCCGCGGTGGTGTTCGCCGGCCTGACGGTGATCATCGCCCTGGCGGGCCTGAGCGTCGTCGGCGTGAAGTTCATGACCTTCATGGGGCTGGGTGGCGCGATCGCCGCGGCGTTCGCGGTGCTCACCGCGATCACCCTGATGCCGGCGCTACTCGGTGCTTTCGGCCGTTTCCTGTTCAAGCCGAAGCTTCCCTTGGTGGCCAAGCACGACCCCGAGGACGACAACTCGGTCACCAACGGCATGCGCTTCGGCAAGCTGATCGGCAAGGCGCCGTGGGCCGCTCTCGTGCTGAGCGTCGTGGTGCTCGGCGCGCTGGCCGCCCCCGCGGCCGGTCTGAATCTCGGCCTGCCCGGCGAGGACAGCATGCCGAAGACCTCTACGGTCCGCAAAGCCTACGAGCTGCGCACCGAGGGCTTCGGCGAAGGCAGCAACGGCTTGCTGAACGTGGCCGTCGATCTGACCGGCGTCCCCGCCGAGAACCGGGACGCGGCGGTCGAGGCTCTGCGCACCAAGCTCGCGTCCTACCCGGGCATGGACTACGTGACCGCGCCGCAGTGGAGCGAGGACAAGCAGGGCGCGCTACTGGACGGTGTGCCGAAGTCGGGACCGAACAACCAGGCCACCAAGGACTTGGTGCAGGACGCTCGGGAGGCCGAAGGCGCGCTGCAGGCCGAGTACGGCATCCAGTACGGCGTCACCGGCACCACGGCGATCTACGCCGACATCGACCACGTGCTGCTCAGCAAGATCGTGCCGTACCTGGCGATCGTGGCAGGCGCCGCGTTCGTCCTGCTGATCCTGGTGTTCCGGTCGATCCTGGTGCCGCTCACCGCGGCGCTCGGGTTCCTGCTGTCGATGGCCGCGACCTTCGGCGCGACCGTGCTGATCTTCCAGGAGGGCGCGCTCGGCCTGATCGAGGATCCGCATCCGCTGGTCAGCTTCCTGCCGATCATGCTGATCGGCCTGGTGTTCGGTCTGGCGATGGACTACCAGGTGTTCCTGGTGACCCGGATGCGTGAGGAGTTCGTGCACGGCAAGTCGCCGACGGAGGCGGTGGTCGCCGGTTACCACCACGGCGCCCGCGTCGTGACCGCGGCGGCGATCATCATGATCTCGGTGTTCGGCTCCTTCCTGATGGAGACCGACGTGACGGCCAAGTCCATGGGCTTCGCGCTGGCGGTCGGCGTGCTGCTGGACGCGTTCGTGGTCCGGATGCTGCTGATCCCGTCGCTGCTGGTGCTGATGGGCAAGTGGGCGTGGTGGATGCCGAAGTGGCTCGACCGCATCCTGCCCGACATCGACGTCGAGGGCGCGAAGCTGCGTGAGCTGCAGCAGCATCCGGTCAAGCTGACCAAGGAGCCGGTCGGCGTCAGCTGATCCGCGGACAGTGGCTCGGCCCCGCATCCGGAACCCGGATGCGGGGCCGAGTGCTTTCACGGGCTCGGTTGCGGGATGTCGCAGGTTCCCACCCGCGGATTCACGCCCACGTAGTTGAGCGGGCCCGCGATGGCGGTGAGACCGATCGTGCCCCACCCGGCGCAGTTGATCGGGGGGCCGCTGTCGAAATAGTGCCGTTGGCCGGCCGCGAGCAATCCGATCGCCAGCCAGGCCATCAGCAGGAACCCGAACAGCCGAGAGCCGGCGCCAGGGCCGCGCCTGGCACGCGCACGAGATTCGTAATCACGCATCGCCTCGGTTCCTTCCGTGCTCCCCCGTGCGCGGGAGATACCCGGCTTCCCCGCGGTTATCCAACTGGACCGGACAGACCGAACCATTCGGTCGCCCGGTCGGATCAGCGGCTCGTCCAGGCGCACGAAAACGGACGGCCGGGTGGCGCACATACCCGGCCGTCCGTCGTCACCCGCCTCTAGTTACGGGCTCGGTTGCGGGACATTGCAATCCTCGATCTTCGGGTTCACGCCCATGTAGTTGAGCGGGCCCGAGATCACCGTGACCACGATGGTGCCGAAACCGGCGCAGTTGACCGGTCCGCTGTCGAAATAGTTACGTTGTGCCGCGGCGACCACGCCGATCAGCAACCAGATCAAGACGATTACACTTCCGATTCTCATGTTTCTCTCGCGCATCGTTCCCGCGCGGATTGTCCGACGGCGCATCTGGCATCGCGTCCTTCCCGCACTTTCCGTATCGGACGTATACCCCCGATCACACGGGTTACCCGCGGCGAAACGGAGCATTTTCGAATCCGCTGCTAGCGTCGAGTCATGGCTTCGGTGTTGCAGTGGTCGATCCCCGGCTGGGTGATCCTGCTCGTGCTGGTGGCGGTCTACGAGCTGACCGTGAACAAGCGCCGCGGACGCCGCCGCACCCCGATCTCCGGCACGTTCACCGACGAGTTCACCGCGCTGTTCTACTCGACCAAGCGCATGGAGCTGGATCACCGCGAATCGGTGTCCATGCTGCGGGACGAGCAGGATCAGGGCGCGCCGCCGCTGGTCGGCGTCGACTTGGAGCGCCGCACGGTTGTGCTGCGCAAGAACCTTGGCCGGTAGCGATCTCCGCTGCGCGTCCGCGATCCTCGGCGAAAGCGGCGCGGCTCGGCCAGAATGGGCCCATGGGCGGCTCGATGGATGAGAAATGGCAGCGGTTCGGCGAGCACCTCGAATCCGCGCCGGGACGGCTGTCGAGTGCGGTCCGCCGGGTCCTGCGCGCCGGAGCCGCCGGGACGGCAGGCTCGGACGGCGACGTCCCGCCCGAACTCGCCGCCTTCGCCGAGCTGGTGGCCGACCGGTCCTACCAGGTCACCGAGGCGCGGATCGCGGCGCTGCGGGCGGCCGGGCACACCGACGACGAGATCTTCGAGGCGACCGCGCTGGCCGCCTACGGCGCGGCGGACCGGCGCCTGCGCGCCGCGCGACTGGCCTGGGAGGGGCACTGAGATGTGGCTCGAAGCAGTCAGATCCGGGCATGACCGGCCGACCAAGTTCGTGTTGTGGACCATGCGGCGCTTCAGCGGCGTCGAGGTCCCCGCCGTGCTCAAAGTGCTGTTCTACCGGCATCGGTTCTTCGGCTCGCCGCTGTCGGAGCTGATCCAGGACGCCATGCGCGGACCGTCGTACTGGACCGTGGCCGAACGCGAGATCTTCGCGACGCACACCTCCCAGGCCAACGAGTGCCCGTTCTGCGCCACCTCGCACGAGGCGATCGCGGGCGCGTATGTCGACGCCGACGTGGTGACTCGCGCCCTGGCCGACGGCGCGGACTCCCCGCTGCGTCCCGAAGCGCGGGTCATGTTGGGGTTCCTCGCGAAAATGGCGCGCGATCCGGACGGATTCACGCCCGAGGACGCCGCGCTGGTCCGGCTGGCGGGCGTCTCCCGGGAGGCGTTCGACGAGGCGGTCTGGGTGGGCACCTGCTTCAACGTGATCAACCGGATGATGAACACCGTCGGAGCGGGCCCGCTGGAGGACAGACAGCGCAGCGTGGGGGCTCGGTTCATCAAACTCGCCGGATACCGCATGCCGCCGCCGGTCAGATTGTTCTCGCGCGGCGTCTGATTCCATTTCGATCTATCCACTCGCTTACCGGGTGGATCTGTGTTCTCCTCGAATGGTGAGCCAAGTCCACTTGGGGCACATATTCCACATCGCCGGAAGTCCTGCCGCCCGCGATGCGGCCGAGGCGTTGGTCGAGGTACCGGACGGCGCTCTGATAATCGGCGACGACGGCCGCGTCGCATACTGCGGGGCCGGATCCGATATCCCGGCCGAGTACCGCGCCGAAGAAGTGTTCGATCATCGTCCGGGATTCCTGCTGCCCGGTTTCGTGGACACACATGTCCATTTCCCGCAGACCTTCGCCGGGGACGCCTACGGCGGCGGCCAACTGCTGGAATGGCTGGAATTGTGCATCTACCCCGCGGAATCACGTTACGCCGACCCGGAATTCGCGCGACTGGCGGCCGCCGAATTCTGTGCGCGACGCGTCGCAGCGGGCACCACGGCGGCGATGGTCTTCGGCTCGGCCTTTCCGGTCGCGCAAGACGCGCTGTTCACCGAAACCCGGCGGCGTGGTCTGCGGATGGTCAGCGGGCGCGGTATCCAGACGGCGGGAGAGCGTTCGGCAGCGCCCCTGATCACCAGCGAGGACGACGCCATCCGCCTGACGAGCGAAGAGATCGACACCTGGCATGCCGCCGACACCGGTGACGCGGATACTGCGCTGTTGCACGTGGCGATCGTCCCGCGCTTTTCCCTTGCGGTGACCCGCCGGACCTTGCGAGAACTCGGTGATCTCTACGATTCGGTGCGCGAACGCGGAGTCTATTTCCACAGTCACCTGAACGAGAACAATCGTCCGGGCACCGGCGAGGTCGACGCCACCAAGCAGGCGTACGGCGTAGCCACCTATCTGGACACCTACGACGGCAAGTTCCTGCCCGGATCGGCCATGGGCGGCAAGAGCCTGCTCGGCAGGCGCAGCATCCTCGCGCACTGCGTGCACTGCCAGGACGCCGAACTGCGGAGAATGGCCGAAACCGGCACGTCGGTCGCGCACTGCCCGGTCTCGCAGCAGTTCCTGGGGTCCGGCACCATGCCGTGGCAGCGAACTCTGGCCGCGGGCGTCACGGTGGCCGCGGGCACCGATTACGGCGGCGGCGACGAATGGCTGATTCCGCAGGTGCTATCGGCCGCGTTCAAGGTGCACATCTCCGAGCCGGGCGAGCACGGCGTCTCCCTGCACCCGGCGGAAATGCTGTTCACCGGAACGCTGGCCGGTGCGCGCGCCTTGGACATGGAGAATCGGTTCGGTAATTTCGATGTCGGCAAGGAAGCCGATTTCCTCGTAGTCGAACCGGCGCGCGTTCCGGCCCTGGAAAGCACGCTGGCACAGGCCATTCGATCCGAAGACTCCGCGCTGGCCCGGGATCAGACGCTGTTCGCGCTGCTGATGGGTATTCGCGAACCCGCGATCACCGAGGTGTACGTGCAGGGTCGTCGCATCGACGTCCGCTGACGCGTCGATGAACGCCACCGCCACCGCCGTCACGGTGTTTCACCGCCCGGCGGACGACGCGGCTTTCCGCACCTGGTTGGCACGTATCACCGAAATAGCGCGCGGCAAAGAAGGATTCGCGCATTCCTCGGTGGCGGTGACCGAGGATCTACTCCTCGAGCCGGGATTCAGCGTCACCTTTCGATCCGAGGCATTGCTGCACGAATTCCTGGACTCGGCCGAACGCGCGGAAGCGTTGTCCGCGGGCGAATCGCTCGGCTTCCGCCGCAAGAGTTCCGATCTGATCATCGTCGAAGGCGAACTCCCACCGCCCGGTATCGGCGTATTCCGGCATCACGTCGCGCACCACAAGGAAGCCGAATTCACCGCCACGGAGGCGCACCTGGTCGCGGCGAGTTCGCGGTTCCCGGGATTCGAAGGCGCCGCGTTGTTTCCATCCCAGGGCGGGCGCTGGTTCTCGGTGCTCCGATTCCGCACGGGACGGCAATTGGCCGACTGGATGAGCTCGGACGAACGCGCCGCCGCCCTGCCGGAACTGCGGTCGAAGCTCACCGAGGACTTCACCGTGGACGCGCACACCACGCCGTTCGGTTCCACGGTGCGAACGGTCGGCGGCGAGACCAGGATGACGCCGACCTGGAAGACCGCCATGTTGGTGCTGCTGGTGCTGTATCCGACGGTGATGGTGCTGTCGCGTTTCTTCGGCCCGGTGCTGGACCGGATGGGCGCGCAACCGTGGCTGGCACTGTGGCTGAGCCAGATCGTCAGCGTGGGCTTGATGAGCTATTTCCTCTCGCCAGCGGTGGCGCGCTGGTTCCGCCGGTGGCTCGATCCGATCGACGGCGCTGGTCGGCGGATAAGCGTCGTCGGGGCAGCGGTGGTCGTCGTGTTCTACGCGCTGACGCTGCTGCTGTTCGCGTCGGTGCGATGGTTGCAGTACTGGGACTACGACTGAATCAGGACAGATCGAGGTGCCGGTTCATCGACATCGCCGCCTCGGCCAACTCGGGAAGCTCGAGCACCGTCACCCCCGCCTGCCGAAGCTTCTCCACACCGACGCAATTCACGACGAACGTGGACGGCTCGCGCCACGCGATCACCACAACCGGGATTCCGGCCCGCAGCACCCGGTCGGTGCACGGTAGCCGGTTCTTCGTCCCGCGCTCCGAACAGGGCTCCAGCGTGCTGTAGAGCGTGGCCCGCCCCAGCCGCGGATCGTCGGCGTCGAGCTTGCCGAGCGCGGCTTCCTCGGCATGTTCCTTGGGATCGGACTCCCGCGAGTACCCCGCCGCGATCTCCGCACCGTCGACGACGATCACCGCGCCCACCGAGAACGCTCCCTCGACCACCGGGCACAACCGCGCGAGTTCGATGGCGCGGTTCATCCAGTAGTGATGGTCGGGCTCGGTCACCGGATCTCTCCTTCGGTCGATAGCGCACGGCGTCGGATGTGGTGCAGCCGATTCACCGTCCCCCACGCTCAATTGTCCGGCTGCGCTCTCGGCTGTCCACACTGCCCCGCTGAACTGCGGCGCGTGGTCCGGCGCCTCCCGCACCGCCGCGGACCGGGGGTTGCTCTCTCTACCGTGTGGGCGGACCGTGCACCGATTCGCTTGCACCTTTCGGTGCCGAACGGGGACCAGGGAGATTTCGCTGGCTTCGAGCAAAGAAAAAGCCCTTCACCTGGGCTAACAGGTGAAGGGCTAGAGCGGTGGCGGAGGGATTTGAACCCTCGGAGGGGGGTTACCCCTCACACGCTTTCGAGGCGTGCTCCTTAGGCCGCTCGGACACGCCACCGCCGACAACCATACCGGACCCTCGCCGGATCACTAAATCGCCAGGAGACCCTCGGACACGACCTCAGCGCTGGGTACGGAAGAACGTGTCGAGCAAGGCGGCGCATTCGGCCTCGAGCACCCCGCCGCGGACCTGGGGGCGGTGATTGAGCCGACGGTCGCGGACCACGTCCCACAGCGACCCGACGGCGCCGGTCTTCGGCTCCCACGCCCCGAAGACCAGGCGGCCGACCCGCGCGAGCACCAGCGCGCCCGCGCACATCGTGCACGGCTCCAGCGTGACGGCCAAGGTCGCGCCCTCCAGCCGCCACCCGTCGCCGTGCACCGCGGCGGCACGGCGCAGCGCCAGGATCTCCGCGTGCGCGGTCGGATCGCCGAGTGCCTCGCGCGCGTTCGCGGCGCGGGCGATTTCCCTACCCGCGGAGTCGAATACGACCGCGCCGACCGGCACGTCACGCTCCCCGGCGGCCGCCGCTGCGTCGAGGGCGACGCGCACCATGTCGGCGTCCGAGGGGAGCGGGGCGTTCGGCAGGACAGCCACGTCAGCGCGGTAGCTTGTCCAGCACCGCGGAGAGTTCGTTGGCGAAGCCGAGACGCTGGGCGATCATGCCGAGCTGCTCGTCCGGGTAGAGGTCGGTCTCGGCGAGGATGACGCTCAGCACCGGTTCGGGCAGGCCGAGGTCGGCGAGCACGCCGAGGTCGCCCTCCTCCCACGGCTCGACGTCGTCCAGTTCGTCCGGGTCGATGTCGGGGATTTCCACGTTCAGGGCTTCCAGGACGTCGGCGGCGATGTCGTAATCGATCGCTGCCGTGGCGTCCGACACCAGCATCCGGGTCCCGCTCGGCGCGGGCCGGAGCACGATGAAGAACTCGTCGTCGATGTCGAGCAATCCGAACACCGCTCCGGAACTGCGCAAAGCCTTCAGTTCGTTTTCCGCGGCGGACAGATCGGTGAGCGCGTCCCGGCTCAGCGGACTGCACCGCCATTTGCCTTCTTCGCGGACAACCGCCACTGCGAACCCTTCCACGTCGTCGTAATCGTCCGACGCCGCCCTGTTCGTGCCCGAGCGCTGTGCTGCCATGGCCGCAACGGTAGTCTGCTCGAGCTGAAATGTTGAAGTCGTATGCCAATCTGTTCCGGTGACTTCGGCGGAGAAAGCACCCGTATGCGTCCTGGGCACCGGTTTGATCGGTGGGTCGCTATTGCGCGCGGCCATCGCCGCGGGCTATGCGGCCTGGGGGTACAACCGGTCCGCGGCGGGGGCGCAGGCCGCTCGCGCCGACGGATTCGACGTCACCGAAGACCTACCCGCCGCACTGCGCCGCGCCGCGGAAACCGACGCGCTGATCGTCGTCGCGGTGCCGATGCCCGCGGTGGACCATATGCTCTCCGCGATCGCGACCTACGCACCGGAGTGCGCGCTCACCGATGTGGTGAGCGTGAAAGAACCGGTCGCGGCGGCCGTGCGCGATCACGGCCTCGGCGACCGGTACGTCGGCGGTCATCCGATGGCGGGCACGTCCGAATCCGGCTGGACCGCCACCGATCCCGCGCTGTTCCGCGATGCGGTGTGGGCGGTGGGCGTGGACGAAGGCACCCGGGTCAGCCCGTGGACCCGCGTGGTGCGGCTCGCGCTGGACTGCGGCTCGGTGGTGGTACCGGTGGTGGCCGGGGAGCACGATCGGGCCGTCGCGCGCATCTCCCATCTCCCGCATGTGCTGGCGGAAGCACTGGCCCTGGCGGGGGCCGCAGGGGGTGACCTCGCGCTCGGTCTCGCCGCCGGGTCGTTCCGGGACGGCACCCGGGTGGCGGGCACGGCGCCCGACCTGGTGCGCGCGATCTGCGAGCCGAATTCCGCCGCGCTACTGGAAGTCCTGGACGAAACACTCACCGTCCTGGGCGCGGCTCGCGACAGTCTGCGCGCCGAGCGGTCCCTCGCGGATCTGACCGAGGCCGGGCACGATGCGCGCCGACGCTACGAATCCGCGCGGCGCTGGGAGATCACGGATGTCCGGCCGGGCGACCGCGATTGGCTGGAAAACTTGCGCGCCGCCGGTGCGCGCGGCGGCGTTATCACCCGGCTGGGCTGAACTCGCGGCGCCCGCCCAACTCAGTGCGCCCGTCCAACTCGCGGCGTCTTCCCAACTCGCGGCGCCTTCCCAACTCGCGGCGCCCGCCCAATTCAGGGCGCCCGCTCAACCCGGGGCGCCCACCGAACTCGACGTCATCGCAGGTCCGCCGTCGCGGGCAGCCGTGGCCCAGCCGGTCCGGCAGTGCGCGCCACACGGGTCCCACCGAGACCTGAAGATCACCGAGGGCGTGGACGCGACGATCCGGCCCTCCGCGCGACAGCTCGACGCAACAGCGGCACGCCTCGTGACGCCGTTGCGAGTGGCACCGCGTCAGATCCGTTCGGCCAGGCCCGGGTAGTCCAGGAGGAAGCCGTCGGCGTCCACCGTGACCGTGGCGCTGGAGACCGGCGACAGCACACTGATGCCGTCGGCGGCGCTGCTGTAGATCAGCGTGGCCTCCTGGACCAGCAGGTCGGGCAGGCGGACGTAGACCACCGGGACCTGGACGTCCTCGACGGCGTGCTGCAGGTCGTAGCGGCGGATGGGCAGGGTGTTGAAGAACGGGCTGAGCACCACGTCCACGTCGAGGGCGCCGGCGAAGGTGGAGCGCACATGGTTGCCGCCCGCGTCGACGAGCCAGTAGTTCTCCTCGTCGCGGGCGATCGAGGCATGCCGTTCACCGGCGGCCGTCGTGGTCCGCAGCGAGAGCCGCTTTGTCGCGCCGTTCTCGTCGGTGACCAGGTCGTAGGACGCGCTGAACGCCGGGTGCTCCGCGCTCGCGCCGCCGATCATGCGCCCGGCGGCGCGGATGCGGTTGCCGTTGAGCTGCACCCGCACCGACTCCATCCGCGTCGCGTCGTGGGCGCGCCAGGTGAGGATCGCCGGCCACCGGGATTCCTGCGGG
>NZ_JABLTE010000105.1 GCF_013315795.1 Nocardia barduliensis
GCCAGCAAAAAGCTGACAAAAAATGCCCGACCCTCCACACGGGGAGTGCAAGAGCCGGAACCAAAAAATATTTGGCACTGACATTCATCGACACACTATTGAGTTCTCAAAGAACACACGCACACACATCCGGGCCAGTCTCAACCGGACCTTCTGTGAGGCAACTTTCCCAGCCTAACCAAGCTACCAACCGAAGTCAAGACTATCGGTCGATCCGCGTGGCACTGGACTGACAGGCGCTCCTCGTCCTACCTCGTTTCCCGGTCCTGCTCGGCGTCTCCGCCTCGCTTCGGCTCCGGGTTGGTGTCCGTGTCGCTCTGACCTGGACTAAGTTACGCGGCGGAAAACGCTACGTCAAATCGCCTGGACAACTAGGCGTTTCGGCAGGTCAGAAGCACGCGATCGGAGTGATCGACGGCCTGAATCACACGGATGTGATTCAGGCCACCGCGATCTTCATGCACCTGCCCGCAGAACCCCGGCCAGGTTCTTCTTGCCGCGGCGCAGGACGAGCCAGCGCCCGTGCAGGTAGTCGGCGTCGGCGGGCGTCCACTCGATGTCGGAGATCTTCCTGTTGTTCACCGACGCGCCGCCTTCGTTCACCGCGCGCCGGGCGGCGCCGCGGCTCTCGGACAAGCCGGTCGCGACGAGCAGATCCACGATGGTGTTCGGCTCGCCGGTCTTGATCTGCGCGACTTCGCCGTCGACCGCGGCTTCGCGCAGCGCGGCGCCGAGGGTCGTCTCGTCGAGGTCGCGCAGTTCCGCTCGGCCGAACAGCGCCTGGCTGGCCAGCTGCACCGCACGGGTGTGTGCCTCCCCGTGCACTAGGGTCGTCATCTCGGCGGCGAGCCTGCGCTGCGCTTCCCTGGCGTGCGGGCGCTCGGTTGTCGCCTCCTCCAGTTCGTCGAGCTCCGCGCGGGAGAGGAAGGTGAACCAGCGCAGGTAGCGCAGCACGTCGGCGTCGGCCGTGTTCACGAAGTACTGGTACCAGGCGTAGGGGCTGGTCATCTCGGGATCGAGCCACAGACTGCCGCCGCCGGTGGATTTGCCGAACTTCTTGCCGTCGGCGGAAGTCACCAGCGGGACGGTCAGCGCGTGCACGGACGCGCCGTCCACTCGGCGATTGAGCTCGACACCCGCGATGATGTTGCCCCATTGGTCGGAGCCGCCCACCTGCAGCGTGCAGCCGTAGTCGCGGCGCAGCTGCAGGTAGTCGTTGGCCTGCAGGAGCATGTAGCTGAACTCGGTGTAGGAGATGCCCTCGCCGTCCAGGCGACGCTTGATCGTGTCGCGCGCCAGCATGACGTTCACCGAGAAGTGCTTGCCGATATCGCGCAGGAAGTCGACGGCGGTCAACCGCCCGGTCCAGTCCATGTTGTCGACGATGACCGCGCCGGTCGGCGAGTCGTCGAGGTCGACGAAGCGCTCCAGTTGCGAGCGGATCCGCTCGGCCCAGCCCGCGACGGTGTCGGTCGAGTTCATCGTCCGTTCGCCGACGTCGCGCGGGTCACCGATGAGTCCCGTGGCGCCGCCGGCCAGCACGATGGGGCGGTGTCCGGCACGCTGGAAACGCTTCAACGCGAGCAGCGGCACCAAATGGCCCGCGTGCAGGCTGGCAGCGGTGGGGTCGAAGCCGGCATACAGGGTCAGCGGACCGGCGGCCGCCGCCGCGCGCAAGGCATCCAGATCGGTGGACTGCGCGATCAGGCCGCGCCAGGTCAGTTCGTCGATGATGTCGCCGCTCACGCTGTCCTATCTTTCCGCACGAGGTCCGCGGGCTCGTGCGCGCCTCGGTGTCGTCGCCGGACACGGCGGGTCGAGTGCTCGAGGCGGAGGACATCGGCCCTAGCGAGCATCCGGTCGAAGTACCGAACTCGGACGTCGATCAGGCGCCGGGCTGCTATCGCGGAATTTCCCGCGACGCGGCATGGCGTCCGGTGGACCGAAGTGCACCGACCGCCCGCGTCGCCGAGGTTCAGCGCGACAACGTTTCACGCACGGCGGCGATGCCGGCGAAAATCCTCGCCAGGTCCTCAGGCCGACTTCATCTCTGGCAGTGGTGCACGGGGGCTGCGCCGATAGACCGATACCGCTCGCGAATCCGGCAGCCAGAAACGCCACGGCACGTCCGCCGCGCTGCTGACGCCGACCCGCGGACCGCTGGCGATCTCGGCGGCCTCGACCGGATCGCGCAACTCCAGGCGAATCTGCGATGACGGATCGAACAGTCGGGTTCCGTAGTCGCCCAACGTGATTCCCAGGGCGCTGCCGAGGTTGCCTGGACCCCTGGCCAAGCCGAGATCGGATCGGGCACCCGGTCGGCGTGCGCGCACCGTTTCCAGTCCCTCGATCACCTCACCGGAGCGGATCAGTACGGCGCTGGCGACTCCGTCCGGTCCGCTCGTCACGTTGACGCAGGTGTGCATGCCGTAGCTGAGGTAGACGTACAGCACGCCGGCGGAGCCGAACATCACATCGTTGCGCTTGGTCCGGCCGCGCCCGGAATGCGATGCCGGGTCCGGCCATGGCCCGGACGGATCTCCCCCGTAGGCCTCGACTTCGACGATCCGTACACCGACCGGACCCGACCGCAACGTCGCCCCCAGCAGACGCCGGGCGGCGGCGGGCGGTTCGACGGCGAGTTCCTCGACAGCATGGGCACACACAGCCGCCATTGTCCCGGACGGCTGTGACAAGCGCCCAGCCGCCGCCGACCGCCGCGGCTCCCGCTCCGATGCTCGCTGATGCTGTGAGCGCTTCCCTACCGGCGACCTGTTGCCTCGGAGCGCGGAAGGACAAGGTCATGAGGAAGCAGTCGCCGACATACCTCTCCGCGCGATCGGCCTGCGGTTATCCGCCGGAGTGGATGGCGCCGATCAGGACGATATCGAGGCCTTCTGAGCAGGCCGCCGGTGCGCGCTGTCCACGCTGGAGCGCGGTGTGGACTAGGCGAGCACGCACCCGGCACGCCGATCACCCTGACGGTTCGAGTGGCGGCGTCAGGGGTGGACCGGGGACAAGATAGGGACGCTCCCGGATGTGTCGAGGCACTGCCGATTTCTACCGTCGGTCCATGTCCTCGGATTCCCGGCCGCGCACGGTGCGGCGGTCGCTCACGGTTCTCGTCTCGGTCGTGACGTTGCTGGTTGTCGCGATCTCCGCTGTCGTCGTGCGGGTGTACGTCGGGGCGGTCGTGTCCACGGTGGGTAGTACGGAATTCCGGAACGAACTCGCCATTCCGCCGCTGGCGCCGTCGCGGATCGGCGCCGACGGCACGCGCGCCTTCGAACTCGACATGCGGTCGGGGCGAAGGGAATTCCGCTCCGGGCAGATCACCGAGACCTGGGGCTTCAACGGCGATTACCTCGGGCCGACCTTGCGGGCGCGGCGCGGGGAGAAGGTGGCGGTCACCGTCCGCAACAACCTGCCGGAGTCCTCGACCGTGCACTGGCACGGTATGCACCTGCCCGCCGCGATGGACGGCGGGCCGCACCAGACGGTGGCGCCGGGCGCCGCTTGGACGCCGAGCTGGACCATTGATCAACCGGCGGCCACCCTCTGGTATCACCCCCATCCGCACGGTGCGACCGAGACCCATGTGCGCCGTGGGCTGGCGGGCATGTTCCTGCTCGACGACGAGGTGTCCGCTTCCCTCGCCCTTCCTTCCACCTACGGCGTGGACGACCTGCCGGTGATCGTCCAGGACGTGAGATTCAACGGCGCGGCGTTCGACTCCGCCCATGAGATGTTCCGCGACGTCGGGTTCCTCGGCGACCGGACCATGGTCAACGGGACACTGGCGCCGTACCGAGAGGTCGGCGACGAACTCGTGCGCCTGCGACTGCTCAACGCCTCGACCGCCCGCATCTACACTTTCGAGTTCGCCGACCAGCGGCCGTTCTCGCTGGTCGCCACCGACGGCGGCCTCCTCGAACGGCCGAGCGCCCTGGATCGGCTGCGGCTGTCGCCGGGCGAGCGCGCCGAGATCGTCGTGCGGGTCCGGCCCGGGGAGCGCACGGTGCTGCGCAGCGGCGAACTCGACGCCGGGCTCAACTTCTGGACACAGCGTTTCGCCGGTGGCGACGACACCTTCGACATCCTCGAATTGCGCGCGGCGCGGGCGCTGCGGCCGTCTCCGCAACTCCCCCCGACCCTGGCGCCGTCCACCACGCCGGATGGCGGCGACTCGGCGCGGGAACGGCAGTTCGACCTGACCATCGCCGGGATCAACGGCTCCCCGATGGTTATGGACCGCATCGACTTCGCGGTGACGCGCGGCACCGCGGAGACCTGGGTGGTGCGCAACACCGACGGCATGCCGCACAACTTCCACATCCACGACGTGCGATTTCGCGTGCTCGCGGTGAACGATGCCGCACCGCCCGCGGACCTGGCCGGACCCAAGGACACCGTCTTCCTCGCGCCGAACAGCACAGCGCGACTGGCCATGCGATTCGACGGTCCCGCCGATCCGGACATGCCGTACATGTATCACTGCCACCTGCTCTGGCACGAAGACCTCGGGATGATGGGCCAGTTCGTGGTCGTGCACCCGGGGCAGGAAGCCGGGCGGGCGCCGAAACACCACGATCACTGATACCCCCGCACCGCACCCTTGCCCGTTCCGCCGGGGCGGACTAAATTCATCACATAGTGAATTCAACACTCGATGAATTGAGGCGACCGTGTCGCAAGCCACCCCATCCCCCGCCGTCGAGGTACGGAGCCTGCGGGTTCGCCGCGGCGGCCGCCGAGTACTGCACGACGTCTCGCTGACCATCCCGCGCGGCTCGATCACCGGACTGCTCGGTCCCTCGGGGTGCGGCAAGACCACGCTGATGCGCTGCGTCGTCGGCACGCAGATCATGGAGTCGGGCGATGTGTCCGCACTGGGCTTTCCTGCGGGCTCGGCGGCGTTGCGTCACATGATCGGCTACGTCACCCAGGCGCCGAGCATCTACAACGACATCAGCGTGCGCGACAACGTCGCGTACTTCGCCGCGCTCTACGGCCGTGATCGCGCCGACGTCGACGACGCGATCACGGCGGTCGGCCTCCTCGAGCACGCCCACCAGCGCGGCGACGAACTCTCCGGCGGGCAGAAGACCCGCGCTTCGCTGGCGTGCGCGCTGGTCGCCCAGCCCCAGCTGCTGGTCCTGGACGAACCCACGGTCGGGCTCGATCCGGTGCTGCGCGTCGAGCTGTGGAAGCAGTTCCGCGAGCTGGCCGCCAACGGAACGACCCTGCTCGTGTCCAGCCACGTGATGGACGAGGCCGAGCACTGCGACCGGCTGCTGCTGATGCGCGAGGGGCGTCTGCTCGCCGAGCTCAGCCCCGACGAACTGCGCGCGCGGACCGGCGAGCAGAACCTGGAGACCGCCTTCCTGACCTTGATCAGGATGGGACAGAACGCATGACCGCCACCCTGGAAGCCGCACCGCGGCGGACGCCGACGTTGCGTCCCTATGCCGCGACCACCGGCCGCATCCTGCGCCAGCTGCGCAACGACCACCGCACCGTCGCGATGATCCTGGTGGTCCCCGCTCTGCTGATGGCGCTGCTGTACTTCATCTACCGGGACACCCCGACCAACCCGATGAACCCGGTCTCGCTGTTCGACCGGGTGGGCATCAGCATGCTCGGCATCCTGCCGTTCATCGTGATGTTCCTGATCACCGCGATCGCCATGCAGCGCGAACGCACCTCGGGCACGCTGGAACGGCTGCTGTCCACGCCGCTGACGAAACTGGACCTGCTCGCCGGGTACGGCACCGCGTTCTCGCTGGCAGCGGCAGCGCAGGCGATCGTCGCCTGCGCGGTCTCCTTCGGACTTCTCGGGCTGGACGCGGCGGGCAGCCCGGGTTGGGTGGTGCTGATCGCGGTGGTCGACGCGGTGTGCGGGGTGGCGCTCGGCCTGCTGGCAAGCGCTTTCGCGCGCACCGAATTCCAAGCCGTACAGTTCATGCCGGTGGTGGTCGCGCCGCAGATCTTCCTGTGCGGCTTGCTCGTTCCCCGCGGCCAGCTGCCCGATTGGCTGGAGGTGATCAGCAACGTGATGCCGTTGAGCTACGCGGTCGACGCATTGCAGCAAGTGTCGGCGCATCCCGAGGTCACCGGCCAGATGTGGCGTGATCTGGCCATCGTCACCGGGTTCGCGATCGTTGCACTGTGCCTGGGCGCGGCCACGCTACGACGGCGGACCACGTGACGGCAGGCAACGGCTCCGGCGGCGAACCGCGCACCCGCACGGGCCGCCGCCCGGGGCAGTCGGGCGCACGCGAGGCCATTCTCGCGGCCGCCCGCGCCCGATTCGCCGACGTCGGCTTCGACAAGACCTCGGTGCGCGCGGTCGCCACCGATGCCGGGGTCGATCCGGCCCTGGTGCACCACTACTTCGGCACCAAGCAACAACTCTTCGCCGCGGTGGTGGAACTGCCGGTGGATCCCGAGGCGACCTTGCGGATCATCGAAGCCGCGCCGCTCGACCAGTTGGGCGCGACCATTATTCGCGCGGTGGTGGGAGTGTGGGATTCGCCCGCGGGACCCGGTGTGGTCGCCGTGGTGCGCAGCATCCTGGCCGGCAGCGACGACCCGGCACTGGCCAGGACGTTTCTGTTGGAGGTCGTGCTGGAGCGCGTCCGCCTGCGGATCGCCACGCCGGAAGACGACGGCCGGGTGCGGGTCGGGCTGGTCGCGTCGCAGATGATCGGCGTGCTGGTGGCCCGCAAGATCGTCGGCGTGGAACCGCTGGCCTCGATGCCCGCTACCGACCTGGTCGCCGCCGTCGGCCCGACATTGCAGCGCTATCTGACCGGCGACATCGTGGAGCAAGCGGCGTCCTGATGGCCTGGACGATCACCGGACAGCGGCGACCGGGCCGTCACTCCACGACTTCGACGACGTCCCCGGGCCACAGGTACTCGTAGAACGCCTTGGCCCCTTCGTGGGTCATCCGGACGCAGCCGTGCGACTTCTTCTCGATCGGGCCGACGTGGAAGGCGATGTCGCCGTTGAAGAAGGTCGCGTACGGCATCGGAGCGTTGTGCATGGTGCTCCAGTGGAACTCCCGCTTGAACGACACGCGGAAGACCCCGGGCGGCGTCTCGTATCCGGGCATCCCGTGGGAGATCGGCGTGGGGCCGTAGACCACCTTGCCCTCGTCCATCAACCAGGCTTCGTCGGTGGACAGCCGCATGCATGCCCGGGCGGCCGTGGAACACGGTGCGACCGGCGGCGGTGGCGGGATGATCGCGGGGATACCGGGGATGTCCGGGCCGCCCGGCCACAGCGGTTCGGCCTGGGCGGGCGCCGTTATGGTGAATCCCGCCGCGACGACCGCGCAGGCGATCGCACATCGAGCTGTCCAGTTACGTAAACGCTCAGCGCTCATTACGTTCCCGACCTCTCTACCTCACCAGGCTGGTCGCATCGCCCCTTGGCTGGAGTGAGGGGACCGTCGCGAGGTGCAAACGATCATGGCGGACCCGGCTTCAAACGGTCAATGGACGCAAAACGACCGTGACTCATCCGTTGTCCGCCGGTCGGCGAGTCGTGCGGGAGAGGAGGGAGCGGCTGGGGGTCAGTCGCCGGTCTGCGCGGTGAACGCGTCGTGCTCGGCGTCGGTGACGTCCCTGGCTTCATCGATGAGCAGGACCGGGATGCCGTTCTCGATCGGGTATGCCCGGCGCAGGCGCGGGTTGTAGAGCAGCGCGCTGCCGTCGGCGGCACGTACCAACCGCAGCGGACCCTTGTCCTGCGGGCAGGCCAGCAGGCTCAGCAGTGTGTCGTCGATGGTGGTGTGCTCAGGCATACCGGAAACTTACCTTCCGGCCGCGCCGGACCGGGAACCGTCCGCGTCGAGTGCCCGCGTGCGGCGGAACGAGATGTGCCGGTGCCCGAAGAAGCTGGCGCAGGCCACCAGCGCCATCACCGCGACCGCCGAGGGGATGCTCGGCAGGTGCAGGATCGACACACCCAACTGGAGCAGCACCATGTTCAGCGCCAGCCCGCCGGAGTTCACCGTGACGAACGCGAGGAAATCCCGCACCAGCCGCCCGCGCACCCGGAACACGAGGGTGCGGTGCAGGACGAACGCCACGATCACGCTGATGCTGTAGGCCAGAGCGGGTGCGAGGGCGGCAGGCAGCCGGTCGCCGAGCACCGCCAGCCAGGTCACCGTCAGGGCCATGCCGAGGCCGGTGTTCACCACGCCGACGAGGGCGAACGCGATCTCCTGGCGACGCACCAATCGCAGCAGCGGGCCGGGATCGGTGTGCAGCCGGGCATCCGCCGGGCACTCCCGCGGCGGATCCGTGGCCTCGGAGCCCCGCGCGTCCGGTATCGGCGCGCCGACTCGATCCGCCGCCCGCCCGCTCATCGGACGGCGGCGGCCGAGTCGGTCTCCGGTGTCGCCGCCACGTCCAGCGGGGACGGCTCGTCGCTCGCTTCGACCGTTCGGTCGAGCCGCCGCCTGCCGCGCAGGTACACCCACTGCAGCACACCGACGCCGAGCAGCCCCAACAGTGCCGCGGCGACGCCGATCCGCCAGCCCGGCGGCTGCCAGGACAGCACCAGCTCACCGGAGCTACCAGCCGGAAGATCAACGGCCACAAAGGTTTTGGCCACCAGAGTGGCGGTGATCTCGCGGCCGTCCAGCGTCGCCCGATAACCCGGCCAGCCGAGCCTGGCGAACACGACTCGACCACCCTCGGGCGAACTCACGCGCACCCGGCTGGTGGTGTCCGATTCGGCGACCGATGTGGCCGTCACGCCCTGGGTGGCCGCGATCCGGCCGCCCCGGGTCGAGATCAGGCCGTCGGCGCGTTCCAGCACCGCGATGTACCTCTCGTGGCCCGGGTAGTCGACCCAGCGCCAGCCGGAGGGTGCGGGCTGGTCGCGGGCGTCCGGGTACAACGCGCGATGCAGCACGACCCGGTCGACCTTCATCAGGTCGACGATGGTCCGACCGGTGGTCGGCTCGGTCGCGAACGCGCGGCGGTAGGCATCGGGGCACACGCTGGTGTCCCAGCGCATGCACAGCGTCTCGCCGAACCAGAAATGCCCGTTGGGGGTGTATCCGCTGACGTAGGTCAGCTCGAGATTCTTCGCGTAGTTGCCGAACACCAGCGAGCCATACGCGCCGGACAGATTCCGTTCCTGCGGCGGGATGAGCATACGGTCGCCGAGTTGCAGGGTGGTGCCGGGGAAGTCGGGGAACGCGGCCTTCATCTCCGAGCGGTTCTCCGGCAGATTCCAGCCCATCGGCGTCGGTTGCGCGCTCCAGACCTGCAAGTACGCGATCGGGAACACGGAGACGACGATCAGCGCGCAGGCGGCGGCCGAGCCGCGGCGGCGGCCGAGCCATACCGCGGCGGCGCCGAGCGCGGCCACCCCCAGCACCGCGACGACATGCGACACCGCCTCATGCGGCGCGGCCGAGAACGAGCGCGCCCACAACAGGCCGATGAGCACCGCGGCCGCGATGCCGCGCCGCCGCCCGTCCTGAACGGTCGCGAAACGGCCCAGCAGCACGCACACCAGCACCAGCAGGCCCAGCGCGACCATCGGCAGCACCCGGGCGGGCCAGCGCAACGGACCGATCGCGCCGGGACCGGCGGTCCACATCAGCGCCATCACCGCGAACAGCGCGGGCGCGACGAACTCACGCGCCGTGCCGAGCGCCTTGCGCCAGTCCACGAAGGCCAGCGCCGGAACGAGGAACCACGCGACGTAGACCACCGGCATCGGCTGCACGTAGCCCCACCAGGAATTGAACGCGGGCAGCGTGCTGGGCAGGCTGGCGTTCAGCGACTCCGACCACGGCACCGTGAGGAACTGGTCGTTGTTGATCTGCGCGGTGCCGCGCCAGGTCACCTTCGCCGACAGCATGCTCGGCAGGTAAGTGGCCGAGCCGGCCAGCGCCGCGCAGGCGGCGACCGTGAGCAGGCGCAGCGACGGCCGCCACGCCTTCTGATGAACGAGTTCGCCGATCGCGACGGCGCCCACCATCAGACCGGCCTCGACCGCGGGAAAGATGTACTGCACCGAGATGGCCAGGTACAAGAAGACGAAAGTGGGAATCGGCCCGCTGTGCCCGCGGGCGTAGCGCACCCCGGAGGCCCACGCGTGCGCCAGCCAGGCGGTGCCGGTGAACGCGGTCATCCAGCTGGCCTCGTCGAAGAACAGCAGCCATCCGGAGAACGGTATGGCGGCGCCCGCCACCGCCGCCCATGGCGCCTTCGCCCCGTAGGCCAGGCAGATCCGGTAGACGCCGAGCGCGAGGATGATCGCGAAGATCAGCTTCACCACGGTGGCGTACAGCGCGAGGTTGCCGATCGAGGGCGCGATCAGATCGATCAGCAGTTGCGGTGGATTGAGCAGCCCGGCTTCTTCGATGGCGTAGTTCCCCGCCATCCAGTGCTCGGGAACCAGCGCGGGAAACCGTCCTTCGCGCAGGTATCGGCCCAGCATCACCCACAGCGGCGCGTACTGCGATTCGGTGTCGTCGGTATAGAAATGCCGGGCGTTGGCGAGTAGAACCGCACCGTATCCCGCGACCACTCCGAGCGCTGTGATGACGCCCCAGGTGAAGACTTCGCGGGCAGGAAGGGTTCTAGGTTCGGCCACGAGTCACAGACCCTACCTCCAACTCGGCGCCGTTCCGGCAAACCGGCGCCGAGATGCCCTCCGAGCCCCGCTATCCGGTCGTGCCCGCCTGCGGCCCGCGGCGGAACGAGATGTAGCGATGGCCGAAGAAGCTGGCGACGGCGACCAAGCCCATCACAACGACGGCCGACGTAATCCGCGGCAGGTGCAGCACCGAGACCGCAAGCGACAGCAGCACCGTGTTCATCAGCAACCCACCGGAATTCACGACGACGAAGCCCGCGAAGTCGCGCAGCACCCGGCCGCGCACCCGGAACACGAGGGTCCGGTGCAGGACGAAAGCGATGACGATGCCCAGGGCGTAGGCCAGCACGACGGCGACGGCGGGCGGCCACGCGTCGCCCAGCACCGCCAGCCACCCCACGGTCAGCGCGATGCCGAGCAGGGTGTTGCCCGCGCCGACCACGGCGAAGGCGACCTCTTGGCGCCGGACCACCCGCGTCAGCAGCCCCGGCGCGGGCGCGCTGTCCATCGCGTCGGGATCCATGGCGACCGCACGCGCGTTCGCGTTCACGAAACGGCGTCCGCGAGTTCGCGATCCGGCTCGGCGCGCTGGTCCGCGCCGGTCTCCTCCAGCTCGTCACGCCGGCGGGACCGGACATGCAGCCACTGCAGGACCCCGATACCGAGCACACCCGCCACGGCGGTACCGATACCGATCTTCCAGCCGGGCGGACGCCAGGTCAGGACGAGTTCGGCATCCCGAGTGCCCGCGGGGACGTCGACGGCGACGAAGGACTTGGCGACCGTCGTGATCGGAATCGACTTGCCGTCCAGCGTGACTCGGTACCCCGGCCAGCCCAGCCGGGCGAACACCACCCGGCCGCCCTCGGCCGAGGACACCCGCACCCGGCTGGTGGTGTCGGTTTCGGAGATCGACGTCGCACTCACCTGCGCGGGGTCGGTCACCCGGCCGTTGGTCGTCGAGATGGGTCCGTTCACGCGTTCGAGCACCGCGATGTAGCGCTCGTGTCCGGGGTAGTCGACCCACTTCCAGCCCTCGGGCGCAGGCTGGGCGGGCACGTCAGGGAACAGCGCCCGCTGCACCACCACCCGGTCCAGATTCATCAGATCGACCAGCGGCCGCCCGGTGGTCGGCTCCGGCGCGAACATCCGCCGGTAGGCGTCCGGGCAGACGCTGCCGTCCCACCGCATGCACAGCATCTCGCCGAAGTAGAAATGGCCGCTGGGGGTGTAGCCGTTCACGTAATCCAGTTCGAGTCCCCGGGCGTAGTTGCCGAAGACGAGCGATCCGTAGGCGCCCTCGATGCTCTTGTCCCGCGGTTGCAGCAGTCCGCGATCGGCCAGCTGGATGGTGTTGCCTGCGAAGTCCGGGAACGCCGCCTGCGCCTCGGATCGCTTCGCGGGCAGGTTCCACGACATCGGCGTGGGTTGCGCTGCTTCGACCTGGAAATACGCGATCGGGAACATCGCGGCGATGGTCAGCGCGCACGCCGCCGCGGTGCCCTTGGTGCGCCCGAGCCAGACTGCAGCGGCCGCCAGCGCGGCCAGCGCGAGCGCCGCGACCACGTGCCAGATCGCGTCGTGCGGGTCGGCCGAGAACGAGCGCACCCACAGCAGCAGGATCAGCACGCCCGCCGCGATGCCGCGATTCTTCGGATCGCGCACCGTGCCGTAGCGGCCCAGCAGCACGCACACCAGCACGAGCAGGCCGATGGCCAGCATCGGCAGCACACGCGCGGGCCAGCGCAGCGGCCCGACCGAGCCAGGGCCCGCGGTCCACATCAGCATCATGATCGCGAAGATCGCGACCGCGCTCAGTTCCCGCCAGGACTCTTTGGCGCGGCGCCAGTCGATGAAGGCCAGGGCCGGGATCAGGAACCAGGCGATGTAGGTGACCGGCAGCGGCTGCACGTAACCCCACCACGAACTGAACGCGGGCAGCGAGCTGGGCAGGCTGGCGTTCAGCGACTCCGACCACGGCACCGTGAGGAACTGGTCGTTGTTGATCTGCGCGGTGCCGCGCCAGGTGACCTTCGCCGACAGCATCGACGGCAAGAAGGTCAACAGGCCCGCAAGGCCGGCGCAACCCGCCGCGAGGGTCAGCCGAAGCACCGGCTGCCACTTGCGCTGGTACACCAGCTCGCCCACGGCCACCGCCAGCAGCATCAGCACCGCTTCGACCGCGGGGAAGATGTATTGCGTCGAGATGGTCAGGTACAGGTACACGAAGACCGGAATCGGCCCGCCGAGCCCTCGCGTGTAGCGCACCGAGGCCGCCCAGGCGTGCACCATCCAGGCGGTGCCGGTGAGCGCGGTCATCCAGCTGGCTTCGTCGAAGAAGAGGAAGAAGCCCGTCAGCGGCAGCGCGATGCCCGCCACCGCCGACCAGGCCGGCCGCCCGCCGTAGACGAGGCAGATGCGGTAGACGCCCAGTGCGGCGATGATCGAGAAGATCAGCTTCACCACGGTGGCGTACAGCGCGACGTTGTCCACCGAGGGCGCGATCAGATCGATCAGCAGCTGCGGCGGGTTGAACAGGCCCGCGTCGTCCATCGTGTTGTTGCCCGCCATCCACTGCTCGGGCACCATGACCGGGAACTCGCCCGCGCGCAGCGCACGGCCGAGGCCGACCCACAGCGAGGTGTACTGGGACTCGGTGTCGTCGGTGAAGAAATGCCGGGCGTTGGCGAGCAGGACGGCGAGGTAACCCGCGATCACTCCGAGCGCGGTGATGACCCCCCACCGGTAGACATCTCGCCGCGAATAGACATCCGGCCGCGAGCCGGGCACTGCACTGTCCGTCACGAGTTCCAAACCCTACAGGCTGGCTCTCCGCTTGGCATGAGTCGTGGACGCCAGCAAGATGAGGGCATGATCAGCTGCTCCGGTGGCCGCATATCGCCCCGTGCTAGAGTCCACACCGGTTCGGGCTCCGCAGTTCTGCGACGAGTACCGGCACGCACCGTCATCGAAAGTCGATCCAGCTGATGCCGATTCCCCACGCCCGCACATTCCGTTCCGGCGCCCCCGCGACGAACGGCGACCCGGCACGGCCCGGCGTGGACCGGCCGCACACGGTGTCGGTGGTGGTGCCGGTGTACCGGGGTGAGGACACGATCGCGGGTCTGGTCGCCGAGCTGCACGATCTCACGCGCCCCGTCGAGACTCCGGGCGGCACCACGTTCGCCGTCACCGAGATCATCCTGGTGCACGACCACGGCCCCGACCGCTCCGACGTGGTACTGCAGGAACTGCGGGAAACCTATCCCACGGTGCGCACCGTCTGGCTCAGCCGCAACTTCGGCCAGGACGCCGCGACGATCGCGGGGATGTCGGTCGCGGCCGGTGACTGGATCGTCACGATGGACGAGGACGGCCAGCACGATCCCCGCTTCATCAGCACGTTCCTGGACACGGCCCTGGCGCAGCGCGCCGACCTCGTCTACTCCAAGCCGACCAACACCAGGCCGCACGGTTTCCTGCGCAACCTCACCTCGCGCGGCGCGAAGCTGGTGCTCGCGACCCTGTTCGCGTTCCCGAGTTCCACGCGGTTCGAAAGCTACCGGCTGATCCGCGGCGACATCGGCAGGCAGCTCGCCGAGGTCGCCTCCAACGGCGTCTACCTGGATGTCGCGCTGACCTGGGTGGTCGGCGCCGTCGCGCAGGCACCGGTGGTGTTGCGCGCCGAGGGCCGGGAGGAGTCCGGTTACAACTACCGCCGCCTGTTCTCGCTGTTCTGGAAGATGGTGCTGTGCAGCGGCACCCGCGGACTGCGGCTGGTGAGCCTGCTCGGCGTCACGCTGGCGCTGGCCGGCGGCGTGATGGCCGCGATCGTCGTGTTCGAAGCGCTGACCACCGACGGATGGGCGCCCGAAGGCTGGGCCTCCACCATCGTGGTGCTGCTGCTGTGCTCCGGCGCCGTGCTGTTCTCCCTCGGGCTCATCGCCGAGTACCTCGGCGTCGCCTTGCACATCCTGGTGGGCAAACCGCTCTACCTCACCGTCGAGACGCCGACCCCGCGTCCGGCCGATACTTCGCCACTGACCGCCGCCACCGCCAGCAGGGGGACCGACCGGGTTGAGCACTGACCGCGTCATCTTCAGCCGCCCGTTCCGGGCGCGCCGGGAACTAGCGAACCTGGAGGCCGTGCTGGCCTCCGATCACAGCCACGGCGACGGGCAGTTCACCGCATCGGCCACCGCGAAGCTGAAGGCGATCACGGGCGCTCCGCACGCCCTGCTCACCACCTCCTGCACCTCCGCGCTGGAGATGGCGGGCCTGCTGCTGGAGCTGGGCCCCGACGACGAAGTCATCGTGCCCAGTTTCGCGTTCACCTCCACCGCCACCTCGATGGCGCTGCGCGGCGCCACCTGCGTCTTCGCCGACATCGACCCGGACACCGGCAACCTGGATCCGGAGTCGGTGGCCGCCGTGCTCACCGAGCGGACCAAGGCCGTGGTCGTCATCCACTACGGCGGCGTCGCCGCGGACATGGCCGGGCTGCTTGCCCTGGCGAACGCGCACGGTTTCGCCGTCGTCGAGGACAACGCGCACGGACTCGGCGGCACCTGGCGCGGCAGGCAGCTGGGCACCATCGGCACGATGGGCACGCTCAGTTTCCACGACACCAAGAACGTGCACTGCGGCGAGGGCGGCGCGCTGCTGCTCACCGACGAGATCCTGATGGCGCGCGCGGAGATCATCCGGGAGAAGGGCACCGACCGGGCGCGGTTCCTGCGTGGGGCGGTGGACAAGTACTCCTGGCAGGACATCGGCTCCAGCTATCTGCCCAGCGAGCTGAACGCGGCTGTGCTCGACGCGCAACTGGACGAGTTCGACACCATCCAGGCCGGACGGCACCGGGTCTGGGACGCCTACGCCGCCGCGCTGCCGGACTGGGCCGAGCGCAACGACGTGCGCCTGATGTCCGTGCCCGCCGATCGCGGGCACACCGCCCACCTGTACTACCTGCGCACCCCGACCGAGCGCCGGCGCGACGACTTGATCGCGCACCTGGCCGCTCGGGGCATCTCCGCGCCGTTCCACTACATTCCGCTGGATTCCAGCCCGGCGGGGTTCAAACTGGGCCGCACCCCGCGGCCGTGCGCGCGCAGCGCCGAGTTCTCCGGAACCGTCGTGCGTCTGCCGCTCTGGCCGGATCTCACCGACGCGCAGGTAGCGCGCGTGGTGGAGGCGGTCACCGCGTTCACCGTGTGACCGCGCCGCCGCGGTGGGCGGCGCGGGCCACCGGCGTCACGCGGTGAGCACGTAGAGCTTCTCCCTGCCGCCCGCGATCAGGGACTGCTCGGCCACCCGCGGTTCGTACGCGGTGAACAGCGCGTCCAGCGTCCGTTCGGTGAAACGATGCGCCTGCTCGCCGTCGCCCGCGTCGGTGAATCGCTTGCCGATCGTGGCGAGGACCGGGTTGTCGCTGGTCGCCAGATTGCGGATCGGCTCGGCGACGATCACCTGCCGGGTGGCCGCCGCGAGCATCCGATCGATGAGGGGCTGCGGCTCGGGAAGGAAATGGTAGAGGCTGGCCTGCATGATGACGTAGTCGGCGGTGGGCAGGGCGTCATCGGCACGCAGGTTCCACACTTTGCCCCGTCCGCCCGCTTCGTTCACCCGCGCGACGAAACGCTCGTTGAGATCGAGCCCGGTGTAGTCGACCGACTTGTGACGCAGATAGCGGGTGTACAGGGTTGCCGGGCCGCAGCACAGATCCACCACGCTCGACCCGTCCGGTACCAGTTCCGCGATAGCGCGATACCGAGCCGTGTAGTGCCTGCCGTACAACCCACGCATCAGCACCTCGTAGACGGTCCCGTTGCGGTAAATAAGGCTCGTTCGCACAGACACTCACTATGCCATCGGTCGGTGAATCCGGCGCTTCGGCAATGTGAATCGCGTCAGTCGCCGAACAGCGTGCGCGCTTGGTCGGCCGAGAGGACTTCGTAGGCGTCCGACGCCCGGTTGTACCACCAGGTGTCCGGGCCCGGCTCCGGACGGCCAGCAGACTGCACCGCACGGGCGGAGGGACGGAAGGACGGGCTGCGCGGGATGTCGTCCACCACGTACACCACGTCGGGCCGCTGGTCCGGGTCGAGCACGCGCAACGCCTCGGTGACGTCCTTCGGTTCCAGGCGGAAGCCTTCGCGCACGCTCACCGCCGCGACCGCGAGACAGTGGTCGCCGACGTTGAGCCCGAAGGCGACCTCCATATCGACCGCGGTGATGTCGTTGAGCACGTCCACCACCGGCTGGCCGAACACCGGCCCGCGCCGGGTGTGGATCACCGTGTCCGTGCGGTCGACCAGCCAGTAGTCGCCGTCGCCGTCGCGGCGGAACAGATTCTCCGTGGGCATCCACGAGTCGCCCGCCGCGAAGACGCCGCGCAGTCCGCCCGAGGAGATGTCGACGCCGTCGGACGCTTTGCCGATCAGCAGGCCCACCTCGTTGTCCGCGCAGCGGCGGGCGAAGCCGGACCCGTCGACCAGGATGCGTTCGGTGAGCGGGTCGAAGGCGACCAGTTCCACCTTCGCGGTGCCCGGAACCGGCCTGCCCTTGCACCCGCGCTTCACACCGGCCACATTCGCCAGCACCACGTCGCCCTCGATCGAGGCGTAGAACTCCAGCACGCGGGCGGGATCGAACTGCTCGACGGTGCGCCGCCACAGCCCGGCGGGCATACCGGAGCCGATGAACAACCGGATCGGGTGGCGATGGCCGGTCGGGAACACCTCGGCGTCGAGGATG
The DNA here is from genome assembly GCF_013315795.1 of Nocardia barduliensis. Classification (GTDB taxonomy): domain Bacteria; phylum Actinomycetota; class Actinomycetes; order Mycobacteriales; family Mycobacteriaceae; genus Nocardia; species Nocardia barduliensis. The sequence goes on from NZ_JABLTE010000105.1 coordinate 17,386, forward strand.
TCGCGCAGCATGGTCCAGGTGTAGGTGACCACCGTGACGCCGTAGCGGTGCACCTCCTCGGCGAAGCGCTCCGGGTCCAGCGAGCGGGCCAGCGCGATCCGGCTTCCGCCCGCGACCGCCCCGCCGAGACTGACCAGCAGCCCCGACGAATGATGCAGCGGCGCGAGGCAGTACACCGTGTCCCGGCGGTTGAGATCGGCCGTGGTCGCGGTGCCGAAGGCCGACAGCGCCCAGCGATGATTGGTGATGTACTTCGTCTCCAGCCGCTCGCCGGTGCCGGTGACCAGCACGAACGCCAGTTCCCGCGCCAGGCCGGGGTCGGGCCGGTACCAGGCGGGCACCCGCACCCGCGCCGGATCGATCTGCTCGAGGTCGATCAAGCGGTCACTCGCGGGCAGCGCCAGCTCGCGCGTGTCACCTCCGCCGAGCACCAGCACCTTGGCGCCGGTCGCGGCGGCCTGGCGCAGGTTCTCCGGATCGGCGATCAAGGTCTCCACGCCGGTCAGCTCGATCGCGCGGCCGAGCTCGCTGTTCGGTGCCAGCAGTACCGCCACCGCGCCCAGCCGCGACAGCGCCGCGACGGAGGCCAGCGCGCTGGGCCGGGTCTCCATCACCACGCCGACCCGCATGGCGGGGCGCACGCCCACCGAGATGAGGCCGCGCACCACGTTGTCGATGCGCGTGTTGACCGCCGCGTTGGTGTGCACCCGGTCGTCGAACAGGAACAGGTCGCGCTGTGGCGCCCTGCGCGCCTGCTCGGCGAGCAACCGGCCGAGCGATACCCGGGTGTGCGGCTGGATCATGCCGAGACGGGTCAGCCTTGGCAACGCCCGTGCCGCTTCGCCGGCCAACTCGATGGATCCGCGCACCGTGTTGTTCGCGATGCCCTCGAGTGCCTTGCCAACCCCGGTGCCCGCCTCCGCCAGCGTCGCGGCGGTGTGCACCACCCGGGTCGCCGCCGACCGTGGACGATTGCTGGGCACGTGCTCGGCCATCGGCACGATCTCCGGCGGCAGCGGCTTGTCGCCGTTCATCCACTCGACCCACTGCCGCACCAGCGGCCAGGTGTGGTTGGTGGCGGTGCTTCCGGCCACCAGGCCGAAATGCCCCGCGACCAACGTCGCCTCGTAGACCTCCGCGTTCGGCGCGGCGCGCACGATGCCGCGCACCGCGGCGGGCTGTCCGATGTCGTCGACCTCGCCCACGAAGGCGAGGATCGGGCACTTCAGCTCGGCCAGCGAGATCGGATGGTCGCGGATCACGAAACCGCCGAGCATCAGCCGGTTGTGCGCGACGAACTGCTTGAGCAGATCCGCCGCGGCCGGGCCCGCGTACCCGACCCAGCCGTCGCTGTTGAGGAAACGACGCTGGCGCTCCTTCGGCAGCAGCGCCTCACGGTCGTGCAGCTGACGCAGGAAGTCGATCCTGGACTTGGCCGTCTTCACCGGGTCCAGCAGCTGGAAGCCGATCCGCACCATGGAGTCGGTGATCGGCAGCCGGGTGACCACGTGGTCGGCCAGGAAGTCGGCGACGTCGGAGACCATGCCGTAGGGCAGCCCGAACGGCATGCCCGCGACGATGTCGACCGGGCTGCCGAAGGTCACGATGCTGTCCACGCCCTTGCCGTACCGGTAGGCGGCGGACTGGTAGGCGAACATGCCGCCCTGCGAGTAGCCCATCAGGTGCACGCCGCTGCCGGTGGCCTCGTTGACGGTGTCGATGGCGCTGTTGACGGCCAGCACGTGGTCGGCGAGGTCGCGCTGCCAGCCGCCCTCCTCGCTCGCGGGCGAGCCGAAGTCGACGACCCAGCAGTCGACTCCGCCGCGCTGCAGGATGCCGACGGCGCCGTCCTCGGCGTTCACGTCCCAGATATCGGCGTTCACCATCAGCGGCGGGACCAGCAGGGCCACCGGGCGCCCCGGGGTGGTGTCGTCGGGGAAGTAATGGCGCAGCCGGTACATGCGTCTGCGCTCCACGACCTCGAACGGAGACGACGCGACGTCGTGGGTCAGCCCGCCGAAGCGGATGACCTCCAGGCCGTTCTGCGCGGTCGCCATCAGCCGCTGCACCGAGCCGACCACATCCTTCGCACTCAACTTCACCATCGCTCCTGGCCCCTACCGTAGACCGTGACCCGCATCACACACCGCGAGGTGTTCAGACGAGCTTCGCATACCACCTGTCCATTATGTGTCCGCTGTGACACGTCACATGCCCGGTTGCCGTGCTCGGCTCGTACAGGACATTCGTTCACTCACCCGAGAACTTCCCCGGCATCGCACGGATAGTACGGGTGTCATCGGAGTGTCATCCGCCCCGCGGTTCGCCGCGCGCACCGCGTCCGATCGGACGCGGTGGATGCATCGGCCACGGCTCGGCGCGGCAGGCGAGCATTCCGCGTCCGGACCGCGCGTGCGGGTCACGGGTGCGGCTACTGGGCGCCGCGGCGTTCGCGACGAGGAAGTGTCGCGGCGGCGCGGTTCCGCACGCACCGCCGCAGCCGTCGAACGGATCGCGTTCCGGCCGATCCGGTGGGCGGCAACAGATTCAGCGCACTCAGCTGATTTTCAGCGAGCATAAGGCAATTCGGAAGGACGGCTCCGGATGCCACTCGCCGTTACCGCAATCGACCGCGTGTCGTTACCATCCGCCCGATCGCGCGCCGATCTTCGAAATTCCCCTGTGCACATCCGCTTTCGGCGTCTACCATCGATCACGTCGTAACGCCCTGGCGCGTAGGCAATTTCGTTCGATGAGCTCTCCGCGGGCCCGCCCGCTGCTGTTTGATGTGAACACCCAGCGACTCTGAACTATCGGCGATTCTGAATTCACCCTGCCCCAAACCCGTCACCGTGTCTCGGTGGCCGTCTCGAGGTGAGGACCACGCATGACCATTGAAATGCCAGTCCAAACGGAAAACAACGTTCGCAAGAGCCTGAGTACCAGCACGGCCGGACTGCTGGCGCACACCACCAAATCCGAACCGCAGATGCAGGGCATCAGCTCGCGCTGGCTCACCCGCGCGCTGCCGTGGACCCAGGTCAACGGCGGTGTATATCGCGTGAACCGCCGCCTGACCCACACCGTGGGCAACGGCGAGGTGGAATTCGTCGTCGACGGCGGTACTGCCCGGGTCATCCCCCTGGAGTTGCAAGAACTTCCCGCATTGCGCGGCTTCGATGACGAAGAAGCGCTGACCGGCCTCGCGGAGCGTTTCGAGCAGCGCGATCTCGAACCGGGAACTGTCATAGCGGAATTCGGCAATCCGATGGATCAGGTCCTGCTGATCGTGCACGGCAAATTGAGCAAGATCGGTTCGGGCGAGTACGGCGAACAGACCAAGCTCGGCATGCTGGGCGGTGGCGACTACTTCGGTGACACCATTCTCACCGAGCCGTCGGCGATCTGGCCGGTGACCGTCAAGACGGTCACGAGGACGACATTGCTGGTCCTGCCGCGGCAATCGCTGACCGAGTTCGTCGACAGCACACCCGCACTGCGCGAGCAACTTTCCCGCGTCGCCTCCGCACCGAGTCACCGCCAGAACAACAAGGGCGAGGCCGACATCGAGGTCTCCTCGGGCCACTCCGGCGAGCCGCTGCTGGAAGGCACGTTCGTCGACTACGACGCCTCCCCCCGGCAGTACGAGCTCAGCCTGGCGCAGAGCGTGCTGCGCGTGCACACCCGGGTCGCCGACCTGTTCAACGACCCGATGAACCAGATCGAGCAGCAGTTGCGCCTGACCATCGAGGCGCTCTACGAACGGCGGGAATACGACCTGGTCAACAACCCCGATTTCGGCCTGCTGCACAACTGCGACCTGAAACAGCGCATCTACACCGAATCCGGCGCGCCGACCCCGGACGACCTGGACGAACTGCTCAGCATGCGCCGCAGCACGAAACTCTTCCTCGCGCATCCGAAGGCGATCGCCGCGTTCGGGCGCGAGTGCAGCAAGCGCGGCCTCTACCCCGATCCGGTCGAGGTGGACGGCCACCGGGTTCCCGCATGGCGCGGCGTGCCGATCTTTCCCTGCGGCAAGATCCCGATCAGCGACACCCAGACCACCTCGATCCTGGCCATGCGCACCGGCGAGAAGGATCAGGGCGTGATCGGCCTGCACCAGACCGGCATTCCGGACGAATACGAGCCGAGCCTGAACGTGCGCTTCAAGGGCATCGATGACCAGTCGATCATCTCCTACCTGGTCAGCTGCTACTACTCGGCGGCGGTCCTGGTGCCGGACGCCCTCGGCGTGCTCGACAACGTCCTGGTCGCCCGGCAAGCGGACTGACCGGGGAGTGATGAGCATGTCGGTGCTCTCCCGCGCCGCGGCGGCGCAGGCCACCAACGAGGTCGCCGCCACCGTCGTCGCGCTGCTCACCAACACCCGGACGAGCGCCCCCTCCGAACTGTTTCCGGCGGACGCTTCCGGCACGCCGGATATCCCGTCTCCGGCCGGACAGCCGGGCGCGGCGCCTCGCCACCTGCTCGGCCCGTCCGGCTTGGGCTCGGCCGCGCTGCTGCTCCCGCTTCGCAGCGGGGCGTCGGACACCTTCCCGACCGCTGCGCATACCAGCGCGCCGCAGGCCACCAACGGCGGCGCAGGGGCAGCGGCGGCGTCCGGCGGCGTGCCGGGTTCGATCGCCGCGTCGGGACGGCTGCGGTTACCCACGGCGCCACGCATCCCCACCGGGCCGACCGGGCTCGGCACGGCCTCGGCGCTTCTCGGAGCACACGGCGTCGCGGCGCTCGCGCCCACGGCGCCTGTGCCCCGAACCGGACGCCCCGAACCGGAGGCCGCCGGTGATCCGGCGCGCATTCCGCGCGGGCCGACCGGGCTTGGCACCGCCACGGTGCAGCACGATCGACCCGATCCGATCCCGCCGCTGTACTGCCCGCCGCCGCTGCGCGACGATCCCGTACTCGCCGAGGCGGTCAATACCGGAATCGTGCAGTGGGCCAAAGACATCGGACTGTACGAGGGGCGCTTGGACGAGCTGCGCGACGCCGATTTCGGCCGGTTGATCATGCTCGCCCACCCGGACTGCGACGACGCGGACAAGCTGCTGGCAGCGGCGAAGTGCGCGGTCTCCGAGTGGTCGGTGGACGACTATTACTGCGAGGAGGATGCCGACGACCGGGCTCCGGACGGCACACCCTCCAGCGCCGAGGCCGAGTTGGGTCCCCGGCTCGAACTGGCCGCGGCCGCCATGGACCCGGCGCACCTGCCCGCGCGGTACGCCGCCCAGCTCGAGGCGGCTCTGGAGGCCGACCCGATCCTGCGCGCGTTCCGCACCTCCTTCGACCACCTGGCCCGGTACGCCCGCCCGGCGCAACTGGCCAGGCTGCGCACCGAGATCGCGGGCTGGTTCATCGCGCTCGGCGCCGAAGCGGGCTGGCGGGCGGCGGGGCGGATGCCGCCGGTATGGGAGTACCTGACCAACCGGCAACCGCACAGCTTCCTGCCGTGCATGGCCCCGACCGACGTGCTCGGCGGCTACGAGCTGCAGGCCGCGGAGTACACCGACCCCGCGGTACGCCGCGTGGTCACCACGGCCGCCCTGGCCAGCCAGATGGTGAACGACCTGTATTCGATGGCACGCGAGGACCTTTCCAACGGCAGGGAGTTCAACCTGCCGACCGTCCTCGCCGCCGAGGAGCGCTGCTCGCGCCGCGAGGCCGTGCTGCGCACCGCCGAGGTGCACGACGAACTGGTGCACCGGTTCGAACGAGAGGCGGCGCCCTTGGCCGCCGCCGGATCGCCGGAATTACGCCGCTTCCTCGCCGGCCTGTGGGCCTGGATGGGCGGCAACCGCGCCTGGCACGCGGACAGCAAACGCTATAGAGACCCGCACTGAAGCAAGAAATGCAGTACCGCACCGAGAGAGGATGATCGCGCATGACCATGCTCAACCCGGAGACCGGGACCGTTCTGCGTACCAGCTACCAGAAGTCCGTCGCCGCGTACTGGAACAACAACCCGAACGACGACCGGGTCAACACCAAACTCGGTGAGGTCGACGGGCTCTACCACCATCACTACGGCATCGGCGATCCGGACCTGTCCGTACTGTCCGGCCCGGAGGACACCCGCGAGGAACGGATCGTCACCGAACTGCACCGCCTGGAGACCGCGCAGGCGGAGTTCCTGCTCGACCACCTCGGCGACGTCCGCCCGGGCGACCGGCTGATGGACGGCGGCTCCGGCCGCGGCGGCACCAGCTTCATGGCCAATCAGCGCTTCGGCTGCCAGGTCGACGGCGTGACCATCTCCGAATACCAGGTCGGCTTCGCCAACGAGCAGGCCGCCCGTCGCGGCGTGGCGGACAAGGTGAAGTTCCACTTCCGCAACATGCTGGACACCGGATTCGAGACCGGTTCCATGCGCGGCATCTGGACCAATGAGACCACCATGTACGTGGACCTGTTCGACCTGTTCCGCGAATTCTCTCGCCTGTTGGAACCGGGCGGACGCTACGTGTGCATCACCGGCTGCTCCAACGACGTCACCGGCGGCCGCTCGTCCTCGGTCAGCTGGATCGATGCGCACTACGGCTGCATGATCCATCCGCGCAGCGAGTACTTCCGCGCCATGGCGGAGAACGACTTGGTGCCGATCGCCGTGACCGAACTCACCGCGGCGACCATTCCCTACTGGGAGTTGCGCACGAAATCCGAGCTCGCCACCGGTGTCGAGAAGCCGTTCCTGACCGCGTACCGGGAGGGCAGCTTCCACTACCTGCTCATCGCCGCCGATAAGGTGAGCAGGTGACCGACACCCTCGCCCAGCCGAGCACCGACCGCGAGGCCCTGCCCGTCGAACTGGTCGACGACGCGGGCCGCGCGGTCGGCGCGTGCTCGGTCGCCGAGGCCCACCTGGCCCCCGGACGACTGCACCGCGCGTTCTCGGTGTTGTTGTTCGACTCGGCGGGCCGGGTGCTGTTGCAGCAGCGTGCGGCGGTGAAGACCAGATTTCCGTCGCTGTGGGCCAACACCTGCTGCGGCCATCCCGCACCCGGCGAACCGGTCACCACCGCCGCCGCGCTGCGGCTTGCGGAGGAAATGGGATTGTCCGGCACGCTCACCGAGGCGGGGATCTACCGCTATCACGCGGCAGACCTGCGCACCGGCCGAGTCGAGTCCGAATGGGATCACGTGCTGATCGGACGGCTGGACATCGGGAGCCCTCGTCCGGATCCGGCCGAAGTCGCCGACTATGCCTGGATCCAGCCGGACGCCTTACGCGACGCGCTGGCCGACAATCCGGCGGCTTACACACCGTGGCTGGCCGGGGTGCTCGACATCGCCGAGCACGCATACGTCACGAAACCTTCCGCGCCCTGACCGTCCGCGATTTTCCGGCCCCGAGGCAGCCGAGCGCATCCTTGCGCAGTCGAGATCGGTAACCATCCGGCTGCCTCGCCCGGCCTCGCGATGTCGCCCCGGCTTCGTCGCTGTCTTGCGAATCGGCATCGTGGCCTCCCGCTACGGCGACCGTAGCGTGTCACATGGATAGATGCGCATATCCTTGTAACACTATGGACCGAAACTGAGAGAACTCATAGGAACGGCACAGGCTTTGACCAGGACCGTTCTGCATCGTTGACGTTGTAGTAGTTCTCGGTGAAGTGAGGTGCGTGATGGTGGAATTCGAGGTCGCCGGAACAACGGTGACGGTGCACGTTCGCGGCACTCATCAACTGCTCGCGCTGCGCGATCAGCTCACCTTCGATCTGTCCGACATCACCGCGCTCGGCTTGGCCGGAGTCGACCGTCGCCCGCCGTGGGTGCGCGCGCCAGGGACGTTCTTCCCCGGCGTGATCGCGGCCGGAACGTTCCGCGGCAAAGGCCGCAAGGAATTCTGGGACACGCGCTTCGACGGACACGCTATCCGTATCGACCTGGCGGGCGCCGATGTCACACGCCTCGTGGTCGACGTGGCCGACCCCGATGCCGAGTTGCGGAAGCTCGCCACCGCCGTAGCCGCCTGATCGCTCAGACGCCGAACGATCGCCGAGCCGGTGTACGGCTCGGGCGCCGGTGCGGCGGACTCCCCCGCCGCACTCGCGAAGACCGAGCGTCACCAGCGATGGGACGGCCACCATCGCCACTGTCACTCCGTCCCCCACCAGCACCCCGATCTGGGCACACCTGCGTATGCGGCGGTTCCGCGCGGCCCCGCTCACGTCCGAGCAACAGCCGCCGCCAACTGAGCCCAACGA
>NZ_JABLTE010000106.1 GCF_013315795.1 Nocardia barduliensis
GGGTTGCGCTGCACGGGTGCGGGGTCGCGCTGCACGGGTGCGGCGGTGGCCTGCCGATCCGGTATCCGGGCGGCCTGGTCTTCGGCCCTCCTGTCGGCGGTGCTTACGGAGTGCCGGGCGGACGCGGAGTCGTGGAGGGTTTCAGGCTCGCGGACGGGTGCGGTGCCCCACGGGGTGGCGGCGGTCTCGGTAGATCGAGGATCGGTTCGCTGGGTGGCGGTCGGGTGGGCGGTCCTCCTGTCGGCTGCCCTGGCGTCCGCGGCCTCGAACTGCTGGGTGAGCGCCGAATCGCCGGTGCCGGGCCGCTGGGTGGATGCCGAGCGCCAGGAGGCGGCGGACTCGGTGGATCGGGGAACGGTTCGCTGCACCGATGCGAGGAAGTTCGCGAGGTCCATCGGTGAGATGAGCTCGGGGCGGTGCTTGTTGCCGACTCGTGGCGGGGAGTCGGCTGCGATGTCAACCGGTGGGGTGCCTGCGGGGCGGCTCGCGGTGTCGGTTCGCTCGATAGCGACCGGTTCGGCGACGGTGTCGGTCGAGGGGACGGGCTCGGCATCCTGCGCGAGCTCGACTTCCGGGACGGATGGGGAGTCGGATGCGGTACCGAACTGCCCCGCATCGGCCTGGGGGACATGAGCGCCGGAGTCTTCTCGCACGGGGTGCTGTGCGCTATCGGCTCGTGGTGCGGATGTGCCATAGACGTGTTCGGTCTGCTGGGGGAGCGGCGGGATATCGCCGTCTTCGACGGGCGCGGCGGTGGTTTTCTGAACGGGATGAAAGCCGTGGGTCGTCTGCCGGACGGGCTCGGAGCGTGGCGCGATGTCGGTTTCTGCCGGGCCGTCGGTACGGCGTCCGGGCTCATGCGGTGTCGAGCCGGCTGAACCCGGCTGCTCCCGTCCGTGTGCGGTAACGGGCCGCGAGACGTATCCGGTGTGGTCGACGGCATCGTCCTGCCGTTCCGACCCGGGCTGGTGTGCGTCATCGAAGTGGGAACCGACCAAGGGGTCGGTCCGAGTCGGCGTGGATTCTCCCGAATCGGCCTGGCGGATCGGCGCGGAGCCGTTCGGCGGGACGGACGCGGTGGACGCCGGAGAACTGGTCCGATAAATCGGCCTCGGGTCGTCAGCAGGATCGGTCTTCCGGTGGGCTACACGATCGTCGGCCTGCGCGGTCCGCGCCGCGAATTCGACATCGTGCGCGGTGCCGGTCTGTCGTACGGACGCGGGGCCAGTGCTGATGAAGGTTTTTCCGGCCGAGCTGATCTCATGAACATCGTCGCTCTGTGGTGTTCCCCTGGCCGGGCTCGGTGCAGAGTCGTCGATGACATCGGTCGGGCGGATGGCCGCGGCGTCGGCCCGGTGGACGGGTGCTGGGTCGGCCCGGTGGACGGGTGCTGGGTCGGCCCGCTGGAGGGGTGCTGGGTCGGCCCGGCGGACGGGTGCTGGGTCGGCCCGGTGGACGGGTGCTGGGTCGGCCTGCTGGAGGGGCGCTGGGTCGGCCTGCTGGAGGGGCGCTGGGTCGGCCCGCTGGACGGCCGCTGGGTCGGCCCGGTGGACGGGTGCTGGGTCGGAGGCGCGCTCGGTCCTCCGCATCGGTGGCGGGTCGGCTGTGACGGCGACCTGTGGAATGGACCGGGAGTCGTCGGCGCCGTCGGTTCGCCGGACGGAGCCGGAGTCGTCGCCGGTCCGCCTGGGGATGAACTCGAAATCCGAGTGACGAGGCACGGCCGGTTGCCATGCGGGCGGGGACAGTTCCGCGATCGGGACGCCTGTCACACGCGGCGCGGACACTCGAACCGGCGCACTGGGCACAGTCGGGCACGGCCGGACGACGCGCCTCGACCATGGCGTCGCCGGGGCCCTTCGCGACCACGGGGTGGGCATCGCCGTGCGCTCGGCTTCGGCCGTCGGTTCGGCCGCGCGCTCCTGGGCGACTGCCACGTCGGTTCGCACCGGAACAACCGGTTCCTCGTGCTGCTCGCGACGATCGCCGGTGAGGTGCGCCTCGGCGGAGGCGATGGTTGCCTTCAACTCGCCGACCGTGCGCGCGGCCTCCGCGATGAGCCGCTCCAACGTCGACACCATCGCGTGCAGTTCGGCCGTGTCGATCCGCGACGGCTGACTCACGATGTCTCCCGCTTGTCCTCATCAGGTCGTGCCGCGGTGCGCTGGCCTGCGCCGACATTCTGATCTCGCATCGCCGAAAGCAGACTGTGGTGTCGGCTATTGTCGCTCAGATTCGCGCGACCTCTCGGGGTTGGGAAGACGGATGACGGGTCGCGACCGCCGGGCAGCAATCAGATCGCAACATGCGCCGAGCCTGACCGCTCGGTGGAAACGGTGGGGAGTCCCCGCGATCACGAAGTGGACACGGATGGTTCCGACGCTGCGTTATCACGCCCTCTCGCGGACGCTTACCGTCATCGATAACGAAAAGCGTTGCGAGACAACGGCATCCCCATCTTCCCAGGTTGGCTACCATGGAAGGGTGCGGATCGGAGTAGGGCTCTCCACCGCCCTCGGCGCGCGGCAGGCGGGCATGGAGGCCGCAACGCTCGCCCGTGAGCAACTCGCGGGCGAGGCGCCGTCGCTCGCCGTGCTGCTGGCCTCCCGCGCGCACACCGACGAGGCCGTGGAGGTGCTGTCCGGCGTCCACCGGACGGTCCGGGTGCCCGCGCTGGTCGGGTGCGTCGCGCAGGCGATCGTCGCGGGTCGCCGCGAGATCGAGGACGAGCCCGCGGTGACCGTATGGTTGGCCTCCGGACTGCCCGCTGCCGAGACCTTCCAGTTGGACTTCCTCCGGACGGCCAGCGGCGGGCTGCTCGCCGGTTACCGCTTCGACAAGGCCGCACGCGACTTCCACCTGCTGCTGCCCGACCCGTATTCGTTCCCGGCCGACCTGCTGCTCGAGTACGTCAACACGGATCTGCCCGGCACCGTCGTGATGGGCGGGTTGGTCAGCGGCGGCCGAGGTCCGGAAGGCAGCCGACTGTTCCGCGACCACGCCGTGGTGACCTCCGGCGCGGTCGGCGTGCGTCTTCCCGGCCTGCACAACGTGCCGATCGTCTCGCAGGGCTGCCGCCCGATCGGCTATCCCTACACCATCACCGGCGCGGACGGCACCGTCATCACCGAGCTCGGTGGGGAGCCGCCGATCGAGCGGTTGCGCGAGATCGTCGCCGTCCTGCCGCCCGATCAGCAGGAACAGCTCGCCCGCGGTCTGCAGATCGGCTTCGTGGTCGACGAGCACCTGGCCGAGCCCGGCCGAGGTGATTTCCTGATCCGCGGCCTGATCGGCGCCGATCCGAACAGTGGCGCGATCGAGGTGGGCGAGGTGGTCGAGGTCGGCACCACCGTGCAATTCCAGGTCCGTGACGCGGTGGGAGCGGACCAGGACCTGCGAGCCGCCCTGGCGCGGGCCCGGACCGGACTTTCCGGCCGTCCGGCCGGTGCGCTGCTGTTCACCTGCAACGGACGCGGCCGCCGGATGTTCGGCGTGGCCGATCACGACGCCACGACGATCGAGGACGTGCTCGACGGCATCCCACTCGCGGGTTTCTTCGCCGCGGGCGAGATCGGGCCCATCGCCGGCCGCAACGCGCTGCACGGATTCACGGCGTCGATGGCGCTGTTCGTCGAATGAGCGTCGAGCTCAGGGTCTACGCCGAGCTGAACGACTTCCTGCGGCCCGACCAGCGGTACACCGCGCTGCGCCGGCCGTTCCGCCCGCACCAGACCGTCAAGGACGTCATCGAGGCCGTCGGCATCCCGCACACCGAGGTCGACCTGATTTTGGTCGACGGGCAACCGGTGGACTTCGACCATCAGCCGCGCACCGGCGGGCGGATCACCGCGTACCCCGTCTTCGAGACGCTCGACATCGGCGGGGTGACCAGGGTTCGCCCGCACCCGTTGCGCACGCCCCGGTTCCTCGCGGACGTCAATCTCGGCGGTCTCGCCAAGCTGATGCGGCTGATGGGCCTCGACGTGCATTGCCGGTGGGACGCCGAGGACGCCGAACTGGCCGAGGTGTCGGCGGCCGAGCGCCGCATCCTGCTCACCCGGGATCGCGGTCTGCTCAAGCGCCGGAACGTCACGCACGGCGTCTACATCCGGTCTGACCAGCCGGTGGAGCAGGTCGTGGAGGTGATCCGGCGACTCGACCTGGTTGCGCGCCTTGCGCCGTTCACCCGCTGCCTGCGCTGCGGCGGCTCCGTCGCCGAAGTCACCAAAGCGGAGGTCGAGGACCGGCTGGAACCGCTCACCCGGCGTTACTACGACGCGTTCCGGCAGTGCCGCGAGTGCGGCCGCGTCTACTGGCAGGGCTCGCACCAGGCTCGGCTGGCCGAGACAGTCGCGGCGATCCGCGCGAAGCTGGACCGAGCCTGATCGACCGGATTCCCAGCCGGGGGCAGCCCGCCACGCCGGTCGGGGACCGGGTGCGGCAGGAACGCGCTGTGCGGAGCCGCCCGGGCGCGTCGGCCCCGCGTTCGCCTAGACTCACTGCCGTGGCCGGACGACTTCCAGATCGCGATATCGCGGCGATACGCGAACGCGTCCGGATCGAAGACGTGGTGGGCGAGTACGTCGCGCTCAAGCGCGCCGGAGCCGACTCCATGAAGGGCCTGTGCCCGTTCCACGACGAGAAGTCGCCGTCGTTCCACGTGCGGCCCAACCACGGCCTGTTCCACTGCTTCGGCTGCGGCGAGGGCGGCGATGTGTTCGCCTTCATGCAGAAGATCGAGCACGTCGGGTTCGTCGAGTCGGTCGAGCAGCTCGCCGACCGGATCGGGTACCAGATCAACTACGAAGGCGGCGGCACCTCGGTGCAGCGCGACCGCGGCACCCGGTCCCGGCTGGTCGCGGCGAACGCGGCCGCGCACGAGTTCTACATCGCCCAGCTGCGCGAGCCGGAAGCCGAAGCCGCGCGCAAATATCTCACCGAGCGCAACTTCGACGCGGCGGCCGCGCACCATTTCGGCTGCGGCTACGCCCCCGCGGGGTGGGACAAGCTCACCAAGCACCTGCTGCGCAAGGGGTTCGACTTCAAGGAGCTGGAGGCGGCCGGGTTGTCCCGGCAGGGTCAGCGCGGCCCGATCGACCGCTTCCACCGGCGGCTGCTGTGGCCGATCCGCAACCTGTCCGGTGACGTCATCGGCTTCGGCGCCCGCAAACTCTTCGACGACGACACCATGCCGGGCAAGTACATCAACACCCCGGAAACCTTGCTGTACAAGAAATCCCAGGTGTTGTTCGGCCTCGACCACGCCAAGCGCGAGATCGCCAAGGGCCACCAGGCGGTCGTGGTCGAGGGCTACACCGACGTCATGGCGATGCACCTGGCCGGGGTGAAGACCGCCGTCGCCTCGTGCGGCACCGCCTTCGGTGACGAGCATCTCGCCCTGCTGCGCCGCCTGATGATGGACGACAACTTCTGGCGCGGCGAGATCATCTACACCTTCGACGGCGACGCGGCGGGCCAGGCAGCGGCTCTGAAAGCCTTCTCCGGCGATCAGAAGCTGGCCGGCCAGACCTACATCGCGATCGCCCCGGACGGGCAGGACCCCTGCGAGCTGCGGCAGCACTCCGGTGACGCGGCCGTGCGCGATCTGGTCGCCCGCCGAACGCCCTTGTACGAGTTCGTGATTCGCGGCCTGCTGGCCGATCACAACTTGGACACCGCGGAGGGGCAGGTGGAGGCGTTGCGCCGCGCGGTGCCGGTGGTCGCCCAGATCAAGGACAACGCCCTGCGTAAGGCTTACGCCACCAAACTGGCCGGCTGGGTCGGCTGGGACGACATCCAGACCGTGGTGCGCCGGGTCGGCGAGGAAGCCAAGCGGCATCGCAACGGCGGCGGACGCCCTGGCGTCCCGCGTCCGGCCGCGCAGCGCGACGTGGTCGCCGAACATCCAGCCGCCCGGCCGAATCCGAACGATCCCACCCTCCTGCCGCAACGCCAGGTGCTGGCCGCCGCACTCCAGTACCCGGCGATGGCGGGCGCGGGTTTCGACGCGCTGGAGGCCGAAGCCTTCACCCACCCCGCCTACGCGGTCGTGCGCACGCTGATCGCCGAGGCGGGCGGCACGGCGGCCGGGCTGGGCGGCGCCGAATGGGTCAACGCCGTCGCGGACCGCACCGACGACCTGACCGTGCGCGCCATGCTGTCGGAACTGGCCAACGAGCCGCTGCCGGTGAAAACCGAGGCCGACATCCCGCGCTTCGTCGCCGGCGTGCTGGCCCGCACCCAGGAGGCCTGGGTCGGCAGGCAGATCGCCGAACTCAAGTCCAAGCTCCAGCGGGTCTCCTCGACCGAACAGCCGGACGCCTACTTCGCCCTCTTCGGCGACCTCGTCGCCCTGGAGCAGTATCGCAAGAGCCTGCTCACCCAGGCGATGGGCAACCACGGGGACTTCGCCACCGGGGCCTAGGCCCCTCCTTCGCGCGAATGCGTGATTCCTCGCACATTGCTCTACGTGTGCGAGGAACCAGCTCGTCGTGCGGAACGGTTCAGGTCAGCGGCGGAGCTGATCGTGCGGGACCAGGACGGTGGTCCGTTCGTCCAGCGGCTCCATGGGCTCGAGGCGGGGGCGGGTACTGAGCTTGTCCGCTAGTTTCTGCCTGCCGACGAGCACGAGCTTGCGGGTCACCGGGCTCTCGGTCAGCGCGCGGGTGGCGGCGCTGATCTGTTCGTAGCGAGCCCGCCCGGCCTTGCTGCCGAGTACATACCCGGCCGCCACGCCGATGATCAACCGCAGCATCTCGATGTGCTCCTCCCAGTTGCCAGTTCGCCGCCCCCATCCTGCCCGAAGCCCCACACGCCTGTCGATCCGGATCCCCGGTAGCGCGCCTTCGCCTCCACGGACAAGTCAGCAGGTAGCGGCGCGATTTGGGCTCCCGCCCAGCGATACGCTAGAGTTTCACCTCGGCCCGCCCGATACCAACCGGACGAGCTGAGGACAATCCCCTATAGCTCAATTGGCAGAGCAGCCGACTGTTAATCGGCAGGTTTCTGGTTCGAGTCCAGATGGGGGAGCAGTAACAGCAGGTCAGGCACGGTCATCGTGCCTGACCTGTTTTAGGGTGCGGGCCGCGACCAAGAGTACGCCAAGAATTCCGGTCCTAACTTCCTGGGCGCTGCACAACCGTTTCGCTCTTGGGTCTGGCTTATCGACTCGTCGCCTCCGGATCGACGGTTGAACGTCGTGGGGACGGCGCGGCAGTCAACCCGGGCGGTGTGCCATCCCGACTGGTGGATGCAGGATCACCTATTTCAAGTAGGCGCCGACTGAGTCTGGTGGTGGTGGGCGGACGGCGCGGACGCTTACAGGATGCGTAGTCTACGCTGCGGTTTTGGAGCTCGGCGGGAGCCAGCGAAGTTGGTGCCGTTGGGTCCGACGGGAAGATCCGCCAGCAGATGGGCTTTCGCTCGCTCCGCCACCTGTACGGATTGCTGTTGGTCGACGGGGCCTACAGCTTGGCGGACGCGACACGGCGCATGCGACACAAGAACAACACAATCACCCTGGACATTTACACCTACCTGGTCGATGGCAACGTGACGCTGCGCAAGCCATCGGACGAGCGTTTCAGTACGGGCTGACTGCCGGTAGAGTTGATGCTATTGCGTTCGGGATCGGTCGTGGCTAAGGTTTTCCTGATGTCTGGAGGAGGGGGGTCGTGTGTCAACCGAGCAGGGGTCGCCCGGAACAGATTTCGCGATTGTTCCGGACGAGGTGACCGATGCGGGCGACTACGTGGAGCAAGTCGCTAGTTCTCTGATCAACGGGTTGAATTCGCTCGACCGTGAGGTTTCGAGCGTCCTCGACAATTGGAAGGGGTCGGCGGCAGACGCATTCGGTGAAGGCTGGACGGTAGCCAAGGAGGGCGCTGCCACCGTACTGGATGCGCTCGCGGCCATGGGCGGACTTCTCGGCGTAGCAAGCAAGACCATTGCTGGCCGCGATATTTCCAATGCAACGAGTTTTAATTCGCTGGACCTACCGGAACTGAATATGTGATGGCCGACCATTTCCGGGACTTCACGTTCGATATCGATGAGTTGGACCAGCTCGTAAGCCGCGCCAATGGATTCATTGGGTTCCTCACCGAAAGTCTCGACGGACTCGACCGCCGAATCGCCACCATCCAACAAAACTGGCAGGGAGCCGCTGCCACCGCCCAGGAGGAAGCCTACCGAGAATGGGCTACCGGGGCTGCCGCAGTGGTTGAAGGAATCACTGAGATGTACATCGCCGCCGTCACCGCCCGCGACGCCTACAGCGCGGCAGCGGAAATCAATCTGAGAATGAGCGGCGGCTGAACTCAGTGGGCTCGATCTCCCCACAGTCCTATGAGAGCGCGGCCAAGGAATGCTACGACCTGTCGGAGAAATTCCAAACCGTCTACAACGCGATGCAGCGCGTCCTTTTGGAAACCAGCGCGATGGCCGGTGGCTACCAGGCGGTCAAGACGTGGTCGAAAGCCTACGATGACCGCGCCGGCGCAGTGACGCTGGTGGCGACCAGCTTCGCGCGGGCATTGCAGCACTTCGGGGACGTTTTGACTGCGGCTGGCTACAACTGGAAGTGCGCGGAGTACAAAGCCAACCGCGACCCCAACAAGGGGGCCCCACCATCGTTGCCCAGCGGTTTCCCCTCGGAACTACCGTACGGCCCCGGCATAGTTAACGGTGTCGCGTCATCGGGGACCTACAGCCGCGGACTCGAGACGGACTGGACCGAACTGCAGGACAAGGTCACTGCGCTTGTCTCTGGCGGCGAAGTCCCTGACGGGGACACCGACAAGCTGGCGCGCGCCGCGACCGCATGGAAGACCTTCGCTCAGTCAGACCCTGTATACGGCGGCAAGGGGCGACTGTTAGTGGTCGCCTCCGGGCTCGAGCGTGGCTACGGATCAAACGCCCCGAAAGATATTCCGAACCTCGTAGGCCACCTTCGTACGCTCGCTACCAGCGTCGGCGACATCGAAGCCGCTGCCCGCGACATCGCGGCCGCAGTCGACGCCCACAAGGTTGCTTTGACCACGATGCGCTCGGACATGAACACTCAGTTCGCCATGGTGGTGGTCGTCACCGCCATTCAGATCGGGCGTTCGATGGTGCAGGTCAAAGAGCCGCCGACGAAGCAAAAGACACCGAATGGGCAAAAAACACCCAGCGATCGCCAAGAAGAGATCGACTTCCTGAATCAGGCTGCCGGAGCTTTGGCTGGTCCTGCCAACACATTCCTCACCGCGCTCGGCGGCCTCACCTTCTCCGTGGCTGTTCTGACGACGGGCGGGCTGCCCACCATTGTCGAGCTACCGATACTCCTCACTACATCGGACCCGAAAGCGGATGTCACGTTCACTGATCCACGCCGACCACACCTGGGTAGCGACGGAAAATATCATGTGAAGGATGGGGATCGAGAAGTACAGATCGACAATCCTAAGGATACGTCCAAGACAATCACCGATATTGATGAGGTCAAGAATGGGGTCCTATGGGAGGAGAAGTCGGCCACGAATGCCGCCGATGTCGACAAATGGATTGCGAAACAGGTGGAAAAGAAGTTGGGGTCCTACATCGAGGCTCGACAGTATATCGATGGCTATGAGCAGGCTCCCATCGGACTCCGGTTCACGACCCCTGGCGCCGATCCCAACTTCCGGGCGCAAATAGAGGCTGCAGTTGAGAACATGCGTGCCGAAAATCCCGGCGTCCAGATTCTAGTAGAGTGGGCATGATGAGCTACGCATTCGAGGTTGGTGACCAGACGGTATGGAGTCCGTCGTTGCGGGTAGGTGACCTGTTTGTACGCATGCATACCGACACTTGCTCAGTGTTGGGTACTGCAACCGGCTTGACGGCGATCGCCAGCGATATGTACGAGATAGATATCGAAGTATTCGAACACGCGACGTTGACCGTCTTCAATGAGTACTCCTCGTCCCAGAATGCCACTTTCAAGGCAATGCTGGCCGCAACGCTGGGCCCAGCGGTTAATATCCTCAACTACTGCCGGCGTCCACTGACCCCTAGGTCCGATGAAGAAAGCGCTTTTATCTCCTGGGCAAATGGCCTCAGTATGCCCAGATAGTGCTGGTCGCACAGATCGCCCGCGCCTTCTCTCATGGATCATAGGCATCGGGTTCGGACCATGTTTTGAACCGTAGACAGTTCTGCAACGCGTCTGCATGCCACGGTAGCCCGAATGGGCCCAGTGGATCTACGCCAGTGCGTTCAGCACTTGCCGTACGAGAGGGGAGGCTCGGCCGCAGATCCCGCTACCCGTGCCGGCTTCCGGAGATCCGGTGTCGCAGCAGCGTTGAGCGAAGTTGTCGGTGGTTCGCGCTACGGTGCTGTTCGCTGACATAGACGGCACTGTCGAGCAGGGGGAGACATGGCAAGACGGCGGCGCCACGCCGACAATCTGGCTTTGCTGCTGATGTTCGGGGTCGCCGGGGTGGTGGTTCTGGCCCCGGTGGTGCGATTCGCCAAAGACAACCTCGTCGTGGTGATGGCAGCGGTCGCGGGTCTCGTCGCGGCGGTCGTCGCTGCGGCGGTGTGGTGGAAGGCGCGGGTCCGGCGGCGTCGGGAACTCGATATTCAGGGAACAACGGCTTTGTGCCGAAGGCGGAACAGCGACGGCCCGCCACACAAGCACCACACCGCGATCACCGGATCGCAGATGGCGCAGCCGAGGGATGAGTCGTGGGCGAACGGGATGATGGGGTTGCCCTTCAGGTGGTGGAGTAGGTCCCAGGCGGTGTGCAGGAGCCAGGCTATGCCGATGAAGGTCCAGGATTCGAGGCCGCGGTAGGCGCAGTAGGTGGTGACGGCGGTGAAGGCGAATTCCCAGCCGCCGAAGCCGCCGCCGCTGAGGTAGGCGGCGCCCGCGCCGGCGACCATGATGGCGTTGAATCGGCGGCGGTGCGGTTCGGGGATCAGGGACATCGCCAGTGCGTACAGGATGCCGATCAGCACTGGGGCGATATAGGTCGTCATCGGTTACTCCTGATGCGGTAGGGCGGCTGTCGAACCCGAAACTATCCAGCCGACCGCCCGTCTCCCAGAGGCATTTACGACAGGTGCCAACGGAAACTCGCCAATTCTCCGGTAAGGGTGCGTATGTGGACCGGCCGCGCCATCTACAGAGGTAATGCCGCGGCTGGTGGCGGGGGTCACAGGGTGATTGATCCGCGCGGACCCGGGTATGCGGCGGATGTCAGCCGACTAGTGATTGGGAGGTATGCGATGCCGGAGCATCAGAGCGGACCCCGGGAAGCTGTCGAAGGTGTCGTCGAGGACATCAAGGGCAAGGCGAAGGAGACTGCGGGCGTCATCACCGGTGACGAAGACCTGAAGAAAGAGGGTCGCGCGCAGCAGGACAAGGCCGAATCCCAGCGGGAGGCGGCGCAGAAGGAAGCCGAGGCCGCCAAGGCGCGTTCGGAAGCCGACCTCGATGAGGCTCGGCAGAGCGCGTACGAGAGCAGCAAGGACGCCTAGTTCCCGGCGCGGCGGTAGGGTGGCACAACCCGTTCCCGGTCGGCGGCGATCTGCCGCCGCCGGGCCGCCATCGCCTCCGCGGGTGAGGAACCCGCGGTCAAGGCTCGGAAGATGGCTGCCGCGTCCTCGATCGCGTCGCGCGCGCCGACTCCTTCGGCAGGCGTGATGGCGTGATCGGCGTCGCCGCACAGGATCAGCGGAAGCCGTGGGGGAGCAGCGGCGGTGAAAGGTACGTGGCGCGCGTTCGAGACGTGCACGTCTGCGTCTGCGCGAGCAAGAGATCTACGACGTCGGAGATTCCCGGGGCAGGGGTGCGAATGAGTTCGGCCCACTGCGCCACCGGATGGAATCCGAGGTCTTCCGGGGGAAGGGCCGGGCGAGTGACCCTGGCGAACCAGACGGAAATCGTTTCGTCCCAGTAGTGGCCGAACGCGCCGGTCGGCCGACCGTCTTCGCCGATCCGGCCGTCGAAGTGCAGCACCGTGCTCTTGGTGCGCAATGCTTGTGGCCGCTCGGTGCGGCCGTAGAAGACGACCTGACCCGCATACTCGGGGGACACGCTCCGGTTCGATGCGCTGACGCGCGAGGGAGTCGATGCCGTCGGCCGCGATGACGATATCGTCGGTGGGTAACCGGGTAGCGCCGCTCAACAGCACGCCTTCGTCGATGTCGGTCACCGCGGTGTCGTAATGGAACTCCGCCGCTGTGGCAGTGGCGAATTCGGTCAGCACCGCCATGAGCTCGCCACGCAGATACAGCCGATGACCGCGGCTCGGCCCGAAACGTTCCTCGGCCGGTTGGTATTCGACCCGCAAGGCGTCGACCGGATGCGCGACTTCGTCCAGCCGGTCGGCGGACACGCCGAGGGCGATGAGCGCGGCGTGCGCACGGTCGTCCAGCACGAGGAAGGCCCCTGCGCCGACGTACTGCTGGCTTTCATAGACCCGCACCGGAATGCCCTCGGCCGCAAGGGCTCCGGCGAGAACGGTTCCGGCGATTCCTCCACCGACGATGGTGACCATGCAGTCCAGCGTAGGCCTCGTGCGGTGGTCGCACGGCCGATCACGACTGCTGCGAACCCGAATCGCAAACTCAGCAATTACTCGGCGCGGGCACACCGTTGAACCGTGCCTCCAACCACGCGAGTGCCGACGGCACGCCGAGCACAGCGGTGGACAAATGGTCGGGGCTGAGGAACTTCTCGTACTGGACCGGCACGCCCGCCCGGCAGTATCGCCGCACCGTCGCGTCGATCGAATCCACCGGGATCAGGGCGTCGTGCTCCGCGCGCCACTGGTAGATCGGTGCGGCCGGGATGCCCTCGTAGAGTTCCAGGCTGTTCTCCTCGAGCACGCCGCGAGCGCGCTCGTCCTCGGCCAGCGAATTCGAGGCCGCGACGTCAACGATGCCGCGGCCGGCACCGGCCAGCAGGATCTCGTTGGTACAACTGTCGGCGATCCGGTCGCGGAACGACAATCCGACCGAGTTGAGGTAATCGCTCACCGGCAGCCGCGCGGGGTATTCCCGCTCCAGCCCGATGGCCGCGGCGAAGGCGAGGCCGAATGCCGCATGCGGCGCGTAGCCGAGGCCCTCGATCATCTTGACCAGGTTCATCGGCACCCCGCCCGCGGCGGCGCCGATGATCGGCAGTTCCGGCGCGTAGGTCGGCGCGAGCGCGGCCGCCCACGTGGTCGCCATGCCGCCGCCGGAGTACCCGAGCATGGCGACGCGGCTGTCGGCCAGGCCCAGCTCCGTGACCCGCCGCGCGGCGCGGAGGCCGTCCAGGGTGATCATGCCGCCGAGCTTCGCGGCGCCGTAGGCGCTGGTAGGCCCGAGATGGTCAGGGAGAGCGACCGACCAGCCGCGCAGCAGCAGGGCGTTGAGCGCGGGTGCTTCGCGCACCGCCAGATTGGGGTCGCTGGTGTAGAGCACACGAGAGACCGCGCACTGGGTGCCGAGGGCGTTGATGATGTGCTGATAGGACAGCAGCGGTCCACCCGGCATCGGATTCGGCGGTGTCAGCACGGTGGTGGTGGCCGCGATCGGCTCGCCCGCGGAATTCGTCGAGCGGAATTTGATCATCGTGACCGTCGCGCCGGGGAACGCGATCAGTCCCGGCATCGGCCGTACCGCGAGGACGTCGCCCGGCGCGACGCGGTCCAAGCCGGCCGGAGTGGCGTAGAACGGGTCGGGATCGGGTTCGGGATAGATCGGCTGCGCCGCGGCCTGCGGTGTGATCAGAACCTGCGGTGTGATCAGACAGAGCGCGGCCGCGGCGGCGGCGATGACCAATCGAAGCATGGCTTTCGGCGACTCCCATTCGTCACGATGTGCTGCTGGCGAAACACTGGTGTGCTGAAGTCGAATGCTCCGGATACCGGTTGCCTGCGGCCGATGCCCGGACCTGCACACTTTAGGGGACGATCGGAAGAGGCCGAGGAAGCCGCGCCGCCGGGCGCTCCGCTCACCCGTCGGCTACCGTGACCCGGTGCTTCTGCTGGTCGTCGGGGTGGTCCTGCTCGGTGTGTTCGGAGTGCGATTCCACAGGGACCGCAGGCGGCTGGGGCACGGGGTGTATCTCCTGCTCGGGACGGCGTTCCTCGGCGCGTGGGTGGTCGGACTGGTCGCCGACGGTGATCTGCCCGTGGTGCTCGCCCCACTGTTCGTGCTTTTGTCGCCGCTGCTGGTGCTGGTGCTGGCGGGATTGTCGATAGCCAACGGCGCGCAGCTGGTACGCCGCGAGGGCTGGCGTCTTCCGCATCTGCTGCCGCTCGGACTCGGTATCGCGCTGCTGGTGCCGTACGTCGTGCTCGTCCTCGCTCTGCTCACCGAAAGCCGATGGCTCGTTGTCCTTCTGGCATCGCTGACGATGTCGATCAGCTACATCGGGTTCCTGTTCGCGGCCTTCCTGGTGTATTCGCTGTGCTACGGCCTGTTGCCCTACCGTCCCGGAATGGACGCGATCGTGGTGCACGGCGCGGGGTTGGTCGACGGCGACGTGCCGCCCCTGTTGGCGGCGCGCCTGGATCGGGCGATCGAGGTATACCGCGGTGAAGCCGAGCAGGGCCGCGAACCGCTGCTGATCGCCAGTGGCGGTAAAGGATCCGACGAGGAGGTTTCCGAAGCGGCGGCGATGGCGAACTACCTGGTCGACCACGGTGTGCCCGGCGAGCGCGTGATCCTGGAGGACCGGTCGGGCACCACGGAGGAGAATCTGCTGTTCACCAAGCGGCTGCTCGGCGAGCGCGGTCCCACTACCCGAATGGTGCTGGTGACCAGCAATTTCCATATTCTGCGCACGGCGATCCTGGCCCGCCGCCTCGACCTCGACGCCGAGGTGACCGGTGCCAGAACCGCCTTCTACTACCTGCCGAGCGCGTTCCTGCGCGAATTCGCCGCGCTGCTGGTGGCCTACAAATGGAGCACCGTGATCGCGTGCGCCGCGCTGGTGTCGCTGCCGCCGCTCGCCTTGCTCGCCACCCGCGGGTGACTCAGCCGAAGCTCTTGTGCGGAACGCCCACGGTGAGGCCGCCGTCGATGACGAACTCGGCCCCCGTCGAGTAGGACGATTCGTCGCTGGCCAGGAACGTCACCAGGGCGGAGACCTCGGCCGGGTCGGCGGCGCGACCGAGCGGGATCTGCAGGAAGTCCTCGGGGATGTTCTCCGTCATCGGGGTCCGGATCAGGCCGGGGTGTATCGAATTCACCCGGATCTTGTACTGCGCCAGTTCGAGCGCGGTGGACTTGGTGAGCCCGCGCACGGCGAACTTGGTGGCCGTGTAGCCGTGCAGACCGGGGCTGCCGCGCATGCCCTCGACGGAGGAGATGTTGATGATCGAGCCGCCGCCCGCCTCGATCATCGCGGGCGTCGCGGCCTGCATGCCGAGGAACGTGCCGGTGAGGTTGATGTCGATGATCCGCTGCCATTCGGCCAGCTCGAACGCGACGAGCAGGTTGCCGTTCACGATGCCCGCGTTGTTCACCAGCACACTCAGCGAACCGAACCGCTCCACCGCCGCGCCGACGGCTTTGCGCCAGTCGTCCGGCTCGCGGACGTCGAGGTGCGCGTAGACCGCGTTGTCGCCGAGCTCCGCGGCGACCGCGGCGCCCTCGTCGTCGAGCACGTCGCCCAGCACCACGCGCGCGTCCTCGGCGACCAGCGCCCTGGCGTGCGCCGCGCCCATGCCGCGCGCTCCGCCGCTGATCAACGCCACCTTGCCGGTCAACCGCCCCATCCGGGGTACCTCCGTCTCTCGAACTTCTCCTGTAACACGTTACAGAAAAGCGTCCTGTGCGTGCTCGTCTCGCGACAGTAGCCCAGGCGGTCGCGCGGCGGCGACGATGCCGGTGCCGCGCCGCCACTGCCCGGTGTTGTCCGAATCGCGTATCCCCGAGCGGTCGGGTGGCGCAGATGTCGAGGCGTGATAGGGGTGATTGTGCGCGCCAAGGTGGTGGACCGCCCCGAATGCCCGCTGACCGCATGCCGCCCGGGGTTGGGCGCTTGCGCGCCCGACTGTGCCATGATCGTATAGAACTTGTTCTAATTAGTCCGGTGTGACCGCCCTGGAGGTGCACCATGACGAACTCCGGCCGAAGTCCGACGCGGTTCCGCTTCCGGGTGCCGGACATCGCCGAGGTGCCCGGTGGCCGCCTGGTCGATCTGCCGGGGCGGGGCCGGACCTACGTGGTCGACATTCCCGGCCCGGAGCACGCGCCCGCGCTGGTGCTCCTGCACGCCACCGCCTGTACCGCCTACCTCACCTGGTTCCCCTCGCTGGCGGCGCTGGCCCGGCGGTACCGCGTGATCCTCTTCGACCAGCGGTGGCACGGGCGCGGCATCCGCTCCGAGCGGTTCACCCTGGAGGACTGCGCCGACGACGTCGCGGCGGTTCTCGACGCGCTGCACGTCGAGCGGGCCATGTGCGCGGGGTTCTCGCTCGGCGGGATCGTCAGCCTGCTGGCCGGGCGTCGGCATCCGGACCGGGTGAGCGGTCTGGTGCTCTGCGCGACGCCGTACAGGTTCCGGGAGAAGTGGCGGGAGCACGCTTTTCACCGGACGTTCGGCGTCGTGGCCGCCGCGGTCGAGCCGTATTCCTACCGTCGTGCCGAGAGGCTCGCGGGCCGCCTGCCCGAGCTGCCGGAGGTCACCTGGACGCCGGGGCGATTGAATCGCTGGGCGCTCGATGAGTTCCGCAGCACCAGCGGGTGGGCGCTCACCCAGGTGCTCGCCGTGATCGGGCGCTTCGACGCGACGGCGTGGCTGCCGGATCTGACGATGCCGACGGCTGTGGTGATCACGACCCGGGACCGGGCGATTCCGGTCTATCGGCAGGTGGAGATGGCGACCATGATTCCGGGGGCGAGCACGCACCTGGTCGCGGCCGGGCACGCATCCTGCGTGCTGGAAACCGACCGTTTCGTTCCCGTGTTGCTCGAAGCCTGCGAGACCGTCGCCGCGAAGATTTGATCAGCCTGTCCGACGGCGGTGGCGGACAGGGCGCGGGTTCAGCCCGATTTGCGTGCTGCGGTGATTAACTCGGTGACCACACCGGGCACGGCGTCGGCGAGCGCCGCGATGTCGGGCACCAGCTCCTTGCAGGCGATGAAGCCGAAATTCAGTTTGTCGTTGTTGGACAGCACGGTCACCGTCAGGCCCGCGCCGTGGAACACCGGCCCGAACGGGTACATCCCGTCCACGCGGATACCGAGGAAGTACAGCGGCATCGGCGGGCCGGGCACATTCGACACCACCAGGTTGTGCACCACGGGGTGCATCTCGGCCAGCTTGAGCGAGGAATACATCCGGGCCGCGAGCCGGAAGGTGTTCGGCGGGGCGTACTTCGACCAGTCCTGCAGGAAGTCGGCACCCATCACGTCGTGCTCTTCCTTGGCCCCGCGATTGTTCTCGGCCACCTCGCGCAGGCGTTCCACCGGGTCGGCGAGGTCGGTGCCGAGCCGCGCGAACAGCGCGGACACCTTGTTGGTCCCCGCCGTGTGCCGGGTCGACTCGTGCACCGACACCGGAACCGACGCGATGAGCGAGCGGTCCGGCAACTCGTCGCGCTCGGTCAGATAGGCGCGCAGCGCACCGGCGACCACGGTGAGTACGACGTCGTTCACCTTGACGCCGAACGCGGAGCGGATCTCCTTGACGGCGTCGAGTTCGGCCTCGGTGAACGCGATCGCGCGGTGTGGCGTGATAGCCAGATTGAACGGTGTGCGGGGAGCGGAGAAGGGGACCGCCATGCCCGCCTTGTTCTCCCGGCGGCGCTGCGCGAATCCGGCGACCACGCCGACCGTTTTGGGCAGCATTCCGACGATGCCCGCTCGGGTCGGGAATTTCACCACCGCTTCGGCCAGCAGTTGCCAGTCGCTGGGTTTGGGTTCGGGGCGCCATTCGTCCTCGGGCACCGCCTTCTTGACGCCCGGTTCCAGGTCGCACAGGTGCATCATCAGGTTGGCGCCGGTGATGCCGTCCACAGCGGCGTGGTGGTACTTGCAGATCACCGCGACTTTCCCGGCGTCGAGGCCCTCCACCACGGACATCTCCCAGAGCGGACGATCGCGATCCATGGGACGGCTGGCGATGTCGCCGACGAGTTCGGCGAGTTCGCGGCGTCCGGCCGGCGCGGCGATCGCGATGCGGCGGAGGTGGTAGTCGAGGTCGAAATTCTCGTCCTCCACCCAGACGGGATGGTCGAGGTTCAGCGGCACCTCGTACAAGCGGCGGCGCATCTGCGGAATCAGGGGAAGGCGCCGGGCTAGTTCGGCTTTGAATCCCTCGAACGAGTAGTCGCCCGAGGACGGGTCGAGGATCAGCAGCGCGCAGACGTGCAGATGCTGGGTCCCGGTTTCGAAGTAGAGAAAGCTGGCATCCAATCCGGTCAATCGTTCCATAGCGAAAGCCTACTAGAACGCGTTCTAGTTTTGTGCCGGAAATCGCCGGTGTGACGACTGTCGCGCAGTCGCGTCACCGTATCGCGACGGTCGCGTTTTTGTGTGTTACTGAAAGTTCTATATATGTGTATAGTCCTCGCTACGGACACGTAGGAATCGCGTGCGAGTGAGAATCGAGGAGTACCGATGAAGCTACTTCGCAGGGCCGGGCGGCAACCCGGGACAGACCCCGGCGCCGTGGCGCTGCACGCCCGCAACGTGCGATTCGACTGGGCGGGCACGCCGCTGCACTGGATGCCCGCCGAGCCCATCGCCTCGCACCTGATCAATTCGCTGAATCTGCTGCTGCCCGAAGGCGAGCGGATGTTCTGCGCCACATACGCCGAGGCGCTGCCGTACGTGCGGGACGAGAAGCTGCGCGAGGCGATGCTCGGCTTCATCGGTCAGGAATCGATGCACGCCGAGACGCACGACAAGGTGCTGCGCGAAGTGCTCGCCGTGCACGGCATCGATCCCGAGCCCTATCTGCGCCAGGCCGAGTACCTGTTCCGCAGGACGCTCGGGCCGAGGGAAGTCGAAGGCGTCGCCGAAAGGCAGGTGATGGTCGAGCGGCTG
The DNA here is from genome assembly GCF_013315795.1 of Nocardia barduliensis. Taxonomy (GTDB): domain Bacteria; phylum Actinomycetota; class Actinomycetes; order Mycobacteriales; family Mycobacteriaceae; genus Nocardia; species Nocardia barduliensis. The sequence continues at coordinate 19,018 of NZ_JABLTE010000106.1, forward strand.
GCCTTCATCGCGTGCCTGGAACACTTCTTCGCCTACCTCGGCGACTGGGTGCTCAACGCGGATCTGGAGCGGTTCGGCGCCGACCCGCGGATGGCGGACCTGTTTCGCTGGCACGGGGCGGAGGAGGTCGAGCACCGGCACGTCGCACACGACGTGGCGGTCTATTTCGGCGCCGGATACGTGCGGCGCGCGGCACTGATGCTGTTGGTGTTCCCGATCTTCCTGACCTTGGTGGTGCGCGGCACCAAGTTCATGGTCCATCAGGACCGCGAGCTGCCCGACCTCGGCTATCCCCGGTTGCTGGCGCGGGTCTTCGGCGCGATGTGGCGCGGCGCGTTGCCCGGCGTCCCCTCGCTGCTGTGGAGCGCGCTGAGCACCTTCAAACCCGGCTACGACCCGGAGACGGTCGGCTCCACCGCGCAGGCGGTGGCCTACCTGGCCAAATCCCCGGCGGCGCAGGCGATCGCCTCGTGAGGCTGCCCGTTCCCGACCAGATCCCCGCGGACCTGTTCGGCAAGTGCGAGCGCGACCGCGCCGTGCGGGTGCTCGACGCGGTGGCCTCGGCGCGGCTGCGCTGGACCACGCTGGTCAACCGGCGCGATCCACGGCCGAGGGTGGACGACCGGCGCTCGGCGCTGGTGGTCACCGAGCGGCGGATCGAGGCGCGCGATCAGGACGTGGTGAGCCTGCGACTGGCCGCCCCGGACGGGCGCGTGCTGCCACCCTGGCGGCCCGGCGCCCACCTCGACCTCGAACTGCCCTCCGGCCGACTGCGGCAGTACTCGCTGTGCGGTGACCCCGCGGACGTTCGTGCCTACCGGGTGGCGGTGCGTCGCATCCCGGAAGGCGGCGGCGGTTCCGTGGAGGTGCACGATTCCCTCGCGGTGGGGTCGCCGATCGTCGTGCGCGGGCCGCGTAACGCGTTCCCGTTCGCCGTGCCCGGTCACGGTTCCCCGGCCGCTCGTCTGCATTTCGTCGCGGGCGGCATCGGGATCACGCCGATCCTGCCGATGGCGCGGCTGGCGCACCGGCTGGGGATCGAGTGGTCGATGGTGTACACCGGGCGCGGTCGCGACACCTTGCCGTTCCTCGACGAGATCGCGGGATTCGGCGACCGCGTCGTCGTGCGCACCGACGACGAGCACGGGCTGCCCGACGCGAGCGCCCTGCTGCCCCGCGTCGGGCCCGACACCGCGGTCTACTGCTGCGGCCCGGCGCCGATGATCACCGTCATCGCCGACGCCGTGCGCGAAATACCCTATGTGGAGCTGCATTCCGAGCGGTTCTCGCCACCCCCGATCGTGAACGGGAAACCGTTCGAGATCCAGTTCGCCTCCACGGGAGAGGTTCTGGAGGTCGGTGCGGACCGCAGCGCGCTCGACACGATCCTCGCGGCGCGGCCCGACCGCCCGTACTCGTGCAGGCAGGGCTTCTGCCGCACGTGCAAGGTCCGGGTGCTGGCCGGCGAACCCGACCACCGCGACACCGTGCTCACCGCCGCCGAACACGAGGCGGGCGAGATGCTCGTCTGCGTCTCACGCGCCGACGGCGGACGACTCGTGCTCGATCTGTGACCCGCCCTCCGGGCAGTCAAGGAGAAACCCCATGACCACCACCGAACCACTCGCGGCGGTCGAACGCACCGTGCGCAGCGGTGAATTCGACATCGCCGTCTACGAATACGGTGATCGCACCGCGGAAACCGTCGTGCTGGTGCACGGCTGGCCCGATACCCACCACCTCTGGGACGCGGTGGCGCCACTCTTGGCTCGCCGGTTCCATGTGGTCGCCTACGACACCCGTGGGCACGGGCGCTCCACCCGCACCCGGCGCACGGAGGATTTCCGGCTCGACCGCCTGGCCGCCGACTTCTACGCGGTCGCGGACGCGGTGAGCCCCGACCGGCCCGTGCACGTCCTCGCGCACGACTGGGGTTCGGTGCAGGTGTGGGAAGCGGTATGCGAGCCGCGTGCCGCCGCACGGGTCGCGTCGTTCACCTCGGTGTCGGGGCCGAACCTGGATCACGTCGGCAAGTGGATCCGCAGCCGGCTCTCGCGCCCGACACCGCGCAACGTATGGCAGCCGTTCACCCAGCTGCTGTCGTCGGCGTACACCTTCTTCTTCATGACACCCGTGCTGCCGCGCGCCGCCTTCGGCCTGATCGGCACCGAACGCTTCTGGCGGCGGGTCGTCTCGATCATGAACGAGACCGCGCCGTCGAACGTGCGTCTGGGTCCCACCTTCCGCGCCGACCTGGTCGACGGCTTGCTGATCTACCGGGCGAACATCGTGCGGCGCATGCTCGCGCCCCGCGAGCGGCGCACCGAGGTGCCGGTGCAGCTGATCGTCGCCGGGCGCGACGTCGCCGTGCGTCCGGCGGGATTCGACGACGAACACAGGTGGACCGAACGGCTGTGGCGGCGGGATGTGCGCGCCGGGCACTGGATGCCGTTCTCACATCCGGAGCTGCTGGCCACCGCCACCGCCGAACTGATCGACACGCTGGGCGGCGCGCACCCGCCCCGCGCGCTGCGCCGCGCCGAAACGGGCCGGGCCGCACGGCCGTTCGATGACCAGCTGGTCGTCATCACGGGCGGCGGCAGCGGCATCGGCCGTGCCACCGCCCTCGCCTTTGCCCGCCGCGGCGCCGAGATCGTGCTCTCCGACATCGACCTCGCGGCGGCGAAGGAAACCGCCGAGCTGATCGCCGCCGAACACGGCGTGGCGCACGCCTATCGACTCGACGTCGCCGACGAGGACGAGATGCGATCACACGCCGCGACGGTGCTGGAGCACCACGGCGTCCCGGACATCCTGATCAACAACGCCGGGATCGGTCAGGCCGGTGGATTCTTCGAGACGTCGTCGGCCGACTTCGACCGGGTCATGCGGATCAACCTCGGCGGCGTGGTGAACGGCTGCCGCGCCTTCGGGCCCGCCATGGCCGAGCGCGGCCTGGGCGGGCACATCGTGAACCTCTCCAGCATGGCGGCCTACAGTCCGCAGCAGGGGTTCAGCGCGTATTCCACCAGCAAGTCGGCGGTGTTCATGTTCTCCGACTGCGTGCGCGCTGAACTGGCCGCTCGCGGAATCTCGGTGCACACCATCTGCCCTGGCATCGTGCACACGAACATCGTCGCGCGCACCCGGTTCTCCGGCGTCAGCGCGGAGGAAGAGAAGCGCAAACAAGAGCGTTATGACAACCTCTACCGGCTGCGGCGTTACGGCCCGGAGAAGGTGGCCGAGCAGATCGTGCGCGCGGTCCAGCGAGATCGCAGCATCGTTCCGGTGACGCCGGAGGCTCACCTGCAGTATCACTTCGGGCGGCTCGCGCCCGCTGTCGTGCGGTTCCTGGCGGCGCGGGTGAAGCTGACCTGACTCAGGCGAGGGTGCGGGCGAGTTCGGCTTCGATGGCCACGACTCGCTCGGGCCCGATGCCCCACGGCTGCTCGACACCCACCCGCCGATCCAGATCCCAGAGCACGCATTCCTCGCCAGGAGCCGCCACCAACGACCACGCCACCACGGTGCGGCCGAGCTGCTCGGCCATGGTTCCGTGCGCATCGATCGGTGGCCCGGCGCCTTCCGGGAAGTGGTGCAGGAAGCGGCCGTAGGCGCGCGCGCAGAACTCGGCATAGCGCTTGGTGCACAGGATGAACCCGTGCCACGCCTCGTCCACCGCGTGCGACGGCATGCCGATCACCTGGTCGTCGCGCATGGCGGCGCCGCAGCACAGCAGCCACTGCCGCAATCCCTCGGCGACCAGTTCGCGCGGCTGCCAGGGGCAGGTCTTGAAGACGGCCTCCGGCAGTTCCAGTGCGTCGACAGCGGCGCGCACGGTCGCGAGGTCGATCTCGCGCGCCGGAGATCGACGGAACCTGAAGTTCACCACAGTTCACTGTACGTGCGGCCCCACGGGCGGCTACCGTCTTGACATGAGCGCACTCATCGTTTCATTCATCCTGTTGATGGTGCTGCTCCTCGTGACGGTTCCGATCATCGTCGTAGTCGTCGTCCTCCGTTCGCACCGCAATCAGTTCCCACCGCCGCCCTACGGCGGGTGGCGCGGCGGGAACCGGGTCGGGGGACATAACGAGGGGGGATCCACAGATCCGTTCTGGGCAGCCGGCGGCGCCGGTCTGATCGGCGGATTCGACCAGCCGCACGGCGGGGGCGGGCATCACCACCACCACCACGACCCCCATGGCCGTAGTTGCGGCGGGGGAAGCAGCTCCAGCTGTAGTGGCGGCAGTAGTTCCAGTTGCGGCGGGGGCAGTAGTTCCAGCTGCGGCGGCGGTTCCTGACCCACGACTTGACCTCAACCCATCTTCAGGTTCCATGCTGATCTTCGTCCGAAACGGCAAAGAACAACGAAGGGTGCGTCATGCGGGCTGTACAAGCCGATGAGTTCGGTGGACCGGAAGTGCTCGTGGTGCGCGAGCTGCCGGATCCGGTGGCCGGACCGGGAGAGGTGGTCGTCGACGTGGCCGCCGCGGATGTGATGTTCCTGGACACCCGGCTGCGCGGCGGCTGGGGCACCGACTTCTTCGCGATCGAGCTGCCCTATGTGCCCGGCGGCGCCGTCGCCGGTGTGGTGGCGTCGGTCGGCCCGGGAGTCGATCCGGCCTGGGTGGGCAAGCGGGTGTCGACGCCGACCGCGGCCAGCGGCATCGGCGGCGGCTTGCCGATCGGAGGATACGCCGAGAAAGCGCTGGCCAAGGCCGACACGTTGGTCGTTTTGCCCGACGGGCTGACCGCGACGCAAGCTGTCGCCCTCGCCCATGACGGCAGGACGGCGCTCGCCGTCTTCGACCATGCCGCCGTCCAGCCGGGCGAATGGGTCCTGATCACCGCCGCGGCCGGCGGACTGGGCATCCTGCTGATCCAGCTCGCCCGTGCGGCGGGCGCGAACGTCGTCGCCGCCGCACGCGGCGCCGCGAAGCTGGAACTCGCCCAGCGGCTCGGAGCCGACGCGGTGGTCGACTACTCCGAACCCGACTGGGCGGCGAAGGCGCGCGCAGCGACCGGCGGAGCGGGCGCGCACGTCGTGTTCGACGGGGCGGGCGGTGCGCTCGGGGAGGCCGCGCTCACGGCCACCGCGGACGGCGGCCGTTTTCTCGGATACGGCGCTGCCGCAGGAGAATTCGCCGCCCTGGACCGGGACGCCGCAGCGGCGCGCGACATCACCGTCTACGGGCTGTTCGACGTCACCGGCGGCGATGTCGATTGGCAGGCGCTCGCCCGGCGGGCCCAGGAGGAGGTCGCCGCGGGGCGCTTGGAGGTCGTCATCGGCCAGATCTTCCCGCTCGACGGAGCCGATCGGGCACATGCCGCCATCGAGTCCAGAGCGGCGATCGGGCGCACTTTGTTAACAGTGTGAACAAGGCGGCGAACTGGACAATTGACGTAGTGCGCTGCCCGGGCGGCGGCGCTAGGGTGCCGGGGTGGAAACTCTGCTCGTCGTCGGTATCGTCATCGTGGTCCTCGGCTTCGTCGTCGCTGTCGTGCAGTTCGCCAGCCGGCCGCCGAAAGAAGCCGAGCCATGGGACGACCGTGCCGACGCCGAGGACTACGAGGGCGACTGGGACGACGACTACCGCGACGACTGACCCGGCCCCGCCGGGGTCAGCACCACGACCGCGATGGGCCGCTTGGTCAGCTTCTGATAGGCGCTGTAGCGACCCCGATTCACCTTGTCGACGAGCGCCCACCGCCGGGCGTAATCGGGATCGTCCGGCAGCGTCGCCCGGGCCCGCACCGTCAGTTTCCGCCGCCCGACCTGGATCTCGCACTCCGGTCGTGCCTTCAGATTCGCCAGCCACCCCGGCGGCCGCGGCGACCCGCCGTTGGACGCCGTCACCAGATAGTCCGCGCCGTCGCGCGCGTACGTCAGCGCCGAAGTCCGCTCCTTGCCGGACTTGCGCCCCACCGTCCGCAGCAGCAGCGTGGGGTTACCCAGCAGCAGCCGATGCCCCACCAGCCCGCCACTGTTCTCGTACACCCACTGATGCGCCTTCAGCACCTTCGTGAACAGACCGGCCATACCTGACCCTCCAGTAAGTTTCCGACCCACCCACCCTAAGTGATCGCCTACCGACTGG
>NZ_JABLTE010000107.1 GCF_013315795.1 Nocardia barduliensis
CTGCCGTAGTGCGCCGCGCCGGGGCCTCCGAACTGCGGATATCCCGACGAACCCGCCATCTCGTGGCGGGGCTGGCCGGTTCCCGGACCAGGAGCCTGCGGATTCGGGCTCTCGTGCTGGCCCGGCCGTGGCGCGAAGCGCTCGTCGTCGTTCGGGGAGGAAGCGCCGCCAGCTGATTGTTTGGGTGCGGGGGGCGGGGTTTCGGTCATGCGTAGACCTTTCCACTCAACTGGTTTGCGGTGTGGCGCATGGCAGTTGACGATGAGAAAACCCGACCGCTGTCGAGGTGTCAAGCGACCTGCGGGCGGGCTCCGGCCGCGCCGGAGACACGCCGAGCGACGCGGAAAGGTTGTGTAACCGCTCGCTAGAAGTGACCGGATGCGAGTAACTTGAGAGGCGATGACCGCACTATTGGCCGAACGCGCCGCCGAAGTCGTGTCCGCAGCGCAACAGTTGCTCACAAAGCGAATGGGTGCTCCGGTAAAGCTGAGCGATCCGATCGAACTCAGCGGTAGTGGTAGGACGACGGTCCTACGTGTGCGTGTAGCGGAGAACGCTTTCTCGCTACCGCGAACCCTGATCATCAAGCAGGTTCGCGGCGCGGCCCAGGATCGCCGGACCGGCGGGCTGGCGCCCGGGGTGGCCAGCATCGATTCCGCTTTCCTCCGCGAGACGGTGTCCTACCAGTTCACCACCGCTCTGAGCCGGGAGCACCGGCCGGGCGCGTACCTGATCGCGCACAGCCTCCCCGACCGCCTGCTGATCCTCAGCGACCTCGGCGAGAACTCGCTGCTGACCGCCGTGCTGCGGTCGGGCGCCGAGACCGCCGCCCGCAACGCCCTGATGGCGTTCGCCCAGGCGCTCGGCCGGATGCACGCCGCCACCGTCGGGCGCGAGGCGGACTTCGTCGCCCTGCTGCGCCGGGTGGACGTGGTGCACCGGGTGGACGGCATCGCGCAGCAGGCCGAGTCGGCGATCGCCGAAGTGCCCGGACTGCTGCAGCGCGAACTGGGCATCGAGGTGCCCGGCGAGATCGCCGAACGGATCGTGCGGGGCAATCGGCTGTTCTCCGCGGGCCGCTTCCGCGCGTTCAGCCCCTCGGACCTCTGCCCGGACAACGTGATCTTGAACGAGGAGGGCGCTCGCTTCCTCGACTACGAGTGGGGCGGGTTCCGCGACGCCACCCTGGACATCGCCTACGCCCTGGTGTCGTTCCCGGGCTGCCTGTGCGATGTCGAGCTCTCCCGCGAACGCGCCAAGCAGATGGTGGAGGCGTGGCGCGCGGAGGTCGTCGGCGTGTGGCCCGCGCTGGCCGACGACCAGCAACTCGACGAACGCATCCTGGAAGCCAGGCTGATCTGGGTCTGGCTGTCCACCTACTGGTTCCTGCCCGCCGACCATTCGCGCATCGCGGCGGCCAGAGAGCACGGGCTGTCGGTCCCGCGCTCGGCGGCGCTGATCAACCGCTGGGCCGCGCTCGCCGAAGACGCCCGGTGCACGGGTGACGACATCGTGGGCGATTTCGCCGAGGATGTGTCGGCCATGCTGGAAGAGCGCTGGTCGGAGTAGGTCTTCCGCGGTAGCCGCCACCGGGGCACTCCCCACGCGCGAGTTGCTATCCCGTTGCTCACCTTCCCGCGCTGCCCAGACGATGCACCGGGATACGAATTTCTCTGCCAGCCAGGCACAATGGCAGCTTCGGAGCGCTCGGTCGAAGACGGGAGCGGGCGCGGGGAAGAGGGGGTACCGGGTGGGCAACCTACTGCTCGTCGTGTTCGCGATCGGTCTTGTCGCCGCAGCGCTCGTCGTCGTGATCCGGCGACGGAACAAGGCCCGCGACCGGATCGGCGACGACACGACGACGCGTGCCCGCGCGGCCGGGGCCCAGCTCAGCAGAGCGGCTCGCGCCCGGCGGTGGCGGAACCGGTCGCAGGGCAAGCCGAACAACCACTCCGCGGGCGGCGGCGGATGCAGCGGCGGTGGATGCGCAGGCGGGGAGTGATCCGGCGCGACGGTCAGCCGAGCGGGACCTGCCGCGGCTCGATCCGGCCTCCGGAGCGGACCGCGAACGAAGCACCGTGACGCACACCGGAATTCGGGTCTGTCACGTTCAGCAGGTAGTACCAGTCCATCTGCGCGTGGTCGGCGGTGACCTCCAGGACGCCGTAGCCGTGCGAGTCCAGTTCCACATAGCGCAGGTGACGGTTGACCGACGCGAGCGACGCCGCCAGCGGCGCGGAGTTCGCCCGGAGCATGTCGCCGATGCTGGTCGAGGTCACCGACGGCACCACGAACTCGGCGCCCGCCGTCGCCCCGCCCGGGTAGTTCGCCGCGTCCACCGGGAGGTCCGCGGCCCATGAGGAGTGGATGTCGCCGGTCAGGAACACCACGTCGGAGATCTGCTGGTCGAGGATGGTGCGGAACAGGCGGGCGCGGTCGGCGGTGTAGCCGTCCCACTGGTCGCCGTTGAGCGACGGACCCGCCTGCGGGATGCCTATGGTGCTGGTGATCGCCGCCGTGGTGGCGGGTTCCAGCGGCGGGAAGGCCAGCGGAGCGATCATCACCGAGTTGCCGACCAGCTTCCACCGCACCGGCGCGGACGCCAGGCCCGCGGTCAGCCACTCCATCTGCGCCCTGCCGGTGATGGTGCGCGCCGGATCGTCGGCCGCCCGCCAGTTCGCTCCTGGCTGCGCCTCTTGGTCGCGGTAGCTGCGCAGATCGAGCATGGCGAGTTCGGCCAGGGTGCCGAAACGCAGCCTGCGGTAGATCCGCACGTCGGCACCGGACCCGGACGCGCGGACCGGCATCCATTCCAGGTAGGCCTGGGCGGAGGCGGCGCGCCGGTCGGCCCAGCCGCCCTCGATCGCGGGATCGTGATTGTCCGCGCCGCCGGACCACGAGTTGTTCGCGGATTCGTGGTCGTCCCAGGTGCAGATGAACGGCAGTGTGGCGTGCAGGCCGAGCAGATCCGGGTCGGTCTTGTACTGCGCGTGGCGGACGCGGTAGTCGGCCAGGCCGACGATCTCGTGGGCCGGTTCGTGCGAACGCACGGCGCCGTCGCGCCCACCGTACTTGCCGCTGCCGTATTCGTAGATGTAGTCGCCCAGGTGCACGATCGCGTCCAGGTCGGTGCGGGCGGCCAGGTGGCGGTAGGCGCCGAAGTACCCGGCCTCCCAGTTCGAGCACGACACCACGCCGAAACGGAGGCGCTCCGGTGCGTCCGCCGTGGCGGGCGCGGTCTTGGTGCGCCCGACGGGGGAGGTCTCGCCGAGAGCGCTGAAGCGATAGAAGTACTCCACACCCGGCGCGAGGCCGGACACGTCGACCTTGACGGTGTGATCGGCCTGCGCCGTGGTCGTCGCGGTTCCGGAGGCGGCGATCGAGGCGAAACGGTCGTCCGCGGCGACCTCCCAGCGCACGGTCGCCGGGTCACCGAGGCCCGAGCCGGGCGTGGCGTCGTCGGAGACGGTGACGCGGGTCCAGAGGATGACACCGTCGGGGAGCGGGTCGCCGGAAGCGACGCCGTGCCGGAACACCGGCGTGGCGGCTGTCGCGCGTCCGGCGCCCAGTACCGCGGTGGCGGCGGCCGCGCCGCCCGCCAAGAGGACGCGCCGAGCGAAGCGTGGCATGGACGAGGGATCTGAAACGGATACGTTTTCAGTCACGGGTACCGATCCCATCCGAAGTACCGGCGAGTCGCAACTCGGTCGGCCGCCGTGCTGGTCCGGACCGCGCCCGTCGCGCGGGAACGGCATGTCGCGCTGTCGGTGCGGCTCGGTAACGTCTTCCGCGTGAGCGATGGTTTGTTCGACGTGCCCGGCGCCGCGGTGCCCCCGGAGCATTCGATCGACACGGTGGTGCGCAGGGACGCGGGTGCGCCGCTGGCGGTGCGCATGCGTCCGGCGGCACTGGAGGAAGTGGTGGGTCAGCAGCATCTGCTCGGGCCCGGCTCTCCGCTGCGCAGGTTGATCGAGGGCTCCGGCGCCGCTTCGGTGCTGCTGTACGGCCCGCCCGGCACGGGCAAGACGACCTTGGCCGCGCTCATCTCCCGAGCCACCGGTCGCCGGTTCGAGGCGCTCTCGGCGCTGTCGGCGGGCGTCAAGGAGGTGCGCGCGGTCATCGACCTGGCTCGGCGCAGGCTCTCGGCCGGTGAGCAGACCGTGCTGTTCATCGACGAGGTGCACCGCTTCTCCAAGACGCAGCAGGACGCCCTGCTCGCCGCGGTGGAGAACCGGATCGTCCTGCTGGTCGGCGCGACCACCGAGAACCCGTCGTTCTCGGTGGTGTCGCCGCTGCTGTCGCGCTCGCTGGTGCTGCAACTGCGGTCGCTGACCGAGGCCGACATCCGCCAGGTGCTCACCCGCGCGATCACCGATCCGCGCGGCCTGGCCGGCGCGTACACCGTCACCGAGGCCGCGCTCGACCACATCGTCCGGATCGCGGGCGGCGATGCCCGCCGCGCGCTGACCGCGCTGGAAGCCTCGGCCGAGTCCTCGCTCGACGGCACCGTCGACGTGGACCTGGTCGAGGCCAGCGTGGACAAGGCCGCGGTGCGCTACGACCGGGCAGGCGACCAGCACTACGACGTGATCAGCGCGTTCATCAAGTCCATTCGGGGCTCGGACGTCGATGCCGCGCTGCACTACCTGGCGCGCATGCTCAGCGCGGGGGAGGACCCGCGGTTCATCGCCCGCAGGCTGATGATCCACGCGAGCGAGGACATCGGCATGGCCGACCCGACGGCGCTGCAGACGGCGACCGCCGCCGCGCAGGTGGTGCAGCTGGTCGGTCTGCCGGAAGGCCGCCTCGCGCTGGCACAGGCCACGATCCACCTGGCGACCGCCCCGAAATCCGGCGCCGTCGTCGCCGCGATCGGCGCGGCCATGGCCGACGTCGCGGCGGGCAAGGCGGGCGCGGTGCCGCCGCACCTGCGCGACGGCCACTACGCGGGCGCGGCGGCGCTCGGCAACGCCCAGGGCTACAAGTACCCGCACGACGATAAGGACGGCGTCCTCTCCCAGCAGTACCCGCCCGACGAACTGGTCGGCGTCGACTACTACCACCCCACCGACCACGGCCACGAACGCGAGATCGGTCCTCGGGTCGACAAGCTGCGCCGCATCGTCCGAGGCTGACCTCGCGCGACCGGTTCGCCGGGACGCGCGGGCAGCCCCGGTCGATGAAATTCACGTGCGCGGCACCGGTAGGCTGGGTATTCGTGCAGACCCACGAGATTCGACGGCGTTTCCTGGACCATTTCCTCCGTGCCGGCCATACCGAGGTGCCGAGTGCCTCGCTGATCCTGGCCGACCCGAACCTGCTGTTCGTCAACGCAGGCATGGTCCAGTTCAAGCCGTACTTCCTGGGTCAGGAGGCGCCGCCCCACCCGCGGGCGACCAGCGTGCAGAAGTGCGTGCGGACCGGGGACATCGAAGAGGTCGGCGTCACCACGCGACACAACACCTTCTTCCAGATGGCGGGCAACTTCTCCTTCGGGGACTACTTCAAGGAGGGGGCGATCACCCTCGCCTGGGAGCTGATCTCCAAGCCGCAGGACGAAGGCGGTTACGGGTTCGATCCCGAGCGGATCTGGGTGACCGTCTACCAGGACGACCCGGAGGCCGCCGAGATCTGGAAGCGGGTCGCGGGCATGCCCGAGGAGCGCATCCAGTTCCGCGACGGCAAGGACAACTACTGGGACATGGGCGTGCCCGGCCCCGGTGGCCCCTGCTCGGAGATCTACTACGACCGCGGTCCCGAGCACGGCCGCGACGGCGGGCCGGTCGCCGACGAGGACCGCTACCTCGAGATCTGGAATCTCGTGTTCATGCAGGACGTGCGCGGTGAGCTGAGCCCGAAGCTGGGACATCCGCCGGTCGGGTCGCTGCCGAAGAAGAACATCGACACCGGTATGGGCGTCGAGCGGATCGCGCTGCTGCTGCAAGGCGTGGACAACGTCTACGAGACCGACCTGCTGCGCCCGATCATCGACCGGGCCGAGGAACTGACCGGGCGCTCCTACGGCGTCCAGCACGAGGACGATGTCCGTTTCCGCGTGATCGCCGATCACGCCCGCACCGCCGCCATGCTGATCGCCGACGGCGTCAACCCGGGCAACGACGGCCGCGGCTACGTGCTGCGCCGCCTGCTGCGCCGCATCGTGCGCTCGGCCCGCCTGCTCGGCGCGCAGAAGCCGGTGATGAGCGAGTTCATCCAGGTCGTCAGCGACTTGATGGCCCCGTCCTACCCGGAGCTGGCCACCGACCTCCGCCGGATCGAGACGGTCGCGGTGGGCGAGGAGACGGCGTTCCTTAAGACGCTGAACACCGGCTCCACGCTGTTCGACAACACCGCCGCCGCGGTCAAGGCGGAGGGCGGCAGCACGATCGCCGGATCGGACGCCTTCACCCTGCACGACACCTACGGCTTCCCGATCGACCTGACGCTGGAGATGGCCGCCGAGGCCGGGCTGTCGGTCGACGAGGAGGGCTTCCGCTCGCTGATGGCCGAGCAGCGCAAGCGCGCCAAGGAGGACGCCCAGGCCCGCAAGCACGCTCACGCCGACCTCACGGTCTACAAGGAACTGGTCGACCGGGGCGCCACCGAGTTCACCGGTTTCGACGAGCTGACCTCCGAGGCCACCGTGCTGGCCCTGATCGCCGACGGCGTGCGGGTGCCCGCCGCGACCGCCGGCCAGGACGTCGAGATCATCCTGGACCGCAGCCCGCTCTACGCCGAGTCGGGCGGCCAGATCGCCGACCGCGGCTCGATCACCGCCTCCTCGGGGCTGAAGCTGCGCGTCAACGACGTGCAGAAGATCGCCAAGAAACTCTGGGTGCACAAGACCACCGTGGAGCACGGCCAGATCACCGAGGGCGATGTCGTGCTCGCCCAGGCCGATCCGGCGTGGCGGCGCGGCGCCACCCAGGGACATTCCGGCACGCACATGGTGCACGCTGCCCTCCGGCAGGTGCTCGGCCCGAACGCCGTGCAGGCCGGGTCGCTGAACAAGCCGGGCTACCTGCGCTTCGACTTCAACTGGCAGGGCCAGCTGTCCGAGCGGCAGAAGGCCGACATCGAGGCCGTGTCCAACGACGCGGTCGGCGCCGACTTCCCGGTGAACACCTTCGTCACCGACCTGCCGAAGGCCAAGCAGATGGGTGCGCTCGCCCTGTTCGGTGAGAACTACGGCAACGAGGTCCGCGTCGTGGAGATCGGCGGCCCGTTCTCGATGGAACTCTGCGGTGGCACCCACGTGCAGCACTCCTCGCAGATCGGGCCGATCACCGTGCTCGGTGAGGCGTCGGTGGGCTCGGGGGTGCGCCGCGTGGAGGCGTTCGTCGGCTTGGACTCCTACAAGTACCTGGCCAAGGAACGTGCCCTGCTGGCCGGTGTGGCGTCCGCGCTGAAGGTGCCCTCCGAGGAGGTGCCTGGTCGCGTCGAGCAGTTGGTGGAGCGGCTCAAAGTGGCCGAGAAGGAGCTCGAGCGCACCAAGATGGCCGCCGTGTTGTCCTCGGCGGGCGAATTCGTTCAGAAGGCCGAGCGGATCGGCCGCCTGCTGCTGGTCGCCGTGGCCGCGCCCGAGGGCGTACCCGCGGGGGATCTGCGCACGCTGGCCACCGACATCCGCGGCCGGTTCGGCAGTGAGCCCGCCGTGGTGGTGCTGCTGGGCAACGCCGAAGGCAAGGTGCCGTTCGTCGTCGCGGTGAACAAGCCCGCCCAGGAGCTCGGCGTCAAGGCGGGCGATCTGGTCGGCAGCTTCGGCCCGAGTATCGCGGGACGGGGCGGCGGCAAGCCGGAGATGGCGCAGGGCGCGGGTTCGGACCCGTCCGGCATTCCGGCGGGCCTGGCCGCGGTCCGCGCGCGGGTGGCCGAACTGGCCGGGTGATGGGCGAGGCCGTAGAACCGGAGAGGTCGGCGCCGCGCGGCGCCGACCGGCCGCATCCCGCCACCGATCCCGGTCGGGGCAGGCGGATCGGCGTCGACGTCGGCAGTGTCCGGATCGGGGTCGCCGCGTGCGATCCCGACGGCATTCTCGCCACCCCGGTGGAGACGGTGCCCCGTGCGAAACAGTCGCGTCGCTCGGCTCCCGCACCCGATATCGAAAGAATTGCCGAAATTGTGCGGGAGTACGAGGCAGTCGAGGTAATCGTCGGATTGCCGCGAACATTACGCGGGGAGAAGGGCACTGCCGCTACGCTGGCCAGCGCATTCGCTGAGCGATTGCGGGCTGCCGTCGGGCCGGTGCCGGTCCGGCTTTCCGACGAACGTTTGACTACGGTGTCAGCTGCACGTGCATTGCGGGACAGTGGAGTTCGCGCGCGTGGCCAGCGGCAGGTGATCGATCAGGCGGCGGCCGTGTCGATCCTGCAAGGATGGTTGGACGAACGGAGTGCGGTGTTGAGGTCGGTGGAAGCGGGACGTCCCGCGTCGCCCGGGGACGATGCATGACGGATCGGTGGGCGCGGGCCGAGGAACTGTTCCGACAGCGCGAAGCTGATCGGCGCTATCGGAGAGACGACCGGGCCTGGGGCGAACACGATGACGACGGCGACGATTACTACGACGACGACACGACCGTCATCCCCCGCTACGTCGACGACGAGGAGGACGAGCCGCCCGCGCCGCCTCCGCCCGCCCCGCGGCGTGGTGGGCAGCGCGCGAGCGCCACGCGCGAGCAGGCGCCGCGCCGCGCCGGGCGCGACCGGCCCGAGCGCTCCGGGCGTTCCGGGCGCGGCAAGCGATCCAGGGTCGCCTCACGCAAGGCCGCCGAGCGCAAGCGGCGCCGCCGCACCCTGTGGATCGTCGGGGGCTTCTTCGCGCTGCTGTTCGCCGGCGCCGTGGTCTTCGCGGGCATGAAACTGGTCGCCAGCTTCGGTCCGCCGGAGGACTACGCGGGTCCGGCCGGACCCCTCGTGATCGTGCAAGTGCACGACGGCGACACCTCGACGCAGATCGCGGCGACCATGCACGAGAAGGGCGTCGTCGCGAGCACCGGCGCGTTCATCGAAGCGGCCGTGCGGAATTCGAACATGAGCGCGGTGCAGCCGGGCTTCTACGCGATCCCGAGCCGCAGTCCCGCCGTGGAGGCGGTGGCCGCGCTGGTGGGCAAGCAGTCCAGGGTGGGCAACCTGGTCGTCTCCGAGGGGCGGCTGCTGCACGACCAGCACGACATGAGCACCGGTGGGCGGTATGACGGCATCTACCGCAAAATCGCGGAGGCCAGCTGCATCGGCACCGGCGCCGACCAGAAGTGCGTGACCTACGAACAGCTCGATGCCGCGGGCGCGAGCCTGGACCTGGCCGCGCTGGGGGTGCCCGCCTGGGCGATGCAGGGTGTCCGGGACTGCCCGGACCGGACGAGGCAGCTGGAAGGTCTCATCGCCGCGGGCACCTGGGATTTCGATCCCAGCGGCACACCGGAACAGATTCTGCGGCAATTGGTGACCGCGAGCGCGAAGAGCTATGAATCCACCGGACTGCTGCAGTCCGGCGCCGACACGAAACTGACGCCGTACGAGACACTGGTCGCCGCCTCGCTGGTGGAACGTGAGGCCAAACCCGAGGACATGGGCAAAGTGGCACGGGTGATCGTGAACCGGCTGCGGGTCGATCAGATGCTGCAGTTCGACTCGACGGTGAACTACACCTTGGATCGCACCGAGGTGGCGACCACCGACGCCGACCGCGCCCAGGAAACCGCTTGGAACACCTATGCGATGCGGGGCCTGCCCAAGACCCCGATCGCCGCGCCGTCGTTGAACGCGTTGCGTGCCATGGAGAATCCCGAGGTGGGGCCGTGGCTGTACTTCGTCACCGTCGACAAGCAGGGCACCACCCTGTTCACCGACGACTATCAGGAGCATCTGCGCCTGATCGCACGGGCGCAGCGCAGTGGCATTCTCGACAGTTCCAAGGACAGCGGTGGCCGATAGTCGCAAGGCGGCGGTGCTGGGCAAGCCGATCGCGCACTCGCGATCGCCACAGCTGCACTTGGCCGCGTATCGGGCGCTCGGACTGGACTGGAGCTATGAGCGCATCGAATGCTCGGCCGAACGACTGCCCGGATTGGTCGACGGGCTCGGGCAGGAGTGGGTCGGGCTCTCGGTGACCATGCCCGGCAAGGAAGCGGCGCTCGCCTACGCGGACGAGCGCACCGAGCGGGCCGTGCTGGTCGGCTCGGCCAATACCTTGGTCCGCACCGGTGCGGGCTGGCTGGCCGACTGCACCGACGTGGACGGTGTGCTCGGCGCGCTGCGCGGCGCTGGCGTCACCGATATGACCGAGGGCGTGGTGCTGGGTGCGGGCGGCACGGCGCGGCCCGCCCTGCTGGCGCTGTCGGAGCTGGGCGCGAAGTCGGTCACCGTCGTGGCGCGGGACGCCGGGCGGGCGCGCGGCGCGCTGGACCTCGCCGAGCGGCTCGGGATGGTCCCCGCGCTGGCCGGATTCGATGCCCGATCCCTGCACGGGATCTGCGCGGCGGCAGGCGCCGTGGTGAGCACCATTCCGGCCACCGCGGCCGCGGTCGTGGCCCCGGCGGTGGCAGCGGCGCCGGTGGTGCTCGACGCGATCTACGACCCGTGGCCCACCCCGCTCGCCGAGACGGTGGAGCGGGCCGGGCACACGGTGGTCAGCGGTCTGGAGATGCTGTTGAACCAGGCATACGGGCAGGTCGAGCTGTTCACCGGGCAGCAGGCGCCGCGCGCGGAGATGGCGGCGGCGCTGGTCGAGGGCCATCGACCGGAAAATTGATACCGGTTCTAGTTTGGTTGGACGGGGCGCAGGGTTAGGGTGGTGCGCATGAATGCTTGGGTGTTGCGGGCCATCGTGCTCGGCGCGCTGGTCGTCTTGCTGCGCGCCGCGCTCGGGTTCGCGATGGTGTACTGGCCGACCCACGGCGCGTGGATGCGCGCGCTCGCACTGATCGTGCTCCTGGCGGCCGTCCTGTCCTGGGGTTTCCTGGACGGGCGCAAGGACAGGGCCGCCCACCCCGATCCCGATCGCGGCACCGACCTGACCCTGCTGTGGCTGAAGGCCGCGGTGGTGGCCGGCCTCGGCAGCGGCCTCGGCGCCTGGTTGCTCGACTGGCTGCCCAAGTTCGACCTCGGGGACAACGGCCTGCTCTTCGAGCTCACCGCGGCCGCGTCGTTCATCGTCCTGCTGGTCTTCATCCCCGCCCTCATCGGCGTCGGTATCGGCCGCGCCCGCACCGAGCGCCGCGCCACGAAGGCGGCCGGTCCGGCGCACAATCCCGCTTGACCCGAGTTCGCCGCCCGCACACCGACGCGGTCCGGTCTGCCGTGACCGGGTACCCGCGGGTCGCGGCTCATGCGGCGCACCCGGTCCGCCGCACTGCCATCGGTGGCGGCCCTGCCGACTTCGTCCGAGCACGCCCAATCCTCTTGCCGCTGCCGTGACCGCGGGTAATATCTTGCTGTTCAAGGCATTTCAATGGGAGGGGTAGTCATGTTCATTCGAATCGGGATCGCCGCCGCGATGGCGATCGCGGCGTCCGCGTTCGGGTTGGGCGGACAGGCGGTGGCGAAAGCCGACGGCTGTGCGTCGGAGCAGCCGACTTGGGGGTTCAAATGCGTGGCTTCGGCATCGAACGTCTCGCTGGCGAGCTGCACGAAGGACGCACCGCTGTGGAGTGATCGGGCGAAGTGCGTCAAGCGAAGTGACGGTAGCGGTAGGTACGATCTCTGGGTCCCGTAGCACTGTGACGTAACGGAAACGGCGCACCCTCAAGAAGGGTGCGCCGTTCCTGTTTGCTCGAATCACTACCGTCCAGCCCGGGACATGCTCTGGCCTACAGCAGGACCGCGCCGCCGCTGGGGCTGTCCTCCCGGGCGATGGCCGAGTAGGCGGCGGCCAGCAAGGTGGGATCGGGGCCTTCCAGGCGGCCGGGCTTGGCCAGGCCGTCGAGCACGACGAAGCGCAGCACGCCGGAGCGGGTCTTCTTGTCGGTCTGCATGGCGTCCAGCAGCTGGGGGAGCGCGTCGGCATCGTAGCTGGTCGGCAGTCCGACGGCGGACAGGATGGCGCGATGACGGTCGGCGGTGGCGTCGTCGAGGCGGCCCGCGAGCCGGCCCAGTTCGGCGGCGAACACCAGTCCGACGGCCACCGCGGCGCCGTGCCGCCACCGGTAGCGCTCCCGCCGCTCGATGGCGTGGCCGAGAGTGTGGCCGTAGTTGAGGATCTCGCGGAGGCTGGATTCCTTCAGATCGGCGGCGACGACGTCGGCTTTCACCTGGATCGCGCGGCGGATCAGCTCGGGCAGCACCTCGCCCGCCGGGTCGAGCGCGGCCTGCGGATCGCGCTCGACCAGGTCGAGGATCACCGGGTCGGCGATGAAGCCGGCCTTGATGATCTCGGCCATGCCCGCGACGATCTCGTTGCGCGGCACCGTCTCCAGTGTGGCCAGGTCGACCAGCACGGCGGCGGGTTCGTGGAAGCAGCCCACCAGATTCTTGCCCGCCTCGGTGTTGATGCCGGTCTTGCCGCCGACCGCGGCGTCGACCATGGCGAGCAGCGTGGTGGGCACGTGCACGATGCGTACGCCGCGCATCCAGGTGGCCGCGACGAATCCGGCCAGGTCGGTCGCCGCGCCGCCGCCGAGGCTGACCACCACGTCGTTGCGGGTCAGGCCGATGCGCCCGAGCACCTCCCAGCAGAACCCGGCGACGGCCAGGTCCTTGCCCGCCTCGGCGTCCGGGATCTCCACGCGGTGTGCGTCGATGCCGGTGTCGGCCAGCGCCTTGCGCACCACTTCGGCGGTCTCGGTGAGCGGCGGCTGATGGAAGATGGCCACGGTGCGCACGCCTTTGGTCGCGCTGTTGACCGACTCGACGAGTTCACCGAGCAACCCGCGGCCGATGATCACCGGGTACGGGTCGGCGGTCCGGACTTCGAGACGACTCGGCTCTGTCACGTGGCTTGCTCCGATTCTGTTGCTGCTGTTGTCGACTGCTGACGTGCCCGGGAGCGGGCGCGGCGGGCGCGGGCGCGCCTGGATCGGCTGCCCGCCGTCTCACCGCCGCCCGCTCCGGTCGCGGCGTCGGGTTCGCTCGTGACGCTCCTGCGGGCGCGGCGGGATCGAACGGCTGCGACGGCGGATTCCGGTGCGGGCGCGGGGGTCTCGGTGGGCTCGCCGGGATCGGCGTCCTTGCGCCGGGACGCGGCTCTGGCTCGGGCGCGGCGGCGGGCCCGGGACCGGCTGCTGCCCTGCGGAATTCCGCTGGGCGGCGGCCGCAGCTCCGTCTCGGCCTGCTCCGCCGGCTCCATGCCGAGCTTGGTCATGATCATGCGCACCACCCGGCCGGGGCTGCGGCCGTCGGTGCGGACCCGGACGGTGGCCACCTCCCGGTAGAGCGGGCGACGGGTGCGCATCAGCTCCCGATACTTCGCGCCGGGGTCCGCGCCGTTGAGCAGGGGCCGCTGGGTGCTCGCTCCGGTGCGCCGAAGGCCCTCGGCCACACTGATCTCCAGGTAGACGACGGTGCGGTTGCGCAGCAGGGTCCTGGTGTTCTCCGACAGCACGGCGCCGCCGCCGAGCGAGACGACGCCGCGCTCGGCGAGCACGGCGCGGCGCACCACCCGCTCCTCGATCCTGCGGAACTCGGGCTCACCGTCTTCGGCGAAGATCTCCGGGATGGTGCGACCGGTCTCCCGCTCGATACCGGCGTCGGTGTCGTACAGCTCGACGCCGAGTTCCCTGGCGAGCTTGCGGCCGATCGTGGACTTCCCCGCCCCGGGCGGTCCGACCAGCACCACGCGCGGGGCGCGCGGATCGGTCTGCACGATCATTGCGACCGACTGTCCGCGGGCACGTGCGGGCGGGTGCTGATCCGCTTGACGTAGCTGGTGATGTTCTCGACCGTCTCGGTGATCGAGTCGCCGCCGAACTTCTCCAGCGCGGCCTGCGCGACGACCAGCGCAACCATGGATTCGGCGACCACGCCCGCGGCGGGTACGGCGCACACGTCCGAGCGCTGATGGATGGCCACGGCCTCGTCGCCGGTGGTCATGTCGACGGTGGACAGCGCGCGCGGCACGGTGGAGATCGGCTTCATCGCCGCGCGCACGCGCAGCGCTTCGCCGTTGGTCATGCCGCCTTCCAGGCCGCCCGCGCGGTTGGTGGAGCGCAGCACGCCGTCGGGGCCGGGCCGCATCTCGTCGTGCGCCTGGCTGCCGCGGCGGCGCGCGGTCTCGAAGCCGTCGCCGACCTCGACGCCCTTGATGGCCTGGATGCCCATGAGCGCGGCCGCCAGCCGGGAGTCCAGCCGGTTCTCGCCGCTGGTGAACGAGCCGAGGCCGACCGGGAGTCCGTCCACGACCACCTCGACCACGCCACCGAGGGTGTCGCCGTCCTTCTTGGCCGCCTCGATCTCCGCGATCATCGCCGCTTCGGCGTCCTTGTCGAACGCTCGCACCGGGCTCTCGTCCACCGCGGCGAGGTCGGCGGCGGTCGGCACGATGCCCGAGGTGTTCTGCGCCGTGCCGATCGAGACGACGTGCGAGACGACTTCCGCGCCGAACGCCTGGCGCAGGAAATTCCGCGCGACGGTGCCCGCCGCGACGCGGGCCGCGGTCTCCCTGGCGCTGGCGCGCTCGAGCACGTTGCGGGCGTCGTCGAAGTTGTACTTGAGCATGCCGGAGTAGTCCGCGTGCCCGGGCCGGGGCCGGGTCAGCGGGGCGTTGCGGGCCAGCTCGGCGAGTTCCGCCGGATCGACCGGGTCGGCGGACATCACCGTGGTCCACTTCGGCCACTCGGAATTGGCCACCTCGATGGCGACCGGGCCGCCCATGGTTCGTCCGTGCCGTACGCCGCCGACCACCGTGACCTTGTCGGCCTCGAACTTCATCCGCGCGCCGCGGCCGTATCCCAGCCTGCGGCGGGCCAGCTGCGTGGAGATCTCGTCCGACGTCACCTCGACGCCTGCCACCATCCCCTCGAGGATGGCGACGAGAGCGGGACCATGGGATTCTCCGGCAGTTATCCAACGCAGCACGTCGTTCATCTTCCCATGTCGACGCCGCTGCCCGGGAATCTGGCCCGCCGTTGTGACGCGCACGCCGAGGGCGGACCGGCTACCACGAGCCGAGGCGCTCGACGATCGCGCGGCGGGCGGCTTCGACACGCTCGGGGCGCCCGCCCGGCCGTCGGTGGAGTCAACAGGCCGTGGCGCTCAGCGGGCTATGACGATGGGGCGATCCACCGACCGCAGCAACGCGTCGCCGACCGAGCCGAACAGCAGCCGCCGCAGGGTCCCTCGGCCACGGTTGCCCACCACGAGCAGCTGTCCGTCCCGGGAGCGTTCGAGCAGCCGTCGTTCCGGACGATCCCTGGCCACCTCCCGCCGGATGGTCACCTCGGGGTACTGCTCCTGCCAGCCGGCCAGGCTCTTGGCCAGCAGCGCTTCCTCGGTCCGGCGCAGCGCGGCCCAGTCGGTGCCGATCGCGGCGAGCGGCTCGACCTCGCCCCAGGTGTGCACGGCCACCAGCTCGACCCCGCGCAGCGACGCCTCGGTGGCCGCCACCTCGATGGCGGCTTGCTCGGCGGCGGAGCCGTCCACTCCGACGATCACCGGGCCGGTGCTCGTCCGGTCCCACAGCGGTGTCTCGGCGGGCACCACCGCGACGGGGCAGTCGGCGTCGCGCGCGACGGCGGTGCTGACCGATCCGAGCAGCACACGCTGGACACGGCCGATGCCGCGGGTGCCGACCACGAGCATGGCCGCGCTCCGGGAGCGCTCGATCAGGGCGGTGGCGATGTGCGCGGTGCGGATCTCGGTGCCGATGGCGATGTCGCGCACCGCGTGCGCGGCCGTGACGGCGGCCTCCGCGGCGCGCTCGATCGCCTCGTCCGCCTCGCGCACCCGCAGCAGCGCGGCCGGACGGGGCGGATCGTCGTCGTCGGAGCCGAGCGAGGACTCGACGACGAGCGCGATGTGCAGCGGCGCGTCGTGCAGCGCGGCGGTCTGCGCCGCCCAGCGCACCGCGACGATCGACTGCGCGGAACCGTCTGTTCCCACGACGATCGGTCTCCGCGACGGATGCCTCGGATTCACTCGGCGGCTCCTTCCGGGCTGCATCGCTGGCATGGCG
Organism: Nocardia barduliensis; assembly: GCF_013315795.1. Classification (GTDB taxonomy): domain Bacteria; phylum Actinomycetota; class Actinomycetes; order Mycobacteriales; family Mycobacteriaceae; genus Nocardia; species Nocardia barduliensis. Next base: position 16,108 of record NZ_JABLTE010000107.1, read on the forward strand.
CACTCGAGGGGCAACGCGCGCAGCTACCGCGCGCCCGGTACGAATCCGGCGGCTGCCGGGCGAGTCGCTGCCCGCGGTAATGCTACCGATGGATTGCGGTTGATTTGCTGGCTTCGCGATCCGGTCCAAGCGCGCGTTTCGGAGTGCGCCGGCTCGCGACCGTCGAGTCAGGTCGAGCTCAGCGCCGCCGACAACAAAGCCAGTAGCGTCGCCGCGCACATCGCGGGCCCGTGCGGCACGGTGAGCGCGGTGTCGCCGCGGCCGGTGGCGGCGGAGGCGCCGCGGCAGGCCAACGCGCCGACCGCGAGGCAGGCCGTCAGCGCGGGCGCCCCGAGCGCCGCCCACACCCACGTCCGAGCGCCGCCGAGCGCGGCCGCCGCCCCCAGCGCCACCGCGAGTTTGACATCACCCGCGCCCAGCGCGGCGGGTGCGAGGAGGTGCACCAGGAGGTAGGGCGCCGCCAGCAGCAGTGCGCCCAGCAGCGCGACCGTGAATTGCTCTGTGATCACGGCGTATCCGAGAACGGTCAGAACGCCCGAACCGGTCAATTCGTTCGGTAGGCGCCGTTCGCGCAAGTCGTACACCGTCAGGACCGCGCACCACGCGGTGAGCGCGGCGCATGCGAGAGGAGTCATGGCCTCACCTTCGGCCGGTCGCGGGGCGAAAAAGCTGCGCAGACCGGGAATGTGCACAAGACGGGCGCATGTGAACAGGTGTGTGTTCAGCAGTGTCCAGAATTCGAAAAATATTGCGCGCCAGCTAATTTCGAACTGACCAAGATGTCTCGATCACAGCCGGCGGCGCGCTGAACACGTGTTGCCCGACGGTGCGCGGTGTGTCGGCGGTAGTTTTGAGACATGTGTGCTGATCACCAGGATCATGGGCCGGACTACGCGGCGCGGCGTGGCGCGCTGCGCAGCCTGCTGGTGGAGAACAGGGTGGACGCCCTGCTGGTCACCGATCTGGTGAACATCAGATATCTGACCGGGTTCACCGGCTCCAACGCGGCGCTGCTGGTGCACTCCTGGGACACGCGTACCGCCGAGGACCGGACCGTGATCGGCACCGACGGCCGGTATCGGACCCAGGTCGCCGAGCAGGCTCCCGACCTGCGGGCGGAGATCGCGCGGGCCACCGCGCGGCGCATCGTGCAGCTGGCCGGGGAGTGGCAGCTCGGCCGGGTGGGCTTCGAAAGCCATGTCGTCACCGTCGAGCAGCATCGCGGCTTCCTCGAACAGCGCACCGGCCTGGAGTTCGTCGCGTCCCCCGGACTGGTCGAGCAGTTGCGCATGGTCAAGGACGCCTACGAAGTGCGGCAGTTGCGCGCGGCCTGCGCGGCGGGTGACGCGGGCCTGGCCGCGCTGCTGGAGCGGGGTGGACTGCGTCCCGGCCGCACCGAGCGCCAGGTGGCCCGGGATCTGGAATGGGCCATGTTCGAACACGGCGCCGAAGCGATCTCGTTCGAGACCATCGTGGCGACCGGCGCGAATTCGGCTGTCCCCCATCACCGCCCGACCGACGCCGTGCTGGCGGCGGGCGATTTCGTGAAGCTGGACTTCGGCGCGGTGGTCGGCGGCTACCACTCCGACATGACGCGCACCTTCGTGCTCGGCACGCCGACCGCCTGGCAGCGCGAGGTGTACGAGCTGGTCGCCACGGCGCAGCGAGCCGGGTGCGAGGCGCTGCGGCCCGGGGTTCCGGTGGCCGACGTGGACGCCGCGTCGCGGGCGGTGATCGAGGCCGCCGGGCACGGCAAGTTGTTCGTGCACGGTCTCGGCCACGGGGTCGGTCTGCAGATCCACGAAGCGCCCGGAATCGCGAAAACCGGAACCGGTACACTTCTGACTGGCGTGGCGGTGACCGTCGAACCAGGTGTGTACTTTCCCGGCCGCGGCGGGGTCCGGATCGAGGACACGCTCGTGGTGCGCGAAGGGGGCCCGGAGCTGCTCACCCACACCGGCAAAGACCTGACCGTCGTCGACTGACGCCGGTCTACCCGAGACCAAGCGGTAGAACGAGGAGATCCGAAGACAGTGGCGGACACCAGCGACTTCAAGAACGGCCTTGTGCTGAAGATCGACGGTCAGCTCCAGCAGATCATCGAGTTCCAGCACGTCAAGCCGGGCAAGGGCCCCGCGTTCGTGCGGACCAAGCTGAAGAACGTCGTGTCCGGCAAGGTGGTCGACAAGACCTTCAACGCCGGTGTGAAGGTGGAGACCGCCACCGTCGACCGCCGCGACATGACCTACCTCTACCACGACGGCTCGGACTACGTCTTCATGGACGGCGAGACCTTCGATCAGATCTCGATCTCCGAGGCCACCATCGGCGACGGCGCCCGCTTCCTGCTGGAGAACATGGCCGTGCAGGTCGCCATGCACGAGGGCGCTCCGCTGTACGTCGAACTCCCGGTCTCCATCGAGCTCGTGGTCCAGCACACCGACATCGGCCTGCAGGGCGACCGCTCCACCGGCGGCACCAAGCCCGCCACCCTGGAGACCGGCGCCGAGGTGCAGGTTCCGCTGTTCATCAACACCGGCGACAAGCTGCGTATCGACTCGCGCGACGGCAGCTACCTCGGCCGGGTCAACGCCTGATCCGGCCGACCGGCCGATCCGGGATGATGTGACCGTGGCTGAACAGCCCGTGGACAAGAAGTCCACGTACAAGAAGCTCGGCGCGCGGCACAAGGCCCGCCGCCGCGCGGTCGACCTGCTGTTCGAGGCGGAGGCGCGCGACGTCGACGCCGCCGAACTGCTGGACGAGCGCGTCGAGCTGGCCGCCCGCGACCAGTCGGTCGCGCCGGTGCACCCCTACACCCGCACCTTGGTCGAGGGCGTCGCCGACGACCTCGACCGGGTGGACGGCACCATCGAGTCCTACCTGCAGGACTGGACCCTGTCGCGGCTGCCTGCCGTGGATCGCGCGATTCTGCGCATCGCGGTCTGGGAGCTGTTCCACGCCGCCGACGTCCCACCGGTCGTCGCCGTGGACGAGGCGGTGGAGCTGGCCAAGGAGCTGTCCACCGACGACTCGCCGTCCTTCCTCAACGGCGTGCTCGGTCAGGTCGTCCTGGTGGCGCCGCAGGTGCGCGCCGCGGCCGCCGCGACGCGGGCGCCGCGCCCGGAGACCGAGGCGTGAACAAGTATCTCGTGCTGGTGCGGCGCACCCCGCGTTTCGACGCCGCCGTGATCGAGCCGCACCGGCAGTTCCTGCGGTCCCTGCACGACCGTGGGCAGCTGCAGGAGAGCGGGCGTTTCACCGACGGCACCGGCGGTGCGTACGTCATCTACGCCGAGAGCCTCGATGCCGCACGGGAAATCGCGTTCACCGATCCGGTGCACACCACGGGCGCGTCGGAGCTCACCGTCTACGAGTGGGAGATCACGGCGGTGAACTGAGTTCGGTTCCACCGTGCACTGCGCTCCGGCTATCGGTTCGGTGCGGCGCGTCCCGGCCGTGTCGCATAACGGGAGCTCGGGACTCCCGCTGGCGGGTGTACGGATGACCAGCGGGAGCGCGAGGAGAGCCGGGTGGCTCCGAAGTGAGATCGGATCGTCTGGCTCCGGCCTCGGTCCGATCCTCGTACCTCGACCGTACTCGAGGTCAAGAAGGTGCGGTCCGGCTTCGATCGGCTCGATCTGTCCGCTCAGCGGTGGCGACGATCAACCCATGACCAACAGCGCTGCCACCGCGCCCGTGGTCGCGGTCGTCGCGAGGACGAGACCGGTCACGACGAAACGTCCCATGGGGACGCGCACCCCGTGGCTGCGGCAGAACTCCAGGCACAGCAGCGTGGCGAGGGAGGCCCACGGCGTGACGATCGAGCCGACATTGGCGCCGATCAACAAGGCGAGCAGCTGATCGCCGTTCTGTGCGGGGATCACCGCCTCGCCCGCGGTGTAGGCAGGCAAGTTGTTGGCGATATTGGCCAGCGAGGCGCCGGCCGCGGCGGCCCGGAACGCGCCGGACGCGTCCGGGTCCGTGCCGATCAATGCCCGCATCGCGTCGGCGAGGCCGAATCGGCTCAGGGTGGGCACCACCAGGAACAAGCCGACCACGAACACCAGCAGCTGCCAGGGCAGCAGCGACAGGCGCAAGGCGCTGCGGTCGAAGACGGCGAACGCCGCCACCGCGATCAGTGCCGCGCCAGTCGCCGCGATACCGATCCGGTCGCCGACCAGGGGTATCGCGACGATGAACAGCAGACAGGCTCCCGCGGTGGTGCACAACAGCGCGCGCTCGCGGAAATTCGCGGGGCGGACCGGTTCGGGTGGTACATAGCGGTCGCTTTCCCGTCGTCCGCGCCGCCAATACCACAGCCACAGGCACACCATTGTCGCGGCGATCGAAACGAGCTGCGGCGCCCACATCTTCGCCGCGAATCCAGTTGCGGACAGTGCCACCCGATCAGCGGCGAGGAGGTTGGTGAGATTCGAGACCGGCAGCAGCAGGCTCGCGGTGTTGGCCAGCCAGAGGGTGGTCATGGCCAGCGGCAGAGGCGGAATCCGGGCAGGCCCCGCGAGTGCCAGCATGACCGGCGCGATGAGCACGGCGGTGGTGTCGAGGTTCAGCAGGATCGTCGTGGCCGAGGCGAACAGAACGCACAGGCCGAACAGCGCGGGGTAGCGGCCGCGGCCGAGGATCGCGAGCCGATGGGCGATGGCGTCGAAGACCTTGGCCTGTCTGGTGAGTTCGGCCAGGACGATGACGCTGGCGAGAAACAGCAGCAGCGGGCCGACCCGGCGCATGTTCGCGGCCGCTTCGTCGTGCGGCAGCAGCCCGGTGGCCACGCAGAGCAGCCCGGCTCCCAGCAAGGCCAGCCGAATCCAGTCCAGGACGCCGAGTCGTCTCGGTCCGGAACCGGGTGTCTCGACCGGCGAGGACGGGTTCCGCGCAGACGAATCGACCAGCTCGGGCACGAGAGCCATCATGGCAGCGTTTCGCCTGCGTCCCTGGTGCGGGAATAGGCCGCAGGCGCGGTTCATAGCACCATTGATCGTGCCGTTAGTTGATGGTACGTTATCCGGGTCACATCGGGTCGTACGTCGACTCGAACGTCAACCCGGCTCTTTTCGGAGCCGAAGCGGTTGCCTCCGAGACGATCTCGGTGTTCGTACGCCGCAAGCCGAGGATGTGTGTTGCCCGTGAGCATCGTGGTCGGACTGGTCTTCCTGTTCATCCTGGTCGGCGGCGGCCTACGGTCGGCCGAAGCCGGCTGCCAGAACACGCTGATGAACCACATGCGCAACATGTGGCTCTGCGCGGTGATCTCGTATGCCGTCTTCTGCATCGAATTTGCCATCTTCCTCGCACTGTCGTCGAAGTCGCCGTGGCCGACTCTCGACGACGTGCGGAACATGCCGTGGTGGGCGCCGTTCGGCGGCCTGCTCGGCGGCGCGGCGGTGATGGGCATGATCGCTGTCGCCCGCTACGTCGGCGTGGCGACGTTCAGTGCGCTCGTGATCATCGGCGAGATGGTCGTCGCCTTGATCATGGACCATTTCGGGCTCATGGGATTCGAGGAACGGTCCGCCAGCGCGCCACGACTGCTGGCCTGCGGGTTGATCACCCTCGCGATCTATCTGATGGCCGACGAACCCGAGGGTGAGCGCAGCGCCAGCGTGACCTGACCGCGCCGGCCGCCCCGAACTGCCGGTCAGCTGTCCACTCTCGCACCCTCCGGAGGATCTCCGATGACGGTTCGCACCGCCGAAACCCGTGCCGCGCTGCCGCGCGTCACGATGGCACTCATCTTCGCGTTCATCCTGTTCGGCGGCGCACTGCGCTCCGTGGAAGCGGGTTGTCAGAATTCGTTGAAGCTGGCGTTGAAGAACGTCTGGCTGTGCGGCGTGATCTCCTACGCCGTGGCGTTCACGGGCTTCGCGATCTTCCTCGCGGTGGCGCTTCTGGCCTCCGCCGATCGGCCCTGGCCCACGCGGGCCGATATCCGGAGTATGCCCCGGTGGGCGCCGTTCGGCGGTCTGCTCGGCGGGGCGGCCATCCTGGCGATGATCGCCGTCGCGTCGGATGTCGGAGCGAGCACCTTCAATGCCCTGATCATCGCCGGTCAGATGTTCGGCGCCCTCGCGATCGACCACTTCGGACTGATGGGGTTCCCACGGCGCGCGGTGACCCGGAAACGCGTCGGTGCCTGCGTGATGATCATCATCGGCATCTATCTCATGGCGGCCTACTGAGGTGCGCGCAGGACCGGTCGCCGCAGCTCCCGGGCGGCGCAGAGCCGCATTCGATCCGTTCGCGCGCCGCCCATGGGGTAGCTGCCGGTGCGCCGTCCTGAGAGGCCGATAGGGTATCTATCGCAACGTTGCGTCGCTGAGGAAGTAGGAGACATGGCCGCGAACGAGCTGACCGTGACGGACGTCCACAACGCGCAGGAGGCGTGGGCACTGTTCGACCGCCTCCCGGCGGCGCGCGTCGAGGACATCACGACAGGGCGCTGGCGGGGCGAGGAATTGCAGACCGGGCATCCGATGGACGGCGTGCTGGTCGCATCGGGCTGGTACGGCAAGCAGTTCGACGGCCCCGACAGCGTGCATCCGCTGCTGTTCACCGCGGGCGGCACGGTGTTCCCGATCGATCCGCGCCGGGTGCCGCTCTCGCTCGCCGGACGGGTGCCGCTGTCCGGTGTGCGCGCCGTGCGCAAGCTGCTGCCGGTCCTGAGTCCCGCGCTGCGTACGAGCAAGCCCACCGCGCGTCTGCGCGAAGTCGAATACCGCGGCGTGACGAGTGCCGCGATGGTCTACGACCATCTTCCGATCATCGATCACTTCCGCGCCGCCGACGAGCACACCCTGTTCGGCGTGATGGATCTGCGCGGTATGGCGGAGCCGTATTTCTTCGTCCTGCGCAGAGACGTCGGCTGAGGTCGCGGCGGATCCGGTCGGCCGTCGCCGATCCGGGTCCGGCGCCGCGCCCGCCGCACTAGGATTTTGCGCAAACAGGCGAGACCTTGCGGCGATGCGACGACCGAGGAAGGGACAGTCGATGGAACGCACGACATGCCTGGTGGTCGGTGGGGGACCGGCCGGAATGTTCCTCGGGCTGCTGCTCGCGCGAGCCGGCGTCGCCGTCACGGTGCTGGAGAAGCACAAGGACTTCCTGCGCGACTTCCGCGGCGACACCGTGCATCCCACCACCCTCGACCTGCTCGACGAACTGGGGCTCGGCGCGGAATTCGCGAAATTGCCCGCGCGCAAAGTGGATCAGGTGCAACTGCCGATCGCCGGTGGCCTGCAGACCCTTGCGACGCTGAAGAACCTGCCGGGCAAGCACAAATACGTCGCGATGGTGCCGCAGTGGGACCTGCTGGACCTGCTCGCGCGGGCCGCGGCGGCGGAGCCGGTCTTCCGGCTGCGGATGAATACCGAGGCCACCGACCTGATCTGGCTCGACGGCAGGGTGGGCGGCGTCGCCTACCGGACCGCCGACGGCGCGACCGGCTCGATCGAAGCCGACCTCACCGTTGCCTGCGACGGGCGCGACTCACTGCTGCGGTCGGCCGCGGGGCTGCCGACCCGCACCTGGCCGACGCCGATGGACGTCTGGTGGTTCCGCCTGCCGCGCACCGAAATCGATCCGGCGGGTGCGCTGCCGATCGTCACCGCCCGGCGGGCGGCGCTGCTGCTCGACCGCGGCGACTACTGGCAGTGCGCCACGTTGATCGCCAAGGGCGCCGACCAGTCCGCCCGTCGCGGGCCGGTGCGGGACATCATGCGCGGCCTGGCCGAGGCCGCGCCCTGGCTGCACGACCGGGTCGACGCCTTGACCAGCTGGGAGGAGGTCAAGTTGCTGGAAGTGAAACTCGACCGGCTGACCAAGTGGTACACCAACGGCCTGCTCTGCCTCGGCGACGCCGCCCACGCCATGTCCCCGGCCGGCGGCGTCGGCATCAACCTGGCCGTCCAGGACGCCGTCGCGGCGGCGAGAATCCTTGCCCCGCCGCTGCTCTCGGGCACACTCGGGACCAGGGACCTGGCCTTGGTGCAGCGACGGCGCAGCTTCCCGACCGTCGTGACGCAGAGCATTCAGCGACTCCTGCACGCCATCGCGATCGCTCCCGCCCTCGACGGTCGAATCGACATCGCGACCGTCCCGCGCGCACCACTGCCGATCCGGCTCCTGCGCCGCATGCCCGTCCTCCGCAGCGTCCCCCCGTTCCTGCTCGCACGGGGGGTCTTACCAGAACACGCCCCCCACTTCGCTCGGCGCTCTGTTTGATTTCCAGCGCCTGCGGCGCTGGGTGTTCGCGGCCCCCTTGTGGCTCGCGTCCGAGTGACCGCCGCTTGCTCCTTCGTCGCTTGCGCGGCGGTCACTCGGACGCGAGCCGGGCCGCGAACGGCGCATGCTCGGTCTCGCTTCGCTCGAAAGTCGTGGTTGGGGTGGGCTGGGCGCGTAGTGGCGGGAACTCGCTCTCGGGTGCGCGCGGTAGGTAGTGGACGGATCGCGCTGATGGGTAGGGAGTGCTGTTGGCTCAACCCGAACGC
>NZ_JABLTE010000108.1 GCF_013315795.1 Nocardia barduliensis
AGTTACGGCGGCCATAGCGGTAGGGAAACGCCCGGTCCCATTCCGAACCCGGAAGCTAAGCCTGCCAGCGCCGATGGTACTGCACTCGACAGGGTGTGGGAGAGTAGGACACCGCCGGAACATCCTTCACGAAAGGCCCTCGACATAGTCGGGGGCCTTTCGGCATTCCACGGGTGGGCTGACGACAGCCGCCACGAAGCCCTCGCCTACAGTGCTTGGGTGCGCCTAGTGATTGCTCGCTGTCAGGTCGACTACGTGGGGCGACTCACCGCCCATCTGCCGATGGCCCGCAGGCTACTGCTGATGAAAGCGGACGGCTCGGTGCTCGTGCACTCCGACGGCGGCTCGTACAAGCCGCTGAACTGGATGAGCCCGCCCTGCCGGCTGGAGGAACGCAACGGCGACGCGCAGCTGCCGGACGGTGCGAAGGCGCTGTGGGTCGTCACCAACAAGGCAGGCGAAGAACTCCGCATCACCATCGAGGACATCGAGCACGATTCCTCCCATGAGCTCGGCGTGGACCCGGGCCTGGTGAAGGACGGAGTGGAGGCCCACCTCCAAGAGTTGCTCGCCGAGCACGTACACACCCTCGGCGCGGGGTTCACGCTCATCCGTCGTGAGTACATGACCGCGATCGGGCCGGTGGATCTGCTGTGCCGGGATGCCGACGGTGGCACGGTGGCGGTCGAGATCAAACGGCGCGGTGAGATCGACGGCGTCGAACAGCTCACCCGGTACCTGGAGTTGCTCAACCGCGATCCGCTGCTGGCTCCGGTGGTCGGTGTCTTCGCCGCCCAGCAGATCAAGCCGCAGGCGCGCACGCTCGCCGAGGATCGCGGCATCCGGTGTCTCACACTCGATTACGACGCCCTGCGCGGCACGGAGAGCAACGAATTCCGCCTGTTCTGACCTCAGGGTCGTGCGGGGCTCGCGGGAGCGAGTAATACCCTTGTCGCATGCCTCGCCGGAAACCGCGTTCGGATCGCTACGCCGAGCGCCCGCGGGCCGGTGGCGCGCCACTGGGCGACGTCTTCGGACGGACCGAGTCGGGTCCGGACGGTGACGAGACGTACGTGGTGCGCACCATTCCCGGCGCCCGCGCGATCAAGACCTACCGCTGCCCGGGATGTGACCACGAGATCCCACCCGGGGTCGCCCACGTGGTCGCGTGGCCCGCTCACGGTGGCGAAGACGACCGCAGACACTGGCATCGCGGCTGCTGGAACGGGCGTCAGACGCGCCGGATCACCCGTCGGTGGTCCTGAGGCATCCAGCGGACACCGCGATGCCTCAACGATGGCGCGGTCGACTACCTCTGCGCTGGATCGAGTGATTGTGGGCAGCCCGCGGGCGAACGAGCAAGGAACGTCCGGACGCTGGGGACAACTACCCGGCGACGTGTGCGGCGAGGCTGGAGCGGTGTCGCCAGGGCCATGGGTCTACTGGGTGCGGAATTAGGGAAGGCCGCCCTGGTAAGGGGCGGCCTTCGGTGAATTCGGTTGCTACTGCTGCTGTCGCCGTTGACCCGACGTCAGTTGCTGATGTCGGCGCTCTCGCGCTCGTCCGAGTCGATGTCCTCGTCCTCGGTGGCGACCTCGGGGATCGCCTTCTGGCGCGAACCCGTGACCGACTTGGTGTTGCCGCCGATCGACTTGCGCTGGTCGGGAACACCGTCGAGCAGTTCGCTTTCGCGGTTGACCGCGGCGAGCATCGCGGGCACCGAGTCGAGCTGACCGCGGATACCGAGCAGCTGGGCGAGCACGCGGCCGCGCAGCACCCGCATCTCCTCGGCCAGTTCCTTCGCGTGCGCGATCTTGCGCTCGGAGGTCTGGGTGGCGGAGGTGATGAGACGGTTGGCCTCGTCGGTCGCGTCCTTGATCCGCTGGGCGGCCTCGGCGCGGCTGGTGGCCTCCAGCTCCTCCATGGCGCGGGTGAGCTTGGTGCGACGCTCGGCCATGGTGGCCTCGAAGTCCTGCTGGGTGGCCTTGCGCTTCGCGTCGGCTTCCTTCGCGATGCGGTCGGCCTCGGCCTGGGCGGCCTCGATGATCTTGGCGGACTCGGTGCGTGCGTTCGCGAGGGTCTGCTCGAACTCGATCTCGAGCGCCTCGCGCTTCTCCTTGGTCTCCGCGAGCAGCGACTCGTACTTGCCACGCATCTCGGTGGCCTGCTGCTCGGCGATCGACACCATCTCCGCTGCCTCGGCCTGGGCCAGGGCACGGACCTCGGACGCCTCGTCGGAGGCGAGACGGAGCATGCGGGAGATACGGTCGGACATGCCTTCCGCGGTGGTCGGCGGCACCGAGAGTCGGTCGACCTCCTTGCGGAGTTCGTCGATCTCGTCGCGCGCGTCTTCCAGCTGGCTCGCGAGGTTACGTGCTTGTGCCGCGGCCGCGTCGCGGTCGGTGGCGGTGACTCTCAGTTCCGCGTCGAAGCGGTCGAAGTAATTACGCACCTCGTCTTGCGCATAACCCTTGCGCACAACGGTGAAGGGCAGTGCAACGAAGCGATTGCGATCGGACTCGGGTGACGACATGGCACACAAACTACAGCCTGAAGACAGCCGATGGTGACTCGACTGCGAATGTCATTCCAACGAGTTTTCCCGACTTGACGTCGATACTAGTGCGTAACATGAGCGTTCGGTTCGACCAACTCGATCAGCACACCTCCAGCATCCTTCGGGTGGATGAAATTGATGCGGGAATCCGCCGTTCCATGCCGCGGAGCGTCGTACAGCAAACGCAGACCCTTGCCGCGCAGGTACGCGGAGACGGCCTCGATGTCGGTCACCCGGTAGGCCAGTTGCTGCAAGCCGGGGCCGCTGCGGTCGATGAACTTCGCGATGGTCGAGTCCGCGTTGAGCGGGGCCAGCAACTGCAGGGCGGTGGCGCGATCCGGGGCGCCGGGCAGCGACAGCATCGCCTCGTGCACGCCCTGGGCCTCGTTGACCTCCCGATGGGTCTCGATCATGCCGAGGTTCTCGGCGTACCAGGCCACCGCGGCGTCGAGGTCCGGCACCGCGATGCCGACGTGGTCGACCGCGGTCACGTAGTCCGCGGGGATGAACGATGACTGTTCGATAACGTTGCTCACCATTCGAAAGTAGCGCGACCTGGCACGGGGTGCGCGGGCCGCACCCGCTACCGTTGAGTAGAACACCTGCTCTCGCGCCAACCCCGCCAGGGGCGCGGGCGGGTCCGATCTACGAATGCGAGGCTCGTCGTGACCACTTCCGTGATCGTCTCCGGTGCGCGTACCCCGGTCGGCAGGCTGCTCGGGGGTCTGAAGGACTTCAGCGGCTCCGACCTCGGCGGGTTCGCCATCAAGGCGGCGCTGGAGAAGGGCGGTGTCGCGCCCGACCAGGTCGACTACGTGATCATGGGCCAGGTGCTCACCGCGGGCGCGGGGCAGATCCCGGCCCGGCAGGCCGCGGTGGCGGCGGGCATCCCGATGGACGTGCCCGCGCTGACGTTGAACAAGGTCTGCCTGTCCGGCATCAACGCGATCGCCCTGGCCGACCAGCTGATCCGGGCCGGCGAGTACGAGATCGTCGTCGCGGGCGGCCAGGAGTCGATGAGCCAGGCGCCGCACCTGCTCGAGAAGAGCAGGGAAGGCTTCAAGTACGGCGATGTGACCCTGCGCGACCACATGGCCTACGACGGCCTGCACGACATCTTCACCGACCAGGCCATGGGCGCGCTCACCGAGCAGCGCAACGAGACCGACCGGATCAGCCGGGCCGACCAGGACGCCTTCGCGGCGGCCTCGCACCAGCGCGCGGCGGCGGCCTGGAAGAACGGCGTCTTCGACGACGAGGTGGTCCCGGTCGCGGTGCCGCAGCGCAAGGGCGATCCGGTGCTGGTGACCACGGACGAGGGCATTCGCGCCGACACCACGGCGGAGTCGCTGGCCAAGCTGCGCCCGGCCTTCCGCAAGGACGGCACCATCACCGCGGGCACCGCCTCGCAGATCTCCGACGGCGCAGCGGCGGTCGTGGTGATGAGCAAGCAGAAGGCGCAGGCGCTCGGGCTGAGCTGGATCGCCGAGATCGGCGCGGCTGGCGTGGTCGCGGGCCCGGACTCGACGCTGCAGGACCAGCCCGCCGCCGCGATCGCGAAAGCCTGCGCGCGCGAGGGCATCTCGCCCGCGGATCTGGACCTGGTGGAGATCAACGAGGCGTTCGCCGCGGTCGGCATCGCATCCACCCGCAAGCTGGGCATCGACCCGGAGAAGGTGAACGTCAACGGCGGCGCCATCGCCATCGGCCACCCGCTGGGCATGTCCGGCGCCCGCATCCTGCTGCACCTGGTGCTCGAGCTGAAGCGCCGCGGCGGGGGCGTCGGCGCGGCCGCGCTCTGCGGTGGCGGCGGCCAGGGTGACGCGCTCATCGTCCGCGTTTGACGTTCGCGGGTGACAACCCCGCTGAACACCATGGCCGTCCCGATGGGGCGGCCATCGGTCGTTCGGGCCAGACCCACGGAACGACGTTCCGGTAGACCGTGCACCTGTGCGCAGGACCCCATCCGCACGACGAGACCGGCTCGACCACGGCTCTGAGCGCCGCCGAACCGACCAAGGTCCGTTCCAGCCTCTGCCCGCGTCGAGCAGCCGCCGCGTTGCACCGTCGGGCGGACTCACCGACCGGAGCCACGCGCGCGATGTCCTGCGTTCGACCGCCCCCGTACCCAGCACACCCCAGCCCACGTTCCGAGCGAAGCAAGGCCGAGCATCCGCCGTTGGGGATCTGACTCGGGTTCGAGGAGCGATGGGCAATGAGTGCTGGTGGATGTGCATGGTCAGCTCGTGGAGCGGCGTGGAGGTCGCAAGTGCCATTCTTGCGCTTGGCGCATCACAAGCACCGGTTGCGGGCGCAACGTGACCGAGTGTCTGCCGTTGTGGTCCGGGTGAGGTTCGAGCGGCCATGACCATGAATGCCGGTAAACCGCCAGTGCTCACCCCGCCCAAAGGGCGTGCACGCTGTCCCCAGCGCCGATGCCTACGCGCCAGCGCACCTCATCCACGACTTTCGAGCGAAGCGAGACCGAGCATGCGCCGTTCGCGGCCCGGCTCGCGTTTGCGCGGCCGCCGCGCAAGCGACGAAGGAGCAAGCGGCGGCCGCGCAAACGCGAGCCACGAAGGGGCCGCGAACCCGCCGCGCGAAGGCGCGGCAAATCCAACACAGCGACACAACTCACTACGACAGTGTGTAGTGCATCCGGCACAATGGGGCGCATGGGCAATGTCTTCGACCTCAGCACGGTGGCCAAGCGGTTTCGTTTCATCGCGGTGCTCGAGGCGGTCTCGTGGTTTCTGCTGATCATCGGCATGGTGTTCAAGCGGATTCCCGAGCCGGTGCTGTGGCCGGTGAAGGTGTTCGGCATGACGCACGGCATCGTGTTCGTGCTGTTCGTGATCAGTGCGATCGTGGCGGCGCGCGAGCTGGGCTGGAACGTGAAGACCACCGTTCTCGCGCTGCTGTCGAGCATCCCGCCGTTCTGCACCGTGCTGTTCGAGGTCTGGGCGGTGCGCACGGGTCAGCTCGGTGAGCTCAGCGCCGCCGGTTCGGCCGAGTCCGGGGCGCCCGCATCCGCCACCTCGTGACAAACTGGAAGTCGTGAATCGACCAGCCGCACGCCGTCCTTCGCCCGCTGTCGCCGCCGCCATGTCCGGGGCGGTCGATCTGTCCAGCCTGAAGCAGCCCGCAGGGAGTGCGGGCGGAGCGGCCGGCGGCGACCATGCGGTGTCGGAGGCGGATTTCGAGACCAGGGTCCTGCGCCGTTCGATGCAAGTGCCCGTGGTGGTGGTGCTGTATTCGCAGCGCAGCCCGGGCAGCATCGAACTGGTCCGGACGCTGGAACGCCTGGTGGCCGCCGATGGCGGCGCCTGGGACCTGGCCACCGTCGAGGCCGAGGCCAACATGCGGATCGCGCAGGCGCTGCGGGTGCAGGGCATTCCGACCGTGATCGCGATCGCGGCCGGGCAGCCGCTTGCCGATTTCGAGGGAGCGCAGCCGGAGCCGCAGGTGCGGCAGTGGCTGAACGCGGTGGTCGACGCGGTGGCGGGGAAGCTGGAGGGCGACGGGCAGCCGCAGCAGCCTGCCGAGGACCCGCGTTTCGCGGCGGCCGAGGCGGCGCTGGAGCAGGGTGACCTGGCCGGCGCCGAGGCCGCCTACCAAGCGATTCTCGACGCCGAACCGGCGAACGAGGAGGCCAAGGGCGCGCTGCGCCAGCTGCGGTTCCTCGCGCGGGCGCAGGAGCTGCCGGAGTCGGCCATCGCCGTCGCCGACGCCGACCCGTCGAATGTCGACGCCGCGATCGATGCCGCCGACCTCGAACTGTTCCAGCAGCGGCCCGAAGCGGCCTTCGACCGGCTGATCGGCGTCGTCAAGCGCACGTCCGGCGACGAGCGCACCAAGGCGCGCACACGCCTGCTGGAGTTGTTCGAATTGTTCGATCAGGCGGAGCCGTTCGTCGTGGCCGCGCGCCGCAAGCTGGCCGCAGCGCTGTACTGAGTTCGCCGAACTGACGCAGCGTCCTGGTACATGGTGTTCCGGCGGCGGGGGATGTGTGGCAAGTTTGTCGCCGCCGTGCCGAGGTGGGCGCCGGTCGGAACCAGCGCCGGGCCGTAAGGCGGGTACCGGGAGCGGGGCGCGGAGCAGGACGGCGGCATCGGCGCGTCGCCCTAACCCCGGCAGGCGTGCAGGGTGCTCCGCGGGCCGGCCCGTTCGCGATGTACCGGGCGCTGAGCGGTTGTCGAGCCGCTAGGCGGGACGCAGCCAGACCGCGCTGTGCGGCGCCAGGGTGACCGGGGCCGAGGCGGGACGGTCGTGCCAGGGCTCGTCGGTCGCGAGCACCTCGCCGAGATTGCCCAGGCCGGAGCCGCCGTAGTCCGCGGCGTCGGTGTTGAGGATCTCGAGCCAGCGGCCCGCGTGCGGCAGGCCGACCCGGTATCCCTCGTGTGCCGACCCGGAGAAGTTGTAGACGCAGGCCACCACGGAGCCGTCGGAGCCGTGGCGCAGGAACGCCAGCACGTTGTTCGCGCGGTCGTCCGCCTCGATCCAGGCATAGCCGCCCGGAGTGGTGTCCTGGCTCCACAGGGCGGTGTGGGCGCGGTAGACCGCGTTCAGGTCGCGCACGAGTGTGCTGATGCCCTCGTGCAGGGGGTTGTCCCGTTCGTGCCAGTCCAGGCCGCGATCGTGTGACCATTCCCGGAACTGGCCGAAATCCTGGCCCATGAACAGCAGCTGTTTTCCCGGGTGGGCCCACATGTAGGCCAGCAGCGCGCGCACGCCCGCGGCTTTGGCGAAATCGTCACCCGGCATCCTGGTCCAGAGCGTGCCTTTGCCGTGTACGACCTCGTCATGGCTGATCGGCAGGACATAGTTCTCGCTCCAGGCGTACACAAGGGAAAAGGTGATCTCGTTGTGGTGCCAGGAGCGGTGCACCGGGTCGCGGCCGAGGAACCCGAGGGTGTCGTGCATCCAGCCCATGTTCCACTTCATGGTGAAGCCGAGACCGCCGACGTCGGTGCCGCGGGTGACGCCGGGCCAGGTGGTGGACTCCTCGGCGATCGTCACGACGCCGGGATGGTGGCGGTGCAGGGTCTCGTTGAGGTCCTGCAGGAAGTCGACCGCTTCCAGGTTCTCCCGTCCGCCGTGCACGTTGGGCTCCCACTCGCCGTCGGCGCGGGAGTAGTCGAGATAGAGCATGGAGGCGACCGCGTCGACGCGTAGACCGTCGATGTGGAATTCCTCGACCCAGTACCGCGCGTTGGCGACGAGGAAATTGCGCACTTCGTGCCTGCCGAAGTCGAACACGTAGGTGCCCCAGTCGAGTTGCTCGCCGCGGCGCGGGTCGGCGTGCTCGTAGAGCGGTGTGCCGTCGAAACGGGCCAGCGCCCATTCGTCGCGCGGGAAATGCGCAGGAACCCAGTCCAGCAGGACGCCGATGCCCGCCGCGTGCATGCGGTCGACGAAGGCGCGGAAGTCGTCCGGGGAACCGAAGCGCGCCGTGGGCGCGTAGTAGGAGGTGACCTGGTATCCCCACGAGCCGCCGAACGGATGCTCGGCGATGGGGAGCAACTCGATGTGGGTGTATCCGGCGCCCTGGACGTATTCCGCGAGCTGCTCGGCCAGCTCGCGGTAGCCGAGGCCGGGCCGCCAGGACCCGAGATGCACCTCGTAGACGCTCATCGGGGCGCGGGTCGGGTCGGTGCCCGCGCGCCGTTCGAGCCAGGCGTTGTCCTGCCAGACATGATGACTCTCGGTGACCACCGAGGCGGTCGCAGGCGGGTGTTCGGTGGCGAAAGCCAGCGGGTCGGCGTGGTCGACGGTCCGTCCGTCGGCGCCGTGCACGCGGTACTTGTATTTGGCACCCGGCCCGACATCCGGGACGAAGACCTCCCAGACCCCGGACGATCCGAGCGCGCGCATCGGCGCGGTGTTGCCGCTCCAGCCGTCGAAATCGCCGATCACGGTGACGCCGCGCGCGTTGGGCGCCCACACCGCGAACGACGTGCCCGTCACCTCGCCGTCGAGGGTGGTGTAGCGGCGTGGGTGCGCGCCGAGCACTTCCCACAGGCGTTCGTGCCTGCCTTCGCCGATGAGGTGCAGGTCGAGCGGGCCGAGCGTGGGCAGGAAGCGGTAGCCGTCGGCGCCGATGATCGTCTGGCCGCCGGGATAGGTGGTGACGACGCGATAGTCCATGATCTCCGGGTAGGGCAGCACCGCCGCGAACACGCCGTGACCTACGGACTTCAGCGCGTGGTCGACGCCGCCGACGCGCACCGACACGGTTTCCGCGTGCGGGCGCAGCACCCGGACGGCGGTGCCGTCGGGATGGGGGTGCGCGCCGAGCACGGTGTGCGGGTCGACGTGGGTGCCCGCCGCGAGCAGCATGAGGTCGCGCCGCTTCATCGCAGCGTCCTGCGGTAGGCCAGCTCCGTGCGAGCCTGCTGCGACACCGGAGGCAGGGTGATGATGTGCGCGACGGCACGCGCGGGGTCCAGCCGGACGTAATTGGTCTGCGCCCAGTGGTATTCCTCGCCGCTGATCTCGTCGTACACCACCGGATGGTCGTGCCACTCGCGGCCGATCGCGGGCAGGTCGAGCGAGAGCATGCCCCACTCGGCGCCGAACGGGTTGAGGTTCACCACGACCAGCACGGCGTCGCCCCCGGCGGGGTCGATCTTGGAATAGGCGAGCAGCGCGTCGTTGTCCACGTGGTGGAAATGCAGGCAGCGCAGCTGTTGCAAGGCCGGGTGCGCCCGGCGGATCTCGTTGAGCCTGGTGAGCCAGGGCTCCAGCGATTCGCCGCGGGCGAGCGCCTCGGCGAACGGGCGCGGGCGCAGCTCGTACTTCTCCGAGTCGAGGTACTCCTCGCTGTCCGGACGCACCGCCTGATGCTCGAACAGTTCGAAACCGGAGTAGACGCCCCAGGTCGGGGCCAGGGTGGCGGCCAGGACGGCGCGAATGGCGAACATGCCGGGTCCACCGTGCTGGAGGGACTCGTGCAGGATGTCCGGGGTGTTCACGAAGAGGTTCGGGCGGGCCTCGTCGGCCTTGGCGGCCAGTTCGTTGCCGAACTCGGTCAGCTCCCACTTGGCCACGCGCCAGGTGAAATAGGTGTAGGACTGGCTGAATCCGCGCCGGGCCAGCCCGTAGAGCCGGGCCGGGCGGGTGAACGCCTCGGACAGGAAGATGACGTCCGGGTCGGTGCGCCGCACGTTCGCGATCAGCCACTCCCAGAAGTCGGCGGGCTTGGTGTGCGGATTGTCGACGCGGAAGATCGTGACGCCCGAACCGATCCAGTGCCGGACCACCCGCAGCACCTCGGCGTAGAGGCCGTCCGGGTCGTTGTCGAAGTTGACCGGATAGATGTCCTGGTACTTCTTCGGCGGATTCTCCGCGTAGGCGATGGTGCCGTCGGGCAGGGTGGTGAACCATTCGGGGTGCGCGCGCACCCAGGGATGATCCGGCGCGCATTGCAAGGCGAGGTCGAGCGCCACCTCGAGGCCGTGCCGCCGTGCCGCCGCGACGAACTCGGCGAAGTCGGCGTCGGTGCCCAGGTCCGGGTGCACGGCATCGTGACCGCCGTGTCTCGAGCCGATTGCCCATGGCGAGCCGACGTCGCCCAGCTCTGCGGTGAGCGCGTTGTTGCGGCCCTTGCGGTTGACCTCGCCGATCGGGTGGATGGGTGGCAGGTACACCACGTCGAAGCCCATGCCCGCGATGCGCGGAAGTTCTTCGGCCGCCGTGGCGAAGGTGCCGTGGACCGGCTTGCCGGTGGCGTCGCGTCCGCCGGTCGAGCGTGGGAAGAACTCGTACCAGGAGCCGTAGAGCGCGCGGTGCCGCTCGACCAGGACGGTGTGCTGCGGCCCTCGGGTGACCAGGTCGCGCAGCGGCGTGGCGCGCAGGATCTCGGCGACGTCCTCGGTGAAGGCCGGGGCCACCCGCGCGGGCAGTTGGTCGTCGCTACGCAGGGCGGCCGCGACCGCGCGTAAGCGCTCGAACTGCCGCTTCGGGACAGCCTGGGCCGCGCGTTCGAACAGGCGGGCGCCCAATTCCAAGTCGTTGGCCAGATCGGCGGCGCTCTGGCCGACGGCCAGCTTCGCTTCGACCGCCGATCGCCAGGTCTGGATCGGGTCGCTCCAGCCTTCGATGCGGTAGGTCCACGTCCCCGGCACGTTCGGGGTGAAGATCGCGTTGAAGACGTCGGGTTCGTAGTCCGGCGTCATCCGGACGCGCAGCGGGCGCGACGCCCCTGGCGCGCGGACGACCAGCGTGGCGGCGACCGCGTCGTGCCCCTCGCGCCACACCACGGTGCGCACGGGGAAAACCTCGCCGACCACCGCTTTGGCGGGCCGGCCGCCGGGGATGGACGGGGCAGTGTCATCGATAGCGATGCGGCCGGTCACGGGACCAACCTACCGGTAGCCGGGCGTGCGGACCGGATCGGCGAGCTTTTCGTTCGCCGCCGCGATCCGCCGCGTCGGTGGCTGAGCCGGGCTGTTCGTGGTGCTGGGGGGGAATGCGGGAGCCGGAGGCCCGGACGGCTACGGCCGGGGATCGACGCGTGGCCGACCGGGCGTTCATTCCGGCGGTCGAAGCGCCGTCGGCTCGGTGCTTACGGCAGCACAACACATCCGACGCCGAGGTTGATCCCGTTGCCCACCGTCATCGCCGGCGAGGTCCAGGCGGGACCGGCGCCGTGCGTCGCGGAGATGGTGTGCGAGCCGGTCGCGTCCGGTACCCACGTGGTGGTGGCCTGGTTGCCGACCACGGGCGCCGGGTTCGGGGTGAAGGTTCCGGACGCGCTGTCGGTGAATTGCACGGGGTCGGACGAGGCGTTGTCCACCGTGGCCGTCACACGGTATTGGCAGTTGGTTCCGTAGTTACCGAAGCCGAAACTCATCCCTTGCGCAGTCGCCGTCGCCGTGGTGACCGCGGCCCCGGCGGCCGGTGCGACGAGAACGAGCGCCGCCGTGCAAGCTACGAACCCCGTCATCGCCGACCCAGCGCGCGACCAGCGCAAATCGCGGGCGCGATTTGGGTGTGCAATCTTCCACATCTCGATCACTCCCGTACTGATTCGGTTGGTGCGGCCGGTTGGTCCGCACAGCTTGTGGGTTTGCCCCGCGTTCGGGAGTTCACAAGCGAGCGGGGGTCTCGATCGGGTAGCGGGCACGGGGGTTTCCAGCGCGTGCCGTGGCCGTTCCGTGACGGTAGACAGCGCTACGCAAGATCGGCCGCGCCGCGTTCGCTGACCCGCGTGATTACGAAACACGCTGGTCGGAAGCTTGTTCCGGGTCGTGGTAGGGCCGGGCGCGCACGGTGGCGCCCGTGTAGGTTCTACCGAATGAAGGCATTGCGTCGATTCACCGTCCGTGCCCATCTGCCCGAGCGTCTGGCGGCCCTTGGTGAGCTCGCCACGAATCTGCGGTGGTCGTGGCACCCGCCGACGCAGGACCTGTTCGCCGCGCTGGATCCGCGACGGTGGCAGGAGATGGGCCACGATCCGGTCCGGATGCTCGGCGAGGTGCCCGCCGCGCGGCTGGACGAACTGGCCGCCGATCCGGGCTACCTCGCTCGGGTCGACGCGGCGGCGGCGGACCTGCGCGATTACCTGTCGGCGCCGGGCTGGTTCCAGCGCAGGGCCGGGGAGGAGGGGGTGCGCGGCATCGCCTACTTCTCGATGGAGTTCGGCGTCACCGAGGTGCTGCCGAACTACTCGGGTGGTCTGGGCATCCTGGCCGGTGACCATCTGAAGGCCGCCTCCGACCTGGGGCTGCCGCTGATCGGGGTGGGCCTGCTGTACCGCTCGGGTTACTTCCGGCAGTCGCTGACGGCGGATGGCTGGCAGGCCGAGCACTATCCGGCGCTGGACCCGCAGGGCCTTCCACTGCGGGCGCTCACCTCCGACGGCTCGCCGGTGCTGATCCACGTCGCCATGCCCGATCGCAGGGTGCTGCGGGCGCGGGTGTGGATCGCGCAGGTCGGCCGGGTTCCGCTGCTGCTGCTCGACTCGGACATCGCCGAGAACGATCCGGAGTTGCGCGCGGTCACCGACCGGCTCTACGGCGGCGACCAGGAGCATCGCATCCGTCAGGAGATCCTGGCCGGCATCGGCGGAGTGCGCGCGGTGCGCGCGTACACGGCGTCGGCCGGCCTGCCCGACCCCGACGTATTCCACATGAACGAAGGTCACGCGGGGTTCCTCGGCGTCGAGCGGATTCGCGAATTCGTCGCGGGCGGAGCGGATTTCGATGCCGCACTGGCCGCCGTGCGAGCGGGCACGGTGTTCACCACGCACACGCCCGTCCCGGCCGGCATCGATCGGTTCCCGATGCCGATGGTGCGGCGCTATTTCGGCGGTGCGCACGGCGAGTCCGAATCCGCCCTGCTGCCCGGGCTTTCCGTGGACCGGATCGTGGCGCTCGGTCGGGAAGCCGACCCGTCCGTCTTCAATATGGCGCACATGGGTCTGCGGCTCGCGCAGCGCGCCAACGGCGTGTCGAAGCTGCACGGTGAGGTGAGCCGGTCCATGTTCGCCTCGCTGTGGCCGGGCTTCGACCCGGCGGAGGTCCCGATCGGTTCGGTCACCAACGGTGTGCACGCCACCACCTGGGCCGCGCGGGAATGGGTGGACAAGGCGCGCGAGCACATCGGCGCGGAATTGGTCGAGGAGGCACGCGGCTGGGAACGGCTGCGCGACGTCGACCTCACCGAGCTGTGGTCGACCCGGAATATCCTGCGCGGCATTCTGGTCGAGGAGGTGCGCCGCAGGGTGCGCGCTTCCTGGCTGGAGCGTGGCGCCGCGGAAGCCGAACTCGGCTGGGTGAACGGCGTCTTCGACCCGAACGTCCTGACCGTCGGGTTCGCCCGCCGGGTGCCGACCTACAAGCGCCTCACCCTCATGCTGCGCGACCCGCAGCGGCTGCGCGCCCTGCTGCTGGACCCGCGGCGGCCGATGCAGCTGGTGGTCGCGGGCAAGAGCCACCCCGCCGACGACGGGGGCAAGGCGCTCATCCAGCAGGTGGTCCGCTTCGCCGACGATCCCGAGGTGCGGCACCGGATCGTCTTCCTGCCCGACTACGACATGTCGATGGCGCGCTACCTGTACTGGGGTTGCGACGTCTGGCTGAACAACCCGCTGCGCCCGTTGGAAGCGTGCGGCACCTCCGGCATGAAATCCGCGCTCAACGGTGGACTCAACCTGTCCATCCGGGACGGCTGGTGGGACGAGATGTACGACGGCGAGAACGGATGGGCGATTCCGACCGCGGCGGGCGTCCGCGACGAGCACCGCCGCGACGACCTGGAGGCGACCGCGCTCTACGACCTGTTCGAGCGCGCGGTCGCGCCGCGCTTCTACGAGCGCGACGCCTCCGGGCTGCCGGTGCGCTGGGTCGAGATGGTTCGCCACACTTTGCAGACCTTGGGACCGCAGGTCCTGGCTTCCCGCATGGTCCGCGACTACGCGGTGGAGTACTACGCTCCCGCCGCCGCGGCGTTTCAGCGGGCGACGGCCGACGATTTCGCGGTCGCGCGGGCCATCGCCGAGTACCGCCACCGGGTGGAGTCGGCGTGGCCTTCGGTCAAGGTGATCCAGGTGGACAGCGCGGGCCTGCCGGACACGCCGGTCATCGGTGCGCGGCTGTCGCTGGCCGCCCGGGTCGAGCTGGGCGGACTGAGCGTGTCGGACGTGGTGGTGCAGGCGGTGCTCGGGCGGGTTTCGGCGACCGACGACCTGTCCGACACCACGACCGTCCCGATGACGCACAGCGGGTCGGACGGCGGCGCGGAGTTGTTCACCGTGGACACCCCGGTCCCGCTCTCCGGCGCGGTCGGCTACACCGTGCGCGTGCTGCCGCACCACGATCTGCTGGCCTCCGACGCCGAGCTGGGCCTGGTCTCCGCGCCGAGCGCCTGAGGCCGGTGGCGCTGGTCACGGTGGCGCCGTCGTGAGTTGCCCCGGGCAGTGAACCGTCGGCTACCGTGCCATGGCACGCCCGAATCGTTCTCGACTGGAGTCACCCATGGTCACCGACGTTCTGCACCGGACCCGAGGACGCCTCGACGGGTACTTCGGGGTCCGGTCGACCGGCTCGACCGTCAAGCGCGAACTCATGGCGGGCACGGTCACCTTCCTCGCCATGTCGTATGTGCTCGCGGTCAACCCCGCGGTGCTCGGCGACCAGGGAGCGCTGGGCGACAAGGGCATTCCCATGCAGGCGGTGTTCACCGCCACCGCCGTCGCCGCGGTGTTCGGCACGCTGGTCATGGGGCTGTGGGCCCGATATCCGATCGCGCTCGCGCCGGGCATGGGCCTCAACGCGTTCTTCGCGTACACGGTGGTGCTCGAGATGGGGATTCCGTGGGAGGTCGCGCTGTCGGGCACGTTCCTGTCCGGCGTGATCTTCTTCGTTCTCGCGGTGACGAAGATCCGCGAACGCATTCTCGATGCCATCCCGATGCAGCTGAAGCTCGCCGTCGGGGCCGGGATCGGATTGTTCGTGGCGTTCCTCGGCCTGAAGAACGCCGGGATCGTGGTGAACAGCGAAGCGACGCTGGTCACGCTGGGCGACTTCACCAAGGGCACCACATTGCTCGCGCTGTTCGGGTTGCTGGTGACCGTGGTGTTCCTGGTGCGAGGCTGGCACGGCGCGGTGCTCTACGGCATCATGCTCACCACGATCGTCGGCATCGTCAGCGGTCTGGTGGACCTGCCAAAAGGCGTGTTCGCCGCGCCGAAAGGGCTAGAGCAGACCTTCGGTCAGGCGATCGTCCACCTGCCCGACGCGTTCACCGGCCAGCTGGCCGTGGTGGTGCTGACCATGCTGTTCGTCGACTTCTTCGACGCCTCTGGCACGCTGATCGGCGTCGCGAACCAGGCCGGTCTGCTGGACGAGGACGGCAGGCTGCCCCGCGCCGCGAGCGCGCTGGCGGCGGACTCGGTGGGCACCATGGCGGGCGCCGTCATCGGGACCTCGACCACGACCGCCTATGTGGAGTCGACGGCGGGCGTCTCGGCCGGCGGCCGGACCGGGCTCACCGCGGTCGGCACGGCGGGCTGGTTCCTCGTCGCGATGTTCTGCTACCCGATCTTCGCGGTGGTCGCGGGCTCCGGAGAGGTGACCGCGCCCGCGCTCATCGTGGTCGGCATCCTGATGGCCCGCGCGCTCGGCCAGATCGACTGGAACCTGTTGGAGTACTCGGTGCCCGCGTTCGTCACCGTCGTGATGATGCCGCTGACGTACTCCATCGCCAACGGCCTGGCCATGGGCATGCTGCTGTACCCGATCGTCATGGCGGCGAAAGGCCGGATCCGAGAGGTGCATCCGGCGATGTGGGTGCTGATGCTGGTGTTCTTCGGCTACTTCTTCTTCCTCGCGGAGTAACTCTCCGCTCGCTTTCGCGCTGAACCATCCTTATTGCCAAACCGTGGAATAGGACCGAGGGTTGGGCAGTTCGGTTCTACATGAAAGAATCGGACCGTAGTCCGCTTTTTCGCCGAACTAACGATCCCTTCGGGGAACGACTGCAGGGATGAGGATCAGCATGACCATCAAATCCGTACTCGAACGCACCAACACCCCCACCGAACTCGACGGCATCGCCGCCGACATCGGCCTGCTGCTCGTACGAGTCGTCTTCGGCGGCTTGCTCGCGGCGCACGGCGCGCAGAAGCTCTTCGGCTGGTGGGGCGGCCCCGGCCTGCAGGCCAACGCCGACGGCTTCGAGCAGATGGGCTACAACCCCGGCAAGGTGTTCGGGACCCTGGCGGGCCTGACCGAACTCGGCGGCGGCCTGCTCCTGCTGCTGGGCCTGCTGACGCCACTGGCCGGGGCGATCGTGCTGGGCACGATGATCAACGTGATCAACGCGACCTGGTCCATGGGGCTGTTCGGCGGTTACGAGATGGGGGTGCTGTTCGCCGTGGTCGGCGCGGCGCTGCCGTTCACCGGCCCTGGCAAGTTCTCGTTGGATGCCGGGCGTCCGTGGGAGCGCAGCGGATTCGTGTGGGGTGTGGGCGCGCTGATCCTCGCGATCGTGACGGGCGTGCTGACGCTGATCCTGAAGTGGGTGCTCTGAGCCTGCGGCACGGCGGAATTCGCGGCGCGGTGACCTCGGTCGCCGCGCCGCGGTCGTTTGCGTTCTTCGTCATGTCACACCGTGGACTGCTGGATCGTCGGTGTGGTGTTGCAGCACTTGCAGACCGAGCGAGGAGAAACGATGAGCGTCGAAATCAGCAACCCCGGTGAACTGCACGATCCGACCGGGTTCGGCTACAGCCACGTGGCGGTGGCGCGCGGTGAGCTGGTGTTCATCGCGGGACAGTACGACTCGGACGCCGAAGGACATACCACCAGCACGGACTTCGCGGTCCAGGTGGACAAGGCGTTCGCCAACCTCGCGATCGCCCTGCGGTCGGCGGGAGTGGACTTCGCCGACGTCGCGCAGTTGCGGACGCACATCGTCGACCACGATCCGGACAAGCTGGCCGTGCTCGGCAAGAAGATCGCGCAGATCTGGGGTGAGCGGCCGCCCGCGCAGACGTTGACCGGCGTGGCCGCGCTCGCGCTGCCCGGCATGCTGTTCGAGGTCGACGCGGTGGCCGTGCGCGGCTGAGAGCGGCCCGGTGGTGGCCCCGCGCCGCGTGCAGGGCTTGGCGCGGGGACCGGCCGATACGTTCGGTGCGGGAATTGGGGGTACACCGAAGTACCGATCAACAATGTACTTCCGTCTGGAAGTAGATGCCGGATGGTGTGTTCGGTATCACACCGTGGCGGCGGCGAGCCGGCGCAGTGCCTTGACCACGACCTCCGGATCGGCGGTCTCCCAGTACGGCGGCAGCGACGCCCGCAGGTAACCGCCGTAACGGGCGGTCGCGAGGCGGGAATCCAGGATGGCGACCACGCCGCGATCGTCGACGCTGCGCAACAGCCGGCCGGTCCCTTGGGCGAGCAGTAGCGCCGCGTGACTGGCGGCCACGGTCATGAACCCGTTCCCGCCGCGCATCTCCACGGCACGTTGCCGGGCCGCCAGCAGCGGGTCGTCCGGGCGGGGGAACGGGATGCGGTCGAGGATCACCAGGCTCAGCGACGGTCCGGGCACGTCGACGCCCTGCCACAGCGACAGCGTGCCGAACAGCGACGTCTCCGGGTCGTCGGCGAATTTCCGGACCAGCGCTCCCGTCGAGTCGTCACCCTGGCACAGCACCGGGGTGGACAATCGGTCGCGCAGCGCCTCGGTGGCCGCGCGGGCCGCGCGCATCGAGGAGAACAAGCCGAGGGTGCGCCCGCCCGCCGCCGTGACCAGCCGCTCGATCTCGTCCAGGTAGGCGGGCGCGAGCCCGTCCCGGCCCGGCGCGGGCAGGTGCTTGGCGACGTAGAGGATGCCGGACTTGGCGTGGTCGAACGGCGAGCCGACGTCGAGCGAACTCCAGCGCACCGTGTCCGCGTCGGAGGGCGCCTGCGCGCCGTTCGCGGTGGCCGGATCGGTGCGGTTGCCCGATTGCGCGGGCAGGCCCCAGGTGAGCGCGAGCCCGTCGAACGAGCCGCCGATCTGCAACGTGGCCGAGGTCAGCACGACGGTGGCGGTGCCGAAGAGCCTGCTGCGCAACAGCCCGCCCACCGACAGCGGCGCCATCCGCAGCGAGCGGCGCACGACGCCGCGGACCTCGTCGGCGGCCAGCCAGATGACGTCGCGCCGGGCGGCCGGGTCGGGCTCGTCGAACGCCGTCAGCGCGCGGACCGCGCTGTCGTGCACCTCGTCGATCGCGGCCAGCGCCATGGTGCGGGCGGCGGAGTTCTCCGGATCGCCCTGTGCGGTGGCGGAGCCCTGCGGCGCGAGGGCGGTGCGCGCGTTCCACGCGGCGTCGCGGATCAGGGCCAGCACCGGGGCGACGCCGTCGGGCAGGGTGTCCCAGCGCCCGGCGGGCAGCTCGTCGAGCACGGTGTGCCATGCCTCCGCGGCGCCCTCCAGGCGATCCACCTCCTGCTCATCGATGAGTTTGGCGCAGCGGCGGGCGGCCGCGCTGATCGCGGCGGAGGCGAGCTCGGCGGTGGCCACACCGGTGACCCGGTCGACCAGTTCGTGCGCCTCATCGATGACCACCACGTCGTGTTCGGGCAGCACCTGGATGCCGCTGATCGCGTCGATGGCGAGCAGCGCGTGGTTGGTCACCACCACGTCGGCCTGCGCCGATTCGGTCCTGGCCCGCTCGGCGAAGCAGTCCTGGCCGAACGAGCAGCGAGACTTGCCCAGGCACTCCCGCGAGGACACGCTGACCTGTCGCCAGGCGCGGTCGCCGACGCCGGGGGCGAGTTCGTCGCGGTCGCCGGTCTCGGTGTCGGAGGCCCATTCGTTGAGCCGTTGCACTTCGCGCCCGAGGCGGGAGATCGCGAACGCGTCGAACAGCTCCGCCTCGGCAGGCTCGTCCGGAACAGCGCTGTTGATCTTGTTCAAACACAGATAGTTGTTGCGGCCCTTGAGGATCGCGAACTTCGGCGTGCGCCCCAGCGGCGCGCTCAGCGCGTCGGCCAGCCGGGGCAGATCGCGATCGACCAGCTGACGCTGCAGCGCGATCGTCGCCGTGGAGACCACCACCGTGCGGCCGGTGCGCACGGCGTGGCGCAGGCTCGGCACCAGATAGGCCAGCGACTTGCCGGTGCCCGTCCCGGCCTGCACCGCGAGATGCTCCTTGGTGTCGATCGCGTGATCCACCGCCGCGGCCATCGTCACCTGCCCGGCGCGTTCCTTACCGCCGAGCGCCTGCACGGCGGTGGCCAAAAGGTCGGAAACGGGCGGGAGTTCGGGCACGCGAGCAGCCTACTCGGCGCCTCCGACACCGCAGACCCCTCGCCGAGACCGAACGGTCTACCGGCTGATGCTCCCCTCCAGGTCGACGCCCGCACCGCGCATGCGGTCCAGTGCGGCGGCGGTGGTGTCGGCGGCGACACCGGCGGTGAGATCGAGCAGGACGCGGGTGTCGAACCCCTCGATCCGCGCGTCGAGGGCGGTCGCGCGCACACAGTGGTCGGTCGCGATGCCGACCACGTCGACGGCCTCGATCCCGCGGTCGTGCAGCCAGTCGGCCAGCCCCGTGCCGTCCTCGGTCGTGCCCTCGAACCCGGAATAGGCCGCGCAGTAGGCGCCTTTGGAGAAGACCTCCTGGATCGGCCCGGTGGTCAGGGCCGGGTGGAACTGCGCGCCCGGCGTGCCGACCCGGCAGTGCGGGGGCCAGCTGTCGATGTAGTCGGGCTCGTCGGAGAAGTGAGCACCGGGATCGATGTGGTGATCGCGGGTGGCGACGACCGCGCTGTAGTGCGCGGTCGCGAGATGCTCGCTGATCCGGGCCGCCACCGCGGCGCCTCCGCTGACCGCGAGGGAACCGCCCTCACAGAAATCGTTCTGGACGTCGACGATGATCAGTGCCCGGGTCATGGCGACCTCCCGCGTATGGCCGAATGTCTGCTCCGAATTCTGCCGCTCGATCGGACGCTCGGTTCACCCGACTCGCGAAAATTCACCGCTCCTATGTAAACGCGCCCACACCGCACGGTGATTACCGAGTGCACCCTTCGACTCCCGGCCCGCTTCCCCATGGAGACCACGCATGAGCCCTGCCAGCCTGTTCCGCAGCGTGACGATCGGCACCACCGTGTTCCTCGCGGTCTTCTTCCTGCTGGGCTCGCGCCCGGCCGAACCGGCGGCATGGATCTGGTTCGGGATCACCGGGGTGGTGTTCGCGCTGCTGTTCGCCACCGGACTGCTGCTGGTGTGCCGCGTGGACGAGCGCAGGCGCTGACCTCAGACGAAGGTGGTCACCACGGCGGGCTCGCCCGCCGAGAGTTTGAGGCCCTCCCACGGCAGGCTGATCAGTCCCCGCGCCACCAGATCGCGGCTCTCGGCGAGTGTGGGAAGGTCCTCGACCGGCTCACCGGCGCGGATCAGCGGGACGAGCGGGTCCCTGGCCTGGAAACCGTTGCCGGGCGGCACCGGCCCGGCCGCGGGGTAGACGACCTCCTCCACGATCGTGCCGGTGTCGCGGGCCAAGCGGACCACCTTCTTCGTGCCGCCGCGGGACTGCTTGTGACTGCTGCGCTTGGCGACCGGCACCCCTTCGACCTCGACCAGCTTGTAGACCATCCCGGCGGTCGGCGCGCCCGAGCCGGTGACCAGCGCCGTGCCGACGCCGTAGACGTCGACCGGTTCGGCGCGCAGCGCGGCGATGGCGTACTCGTCGAGGTCGCCGGAGACCACGATGCGGGTCTTGGTGGCGCCGAGCGCGTCGAGCTGGTCGCGCACCTGGCGGGCCAGGACGCCGAGATCGCCGGAATCGATCCGCACCCCGCCCAGCTGGGTGCCCGCCACCTCGACGGCGGTCGCGACGCCCTTGGTGATGTCGAAGGTGTCCACCAGCAGCGTCGTCCCCACGCCGAGGGTCTGGACCTGGCTGCGGAAGGCTTCGGCCTCGTGCGCGCCGTCGGGGCCGCTGTGCAGCAGGACGAACGCGTGCGCGCTGGTGCCCGCGCCCGGAATCCCGTAGCGACGCACCGCCTCCAAGTTCGAGGTGGCGTCGAAACCGGCCAGATAGGCGGCGCGCGCGCAGTCCGGGGCCGCCATCTCGTGGCTGCGCCGTGAGCCCATCTCGATCATCCGGCGGCCGCTAGCGGCGCTGACCATCCGGGCCGCCGCGGCCGCGATCGCGCTGTCATGGTTGAGGATCGACAGGATCAGCGTCTCCAGCACGACGCATTCCGCGAAACTGCCGCGCACCGAGAGGACCGGTGAGCCGGGGAAGTACAGCTCGCCTTCGGCGTAGCCGTCGATATCGCCGGTGAACCGGTAGTCGCGCAGCCAGTCGAGCGTGCGCCGATCCGAGAACGAGGCCGCGACGGCCAGTTCGTCCTCGTCGAAGCGGAACTGCCGCAGCGCGTCGAGCAGCCTGCCGGTACCACCGACGACGCCATAGCGACGACCATTCGGCAAACGTCTAGCGAACACCTCGAAGGTGCACTGACGACGCGCCGAGCCGTCGGCGAGCGCTGCCGCGAGCATGGTCAGTTCGTACTGGTCGGTCAGCAGCGCCGTGCTGGTGACGCCGTCGCGCAGGTCCACGCTGACACTGTAGACAGAACGGTCGGCTCAGGGCGTCCGGCATCGGCCCGGTGAACCGGAGAATCGCGAATCGGGGCTGCGTGGGTGTTGTTTATCCGGAGTCGAGTCGTACCCTTGACCCTATGGCCTTGTGCAACACAGTCCGGGGTGACGTCGTTGTGGACGCCGCGAACGCGACATTGTCGGCGGCACAGGCGACACCCGAAGCGGTCGAATACACCGAGATCCTGGAGGCGGAGGACCGTCCCTGGGTGACCGTCGTCTGGGACGACCCGGTCAATCTGATGCACTACGTCACCTACATCTTCCAGAAGCTGTTCGGCTACAGCAAAGCGAAGGCGACCGAACTGATGCTGAAGGTCCACAACGAGGGCAAGGCGGTGGTCTCGTCCGGTTCCCGGGACAAGATGGAGCACGATGTCCAGCGGCTGCACGCCGCGGGACTCTGGGCCACCATGCAGCGGGACGACTGACCTGGGCGACTACCCTGACGCCGTGCGCAAGTGGAGCAGGAAGAACTCGCTGAGCGGTCTCAAACTGCGATCCGAAATGGACGCACGTGAGGCCAACGTGCTTCGGTCACTGGTCGGTGCGGTCTCCGGGCTGCTGACCGAGCGCGCCGAATCCGCCCCCGACGACGACTTGGCCGCCCTCACCGGACTGCGCTCCGGCAACACCGTTCCGCCGGAGGACCCGCGGCTGCGCAGGCTGCTCCCGGACTTCCACCGCAGCGAACCCGGCTCGCCCGACGCCGAACGCGCCGACCTCAACAGCGCGCTGCGCGGCCTGCACGAGCCCGACATCATCGACGCCAAGCTGGCGGCGGGTTCGGTGGTGCTGGACACCGTGCCGAGCGCGGGCGGCAAGATCGTCCTCACCCCCGAGCAGGCCGACGCCTGGTTGACCGCGCTCACCGACGTGCGGCTGGCGCTCGGCACGGTACTGGACATCGACGCCGACACGCCCGACCATCTCGACCCCGACGATCCGCGCGCTCCGCACCTGGACGTGTACCACTGGCTGACCTGGATGCAGGACTCGTTGCTGCAGGCGCTGGCTCCCTGACCGGTCGTGCTGCGAAGATCGGCGCAAAGCGACCGGCGATTGCGCGCCGTGAGGAGTAGAGATGGTGAACGCCGCACCGGGCGAACGTAATTCGATCACCGACGTGCCCGGAGTGCTGGTCGGGCAGCACCACGTCCTCGACCCGGACGCGACGCTCGGCTCCGGGGCGGCGACGGGATGCACCGTCGTGCGGGTGCCGGGCGGCGCGGTGGCGGCGGTCGACGTGCGCGGCGGCGGACCGGGCACCAGGGAGACCGATCTGCTCGATCCGATGAACACCGTTCGCCAGGTCGACGCGATCCTGCTCACCGGCGGCAGCGCTTTCGGCCTCGCCGCGGCCGACGGAGTGATGCGCTGGCTGGAGGAGAACGGGGCGGGCATCGTGATGGACCCGACCGACCCGAGCCGGGTGGTGCCCATCGTCCCCGGCGCGGTGATCTTCGATCTTCCGGTCGGCGCCTGGGACATCCGTCCGACCGCCGAATTCGGCTATCGGGCCGCCGCGGCGGCGGGCGTCGACTTCGCCCGCGGTTCGGTCGGGGCGGGCGTCGGAGCCCGCGCGGGGTCGATCAAAGGCGGGGTGGGCAGCGCGAGCATCGCACTGGGCGAAGGCGCGGCCGCCGGGATCACCGTCGCCGCGCTGATCGTGGCGAATCCCGTCGGCTCGGTGTTCGACCCGCGCACCGGGTTGCCGTGGGGGTGCGGCACCGACGGACCCGAGTTCTTCGAGCTGCGGCCGCCGACCCCGGAACAACTGGCGGCGGCGAACGAACTGCCGGTGAAAGGCACCGTGCTCAACACCACGATCGGCGTCGTGGCCACGGACGCCCCGCTCGATGTGGCGGGATGCAGGCGGGTCGCGGTCGCCGCGCACGACGGGTTGGCCAGGGCGATCCGGCCCGCGCACTCGCCGCTGGACGGGGACACCCTCTTCGCCCTGGCCACCGGGACAGCGGAGGAGGGCGGTGACCTACCGCTGCCGCCCGCCTTCCCCGCCGATCTGCTCGTCCTGGACCAGATCTGCACGGCCGCCGCCGTCTGCGTGGAGCGCGCCGTCGTGGACGCGATCCTTTCGGCGCACTCGGTGGCGGGTATCCCGGCCTATAAAGACTTGTTCGGTGTCTGATTTGCCGCGACTTCGTCGCGGCGTGTTCGCGGCCCCTTTGTGGCTCGCGTTTGCGCGGCCGCCGCTTGCTCCTTCGTCGCTTGCGCGGCGGCCGCGCAAACGCGAGCCGGGCCGCGAACGGCGATGCTCGGTCTCGCTTCGCTCGAAACCGGGAGTTGCGCTGGTGCTGGGTGCGTTGGGCGATTGTCGTTGTGATCGGTGGCTTGGCTGGGAGTGGTCGGCTTGCTCGGTCGGTCTTGCTGGGCAGGTGGGAGGTGGTCGCTGAGGGGCTGTGCTCTGGCTTCTTCGCTCGAAACCGGGAGTTCGGCTGGTGCTGGGTGCGTTGGGTGGTGGCCGTTGTGATCGGCGGATTGGCCGGAAACGCTCGGCTTGCAGGTCTCAGGAGATGAGAGACTTCGCTGGCGTGCGCGGGGCGGGGCGTGCTTCGGCTCCTTCGCTGGACACCTCCGGTAGTTCGGCCGGGTGCTGGCTGCGTGGGGTGGTGAACGTCGCGGTTGGTGGCTCGGCTGGGAGCTTCCTGATCCGGTCTTGCTGGGCAGGTCGGAGATGATCGCTGACGGGCGCGGAGGGCCATGTTTCGGCCCGTTCACTCGAGGCCAGAGGCTTGGCCGCACGGTCGGGCCGGGCGGCGGGTGCGGGCGCGGTTGTGGGG
>NZ_JABLTE010000109.1 GCF_013315795.1 Nocardia barduliensis
CCCTGGCCCCGGCCCCCGCCACGACCGCGAAGCCCTCGCCCGCGCTGGCGGGCTCGCGGTCATGACCACCACACCGCCACGGTCATCGACCCCGGCACCGGAGAACGCGGCGGTGTCTCGATGGCGCGGTGGCGTGGTGTTCAGCCCCGGGTTGATGGCGTTCACCGGCCGTATCGGCGACGCGAGAGCGCATGCGCATGCCGCCGTGCAGGTCCTGTTCGTCGCCCGCGGCCGGCTCACGCTCACCGACAGCGGCGGTGGCACCGCGGTTGCCGACGCCGCGATCATCCCGCCCGGCGTCGGTCACGAGGTCCACGCCGACGCCGACACCAGTGGATTCGTCGCCTTCCTCGATCCGGATAGCACGACCGCGCGCGCCGCGCTGCGCCGGCTGGCCGGGCTGCCCGCCGATCAGGCCGCCAGCTGGGTCAGCGCCGCCACCCCCGCCGACCGACACATCGCCGTGGTCCGCGGCCGCCGGGCGAGTACCGTCGTTCCCATCCGGTGGTGGCCGATGCGCTGCGGATCGCGGGCAGTTATCCGGGTGGGCCGCCGACGCTGGTGGACCTGGCCGCCTGCGTGGGGATTTCGGCGAGCCGCTTGTCGCATGTGTTCATCGCGGAGGTCGGATTGCCGTATGCGGCGTGGCGGCGTTGGACCCGACTTCAGCGGGGGTTCGCGGTGGTCCGTGAGGGCGGTTCCTTGACCGAGGCCGCGCACGCGGCGGGGTTCGCCGACAGCGCCCACCTCACCCGCACCTGCCGCGACCTGATCGGTATCACTCCGACCGACGCGCTGATCGCCACCGGGTGGCGACCCCCACCGGACAAACGGGCTCAGGTCAGCTGATTTCTTCAAGCCCCCACCCGGGTGCGGAGGCGACGCTGGACCCATGTCCACGCTCGCCCGCCCCCTCATCCGCTACGGGTACGCCCCCGTGATGCTGCTCGGCCTCAACGGCGCCGGGATCGCCGTGACCGCTGCCGGCGCCAGCAAACTCTGGCTGCTCGCCCTGCTCGCCGTCGCGGTCGCGTTGTCGTTCACCGCCGAACGCCTCCTGCCCTACCAGCACGCCTGGAACAACTCCCAGGGCGATTCCGGCCGCGACGGCGCCCACGCCTTCGTCAACGAAACCCTCATCCTCGCCAGCGTCGCCGCCATCCCCGCCCTCGCGACGCTCATCCCCGGCGACGGAATCTGGCCCACCAGTTGGCCATTCCTCGTCCAGGTGCTGATCGCGATCCTGGCCGCCGACCTCGGCATCACCCTGGCCCACTACGCCAGCCACAAAATCGAGGTGCTGTGGCGCTTCCACGCCGTGCACCACAGCCTCACCCGCTTCTACGGCCTCAACGGCCTGATGAAACACCCCCTGCACCAAACCATCGAAATGACCGCCGGCGTCAGCCCGCTGCTGCTCGCCGGGAGCCCGGTCCCGGTTGCCGCCGCGTTGTCGCTGGCGGTCGCGGTGCAGCTGCTGTTGCAACACTCCAACGCCGACTACCGCATCGGTGCATTGAAACATGTTCTGGCGCTCAGCGAAGGCCACCGCTTCCACCACCTCAAATGGGCAGGCATCGGTGATGTCAACTTCGGGCTGTTCACCCTGGTCTGGGACCACCTGCTACGCACCTACAGCTACGACCCGCACCGCCGCTTCACCAGCGACGACCTGGGCATGGCCGCCAAACCCGACTACCCCACCACCTACCTCGCTCAGCTCGCCGAACCCTTCACCCGCCGCGGCGGGTGCACGTTCACCAGCACCGACACCCACGCCGTGCACCCAGCTGCCGCCGCCAAGGCGACCACACCCTGACCCGCAACCCCGCATCGCACCCGCCCATCTCGAAAGGACATGTCATGGCATCGATCCCCCCGGCAGCACGCGCCCGCTACCACGAAGAAATGCAGGCCGCCAAGACCAGCGCCGACCCGGCTCAACGCTGGACACACCTCGAACGCGCCCACATCTTGTCCCAACCCGACCCGTGGCTGCACACCCGCAACCACCTCGCCATGTTCGCCCTCGCTGTGCGGCAGCGTGACCGCCGCGAAGCCCTCGGCCAGGTCGTGCGGATCATCGTGGCCGCCCCCGGATCCCTGTCGGGCCGCTACCCCGAAGGCAACACCGGCCGCGCCCGCGTCAGCCTGCGCCAGCCGATGCCGACCCCGCCGGATCTCGCGGCCCTGCTGCACCCGGCTGCCGCCTGACCGCAAGGCTTCGCCGTCCGCGGCAGGGTCCCGGGTGGTCTAGTCCGGGTTTTCGAGCCAGCACACGGAAGACCACTCCGCCGCGGCCGGTGCGGGCGCAGTACTCGTCCTGAACCCGGCGTCGGTGAGGTAGCCGACCGGTTCCCGGAGATGGTCGGCGGCCAACCGCCAGCAGTTCGGCCCACCGCCACTGCACTATTCGTTGGTCGTGAGATCGCGTGACCGACAGCAGGTAGCGCGGCGATCGCTCTGTCGGGGCGGTTGAGGATGTTCAGTGGTGGACAATGGCGTGGGCTTGGTGCCGGTGTTGGGTCAGGCGGTGCGTGGGGCGTACATGATCACGGTGACGCCGAGTAAGCAGACCAGGGCGCCGGTGACGTCCCAGCGGTCGGGGCGGAAACCGTCCAGGGCCATGCCCCACGCCAGCGAGCCGGCGACGAAGACGCCGCCGTAGGCGGCGAGGATGCGACCGAAGTGGGCGTCGGGTTGTGCGGTGGCGACGAATCCGTAGAGCCCGAGAGCGATGACGCCTGCGCCGATCCAGGCCCAGCCGCGGTGCTCGCGCACCCCTTGCCACACCAGCCAGGCACCGCCGATCTCGGCAACGGCGGCCAGGACGAACAGCAGGATCGAACGCAATACGGTCATGGCTGCCGAGCCTACGATCCCGGGTTCACGACGTGGTGGTGCAGCCGCACCCCGAACCTGTGCAGGCAGCGGCCGAGTCGGTATCGCTGGTGCATCCGGCGCGGCGGGCTCGGGCGCGCGACCAGATCAGTCCAGCTGCTCCGGCGGCGGGCAGGACGAAGCCGAGCGGTTCCAGCCACGACAGGCTCAGCAGGGTGATGCCGCCGCCGAGGATCCCGGTGGCGAGCAGGATCGGTGCCAGGCAGCAGCCGAGACAGATGGCCGCGCCCAGTCCGATCGGCGCCCACCAGCGCCGGGAGCTGGTGGTGGGGTCAGCAGCCACAGTCGCCTCCCACAGTGGTGGTGCTGTCGTGGTCGTCGGTAAATGGCACTGGGCAGCAAGGGCT
Organism: Nocardia barduliensis; assembly: GCF_013315795.1. Classification (GTDB taxonomy): domain Bacteria; phylum Actinomycetota; class Actinomycetes; order Mycobacteriales; family Mycobacteriaceae; genus Nocardia; species Nocardia barduliensis. The sequence goes on from NZ_JABLTE010000109.1 coordinate 3,249, forward strand.
TTCGCTGCATGCGATCAGGTCGTCGCATCCAGCCTCCAGGGCGGCGCGCAGGGTGTCGCGCACCGCGGTCAGCTCGGCGAGCTTCGCGTCGACCTCCGCCAGCTTCGCCGCCGCACGGGCCTGCAGCCCGGTATCGGCGCGGCGGCGCCCGAAGTGGGTGACATCCAGCAGGTCGGCGACCTCGTCGAGGGTGAACCCGAGGCGTTGGGCGGCCTTGATCACCCGCAGCACCGTGACCGCCTGCTCCGGATACAACCGATGCCCGCCCAGGGAGCGGTCCGGTTCGGCGAGCAAGCCGCGGCGCTCGTAGTAGCGCAACGTCTGCGCGTTCACACCGGCCGCGGCGGCCAGTTCCCCGCTACGCATGCCCGTCATCGACCGGCTCCAGCGACGGCGGTCTGGGCGCGGGCTGCCATCGCGTCGAGCACCTCGATGTAGGCGGTGGGCACGTCGATCCACATGACGGTGCCCGCCGGGGTGGATTGGAAGGTGAAGGTGTAGAACGAGCAGCACGCCGACTCCCGCGCAGCCAGATCCCGCCCGACCGGCTCGGCGTCGGCGTCTGCGGTGAGGGTCAGCTCGAGCCGTGTGGGATCCGCGCGGTGGGTGGCCTGCACCGAGTCGGCGAAGAACTGGTCGAACTCGGCCAGCCGCGTCGGACGCTCCGCGGTCGGCAGGGTGCATGCCGACAGGTTCATCATCAGATCAGGTTGATCGTTGTTGGTCATACGATCACGGTAAACCTGTACCCCGGTACAGGATGCAACCCCGAAATGCCGGACCGGGCTGGTCTTCGGTCAGGGGTGCGTGTTGATCGGTTGGCTCGCGCAGTGGTCGCGCTGGCCGGTGTGGGAGCTTTCGAGCACGGTCATCGCGCTGTCGCGGACTTGTTGCAGGCGCGCGAGTTGGGTGTCGATGCGGTCCAGCACCTGCTCGAGTCGCCAGCGTTGGTTGGCGCACGTCGTGTCGCCGTCGTCGAGGTCGCCGAAGGCGTCGACGACTTCATCGAGCGTGAATCCCAGTGCTTGCAAGGACTTCGTCAGCCGGATGCGGTCGGCAGCGTCTGGTCCGTAGCGGCGGTAGCCGGACGGCTCCCGGTGCGGGGCGGGCAAGACACCGCGGCGTTCGTAGTAGCGCACCGTGTCGACGGTGACGCCGGCCTCCTTGGCGACCTGGCCGATCTTCATCGTCACCTCTCCCGCGATCGGTCTTGACTCTGGACTTAGGTCCAGACTTTACGGTTGCCGGTGACAGGACACCACCACGACAACGAGGAGCAGATCGGTGACCGAAACCCACGACATCCCGCCCGATGCACCCATCGTGTGCACGATCCGACCCGGCGACGACGAGCACGCGATCATGAATGCCTACCGCGGATTGTTCGCCGAGGCGTTCATCAGCGGTCAGCGCACCGAGTGGGGAGTGCGCTGGACCTTCCGCCAGCAAGACGACATCGAGACGCGGGTGCGGCAACAGGCGGCGTTCGAGCAGAACTGCTGCCCATTCCTGCGCATGGCGATCACCGTTGCCGACGGCACCGTGGTGTGGGATGTGATCGGACCGGCCAATGCGGCCGCGTTCCTCGACGAGTACGCCCAGTTGCCGCAGACCGCGTTCGGCAGCGTCGACGCGCTTCGCGATCGCACGATCGCGGCGGGAATGACTCTGAACGACCAACGCTAGCCACAGATCGTCGAGCCGTTTGCTCATCCCTCGCCCCGGCGTTCGGCGAACACCGATCTCATCGGGGGCCACGTCCTCGAGCGGCCGTCTGCCGCCGGAGGATGGCGGCAGGCTTGTCGACGACCCTCATTGTGTTAGGAGACTCCCGAAGCTAAAGTTTGGCCAGGCTAAATTCGGTATTCGGTGAGGCGGTATTCGATGGCGGCGGCGTCGCGGCGGAATTTCCTTGCAGGTGGTGCGCTGCTCGGGGCAGTCGGAACCGTCGCGGTTCCCGCGATGGTCACCGCCGAACAGCGGCCCGCCGGAGGTCACGGCAGCGGTCACGGTGACACTGCGGTGGCGTCGGTTCACGGTGGTGGCGTGGAGGGCCCGACCTTCCGGCTGGGCGCGACGGTCGATCACGACGCGAACGGGTTCAACCCGACGGCGATCTTGCGCGATTTCGACTACGGCCAGGTGTCACGGCTGCCCGACGGGCGAACACTGCGCACCTGGGAGATCGCCTCCAGCGACGAGGAGCTGGAAGTGGCTCCCGGCGTGCGGTTTCCGGCGTGGACATTCAATGCCCGCGTCCCCGGCCCGACCCTGCGCTGCACCGAGGGCGACCAGTTGCAGGTCACCTTCACCAACGGCTCGCAGCATCCGCACACGATCCACTTCCACGGCATCCACCCCGCCGAGATGGACGGTGTGCCCGGCATCGGCCCCGGTGTCATCGCACCGGGGCAGTCGTTCACCTACGAATTCGACGCCCGCCCGTTCGGGCTGCACCTGTATCACTGCCACGTCGGTCCGCTGGCCGAGCACATCGCCCGCGGCCTCTACGGCACCTTCATCGTCGACCCGCCGACCCCGCGCCCGCCCGCGGACGAACTGGTGATGGTGATGCACGGCTACAACACCACCTTCGACGCCGAAGGCAACCAGCTGTATGCGGTCAACGGCATCCCGTTCCACTACATGCACGAACCGGTGCGGGTCACACGCGGTGAGCTGGTGCGGATCTACCTGGTGAACGTCCTCGAATACGACCCGATCAACAGCTTCCACATCCACGGCAACTTCTTCGACTACTACCCCACCGGCACCCGGCTGCAACCCACCGAGTTCACCGACACCGTCGTGCAAGCCCAGGGGCAGCGCGGCATCTGCGAACTACGCTTCCCGCACCCGGGCCGGTTCATGTTCCACGCCCACAAAAGCGAGTTCGCCGAACTCGGCTGGATGGGCATGTTCGAGGTGGTCGAACCATGACCGAACCCGCTGCCACCCACCCACAGACCTCCCGGCTGCCCGCCTGGGTCTCCTGGGCCGGAGTCGCCCTGCTGGTCGCCGCCGTGCTCACCGCCCTCGGTCTGGTCGGTGGGCGCGCGCTGCCCGACCGCACCGGCCCACCGGTGGAGGAGCTCGCGGTGGAGCACACCGTCCTCACCCCGGGCCGGATCGAGCTGACCGTCCGCAACACCGGGCCCGACCCGGTCACCGTCGCGCAGGTCTTCGTCAACGACGCCTACGTCGACGTCCGCGGCGGAGAACAACCGATCACCCGAAAGCGCACCGCCACACTGGAGTTGAACTATCCCTGGCAGAACGGGCAACCCTATCTGGTGTCGATGCTCACCTCCACCGGGCTGGTGATCGAGCACGAAATCCCCGCCGCCGTCGCCACCCCGCGCCCCGGCCCTAGTTTCTACGGCCTCATGGCGCTGCTGGGCACCTACGTCGGCGTCATCCCCGTGCTGCTGGGCATGCTGTTCCTGCCGCTGCTGCGCCGCACCGCCGGTTCGGCGCTGCGACTGCTGCTCGCCGTCACCGTCGGCCTGCTGGCGTTCCTGGCCGTCGACGGCGCCAGCGAGGGCCTCGAACTCGCCCAAGGCTCCGGCGGCGCGTTCGGCGGCGCGGAACTGGTCATCCTCGGCGCCGCCGCAGCCTTCCTGGCGCTCACCGCGGTCGACCGCTTCCTGCGCGCCCGCCGCGCACAAGGCGAGGCCACCGGGCGCCGGTTGGCGTTCATGATCGCCGGCGGGATCGGCTTGCACAACCTCGGTGAAGGCCTCGCCATCGGATCCGCCTACGCCGTCGGCGAACTGGCGCTCGGCGCCTTCCTCGTCCTCGGTTTCGCCATCCACAACACCACCGAAGGCGTCGCGATCGTCGCACCACTGATCCGGCAGCGCACACCACTGCCCACACTGCTGACCCTCGGGCTGCTGGCCGGCGCCCCGGCCATTCTCGGCGCGGTCGTCGGCGCCAGCGTCAACAACGCCGAACTATCCGCGCTGCTGCTCGGTGTCGGCGTCGGCGCCATCGCCCAAGTCATCGTCCAGATCACCCCCGCGCTGCGTGCCGAGGGCCACGACCGAGCCGACGCCACCATCCTCGGCGGCATCATCGCCGGAATCGCCGTCATGTACCTGACCGGCCTGCTGGTCACCGCCTGACAGGACACCGACTCGCCATGACCCCACCAGCACACCCCAGCCTGCCCAGACGCACCTTCCTCGCCTGCGCCGCCGCCGCGACCGCGGTCACCGCCACAGGCTGCAGCGCGGGCCACGCCACCGACACCGCACCGTTCACCGTGCCCAGCACCGACATACCAGTAGGCGGCGGCAAGATCTTCCCCGACCAGGCCACCGTCATCACCCAGCCGAAACCCGGCGAATTCCATGCCTTCTCCACCACCTGCACCCACCAAGGCTGCACCGTCAGCGACATCCGCAACGGCCTGATCGTCTGCCCCTGCCACGGCAGCCGCTTCCGCATCACCGACGGCACCCCAGAACGCGGACCCGCCCGAGAACCCCTCACCCGACGCGGAACCCAGACCGAAGGCCACAACATCCACATCAACTGACACCCACAGCTACCGAACGGCTCGACCACACCGATCAGCGGCGCACGCCGCCCGACGCGAAACCAGCGTGCTGGGCGGGATGCCGCCACGGCGTCATCGCGCGGCAGCCGCCGCTGTGCTTGTCGGCCAGCACGAGGCGCTGTTCGAGCGCGAGCAGGATCTGACGTCATTCCCGGCGGCCGGCCTCGGCATCGATGGGGACGGACGCATTCCCAGCTGGGTTGTGCGGCGTCCGGTCTGCCCGAGCACAGCGTCGGAGTAGGAAGAGCCCTCGGAGAACAGGCCCCGTTCGGCCAGACCCACCCCGATGAACAGCAGGGTCACCGGGAACTCGTTGGCGATGTATTTGAAGTGGTTGCTGATCTCCAACCGCTGGTCGCGTTCATGCGCAGGAAATGCAGGTCATCGGCCACTAATAGCCTTGTCTCGCAGGACAGGACGCGGTCCAGGGCGCGGCCGGCGAATTGGGCGGCGCTGCCGCGTTCTGTGCACGGGTGGGCGAAGAATTTCAGCATCGCCCGGTTGAACTCCCGCATCCCGGTGTTGCCGGTCAATCCGACCCGGCACGCCGGCCACCGCTGGTGACCGCTCGTAGTACGGTCGCCGCCTTCCGTGATTTCGCGGCGGTGGAGCTCCTTCGCGAACGCCAGCACCGAGGTTGTCTTACCCAACCCCGGGAATGCGTCGATCCCGACCGCACCCTTGGCCTTGTCTCCGTCCTGGGCGTTGGAATCGACGATGTCCCACAACTGTTCATGAAGCTCCGCCAGCTGCGGAGTCCTCAGCCGCCCCAGGTTGGCGTGCCACCCCCGGCGACGCCGGTTGTAGTCGACCTGCAGTATGCGCGGCGTCACCGCTGCGGCGGCAGGGGCCAAGACCGGGATCTGCTGTCCACCTGCGCGCTGGCGGATCGGAATCCGATGTCTCTTGGCCACACGCAACATGGACACGTAGCTCGTGCCGAGTTCTGCGGCGATATCGGCAAGGGTGCGCTGGCCGATCACATACTGGGCGAACAGCCACTCGCGATCGCGCATCTGGTGCCGGATCGATGGTTCAGGCTTCGATCACTACATCGAAAACCCTGTCGGGCAGGTGGTCGAGAACCCTGGCCCGCGTCGCGATCGCGCGGAAATTCTGCCAAAGCCGACGCCGGATGTCGCTGTTGGTGCGATTGTGCAGCATCGCCAGACGGGATTCGAGGTGCCGAAGATCGCCGGGCCGAGACGCCCGCGTGGATCTCGTACTGGCGGGAAGATCTGTTTCGGTCAGGAGCCTGTCTTGTGGGATGGCTTGGAGCACCTGGTCCGGCATGGCTGCGTTGACCGAGAAGTAGAGGTCCATCTCGACGGCGCGCTGTACCTGATCGGTGTCGCCGAGAAACCAGTGCAGCACCGCACCGGGGTGCGGTCGCTGGGCGAGCAGGTCCAGCACTGTGTCGACCTGGCCCGCGCTGTGGATCGAGAGGAGAACCTCTCGGGTCTTCGGCGATCGCGAGAACCTGTGAGAAGACCGCCGTCTGAAGCTCGCGGTCGCCACGGCGGTCGAGGCCGACTTCGCCGATGAGACACGGACCGGCCAGGGTCGAACGGAACTCATCCGCGTCGAACTCGACCAAAGCTGCCTTCACACCTGGATGGGCTCCGGTGCCCAAGATCAGCGTTGAGTCTTTCCGATCGAGGGCGACGCGTGCTTCGTGCGGTGTCCGCGTGACGGCCAACACGATCGCGGGCCCCAGTGCCGCTATCTGCGTGCCGGTCACGTCCGTTGCGATGTGAGCGTGGCAGTCCAACGGGGACAGCCGGTCAGGGAAGGGGGACACGTCTGATCTCCTCCAAGCCGCGTTCGCAGACCTCGATGATGGCGTCGATGTCCGTGCTCGGTGGGAGCGCTCCGACAGCGAGGACGGAGAGATCGTCGAACCCTTCGGCAAGTGCCTGCCGGACATCGCGAATGTCGCGATAGCGCCGCTCGTGCAGCTTCTGTTGCGCGTCCCCAGACAGGGCGTCTGCGAGATAGATAGACCTGTCGATGTGGCCGCTGCGGGGGAACGCGCCTCGCCGGACGATGCACGCGACGCACAGGTCGCAGTTGAGGTTCGCGGTGCCCCCTGCGTAGTACTGGCCGTCGAATTTCGAACACGACACGCTGGATGCGGCCGCGGTCAGCAACTCTTCGCCGACGTGGTCATGAGCGTGGTCCAGGAGTTCGCCTTTGGTGTGATAGTGGTAGGGATTCGCGATGGTGACGGGTATCGCGAGCTGCCCGAGCAGGTCATTGATACGGGTGAAGGTCTCGGGGTGGGTCGACCGTGTCGACAGCGCCCCTCCTCGCGCCGCGGTGAGCGGTGGGTTGATACTGGTGAAACCGTTCTCCGGCACTGTTACCCGATGGGCGCCGGAGGCGGCGGCCATCGCGGTGGCCAGCGCCATGAACAGCAGGCTTCGGCTCCTTGAGGAAGACTCGACCGCGTTGCCGCGCTGGCGGAATTCGAAGCGACGATGGAGGAAGGCTTCTATCTGCTTCGATTTCATCCAGCCGACGAGCGTGTTCTGTGCTCCGCGTACTGCGTTGTTGCCGTCGGCATGGCTGCACATCAGAAACAATGTCGCTCCACCTCCAGCCCGGCGAACCGGCGGCCGGGCATAGGAGGCCATCTTCCAGCACATGTGATCCGGCACGACAGGTACCGCCCGGCCTGGATCGTTCATGCCCAGGTCCACTGAGGGCGACGGTCCGGCTGGACGTCACCGTGGGCCCTGCGTCAGCATCCCGAGAAACTCACCCAGGAACCGCGCCCACTCATCACCCACCACGACCTGACCCTCAAACACCAACCCACCGACGGAACAAGAGGCTCACAGCTACTCCAGCCGTTTTTCCGAAAATTGCGTCACACCTGCCACTTTCACGTACAAACCGAGAACTTGGGTTGACTGTTATCGGTCAGCGATCTAGGTTAGAGGCGTCTTCCGCACGGATCGCCGTCATCGGTGGTCCGAATTCGTGTTCAAGTCCCCTCTCGCGCACAGATTCACGCCAGTCGTGACACTTCCCCGAGCCGCGTGTTGGAGTGCACTCGCACACCCGGAGTCCACCAGTGGAAACACGCTCTGAACTGCACCGATTCGTGGCCCATCTGCCAGATTGCGACACATCTGCCGCCTGCGAATAGTTTGCTGGCGAGGGTGGTCACCGACGATCGCGCCGGTCATCCCACCGCGGTCGCCGTTGCAGGAACTCATTTACAGACCGCAGGTCACGAACCGCTTGGTCCGTCCCGCCGACGGCGATGTCGTGTACGGAATCTGCTGTGTCGGGGACTAAGGCCGGATCCTCGACAAGATCACCTTCGTCGCGCTGGGCTGGCGTCCGGGCATGCGTCTGGAGTTGACCTGTCTGGATGCCGGGGTTCTGCTGGCCCGCCAGGTTCCCGAGGGTGGTATCACCATGACCCGGGGGCGGGTACTTCCGCGTTCCGTATCGACTCCGGCGTCGAGTTAATCTGTTGATCGGTCAGCGGGCCTGCTGATCGGGCACCGCACCCGCCGCGTGCTGCTGATCCATCCGCCCGCCGCGCTCGACGAGTTGTGCGCCGCAAGCCTGCGGCTGCTGAAGCGGGGGCGTGATGACCGCACTCACCCCTTCGACCGCGACGGCGGAGACTGTAGCCGCCCCACGGTTGCTGCTGACCCAGATGGGCACCTCCCCTACCGATCTCGTCATTCCCGACACGCGGATGCCGACCTTCGCGGAGGTGATCCCCCAGGCCCGGACCCGGTTGCTCGAAGGCACCCTGCGCACCTACAACACGCATTTCGAGCACTGCTCGCACACTGGTCCCGATGGCGTCGAAGCCATCCTGGAGGAAGACATCGGCCCCTACACCGATGCGCTCAACTCCGCAGAAAGCCCTCGCGCCGGCCGACCGCTCGGCAGCTAATACCTCATTCCCCTGCCCCACACGGCCGCTACCTCGGCACCTCCCACGCGCGCGAGATCCACACCGAGCTGGCACCGATCGCGCGGCAACTGCCCCGAGCGCGGGCTGTGGCGTTCGGCGGCGTGCTCGAACAGGTGCCGCATCAATGTGGGGACACCGGCTGCCAGCGGTCGGTGCCGTTCTTTTCCCGTAGGTAGACCAAGCATTGGTCGGGGTCGAGATCGTGCGGGCGCAGCGCGAGGGCGCCGCCTCGGCGGCAGGCGGTCTCGATATGCAGGCGCAGATGGTCATCCCATCGCAGTCGCCGCTGCAGGAGCGCGTTCACAGACCGCTGGTCACGAACCGCGTGGTCCGTTCCGCTGATGAGGATCTCGCCTTCGGGATCCGCTCCATCGGGGACGGAGGCCGGATCCGCGGCATGATCACCTCACTGCGCTGGACCGACGTCCAGGTATTCGCCTCGAGCTGACCTGTCTGGACGCCGGAATGCTGCGCCGCCCGGTCCGGAGGTGGCATCACCATGACCGAGGGCGGCTACTTCTGCCCCGGCGGCATATGTAAGCCAACGCCTCTGGATCTGGCTACACAGCCCTACACCTCTGCCGCCCGCATGTGCGAGTTCATAGGTCGCTCGCAGCTCTCGCAGACGTCGGAAACGGGAAGTCCCTGGTCGCTTGCGGAATCCAGCCGCTTGCCGACGACAGGTCTTCCAGACCGTGGGAGGCGGCGGTGTCGAGCATCCTCGACCGGGATCTCCGTCCGGCACGCGGGAGACACACCCTGGCACCGGTGACGCCTAGTTCGGCCAAGCGTTCGCGCCGCTCGACCTACGGGAAGGCCATGTGCTGGCACCATCGCGTTCGAGTCTGTAGCGCACACATTGAAATGCCGATTCCAGTGTCATTTACCGGCAACTATTGAGGAATCATATACATAGATACGAAGGATTGATTTCCTGTATAGCGATCTTCTACGCAGACTTTGTTCTATTGCCTGCTCGCCCTATGCGAGTACCCCCACGGGCGACGGACCCGCTCCCGCCGGGCCGCCTGGGCGGCTTCTGGCTGCTTAGTTGAACGGACTGGTGCAATTAGATGCTCGATATCACCACGGCGCTGGATGGCTTACATGGTCTGGCCCTGTACGCGGCCATCGCGGCTCTGACGATCTCGTTGTTCTGGATTCCGATGGGGCTGATAATTCCCGGCGAGCCCCTTTTTGTGCTGGTAGGCATTCTCGCGGCCGGTGATCGCGTCGATTTTCAGATCGTGCTGGCTGTCGTGATCGCCGTAGTCTTCGGCGTGCCTGACACGGCGCCGTCTCATCGGTCGTGTCGTTCGCTGTCGCGGCGCTGGTATTCCCGGAGAACGGCCAGTTGCCTGCGTTCTTCGGTGTGCTCGGTCGTCACGAGATGCTCCGCTTCGGGCTCCGGATCCGGGCGGAGAAACGAACCTGGTCCTGGCTTGCCCGCCAACCCCAGTTTGTTCATCTTCTTCGGCACCGGGGCGCCTTGATACTCGAGCGGAACCGGGTGGCCGTGGTCGTCGACCGGACCCAATGGCTGGTGCATCTCGATGTATTCGCCGTGCGGTAGGCGTTTGATCACACCGGTCTCGATACCGTGGGCGAGTACCGCGCGATCGCTGCGTTGCAGGCCCAGGCACATCCGATAGGTCAGGAAATAGGCCGTCGGCGGGCCCAGCAGCACCGCGATGCGGAAGAACCAGGTCGTCGCGTTGAGCGAGATATTGAACTTCAACGCGATGATGTCGTTGACACACGCCAGCGTCAGCACCACGTAGAACGTCAGGGCCATGGCGCCGATCGCGGTGCGCACCGGCACGTCTCGCGGGCGTTGCAGCAGATTGTGGTGCGCGGTATCTCCCGACAGCCGCTTCTCGATCCACGGGTAAACCACCAGCACCGCGAGCACCAACCCCATCGCCAGCGCGACCCAGAAGGCCGCAGGCACGGTGTAATTGCCGATGTACAGCTCCCACGGCGGCATCAGGCGCGCGATACCGTCGGTCCACATCATGTAGAAGTCCGGCTGCGAACCCGCCGATACCTGCGACGGGTTGTACGGGCCCAGGTTCCAGACCGGATTGATCTGGAACACCCCGCCCATGAACGACACTGTCGCGAGGGTGAACATGAAGAACGCGCCCTGGTCGAGGGAGAACACCGGCACGATCCGAGTGCCGACGACATTGTTCTCGGTGCGGGCCGGACCGGGGAACTGCGTGTGTTTCTGGTACCAGACGATTCCGATGTGGGCGATGACGAGCGCCAGCATGATCGCCGGGAACAGCAGTACATGGGTGATGTACAGCCGGGGAATGATGATGTCGCCGGGGAAATCGCCCCCGAAGAGCAGCCAGTGCAGCCAGGTGCCCACGATCGGGATGGACATCGTGATACCCGAGAAGGCCGCGCGCAGACCGGTACCCGACAGCAGATCATCAGGCAGTGAATAGCCGAAGAAGCCCTCGAACAGAGCGAGGATCAGCAGCAGTGCGCCGATCACCCAGGTGATCTCACGCGGGCGGCGGAACGCGCCGGTGAAGAAGATCCGGCACATATGCACGATCATCGCCGCCACGAAAAGCAACGCTGTCCAATGGTGCAGCTGCCGCACGAACAGCCCGCCGCGGACCTCGAAACTGATATTCAGCGTCGACTCGTAGGCCCGGGACATGGTCACACCGCGCAGCGGCTGATACGCACCGTCGTAGACGACATGGCTCATCGACGGGTCGAAGAACAAGGTCAAGTAGACGCCCGACAGCAGCAGAATGATGAAGCTGTACAGCGCGATCTCCCCGAGCAGGAACGACCAATGGGTCGGAAAGACCTTGTTGATCGAGCGTTTGACGAAGGCGGAGGCGCGGTAGCGCTGATCCACGGCGTCTGCTCCCCGAGCCGCAGTGCTCATAGCTGGCGAACCTCCTGATCGTCGGCGAGGGCTACCCACAAGACACCTGCGGCCATCGATCTATGACATGCTGTGCCGCAAATCACAGATCGACCGTCTGATCGCTTCCCGTCGCCGCGTCCCTGGAGCGTCGTCGGCACATCGGCGTGAGCGATCTGCCGACAACCGCGGGGCGGGGATCCACCGAATCCCCGCCCTGCGCTTCTCCGCGATGTGGGCGCCTGCGTTGAGGTTCGACCGCTGCTGGAACGCCCCCAAGGCGGGTTCCCGCCCAGGTGACGATCTCGGTCCTATCGGGCCGGTTCCGTCCAGGTGACCGGCAGTTCGTGGACGCCGTAGATATTCATGTCGGTCCTCAGCTTCACCTCATCGGCGGGGATGGCGAGTGCGAGGGCCGGGAAGCGGCGCAGCAGTCCGGCGAAACCGGCACGCATCTCGATGCGGGCCAGTTGCTGGCCCAGGCATTGGTGGATGCCGTGGCCGAAGGACAGGTGACCGCGGGCCGTGCGGTGGATGTCGAGGGCGTCGGGGTTGTCGAAGCGCTGGGGATCGTGGTTGGCGGCCAGCAACGAGACGACGACGGTCGATCCCTTGCCGATCGTCTCCCCGCCGAGCTCGATGTCCTCGGTGGCGTAGCGATAGAAGATGTCGGCAACGGACAGGTAGCGCAGGAGTTCCTCGACGGCGCCGGGCAGCAGATCCGGGTCGGCGCGCAACTCGGCCAGCTGCTCGGGGTGCTCGAGGAGCGCGAAGGTGCCCAGTGCCAGCATGTTGGCAGTGGTCTCGTGGCCCGCGAGCAGCAGCAGGAAGGCGATGCCGGTCAGCTCCTCGATGGTGAGGTCGTCGTGGCGGGCCAGGTCGGACAGGATGTCCTCGCCGGGTTCGGCGCGTTTGCGCATGACCAGTTCGGCCAGGTACGTCGTCATCGCGCCGTACGCCGCCATCTTCTGCTCGAGCGGCTGTTCCTTGATCAGGAACTTGGCGGAGTTGACCTGGAAGTTCTCCCGGTCGGCGTAGGGGACGCCGAGCAGTTCGCAGATCACCAGCGAGGGCACCGGCAGCGCGAACGCCTCGACCAGGTCGACCGGCGGGGTCAGGCTCGCCATCTCGTCCAGCTGCCGTTCGACGATGTCGCTGATGTGCGCTTCGAGCTGCTTCATGCGGTGGACGGTGAACGCGCCGGTCAGCTTGCGCCGCAGCCGGGTGTGATCGGGCGGGTCCATCGCGACGAACAAGCCCGGCACCTGCGGGGACGGTTCGGTAGCGACGGGCATGCCGGTCTCGTACGGCACGTGCAGGATGCCGATGTCCTGGCGGGAGCTGAACCGGGTGTCGGCCATCAGCCTGCGGACCGCGTCGTAGCCGGTGACGAGCCAGCCCTCGTGACCGTCCGGGAAGATCAGGGGGCTGACGGGGCGAGCCTCGCGCAACTCGGTGATTTCCCGGGGCGGGTCGAAGGGGCTTGCGTTGCGCTCCATCGGCAGGCCGTGCGGGATGGGAACTGTTCGACTCATCAGATTCTCTCTCTTGGCTGTGGTTGCGGGCTGATTGACATACGACTGGCACGGCTCCGACGCCGACATGCCGGCGGCACTGTCTAGTCGCCGGGGACGAGGGTGAGCGCGCCGGACGGGCACACCTGGACGGCCTCGCGGACGGCCACCTCCCGCTCGGGCGCGGGTGCGAGGTCCAGCGGCACCACCCGGCCGTCCTCGGTGTCCTGGTCGAACACTTCGGGGGCGGTCAGGACGCACATGCCGGCGCTGATGCAGCGCTCTCGGTCGACCCTGAGTTCCATCGGTTACCCCTCGGTCCAGGTGATCGGGCGGGATCTCCGAACGCGTTCCCCGGACATCGCGATTGCTGAACTGTTCACAGGAGTACTGTCGCCAGCCCGGCTGATACCGGCCTGATACCGACCTGACACGTCCGCTGACACGACGTTCGCCCTGGTGGTCGTCGCGGATCGCCGCCATCGGCCGGGGTTGTCACCAGAGGGACGGGCGGCCCGGTGACCGCCGATCGTCCACGGCAGAATGGTCCGGTGCAGATCGGGATGCTTGGACCGCTCGAGATCCGAGCAGATGACGGCGGATTGATAGCGATACCGGGCGCTCGGTTACGGGCATTGCTGATCGCCCTTGCCCTCGAGCCCGGCCGCCCGGTTTCGAAAGCCGCGCTGGTCGAGTGGATTTGGGGTGAGCAACCGCCCGCCGACGCGGCGAACGCCTTACAGGCGCTGGTCTCCCGGCTGCGCAGGGTGCTGCCGGACGGCTCGCTCGACGTGCAGGCCGGTGGCTACCGGCTCACCGTGGAACCCCGCGCTGTCGACGCCGTGCGATTCGAACAGCTGATCGACCAGGCCCGCGGCGACGACGCGCACCGGGCGCAGCTGCTGCGGGAAGCGCTCGACCTGTGGCGCGGTGCGCCGATGCAGGACCTCGGCATGCCGGACAGCGCGGCTGTCGACGCGGTGATCACCCGGCTCGAGGGGCTGCGCCTGGCCGCCATGGAGGATCGATACGAAGCGGAGATCCGCCTCGGCCGGGGCACCGAGCTGGTCACCGAGCTGACCGAACTGGTGGCCCGGCACCCGGTGCGGGAACGGCTCGTCGCCGCGCTGATGCGCGCGCTCGGCGGCGCCGGTCGCGCCAACGAGGCGCTGATCGTGTACCAGCAGGCCCGCGAAGCCCTCGCCGACACACTGGGCGTGGATCCCTCCCCCGAACTCTCCGCGCTGCACGTCGCCCTGCTGCGCGGCGAAGTGGGAGCGGAGGAGAACGATCGCAGGACGAACCTGCGGGCCGAGTTGACCACATTCGTCGGCAAATTCGCCGACATCGCCGCCGTGCGCGAACTCATCGCGCACCATCGGCTCACCACGTTGACCGGGCCCGGTGGCTCGGGTAAGACCAGACTGGCCCTGGAAACCGCCAGGACCCTGCTCGACGACCTACCGGACGGGGCCTGGCTGGTGGAGCTGGCGTCCGTCGGCGCGAGCGGTGACGTGGCGCAATCGGCGCTCGCCGCGCTCGGGCTCCGGGACGCGCTGCTCGGCGGCGCACCGAACGCGGAACCGATGGATCGGCTGGTCGCGGCGATCCGCGAGCGCGAAACGCTGTTGATCCTGGACAACTGCGAGCACGTGATCGAGGCCGCGGCGGCGTTCGCCCACCGGCTGCTCGGCGAGTGTCACCGGTTGCGGATCCTGGCGACGAGCCGGGAACCGCTCGGCATCACGGGTGAGGCGTTGTGGCAGGTCGTGCCGCTGGCGTTGCCCACCGAGGACGCGGACCGCGGTGAGATCGAGTCCTCTCCGGCCGTTCAGCTGTTGCGGGACCGGGCCGGTGCGGTGCGCCAGGATCTCGCGGACGACGCCCGCACGCTGTCGACCATCGCGCGGGTGTGCCGGGCGCTCGACGGAATACCGCTGGCGATCGAACTGGCCGCGGCCAGGCTGCGCACCATGTCCCTCGATCAGCTCGCCAACCGACTCGACGATCGGTTTCGCCTGCTGACCGGCGGCAGCCGAACCGCGCTGCCGCAGCACCGGACGTTGCGGGCGGTGGTCGACTGGAGCTGGGAGCTGCTCACCGACGCCGAACGGATGGTGCTGCGCAGGCTCGCCGTGTTCGCAGGCGGCGCGAGTCTGGAGGCGGCCGAGCAGGTTTGCGCGGGCATCGAAGGCGGGTACGAAGGGCAAGGGGACGGGAAGACCGTCGCGGTCGAGCGGTGGGAGGTGCTCGAACTGCTGACCGCGCTGACCGAGAAATCGCTGCTGCTCACCTCCGGGGACAGCGGGCCGCGCTATCGGATGCTCGACACGATCGAGCAGTACGCCCGGGAACGGCTCGTGGACTCGGGGGAATCGGATTCGGCGCGCCGAGCGCATCTCGCGTACTTCACCCGGCTCGCCGACACCGCGGAGCCGCACTTGCGCCGCGCCGAGCAGTTGGAGTGGCTCGCCACGCTCGAGGCCGAGCACGACAACATCGCTGTCGCGATGCGCGGCGCGCTCGCGGCCGAGGACACGCCGGGGGCGATGCGGCTCGCGGCGGTCGCGGGCTGGTACTGGTGGCTCAGCGGGCACAAGGCCGAGGGCATGGAGCTGATCACCGCGGCCGCCGGCCTGCCCGGCGAGGTGGACGACGAGACCCGAGCCAGGGTGTACGCGCTGGTCGTGCATTTCATGAGTTCCGGGCCCAGTGACGAGCACCATGTGGAGGAATGGATCCACAAGGCATACCGCTTCAGCCGGAGCAGTCAGGGCGGATACCCGCTGCTGGGGTTCGTCGCCGCGCTGGAACGCATGGTGCAGGGGCCGGACGCGTTGCTGCCCGCGTTCGAACCGCTGCTGACCGACGACGATCCCTGGGTGCGGGCGCTGGCCCGGCTCCAACTGGGCAAGGCGCGGATCGCGCTCGGCCAGGACGGGCGGGAGGCGGACGAGTATCTCGAGACGGCGCTCGCCGAGTTCCGTGCCATCGGCGAGCGCTGGGGCATTTCGTTCGCGCTGACCGAGCTGGCGAACCGAATCGCCACGCGCGGCGAGTTCGCCGGTGCGTGCGAGCATTTGGACCGAGCGATCGCGGTGGTCACCGAAGTCGGTGCGATCGAGGACGTCTTCCTGATGCGGGCGCGGCAGGCTCAGCTGTACTGGCTGCTGGGCGATGCGGAGGCGAGCGCGGCCGCCATGGCCGAGGCGCAGCGCTACGCGGATCGATCCGCGTGGCCGAACGCACTGGCCGAACTCGCCTTGGCGAAAGCGGAGCTGGCCCGTTGGAGCGGCGACATCGAGCAGGCATACCGGCAGATCGACGTCGCGACCACCATGCTGGGCAGTGATGTGGAGCGCAGCTACATGACGGCGATGACACATAGCATGCTCGGCTACCTCGCGGACGGTGTGGACGAAGCCCGCGAACGGCACGCCGCGGCCTTCGAGGCGGCAGCCGCGGCGGGATACGCGCCCCTGGTCGCCCAGGTACTGGTCGGGATCGCGGACCTGGCCCTGCGTGACGACCAGAACGAGCAGGCCGTGCGACTGCTCGCGGCTAGTGCGGAAGTACGCGGACTGGCCGATCGTTCCCACCCGGACGCGACCCGGATCGAGCAGACAGCACGGCGTCGCCTCGGTGAAGCGCGGTTCACCGAGGCGACGAGGGAGGGTGCGCGAGCGAATTGGCGTGATCTGGTCACCACTACGCTCGCTTGCTGAACGTGCCGAAACCGGCTGCGCCCCGGTGCACGACGCTGGTGTGTCGTGCACCGGGGTGCGGCGTGAACTAGACCGGGGTGCCGTCGCACCGGCTGCGCTAGGCGGCCGTAGCGTGCCGAATGACGATGTTGCCGTAGGAATTGCGCGCGTACACCTGCACGGTCTCCGCGTTGTCCCGCGGCCGGTCGACCGGTCCCATCTGGTTCTGCACGGTGCCGTGCTGAGCGTTGGCTTCCAACCGTGCCGCGCTGCCCGGGTGGATGCCCACCTCCAGCTCGCCCATGGAGGTCTCCAGCCGCAGCACGCCGCTGGACGCTTCGCCGATGCGGATGTCGCCCTTGGCGGTTTTCGCGGTCACCGAACCGCGTGGGTGCTCGACCGTGATGTCGCCGGCGGATACCTCCAAATCGCACGGGCCGAGTTCGCCGGCGCCCAGCAACCGGCCCACCGCGGCGGTGCCCTTCAGCCGGGAGCCGGCGGGCACCTCGATGGTCACCTCGATCGACGGGTTGCCGCCGAACGGGGTGTAGGTCCGCCAGTCTTTCGGCGTACGCACGGTCAGTGTCCCGGCGGTGAAATCGACCGCGGTGTGCTCCGCGGCGCGCACGTCACCCTTCCTGGACCGATCGGCCGGACGGACGTCGACCACGGTGTCGGTACGGTCGGAGGCGATCACGGTGACGCTGCCGGAGAGCACGTCGACGGTGATGGCGATCGGTTCCGGTGTCTCGAATGCAGGCATGGCTGTGCTCCTTCGGTAGGTGGATCGGTGGGTGTGAATCCGAGGCGGACTGATCGCGACTAGGCCCGCTTGGTGAACGTGGCACGCGACCACAGGTAGCCGACGAGGGCGAACCCGGCGCACCAAGCCAGCGCGGCGGCCGTGTAGCCGCCGGAAGGGTGGCCGGCGAGAAACCCACGTATCGCTTCGATGATCGGCGTGAAGGGCTGATACTGCGCGAACTGCCGGATGCCCTGTCCCATCTGGCCGGCGGGCACGATCGCGCTGCTCACGAAGGGCAGCATGATCAGCGGCACCACGGTCATGCCCGCGGCTTCCGGAGTTTTCGCGGCCATACCCAGTGCGACCGTGAGCCAGGCGGCCGCGAACGATGTCGCCGCCATGATGCCGATCGCGCCGAGCCAGTGGAGTGCGCTCGCCGACGGCCGGAATCCCAGCGCGAAGGCCACTGCGAGGACAGCCGCGATGGCTACCGCATTGGTCAATATGGTGGCCACGACGTGGCCGGTCAGTACGGCGCCGCGGGAGACGTCCATGACCTTGAACCGGTTGATGATGCCCTTCGCCATATCGGAACTCACCGATACCGCGGTGCCCGACAACCCGTAACTGATGGCCAGCAGGATCATGCCCGGTGTGGCGTAGTCGATGTAGTCCTCGCCGACATTGAACGCGTTGCCGAACACGTACACGAAGATCAGCATCATCACGACCGGCATCAGAGCCGCGTTGAATATCGCGACCGGAGTTCGGGCGATGTGCTTGAAGTTGCGGCGCAGCATGATCGACGAATCGGCCAGCGGTGCGGAAATAGTGCTCATTGTGCGATAGCCTCCGTGGTCGCGTGACCGGTCAGGGAAAGGAAAACATCGTCGAGGTCGGGAGTGTGGACGGAGATCTCTTCGGCCTCGATCGAGTGTTCGTCGAGCCGATCCAGCAGGTCTCGCAGTGATTTCGTGCCGCCGTCGCCCGGCACTCGCAAGGTCAGGGTCTCGTCGTCGCGGGTGGCGCCGGGCAGGATTCGCGCCGCCGCAGCCAATTCCGCGACCTGGGCGAACCGGAGGCGGATGTGGCTGCCGGGTACTCGGCGCTTGAGGTCGTCGGGAGTTCCTTCGCCGACTATGCGGCCTTGATCGAGCACCGCGATCCGGTCGGCCAACTGATCGGCTTCCTCGAGGTACTGGGTGGTGAGGAAGATCGTCACACCGTCGGCCGTCAGTTCCCGGACGATTTCCCACATGGTGCGACGGCTGCGCGGATCCAGTCCCGTGGTCGGCTCGTCCAGGAAGACGATGTCCGGCTTGGTGACCAGCGTCATCGCCAGGTCCAGTTTGCGGCGCATTCCCCCGGAATACGCCGACGCCGGCTTTCGCGCCGACTCCACCAGATCGAACCGTTCCAGCAATTCGGTGACCACCCGTTTGCCCTCGGCGGCCCGCAGATGGTGCAGATCCGCCATCAGCCGCAGGTTCTCTTCCCCGGTCAGCAGATCGTCCACCGCCGCGAACTGACCGGTGACCCCGATCGCCGCGCGCACCGCTCGAGGCTCGGTCGCGATATCGTGCCCGGCCACGCGCGCCGTGCCGCCGTCGGCTTTCAGCAGCGTGGTCAGCACGTTCACTGTGGTCGTCTTACCCGCCCCATTCGGACCGAGCAGAGAGAAAATCGTCCCGGCGCCGATATGCAAATCGATGCCATCGAGGATTGTTCTGTCCCCGTATGCCTTCCGGAGTCCGGAAGCCGCAATCGCTGAGCTGTTCATGTGAACACTGTCGCCAGCCCGGCTGATACCGGCCTGATACCGACCTGACATGTCCACTGACACGATATTCGTCCTGGTCACCGGGGCAGACGGGGGAATCATCGGCAGCCGTCAGTTGCGGGCACGACCCCTGCCGGGCCGTCGCGACCAGCGGTAACGATCCCGAACCTGAGCACGCCTCTTTCCGAACGCCGGGTCAGTGGTCCGCGAGGGCGCCCGCCTCTTGTCCGGTGGGAGGATTCAGAATGTAGTGCCCGTCGCTCGGCTCGATGGAGCGCGCGCGAATCTCGGCGGCGTCGCGGCCCCATCGGGTTCCGCTCGACCACTTCAGGTCCGCGATGGTGGGTATCTGCGGCAGGTCCGCGCCGCTCAGGTCGGCGCCGCTCAGGTCGACGTCGTCCAGGTTCGCGTCGCGCAGGTCCGCGTCGCGCAGGTTCGCGCCTCTGAGATCCGCACCCCTGAGGTCCGCGCCGCTCAGGTCGACGTCGTGCAGGAGCGCGTCGTGCAGGAGCGCGCCGTTGAGGTTCGCGCCACGCAGGTTCGTATTGCGCAGGTCCGCGCCGTTCAGGTTCGCGTCGCTCAGGTCCGCGTCGCGCAGACTCGCGCCTCTGAGGTCCGTGTCGCGCAGACTCGCGCCGCGCAGGCTCGCGCCGAACAGGTTCGCGCCCCTGAGCTTCGCACGGCCCAGGAAGGCACGGGCCAGATCCGTGCCGGACAGGTCTACGCCGGACAGGTCCGCGCCGGACAGGTTCACGCCGTGCAAGCGCGCGGTCACGCCGGACAAGCGGGCGATATCCAGTCGCGCGCGGATCAGGTACGCGCGGGCCGGATGCACATCGGGCAGATCCGTGGCGGCGCGAGTTCGCGTGCCCTCAGTGAAAGCCGAGTGTGCGGAGCTGACATTCGTTCGATAGTCGACAGGGCGGTTCGGCGTGAACGCGGGCGTCGATCCGGCCAGCGCCGCCAAGAACCGGCGACCGTTGCCGCGATGTTCCTCGGTCGAGACCGCGGCGAATGTGGGCGTCGATCCGGCCAGCGCCGCCAAGAACCGGCGACCGAAGTGCCGCTGGCTCATGGCGTCAGCTCCTTGCTGTTCGGGTCTTCCTCTCCGGGCAGGAGCGACTGCACATAGCGGCTCACCTTCTTCACGACCACCGGGGTGGCCGTGCCGATCCCGAAGGCCACCAGCGCGTTCGCCGCGATCACCCCGCTGTCGAGCACGACGGAAGCGGTGGCGGCTCCGACGCCGAGCTGCACCAGAACCGATGCGGCGTAAGGGCCGCCGCCCGGCCCCTGGGGCCAGACCCAAGGCCAGCCCTTGACTCTTCGCGTGGCCTCGACGAATACCACTCCGCAGTTGACGGCTGCGCCGACGCACCCCCATACGGCATACAGCCACATACCTGAACGATAAGCCATCACTGGCGGTTACGCCGGTGGACAGCAGCACGGTGCGTGCGTCCCCGGCAGCATTCGGTCGCGACCGCTTCGGCCGGGACCGCTTCGGCTACGACACGCTCGGTTACGACCCGTTCGGTTACGACCGATCCGGAAGGGACCGGTCCGGTTACGACCGCTTCGGCCGCGACGAGTTCGGTTACGACACCTGAGGTTACGACGCCTGGGGTTACGACAGATCCGGGTACGCCGCGCACGGCTGTGCCCGCACCGGCGCGGACCGCCCCGATGCCGACCACGCCGAATGTGAGCGGTTGCGCGATTCTCGTCCCTCGACCGGAAGTTCGTGACTGCGCGGCGGCGGGACGAAAGCCCTGATGGCGGCTGTTCGGTCGGGTGAGGGCAATGGGGACAACTTCGTGCCGCACGCAACGCCGCAGTGAATTCGCCTCGGGGCCGACCCGCTAGCCGCTACGGTCCGAGGTGGGTGCAGGTGCCCACCCCCTGAGGG
>NZ_JABLTE010000010.1 GCF_013315795.1 Nocardia barduliensis
CGTCAACGGTGCTCGACACGCTGCGCGCCCTCGTACGGGCGGCCACCCGCCTGGTCGACGCCCGCTACGGCGCGCTCGGCGTCCGCGGAGACGATCACGAACTGGTCGAATTCATCTTCCAGGGCGTCGACGACACCATGCCCGCCCACATCGGCCGCTCTCCCGAGGGGCATGGCGTCCTGGGGCTGTTGTTCCTGCACCCGGAGCCGATCCGGCTGGACGATCTGTCGAAACATCCCGCCTCCGTGGGCTTTCCGGCCAATCATCCGCCGATGGGCAGCTTCCTCGGCGTCCCGGTGCGGATCGGCGAGGAGATCTTCGGCAATCTCTACCTCACCGAGAAGGCGGGCGGGCGACCGTTCACCGACGACGACGAGGCCGTCGTCCTGGCGCTGGCCGCCGCGGCGGGCATCGCCATCGAGAACGCCAGGCTGTACGAGTCCGCCCGGACCAGGCAGGCGTGGATCGAGGCCACCCGCGACATCGCGACCGAGTTCCTCGCGGGCACGGCGCCGGACCTGGTGCTCGCGCAGGTGGTCGCGCGCGCCCGCGCGCTGACCGGCTCGCAGCAGGCGCTGCTGGCCGTGGTCGCGCCCGCGACGCCGCCGGACGAAGCCACCGAACTCGTTGTGGTGCAATGGTTCGGCCCCGGCCCCGGTCCGGAGCGGGTGCGGATCGCGGGTACCGCCACCGGCACGGCGTTCACCGAGCGTGCGCCGGTGCGGGTGACCGACGCCGCGGCGGTCGATCTCGGCGCCGCGGTCGGCTCGGCGGGGCCCGCGCTGGTGCTGCCGTTGCAGACCGCCGATCTCGTGCTCGGCGTGCTGATCGTCGTCCGCCCACCCGGCAGCCTCCCGTATCCCGGCGAACTGATCGAGCTGACCGCCGCGTTCACCGACCAGGCGGCGCTGGCCATGCAACTGGCCGAGACCCAGCGCAGGATGCGCGAACTCGACGTCCTCGCCGACCGCGACCGCATCGCGCGCGATCTGCACGACCATGTCGTGCAACGGCTGTTCGCGGTCGGGCTCGGGCTGCGGGCCACCGCGGCCCGCACCGACGATCCGGAACTGCGGCAACGTCTTTCGGCGGAGATGGACGGGTTGCAGGAGGTCGTGCAGGAGATCCGCACGTCGATCTTCGACCTGCACGGCGGCGACCCGCTGCGGCGACGGCTCGAGGACGCGATCCGCCAGCAGACCGCCGACGGCGCGTTCCGGACGAGCGTGCGGTTCTCCGGACCGCTCTCGGTGGTGGGCGACGCGCTCGCCGACCACGCGGAAGCCGTGGTGCGCGAATCGGTGAGCAACGCGGTGCGCCATTCCGGCGGCAACCGGCTCGCCGTCGAGATCACCGTGGGCGACGAGCTGACGGTTCTGGTCGAGGACAACGGCAAGGGCATGCCCGCGGACGTGGAGCCGAGCGGACTGGCCAACCTCGCGCAGCGCGCGACCATGTCCGACGGCCGCTGTACGGTGCGGCGCGCCGAGCACGGCGGCACCAGGGTGCACTGGTCCGCGCCGCTGGCCTAGCCGTAGCGATCAGGCGGGCGACACCAGGGCAAGGTCGCGGTCGTGCCGCCGGTAGAGCAGCCCGCCGCGGCCGCTGTCCGGGTCGGTGTAGAACAGGAACGGCAATCCTTTGCGGCACAGCATGTTCGCCGCGTCGGCCGAGTCCAGGCACGCGGCCGGTTCGGCGTCGACCACGATCGACGGGGTGCCATGGACCATTTCCGGCGACCGGATCGGCGGATGGCTCGCCCGCTGGCGGATCAGTCGCACGCCATGGCACGCCCAGTGCACCACCGCGTCCGCGCCGGTGTGGGCGTCGGTGAACAGGTGGGCGCCGTAGTCCATGGCGTCCAGGACCGCGACCGCCTCGTCCGGCGTACAGGTGGACAGGGCGACCTGCTTGCGGCGGACGATCGGAGCCGGCTCGCCGACCCAGGCCAGCGGAGGGCGGGCCGGATCCGGCCAGATGCGCGGTTCGCCCCCGGCCAGGCGGGCCAGCCTGCGGTCCAAGCGTTCGGCGGCGAAGGTCACCGCGAATCCGCGCGGCCCGCTGACCTGGACCCGGATGACGACGTCGCGGTGGTGGACATCGATCTGCACCACCGTGGGCTGCTCCGCGTCGGGCGGTGCGGTGAGACGTACCCGGGCGGGGGCGTCGAGATGGTGCCTGCGCAGCACGCGGCCGATGGCTCGCACCGCCCGCGTCACGTCGATGGCGCCCACGTCTCCGCGCGTGATCACCGCCACTTCCGGCCCCGCGGCCGTCGTCCATTGTTCCGCCGCGAATCGCGGCTGCGAAATGACCATCTGTATTGCCCCGCTTCCAGATCGATCCGTCCCCGCTCCCATGCCAGCACCAGGCCGGTGCCGCGAACAGGGCCGAAAGTCCCCAGCGGCGAAAAGGATTGTGGTAGGCCCGATCAGGCGGCTCCGAGCAATACCACGGAGTTGTTGCCGCCCATGCCGAGGGAGAGCTTCGCGGTGATCCCGCCCTCGAACGCCGAGGGGCCCTCCAGCAGCCGGGGATGTGCGGGAGCGACGATCGGCGCGGCGGGCACGATGCCGCGGTCGTAGCCGAGGGCGGCCGCCGCCACCTCGACCGCGGCCGCCGCGCCCTGGCAGTGGCCGGCCAGCGGCTTCAGCGCGTAGATATGCGGGCGATCGGCGAACACGTCCTTCAACAGCTGGTGTTCGGCCGCGTCGCACTGCCGCGTCCCGGTGCCGTGCGCGTTGAAATAACTCACCTCCGCGGCGGCGATTCCGGCGCCGTCGAGCGCGCGGCGCACGCAGTCGAGGATCCGCTCGTGCGCGGGGTCCACCGACACCACGTGATAGGCGTCGTTGGACATCGCCCCGCCGAGTACCGCGGCATAGGGCCGCCGCGCCGCACGGGTGAGGACGAACGCCACCGACGCCTCGCCCATGCTGAACCCGCGGCTGCCCTGCTGGAAGGGCCTGCACGCGTCCAGCGGTTCGGCGTCGGTCACCGCGGCGCCGAGGCGCACGAAGTGTTCCACCATCTCCGGGGTGGCGGACAGATCGGTCGCGACGAAGATCACGTCGTCGGCCATGCCGGCGTCCAGCCAGAGCTTCGCGGTGATGAGGGCCGCGTTGGCGGAACTGCACGCGGCGGAGACGTTCATCGCCGGACCGTGGAAGCCGAACTCCTGCATCAGCATCGACACCGGCGTGGACGGCAGCAGCCGCAGGTAATCCCTGGAACGGCGGTGGCCCCCGTCGGCGAGGTAGAACTCGCGCCAGTCCACCACATCACCGAGCACGATGGCGTGCAGCAGGCCGACGGTGCGGCCGGGCCGCCAGCCGCGCTCCTCGGCGTCGGCGACGGCCTCCCGCGCCGCCTCGTGCACGGCGCGCCCGTAACGGTCGGCCCGCAACTCGGGGTCCCCGCCCTCGGGCACCAGCGCCACCCACGCGTCCTCGTCACGGCCCGGCCCGTAGCCGGATTGCAGAGCCGCCGCCGACTTGCCGCTGAGCAAGCCGTCCCACAGCCGTTCCCGTCCCCATCCGTATCCGGTGATCGCGCCGATCCCGGCGATGGTCATATGATCTCGATGCCGCGGCGGATCGAATCGCGACCGCACGGCGGTGTTCGGGTCGGCACCCGGCATGTATCGCTCCTTCGCCGGCTCCCCGGGCCGACCGAGCGGTCTGCCCTATCTCGACGCAGAAACCGGTTCCACAATGATCGCCGGATCCGGCCCGGGAACGTGCCGCTAGTGTGATCGAAGCAATACCGTGGAGGATGTGATCTTGTACACGTCGATACCAGAATGATCCCGTGTTCCAATGGCCATAATCGGGTCGATGATCGGGGGTTCGAGTGGGTGACGACAAGCTGGCCGCCGCGGTCGACGCCGCCGAACAGCTGGCCGCGCGCTACCGCTCCCTGGTCGAGCACACCCCGGACGGGATCTGCGTGCACGAGCGCGGCCTCGTCGTCTACGTCAACCCGGCCACCGTCCGGCTGCTGGCCGCCGAGAACGCCGAGGAGATCGTCGGCCGTCCGCTGACCGATTTCGTCCACCCGGCGTCGGTCCCCGCGATGCTCGACCGCATCGCCACCCTCAGCACCGCGGGCGCCGCCTCGATACCCACCGAGATGACGCTGCTGCGGGTGGACGGCGGCACCGTTCCGGTGGAGACGGTGTCGGTGCTGACCGCCTGGCACGATCGCCTGGCCTACCAGGTGGTGATCCACGACCTCACCGCCCAGCGCCACGCCGAGGCCGCGCAGCGCAGAGCCGAGCACTACTTCACCACGGTCGTCTCCCAGTTGGAGGAGGGCGTCGTGGTGATCGATCCGGAGGGCCGGATCGAGTCGATGAACCCGGCGGCCAAGCGCATCTTCGGCACCGAGGGGCCCGACGGCCAGGTCATCGGCCGCACCATCCAGTCGCTGCCGCTGGTGCTGCTGGACGCCAACGCCCAGCCGCTGCCGCCCAGCCGCCATCCGGTGGCGCGCACGCTGGCCACGGGCGAGACCATCACCGGCTACATCTTCGGCGTCGACCGGGTGGACGGTCAGCGTCGCTGGTTGTCGGGCAGCAGCCGCCTGCTCAACCCGGGCGACCCGCGTTCGTCGGCGGTCTCCTCCTTCGCCGACATCACCGAATTCCGCGCCAGCAGGCGGCAACTGGAGTACCAGGCCACGCACGACTCGCTCACCGGGCTGGCCAACCGCTCGCTGATCCTGTCCCAACTGGCCGCCGCGCTGGCCAGCACCGAGGAACTGCTGCCGGTGTCCACCGTGCTGTTCATCGATCTGGACGGGTTCAAGGCGATCAACGACACCCTCGGGCACGCCATCGGCGACACCGTGCTCCAGATCGTCGCCCAGCGGCTGCAACGCGCGCTGCGCGGCGACGACATCGTCGGCAGGCTCGGCGGCGACGAGTTCCTGGTTTTGCTGTCCGGGCGGACCCGCCGCGTCGACATCGACGCGCTGGTGAGCAGACTGCGCTCGACCATGGCCGAGCCGATCATCGCGCGCGGGCACCGGATCGAGGTGAACGCCTCGATCGGTGTCACCGAACTCGGCGTCGGCGACCGGCGCAGCCCGGAAGCCGTGCTGCACGACGCCGACCTGGCGATGTACCGCGCCAAGCCGCCCGGGCGCCGGGAAGGCGCCATCACCAAGGGCCGCAGGCCGAACAGCACCCACGCGTCCTGACCGGGCCCGCATGATCGTCGAACACGCCCTGCTGCCGGTTCGCCCCGAGCGCGCCGCCGAGTTCGAAGCCGCCTTCGCCGCGGCGCGCCCGCTCATCGCGAGCATGCCGGGCTTCCGGTCGCTGTCGCTGTCGCGCGGCGTCGAGTCGCCGGGCAGCTATCTGCTCCGGGTGGAATGGGACCGTCTCGACGATCACGTCGTCGGATTCCGCGGTTCGCCGGAATACCAGCGCTGGAAGGATCTGTTGCATCACTTCTACGACCCGTTCCCGGTGGTGGAGCACTTCACGCCGGTGCCGCTCCCCCCTGCCCTCCCGCCGGGGCCCTGACCTGCGGTTGACGCGAGCCCTCCGCAACCCCGGTAAACTCGACAACTCTGCTTTCCGAGCGTTCACCTACCCGGCCGGGTAGTGTGCTCGCGGTTGTTCGCGGTGACAAGGAGTTCATTTGCCCGACCTCACTCAGGATCGTGCCGCCCACGACGGCGCCCCCGAGCGGACCCGCGAGACCGACCAGGAACAGGCGTACCTGTCGGTGCTGTACGAGCGGCTCGACGAGATGCGCGACTACGCGCGCAACCGGTTGCGCACCGTGCTGCTGGAGACCGGCGGCACCCCGCAGGCCCGCAGCGAACGGGAGTCCTTCACCCAGCTCTACTCCGAGGACCTGGCGAAATACGACGCCGCGGAGCACGGCCTGTGCTTCGGCCGCATCGATCTCGACGGTGCGCAGGAGGAATACCGCTACATCGGCAGGATCGGGATTCTCGACGAGAAGGACGACTACGAGAGCCTGCTGCTGGACTGGCGGGCCCCGCTGGCGCGGCCGTTCTATCTGGCCACCACCGCCGCGCCGGACGGCGTCACCCGGCGCAGGCACATCCGCTCGCGCAACCGCAAGGTCACCGCGATCAACGACGAGTATCTCGACCTGGCGGCCGCGCGCCGGGCCGGCGTCACCGACGCCGACGGCGGCGTGGGCAGCGAGAGCGCGCTGCTGTCGGCGCTCAATGCCGCCCGCACCGGCCACATGAACGACATCGTCGAGACCATCCAGCACGAGCAGGACGCGATCATCCGCTCCGAGCACAAGAGCGTGCTCGTCGTGCAGGGCGGGCCTGGCACCGGCAAGACCGCCGTCGCGCTGCACCGCGCGGCCTATCTGCTCTACACCTACCGCCAGCAGTTGGCCAAGAGCGGCGTGTTGATCATCGGGCCGAACGCCACCTTCCTGGACTACATCGGCCAAGTGCTGCCCTCGCTCGGCGAGACCGGTGTCCTGCTGTCCACCATCGGCGACCTGTACCCGGGCGTGCGGGCGGCCAGGGAGGACTCGCTGCGGGCGGGCGAGATCAAGGGATCGCTGAGCATTCTCGAGGTGCTCAAGCAGGCGGTGCGCGACCGTCAGGAGGTGCCCGCCGAACCGATCCGGCTGAGCTTCGACGGATACCCGGTCGTCTTGGACCGCAAGATCGCCACCAAGGCCCGCGGCCGGGCCCGTTCCTCGCGCAGGCCGCACAACCTGGCCCGGCCGATCTTCGCGAGCTCGGTGGTCGACGCGCTGACCGACCAGCTCGCCGCGACCATGGGCGCCGACCTCTCCGGCGGTCCCAGTCTGCTCAGCTCGGCCGACCTCACCGAAATCCGCGACGAGATGCGGGCCGACCCGCAGATCCAGGCCGCGATCGCCGGGCTGTGGCCGATCCTGTCTCCGCAAGACGTCCTGGCCGACCTGCTCGCCGACCCCGAGCGGCTGGACCGGGCCGCGAGCTCGCTGGACCCGGCCGACCGCGCCGAGCTGCTGCGCTCGGACGACGGGCAGTTCAGCGCCGCGGACGCGCCGCTGCTGGACGAACTGGCCGAATTGCTCGGCGTGGACGACGCCGAGGAGCGCGAGCGCGCCCGGCGCCGCTGGCGCGCCCAGATCGCCGAGGCGCAGGACGCGCTCGACATCCTCACCGGCTCGGCGCCGCAGGATCTGGAGGACGAACTCGACCCGGAGATCCTGATGGCCTACGACCTGATCGACGCGAGCCAGCTGGCCGAACGCCAGGACTTCCGCACCCGCCAGACGACCGCGGAGCGCGCGGCGGGCGATCGGACCTGGACCTACGGCCACGTCATCGTGGACGAGGCGCAGGAGCTGTCGGAGATGGCCTGGCGCATGGTGATGCGGCGCATCCCGAACCGGTGGGTCACCGTGGTCGGCGACGTCGCGCAGACCGGCGACCCGGCGGGCGCCTCGTCGTGGCAGCGGATGCTGGAGCCCTACGTCGCGTCCCGGTGGAAGCTCACCGAACTCACCGTCAACTACCGCACGCCCGCGGAGATCATGGACCTCGCGGCCGACGTCCTCGCGGCCATCGATCCGGCGGCCACCGCGCCGCGCTCGGTCCGCGAGACCGGCGTCGCGCCGCGTGCCTACCGGGTCGAGCCGGGCGACGTGCGCGCGGAGACCGCCCGGCTGGTCGCCACCGAGACGGGGCCGGGCACCACGGCGGTGATCGTGCCGCACGCCCTGATGGCGCCGCTGGCCGACCTCGCGGCCGAGTCGGTGCGGGTACTGACCGTGCACGAGGTGAAAGGCCTGGAGTTCGACGCGGTCTACCTGGTGGAACCGCAGGACATCATCGACGAATCGCCGCGCGGGCTCAACGACCTCTACGTCGCGCTGACCCGGGCCACCCAGCGGCTGGGCGTCGTGCACAGCGCGCAGCTGCCCGGCGTGCTCGATCGGCTGCGCTGAGCCGGTCGCGATCGGCTCCGCCACGAGCACGACGAAAGGCTCCGCCCGCGCATCGCGGTTCGCGACGGGGACGGAGCCTTTCGGACCGGCGGAAACTCAGCGCACGGTGTGCACGATCAGCACGTCCGAGCGGGACTTGCGCGCCACGTCGGAGGGCACCGAACCGAGCAGCCGTCCGGCCAGGGTGTTCAGGCCCCGGTTACCGACGACCAGCAGGTCGGCGTCGACCTCCTTCATCAGCGCCAGCAGCGATTCCACCGGCTCGCCGACGATGGCGCGCTCGACGATGTCGGCCGCGCCCGCGGCGATCGCCTTGTCCCTGGCGATGCGCAGGATCTCGTTGGTGGGCGCCGAACCGCGTACCTGGTAGGCCTCCTCCTTGAGCACGTCGGCAGCGGCGGCGACGTCGCGGTCGTCGGTCGGGTAGTACGCGCAGGCCACGACCAGGGTCGCGCCGGAGACGCCGGCCAGAGCCCCGGCCTTCTCGACGGCGACATACGACGAGTCCGAGCCATCGGTACCGACGACAATGGTCCGGTAGGCGGTCATGCTCTCCTCCAACTATGCGGTGGGTCCGGTGCCGCGCGCGGTGTCGTCCTGCCTGGACGGGGCGTCGGCGCGGCGACTGGGCTCGACCATAGCGGCAAACGGTACGGAAATTTCAGAAATCGCAAGACATCACACTCGGGGTGTTCCGCCATTCCCGCCGCGGATTCGCCAGGGAATGCCGGAAAGGCCTTTCCAACCAGCGCAGACTCAATTCAGCGGAACCAAACCTGTGATGTGCCACAACCGCTACCAACGTTGTTGCGGCCCTGGGATATTCGTCACAGAGCCAGGTCCGTCACAGGAAGATCGGCCCGCCCGCCCGCGTGAATCACCCGCCGTGACGGGCCGATCGGGCCCGGACAGCCCTCCCGCTACGGCCACTGCCGATAGTTTGCCCAGAATATGCCGAGAATCGCTCCGATGATGTCCATGGCTTCCTCTTCCTGCAGTAAAAGGACGCGCAATATTAGCGCGCGGACCCGGACTACAGGTCGAAAAGCGGGCCGGTGAGAGTCAATCCGAGTTCGTCGACATGGGCGAAGAACGCGAACAGCATCAGGGCCGCGCCCGCCAGCGCCATGTCCTTGTTGAACTGGATCATCTCGGTCTGTTCGGTCTGCTGGTCGGTCTCCCGCCAGAACGGATGCATCACGACCGCGGTCGGCAGCAGCGCGAGCACGAGCAGCAGCGCACCGAGGTCGGCCCAGACACCCAGCAGCACGCTCAGGCCGCCGAGGCCGAACAGGAGACCCGAGCCGAGCACGGCGGCTTTCGCCATCGGGACATGCTTGCTCTGCGCATACCCCGCCATCGCTTCGGTCCGAGTGAAATGTCCCAGAGCGGAGGTCAGGAACAGCGCCGCGAACAACACCCGTCCGAGCAACACCACGATATCCATGTCCGGCTCCTCGTCGGCGGTCCGGCAACTATCCCCGCGTCGGCATGACCTTGGCGGTGACTTCGTTGCGGAATCGGAGCGAATTCTTGGCATATTCGAGGGGAGCCATACCCACTTCCGCGGTGAACTCACGCGAGAAATGCGCCTGGTCGAAATAGCCCAGTTCCGCGGCCAAGGCGGCGAGATCGTCGGTACGGCCTTTCGCGAGCAGGTCCGCGCCGTCCTGCAACCGGTAGCGCCGCAGCACCCATTTCGGCCCGGCGCCGACATACCGGCGGAACATGCGCTGTAGCGTTCGGGCGGGCACGTCGAACCGCGCGGCGACCTGATCGACCCTGGTGAGTTCTTGGTCGGTGGCCATCGCCGCCACGATGCGCAGCACCAACCGGTAGGTCGGATCCACGGTCGCGGGACGTTCCGCGAGGTAGTCCTCGACGATGCGGCAGCGTTGCTCGACAGTCGGCGCGCCGAGCACCCGTTCGGTCAGGCCCGCGGCGTCGGGCAGCACGTCGGCGATGGGGACGGCGCGATCGCGTAGCGAGCCGACATCGAGACCGGTGAACGCGCCGAACCCGCCCGCGCGGAAACGGACGCCGAATGTCTCACCGAGCCCGCCGAGTTCGCGGATAAATTTCGTGGTGGTCACGCCGGTGACGAAGCCGCCGGTGCGTTCGTCGGATCTCTCGAAGGTGACGTTCACGCTCGGATACGACAGCACCTCCGCCCGGTACGGCGGTCTGCCGCGCAGATCCCAGCGCACCGCCCAGTACCACTCGACGTAGCGGTCCACCGCAGGGCCCGGCGGCAACCGGACCAGCGAACGATGCTTCGCCTGTTCGTCGGGGTGCAGGATTCCCTTGGTGTCGGTGGGCATCAGCGGATTGCGAGCCCGCGGCGGCTCGCCGGACGACGATTCGGCGCTATCGGGCACGGTGTCGCTTTCTTACAAGACCTATCGGCCGCCACGGGCGAGAGTTGTGCCCATGACGAACACAGTGAATCCCATTGCCGACGGCTACCACTCGATCACTTGTTTTCTCGCGGTCGGCGACGGCAACAAGGCCATCGATTTCTACACCGCCGTCTTCGGCGCCGAGGTGATCAGTCGCAATGATCTGCCCGACGGTCAGCCCGCGCACGCCGAGTTGAAGATCGGCGACTCGACCCTGCAGATGGGAATGCCCATCCCGGACAACGGCTTGCTGGCGCCGAACGGCGAATGGGTGCACACCTCGATCGTGCATTACTGCCCCGATGTCGACGCGGTCGTGCGCCGCGCGGTCGAGAACGGCGCCCGCAGCGTCGAAGAGCCGCAGACTTTCGTGACCGGTGACCGCTTCGGCGTCGTGATCGATCCGTTCGGCCACCGCTGGGCGGTGCTCACCAAGGTCGAGGACGTGCCGCGCGAAGAGGCCGAGCGCCGGGTGAACGAATGGATGGCGACCCAGTCCTGACGCTCCGGCTGCCGCCGCGGCGACCGGGTTCCCGGTCCGCGGCGGCAGCGCCGGTTCGGCGCTCAACTCAATCCGGCGGCGTCCATGCCGCGCAGTTCCTTCTTCAGGTCCGCGATCTCGTCGCGCAACCGCCCGGCGAGCTCGAACTGCAGCTCCCGCGCCGCGTTCATCATCTGCGCGGTGAGTTCCTTGACGAGATCGGCGAGTTCGGCACGCGGCATCGATTTGACGTCGCGGCCTTCGTACACGCCCGCGCTCACCGCGCGGCCGGGCTCGCCTTGCGCGCGCCTGCCACGGCTGGCATTGCGCCCGGAGCCGCCGACCTCTACCTCGGTCTCCTCGGCCTCCCGGTACACCTGGTCGAGAATGTCGGCGATCTTCTTGCGCAGCGGCTGCGGATCGATGCCCATCGCTTCGTTGTAGGCGACCTGTTTGGCGCGGCGGCGCTCGGTCTCGTCGATGGCGAACTGCATGGAGTCGGTGACCTTGTCCGCGTACATGTGCACTTCGCCGGAGACGTTGCGCGCCGCGCGGCCGATCGTCTGGATCAGCGCGGTGGTGCTGCGCAGGAACCCTTCCTTGTCCGCGTCGAGGATCGCAACCAGTGACACCTCGGGCAGGTCGAGCCCCTCGCGCAGCAGGTTGATGCCCACCAGCACGTCGTATTCGCCGAGGCGCAGCTGGCGCAGCAACTCGACGCGGCGCAGCGTGTCGATCTCGGAGTGCAGATAGCGCACCCGAACCCCCAGCCCGAGCAGGTAGTCGGTGAGGTCCTCGGCCATCTTCTTGGTCAGCGTGGTGACCAGGACGCGCTCGTCGCGCTCGGTGCGCTGCCTGATCTCGTGGATCAGGTCGTCGATCTGCCCCTTGGTCGGCTTCACCACGACCTTGGGATCGACCAAGCCGGTCGGCCGGATCACCTGCTCGACCACCTCGCCGCCGGTCTGCCCGAGTTCGTACGGGCCGGGCGTGGCCGAGAGGTAGACCGTCTGCCCGATGCGGTCGGCGAATTCCTCCCAGGTCAGCGGTCGGTTGTCCACCGCGGAGGGCAACCGGAAGCCGTATTCGACCAGGTTGCGCTTGCGCGACATGTCACCTTCGTACATGCCCCCGATCTGCGGGACCGTGTTGTGCGACTCGTCGATGACGAGCAGGAAGTCCTCGGGGAAGTAGTCCAGCAGGGTCGCGGGCGCCGACCCGGCCGGGCGGCCGTCGATGTGCCGCGAATAGTTCTCGATGCCGGAGCAGAACCCGACCTGGCGGATCATCTCCAGGTCGTACTGGGTGCGCATGCGCAGCCGCTGCGCCTCCAGCAGCTTGCCCTGGCGTTCCAGCTCGGCCAGCCGCTGCTCCAGCTCGGCTTCGATGTCGCGCACCGCGCGCTCCATGCGCTCCGGTCCCGCCACGTAGTGGGTGGCGGGGAAGATCCGCAGCGTGTCCACCTGGCGGACCACGTCTCCGGTGAGCGGGTGCAGGTAGTACAGCGCCTCGATCTCGTCGCCGAAGAACTCGATGCGGACGGCGAGCTCCTCGTAGGAGGGGATGATCTCCACGGTGTCGCCGCGCACCCGGAACGAGCCGCGGGTGAACGCCATGTCGTTGCGGGTGTACTGCACGTCGACCAGCAGGCGCAGCAGCGCGTCGCGATCGATCTCCGCGCCCACTTGCAGCTGCACCGACCGGTCCAGGTATGACTGCGGCGTGCCGAGGCCGTAGATACACGACACCGAGGCGACCACCACCACGTCGCGCCGGGACAGCAGGCTGGAGGTCGCCGAATGGCGCAGCCGCTCGACATCGTCGTTGATCGAGCTGTCCTTCTCGATGTAGGTGTCGGTCTGGGCGATGTACGCCTCGGGTTGGTAGTAGTCGTAGTAGGAGACGAAGTACTCCACGGCGTTGTGCGGGAGCATCTCGCGCAGTTCGTTGGCCAGCTGGGCGGCGAGGGTCTTGTTCGGCGCCATCACCAGCGTCGGCCGCTGCAACCGCTCGATCAGCCAGGCCGTGGTGGCCGACTTTCCCGTGCCGGTGGCGCCGAGCAGCACCACGTCGCGCTCCCCCGCTCTGATCCTGCGTTCCAGCTCGGCGATCGCGGCCGGCTGGTCTCCCGCCGGCTGATGGTCGCTGACCACCTCGAACCGGCCGCCGACGCGCTGGATCTCGCCGACCGGGCGGAACTCCGAGTGCGCGAGCGGCTGCTCGGCCGCCCTGTCCTCGAAGCCCTCCGCCGGAATCTCGGTTGCGAATGCCATGCTCACCAGCCTAGGCCGAGCCACCGACAGATTCCCGGGGACGGCGGACGGTCCCGGCCGGACGAGTGCGCACGGTAGCCGCGAGTCGCGGCATACCTACCGGGAGGCGTCCAGCCGCGTGCGCTACAGCATCCGCACACCCCGGACCGGGCCGGACTGGCTGGCCATGCACGGCATCACGCTCACCTGGATGTAGCTCACCGGTTACCGCGCCCGACTCGACGCATCGGGCGCGACGGTAGATTCTTGAGGCATGACGCAGGCACCCATCGTCGACGTGCACCGGCCCAAAGTCGAGTACTTCAGCATCGCGGACCTGACGAATACGGATCCGAAAGGCTTCGTACGCCCGGTCGAGAAGTACCGCGTCGAGCCGTGGGGCCTGTACATGGCACGCACCTCGGATCATCCGCAGTTCCACTACATCGAGTCCTGGCTGCTGCCGAAGCTGCACCTGCGCGCGACGATCTTCCACTACTTGCCCGCGCACCGGCGCGACCAGGACTACTACCTCGACATCGGTGACTTCACCGTGGTCGCCCCGAAGAAGTGGAAGGCCGTCGATCACTACCTCGACATCATCGTGCGCTCCTCGCGCGACACGCAGTTGCTGGACGTCGACGAGCTGATCGCCGCGCACGCCGCCGGGCTGATCACGCTCGCCGACGCCGAGGCCGCCGTCCAGCACGCCACCGCGGCCATCGACGGCATCGCCGCCAACGGGCACACCCTGGAGGGCTGGTTGGACACCATGGACATCACGCTGACCTGGTTGTAGTCCCCGCGAGTAGCGCTCCGATCCACGCCCGCTCAGCATCCAGTCGCCGCGAAGCATCCCACGCGCCGGGTTCGGCCGCAGATCCCGCCTACCACCGTCCCGCCTGGACGGCGAAGTGGATGTGACCGGCTTCGCGCCCTCGAAGCGCTCGCGAACCCGACGCGCCCCCGCGGGCCGCTAGGAAGCCGACGAGTCCCGCCAAGCCAGCGCCCTGGGGTAGGCGGCGTCGAACCACGGCTCCTTGACCTCGAGGTAGGCCGAGGTCGCCTCCGCGCCGGTGAGCCCCGCCGCCTTGGCCTCGCCCTCGCGTTTCACCGCGAGGTACTCCGCGCGCGCGTCCGCGTCGGCGCGCAGCCAGTCCCGCAGCAGCAGCGCGTACTGCTGGCCGGGCGAACCCTCCACTCGCACGTGCACATTGGCCAACCGCCCCGGGTCGGCGTTCTGATGGAAACGCTTGACCCACAGCGCGGTATCGGCGCCCGCGGGGTCCTGCGGCGTCGGCTTGGGGTTGTCCTGGGTGGACTCCGGCCGCACCGGGAACCCCGCGGCGCCGAGCGCGTCGCGCAGGCCGTGGGCGGCGTGCAGGTCGGCGACCGTGATCTGGAGATCGATCACGTCCTTGGCGGGCAACCCGGGCACCGAGGTGGAGCCGACGTGGTCGATACGAGACGCGGCAGTGCCGCAGGCCACCCGGAGCCGGGCGATCAACCGTTGCGCCTGCGCGGGCCAGCCGGGATCGGCGGGCACCAGCCGGATCTCCTGGCGGCGCGCGGGCGTGCCGGTCCGCAGGTTGCGCTCGAACGGCACCAGACGCTCGGCCCACAGGCGGCGCACCTCGGCTTCGACCGAACCCGGCGCGCCACTGTTATCCAGCAACACATCGGCAACGGCTCGCCGCTGTTCGTCGGTGGCCTGCGCCGAAATACGCGCCCGCGCATCGGCTTCGAGGACGCCACGGAATTCCACCAGGCGCCGAATTCGTGTTTCGGCGTCCACGTCGACGATGAGCACGAGATGCATCAACGGCGCGAGACCATTTTCCACCAGAAGCGGAATATCCTGTACGACTATCGCATCCGCGGGGGCGGCGGCGATCAATTCCGCGGTGCGCTTTCCGACCAGCGGATGCGTGATGGAATTGAGTTTCGCGCGTGCCGCGTCGTCACCGAATGCCTTGGCCGCCAGCGCGGGCCGATCCAGGCTGCCGTCCGCGGCGAGGATGTCGGCGCCGAACGCCGCCACCAGCGCGGCCAAGCCCTCGGTGCCCGGCTCGACGACCTCCCTGGCGATCAGGTCGGAGTCGATGATCACCGCGCCGAGTTCGGCGAGCGCCCGAGCCACCGTCGACTTGCCCGCTCCCATGCCTCCGGTGAGGCCGATTCGTAACATTCGACCAGTCTCGCATCCGGAAGCGGCGCACGCGTCCGCCGCCCCGAGGCCCCCGCCGCCGCGTCACCTGCGGCGGATCGGCGGCGAACCGGCCCGGCACAGGGGGCAATCCAGCCGATTACCCGATTCGCTCGCGCATTCCACCACTTGCCCGTCCATTTGCCCGATCCGTGACTGCGCCGAGACCGTTTCGCAACAATTCCGGATGTTTACGGTTGAGCCGCCCCGACTTTCCGACACGCCGAAGCAATTACTCGCGCAAAATACTCGGCCGAGCACTTTCGTTCCGCTAATCTTCGCCGTGGCGATCCAGGCCGACACCAGCGAAGCAAAGGAACACCATTGGGCACCAGAATCAACCAGACGGGTCGCCACCGCCTGGGTATGGCGGGGCGAGTGCACTGCATTCAGATCCCTGCTGTCGCGGCGGCGCTCGCGGAGCACCGCCGCTCTTGGTTCACCGCGTTCATCAGTCCCGCGCGGCACAGTTTCGCTGCCATGCGGAACCGTCCGGCCGCACCCGCGGTCCGGTGGGTACCTGCTACCGCAAGCTGAACCCGAGTTCGAAGTGGCCCAGCCTCTCGCCAAGGCTGGGCCACTGTTCTGCGTGCCCCGGCCCGGATTCGTTGCGCCGCAAGTCGATCGGTTCGGTGCACGAGCCAATGGGATAGTTCCGCCGCTCTCGGTCGGCGCGAAATGTAAGTACAGATGCAAGAACAGTCACCCCGAGCGCGCCAGGCGGAACCGCGCTTCTCCCGTGTAGGCCCTTCGGTGGTGCGAAATTCCTCGCTCGGACTTCGGTCACCGAACCCGGTGATGGCGCTCGCCCTCGCCACCCGCAGGAATGCGTACCCGCGTTCTTCGATAATTCCGGCCTTTCCGCAGCGGGCTGTCGCGGCGGGCGACGAGGACCGACACGCGCGTTGATCCCGGCAGAATCCGCGAGATAGCGGACGACGGACCAGTGCCGAACGAACCCATTCCGCGAATGGACCGGAAACAAGTGACGGTGATGGCGACGGTATGCGCGGAATCGAGATAGCGCGTGCATTCACGCCGCCGGACATTGCCGTCTTTCGGCGTGGCGTATCACTGGCAATCTTCCGCTCGGCCGTCCGGCAGGTCTACGAGACAGAGGTCAGCACCGCGAAATCCGAGCACGACCGCGGCCGCGGAGCCGAGGCTCGGCCGGCGGTTTCGACACCGCGTGGATCAGAGGCCGAGTGAACGGACGAGATCGCGCATCTCGGCGCGGAAAAGCTTCGCCGGGTCCTGAGATTGCGGGCGCAGATGGCCGTACACCTCGAGCGCGATCAGTCCGTGCATCCGGCCCCACATGCGCAGGGCGAGGGCGAGCGCATCCGGAGGCAGATCGGGGAAGTCGGACCGCACATGCCCGGCCAACCCCGCGTCGAAATCCGACCACGCGCAGTCACCGGTGGTCTGTGTAGCCGCGGCGCGCGGCCACGCTGCGGCCGCGAGACCGACCAGACCGGTACAGGCGCGTAATTCGGCCGCCGCGGCAGGTCCACCCGGTGGCGGCTGATAGCCGGGCACCGGGTCGCCGTAGATGAGCCGGAATTCGGCGGGCCGTTCGACCGCCCACTCGCGCACGGCCCCGGCCCACGCCACGATGCGCCCGGCGGGATCGTCCACCGCGTCGCGTGCCGCCTCGAGCCGGTCGACCAAGGCGGTGTAGACGTCCGAGATGAGCGTGGAGATCAATTCGTCGCGGGTGGCGTAGTAGCCGTAGATCGCGCCCGCCGTCATCCCCATCTCGCGCGCGATGGCGCGTAGGGAGATCGCGTCCGGGCCGCCCTCGGCGAGCAACCGCATGGCGATTGTCTTGATGTCCTCCAGCGCCTGCGCACGCAGGCGCTCTCGGCGACTCCTGACGATCTCGGCCACGGTTGACACTCTACAGCGTTTGACTACTATCCCACGTGTTGTTACTGAACGCCGTGTAGTAAATGAACACCGCATAGGAGTAGTCGTGGACATCGGAGTTTTCGGAGCGACCGGCGTCATCGGGTCGCGGGTCGTCGCCGAAGCACTGCGGCGGAGCCACCGGGTCACCGCCTTCACGCGCGACGCGGGGCGTTTTCCCGCCGAACGCGGCGAGGAGAGCTGGGCGGTCGCCGACTGGCTGGATACCGACAGCATCGCTCGGGCCATCACCGGTCTCGACGTCGTCGTGAGTGCGGTGAACGCCGGGCACGGCATCGCCGACACCATCGCCAAGGCGGACGATTTCGTAGCGGGTGCGCGGGCGATGGTCGCCGCGCTCGACCGGCAGCCGCGAGTCCGGCTGATCGCGGTGGGCGGGGCGGGCAGTCTGGAGGTAGCACCCGGCGTGCAACTGCTGGACACCGGGGACGAGTTCACTCGCACCCTCACCGAAGTGCTCGAGGTCCCGACGGAGTACGCCCGGGTGGTGCGCGCCTTACGCGACGCCTTGGACATCTATCGGCTGTCCAACCGCTATTGGACCTACCTGAGCCCGTCCTCGGGGCGGATCAACCCGGGCGAGCGCACCGGTCGCTTCCGGATCGGCGGCGATCAGCTGCTGGTCGGCGGTGCGGACATCTCCGCCGAGGACGTGGCGGTCGCCCTGCTCGACGAAGCCGAACAGCCCCGCTTCGTCCAGCGCCGCTTCACCGTCGGGTACTGAGCGCCCCCCGGGAGTGCCGCACGCGCCGTTTCTGTCGGACCCCTCCGGCACAATACGAAGTGTCGGACGTCGATCTGGTTGCCACACAAAGTAATCCGCAACCCGACAGATAGGGGTCACCATGCCCGACGTTCAAGCTTCGACGCCCGACCAGGTCGCCGAGACCCACGAAGACCTCGTGGCCTTGGCGGCGGAGATCGAGCGGCACCGAGCTCTGCTGCGTCCTGCCGCGGAGGACTATCGGCGGCGCGTGGCCGAGCGGGTCGAGCACTTGGACCCGTCGGACCAGGAGCCGTGGCTGCGACAGGCGGAGCAGTTCATCGCGTCGCTGATGATCGACCCCATCCGGCACAGCGCGCTGGACCTGGACGCCTACCGGGCCATCCGGGACGGCGTACCCGTGCGGTACGACGCCGGACGCCGCAGCTATGTCGTGAATCGTCCGGACGGGGACCCGCTGGCGATCCGCCCCGGTTTGCCGGAGCATCGGCTGGGCGTCATCGCCCGGCTGGCCCAGCTCGAGTTGCGGCTCGAGCAAATCCAGGTCGTCGCGCTCACCACAGCCCAGATGGTGGCGCCACACGAGGCGGCACGGCGGCCCGCGAAAACGCCACAGGTCACGCACGGCACCACGAAACCCTCGCGACGCGAGACCGTCTGAGGGCTCTTCGAAACGACTGTGCCCCAACCGGATTCCGGTTGGGGCACAGTCGTGCTAGCTATTGCCGATCAGGCGTTGCCGGACAGCTTCTCGCGCAGAGCCGCCAGCTGCGCGTCGCTGGCCAGCGAACCGCCAGCGGGCTCGGCCTGGCTGGCGGAGGACTGCGCACCGCTCTCGGAGGAGTAGTTCGACGCGCCGCCGCCGTTCGCGGCCTCGGCCGCGGCGTCGGCCGCCATCTTCTCCATCTGCGCGGTGTGCATCTTGTGGCGACGCTCCGCCTCGGCGTAGCGGCCTTCCCACTCTTCGCGCTGCTTGTCGAAGCCCTCGAGCCACTCGTTGGTGTCGGGATCGAAGCCCTCGGGGAAGATGTAGTTGCCCTGCTCGTCGTAGCTGTCGGCCATGCCGTACTTCGACGGGTCGAACTCGGCGTGGTAGTCCTCGTTGGCCTGCTTGAGGCTCAGCGAGATCCGGCGACGCTCCAGGTCGATGTCGATGACCTTGACCATCGCGTCGTCGCCGACGGTCACGACCTGGTCCGGCACCTCGACGTGGCGCTCGGCCAGCTCGGAGATGTGCACCAGGCCCTCGATGCCCTCCTCGACGCGAACGAACGCGCCGAACGGAACCAGCTTGGTGACCTTGCCCGGCACGATCTGGCCGATCGCGTGGGTGCGGGCGAACTGACGCCACGGGTCTTCCTGGGTCGCCTTGAGCGACAGCGAGACGCGCTCGCGGTCCAGGTCGACGTCGAGCACCTCGACGGTGACCTCGTTGCCGACCTCGACGACCTCGGACGGGTGGTCGATGTGCTTCCAGGACAGCTCGGAGACGTGCACCAGACCGTCCACGCCGCCCAGGTCGACGAACGCGCCGAAGTTGACGATCGAGGAGACCACACCCTTGCGGACCTGGCCCTTCTGCAGCTGGTGCAGGAACTCGCTGCGGACCTCGGACTGGGTCTGCTCCAGCCAGGCGCGGCGCGACAGCACCACGTTGTTGCGGTTCTTGTCCAGCTCGATGATCTTGGCCTCGATCTCCTTGCCGACGTACGGCTGGAGATCGCGGACCCGCCGCATCTCGACGAGCGAGGCGGGCAGGAAGCCGCGCAGGCCGATGTCGAGGATCAGGCCGCCCTTGACGACCTCGATGACGGTGCCCTTGACGGCCTCGTCCTTCTCCTTGAGCTCCTCGATGGTGCCCCACGCACGCTCGTACTGCGCCCGCTTCTTCGACAGGATCAGGCGGCCTTCCTTGTCCTCCTTGGTGAGAACAAGAGCCTCGACCTCATCGCCCACGGAAACGACCTCGTTGGGGTCGACGTCGTGCTTGATGGAGAGCTCACGAGAGGGGATGACGCCTTCGGTCTTGTAACCGATGTCGAGCAGGACCTCGTCGCGATCGACCTTGACGATGGTTCCTTCGACGATGTCGCCGTCGTTGAAGTACTTGATCGTGGCGTCGATGGCGGCGAGGAAATCCTCGGCGGAGCCGATGTCGTTGACGGCTACCTGCGGCGAGGTGACGGTGGTGGGCATATGTCGGTTTGCTCCGGACGGATTGTGGTCGGTTGCGGACATTGGAACTTTCGGTACGCTGCGATCTCACCGCGAGGTGTGAAGACGGACACTAGGAACGTACCGCACGCGACGCGCGTGAAACGCAGCACGGTGTGAACTCCGGTACGGCTGTACGGAAGACACTCGCGCGTTCAGCGTACGCGACCTCGGTCCGGGCGGGCAAACCGGTCAGGTCGCCACGCCGATAGTCTGATCGGCGTGTCGGAAGATCGCCATGCGCAAGCAAACGCACTGCTCGGAACCACGGGCACGGCGCGGACCCGGATCGGATCGGCGGCCAGCAGGGTGGCCAGCCGGCGGTGGTGGGACGCCGATGCCGCCCAATACCACGAGACGCACGCGGAGTTCCTCGGCGTCGACTCCCCCGGCGGCGAGTTCGTCTGGTGCCCGGAGGGTCTGCACGAAGGGGACATGCGATTCCTCGGCGACGTCACCGGCAAGCGGGTGCTGGAGATCGGCTGCGGCTCGGCCCCGTGCTCGCGCTGGCTGGCCGGGCAGGGCGCGCGGCCGGTCGGGCTCGACCTGTCGCGCGGCATGCTGGAGCGGGGCCAGGCGGTCATGGCGCGCGGTGGGCCGCGGGTGCCGCTGGTGCAGGCGGACGCGGAGGCCCTCCCGTTCCCCGACGCGTCGTTCGATCTGGCCTGCTCGGCGTTCGGCGCGGTGCCGTTCGTCGCCGATTCGGCGCTGGTGATGCGCGAGGTGGCGCGGGTGCTGCGCCCGGGCGGGCGCTGGGTCTTCTCGGTGAACCATCCGATGCGCTGGATCTTCCCGGACGATCCCAGTCCGGCGGGGCTCACCGCCACCGTCCCGTACTTCGACCGCACCCCTTACGTCGAGGTCGACGCCGACAACGTGCCCACCTACGTCGAGCACCACCGGACCATCGGCGACCGGGTACGGGAGATCGTCGCGGCGGGACTGCTGGTGGCGGACATCGTGGAACCGGAATGGCCGGAATGGCTCGACCGCGAATGGGGGCAGTGGAGCCCGCTGCGCGGTGAGCTGTTCCCCGGCACGGCGATCTTCGTCACGAGGAAGCCTTGAGCGTGAGGCGATAGTCGTCGACCAGCTCGAGCAGCGAGACCTCATGGGTGACCAGCAACATCTGCGCCCGCGGTTGGTCGGTGAGTTCGTGCAAGCCGTCGCGGAACGCCTCCGCCGCCGACGCCGTGTCGAAGTCCAGCTCCACCAGCACCCGATTCGGGTTGTGCGTGAATCGTTCCACCCGGCAGTTGCGGGCTCCGGCCTCCGCGAAGTATTGCGCGAGACCGTCGAACGTCGGCTTCCACGCGTTGTAGTCGCGCACGATGTTGTCGATGTGCACTGTCGTGGTCATCATTGCCCCTTTCGGTGCGGACTCGATCGGACGGTCGCTGACCACTTGCCAGTCTTCGCGCCCTCGGGCCGGGGCACCATCTCTGATCGGTATCGAGGTCGCGTCACTGCGACTTCGGTTTGCGCCCGGCCTGCTCCAGCGCCAGGCGCAGCGCGTACTCGATCTGGGCGTTGACACTGCGCAGGTCGTCGGCCGCCCACTTCGCGATGGCGTCGTGGACGGCCGGGTCCAGGCGTAGCAGCAGTTTCTTGCGCTCAGCCACGGGCCGCCGCCTCAGGAGTAGAGCGAACCGGCGTTGACGACGGGCTGGGTCGGACGGTCACCGCAGAGCACGACGAGCAGGTTGGACACCATGGCCGCCTTGCGCTCCTCGTCCAGCTCCACCATGCCCTCCTGGGCCAGCCGCTCCAGCGCGAGGCCGACCATGCCGACCGCGCCCTCCACGATCCGGGTGCGCGCGGCGACCACCTGGTTCGCCTGCTGGCGAACCAGCATGGCCTGGGCGATCTCGGGCGCGTAGGCGAGGTGGGTGATGCGCGCCTCCAGCACCTCGATGCCCGCCATCTCGGTGCGCTCACGCAGTTCGACGGTCAGCTCCTCGGCGACCTCCGCGCCGTCGCGCAGGCTGGTGCGGTCGGCCTCGT
Source organism: Nocardia barduliensis (assembly GCF_013315795.1). Taxonomy (GTDB): domain Bacteria; phylum Actinomycetota; class Actinomycetes; order Mycobacteriales; family Mycobacteriaceae; genus Nocardia; species Nocardia barduliensis. The sequence continues at coordinate 22,156 of NZ_JABLTE010000010.1, forward strand.
GCGCGTCGTAGGGGTGCGTCGTGGCCAGATGACGGACGGCCGCCTCGGACTGGGTCTCCACGTACTCCTCGTAGTCGTCCACGGCGAAGGCGGCCTTGAAGCTGTCCACCACCCGGTAGACGACCACCGCGGCGATCTCCACCGGATTGCCGTCGGCGTCGTTGACCTTGAGCTTCTGCGTCTCGAAGTTGCGCACGCGCAGCGAGATGCTCTTGCGATCGGTGAGCGGGAGCACAGAGAAGAAGCCCGGTTCGCTCACCGAGCCGATGTAGCGGCCGAAGAACTGCACCACCTTGGCCTCGTTCGGGTTTACCACGGTCAACCCGGTCGCCAGCAACAGCAGGACGACGACCACGACGATCGCCGCCACCGCGCCGACCACCGCGAGGGTGTTGCCGTGCCGGGCGCCCGCGACGAAGCCGAATGCCGCGCCGCCACCGAACAGGACAGTGAGCACGAACCACCCCAGCAGCACCAGAAAGCCGTTGACGCGGAACGCAGGTCGAAACTGCATGACATCCTCCCAATATCAGAGTGATATCACGAAGATAGCATGGCGCCGTCGCGTCACGCCACGGCGCGGTCACCCGGCGTCCGGTCGGATATTGCGGTTGAAGCGGAACAGGTTGCGCGGGTCGTGCTGTGCCTTGAGTGCGGCCAACCGGGTGTAGGTGTCCGGCCGATAACCCGCGCGGGTCTGCGCCTCGTCCGCTTCCGCACCCGCGCCGTAGAGGAAGTTGAGACTGTGCCCGAGGGTCCACGGGCTCAGTGCGGCCCGAATATCGGCGCGGGCCGAGGCGCCTTCCGGACCGGTGATGATCCGCACGAGGTAATCGGCCTCGCGGTGATCCACCGCGATACCGGCCGCGCCCGCGCGGGCCAGCGCGCCGCCGAGATGACGGACGTCGACGACCGCCTCGGCGCCGGAATCCGGACCCGCGGCGGCCAGCAGTGCCGCCGCCGTTTCCGCGGTGAACTCGCCGAGCAGCGCGTTGGTGGCGGCATAGGCATGCGGATGGTCCGGGTCGCTGTGGATGGTGTGCGACTCGGTGTACGGCAGCGCGCGCAGATCGTCGCGCAGTCGTTCGCCGATCGCGCGCAGCGGGGCGACCAGCCGTTCCCCTTCCTCGGCCGGACCGCTGTAGGCGATCCGGATCGACGCGACGTACCGGCCGCGCAGCGGCTCGGGCAGCTGCGGGATATCCGGGTACGCGAGCATGGCGAGCGTCGATGTCACTTCCTCCGGCACGGTCGCGGTCCACTCTCGCCACGCCTCCAGCGCCCGCTCCACCAGCGGCGTGTCGAACACCAGCTGGCCGCCGTACACCGTGGCGACCGGGACCAGGCCCACTTCCATTGCGGTCACGACACCGAAATTGCCGCCGGTGCCGAGCACTGCACCGAACAGCTCGTCGCCCGGCGTCAGCGTGCGCACCCGCCCGTCGGCGGTGACCAGCTCGATCGCCCGCACGTGCTCGGCCGCGTACCCGAACCGGCGGGCGAGCAGCCCCACGCCGCCGCCGAGCAGATAGCCCACGATGCCGACCGACGGCGACGAACCGTTCAGCGGCGCCAGCCCGTGCTCGGCCGCCGCTTCGACCAGCGCGCCCGCGCGCACACCCGCGCCGACGTGCGCGGTCCGGCGATCCGGATCGATCCGGATGGCCGTCATGCGCCGCGTGCCGATCAGCACGCCGCCGTCCGTGGCGACGGACAGTCCGTGGCCGGTGGCCTGCACGGCGACCGGCAGATCGTGGCGCGCGGCGTACTCCACGGCGGCGCGCACGTCCTCGGTGTGCACGGCGCCGACGATCAGCGCGGGCCGATGCGTGTAGGCGGTTTGGAAGCCGGCGATCTCGGCGTCGTAGCCGTTGTCGCCGGGGCGGAAGACCGGGCCGGTGAAGATGTCGATGTCCTGGTCGGTCGGTGCGGCGTTTTTTCCCATGCCTTCGACCTTGCTGTGCCTACAGGAAGAAGTAAAACAGATAGTTCTTCTGATAGCTAGAATGATCGCTTATGGAACTGCGGCAGCTGCGCTACTTCGTCACCGTCGCGCGGGAAGCGAGCTTCACCCGCGCGGCGGCTCGGCTGCACTTGGCCCAACCCGGGCTCAGCGCGCAGATCCGGCAATTGGAGCGCGAACTCGGCCACCCGCTGCTCGACCGCGGCGGCCGCACCGTGACGCTCACCGAAGTCGGCGCCGCCGTCCTGCCGCTGGCGCAGGCCGCGCTGGCCGCCGCCGAGCGGATCACCCACACGGTCGACGAGTTCGCCGGATTGCTGCGGGGTCAGGTACGGGTCGGTCTCATCTCGGGGGCCGCGGTCGAGGAATTCGACGTCGCCGCCGTGCTCGCCGATTTCCACCACGACCACCCGCAGGTCGGCATCAGTCTCACCGAGGACACTTCCGAGCGGATGCTGGCGGCGCTCGGCCGGGGTGAGCTGGATATGGCCCTGATCGGGATGACCGGCGCGCCACTCGATCCCGGCATCGGCATCGAAGTGGTGCTGGAGACCGCTGTGGTGGCCGCGGTCGCGGCGGGCGACTCCGGAGACGACGCCGAGATGCCGCTCACCGCGCTGCGCGACCGGCCGCTGATCTGCCTGCCGCCGGGCACCGGCATCCGCGGCGTCTTCGAGCGCGCCTGCGCCGCGGCGGGATTCCGACCCGGCGTCGCCTACGAGGCGGCAGCGCCCGCGCTACTGCTGCGCCTGGCCGCACGCGGTCTCGGCGTCGCCGTCGTGCCCGAGCTCACCGCCGAGGAGTCGGCCGCCTTCGGCGTGCGGACGATGCGCATCGTCGAACCGGAACTGCGCGGACGCCTCGCGCTGGTCTGGCGCACCGACCGGCCCGCGAGCCCGGCGGCCAAAGTGCTGCTCGGTCAGCTGCGCATCGCCCTGCGCGCCGACGAATGATCCGACCGGGCCGCCGGGGTGGCTCCCGCACACCACGTCGGCTGGGCTCGTGGCCCAGAAAATTCCGAGCGGAAATCAGAGCAGTCGCGAGAGGAACGCCTTGGTGCGCTCGTGCCGCGGATCGGCCAGCAGCTCGCGGGGCGGTCCCGCCTCCACGACGACGCCGCCGTCCATGAACACCAGCTGGTCGGCGACCTCGCGCGCGAACCCCATCTCATGGGTCACCACGACCATCGTCATACCCGACCGCGCGAGCTCTCGCATGACCGTGAGGACCTCGCCGACCAGCTCAGGATCCAGCGCGGAAGTCGGCTCGTCGAACAGCATGAGCTTGGGGTCCATCGCCAGGGCGCGGGCGATCGCCACGCGCTGCTGCTGACCGCCGGACAGCTGCGCCGGGTAGGCGTTCGCCTTGTCCGCCAGACCGACCCGGTCCAGCAGTTCCCGCGCCCTGGTCAGGGCGTCCGCCTTGCGCAGTTTCTTGACCTGGGTGGGCGCCTCGATGACATTCTCCAGCGCGGTCCGGTGCGGGAACAGATTGAAGTGCTGGAAAACCATGCCGATCTCGCGACGCTGCTTGGCCGCCTCGCGCGGGTGCATCTCGTAGAGCTTGCCGTTCTTCTCCCGGTAGCCGACGATCTCGCCGTCGACGTAGAGCCGGCCCGCGTTCACCTGCTCCAGGTGGTTGATGCAGCGCAGGAAGGTGGACTTGCCCGAGCCCGACGGCCCGATCAAGCACAGCACCTCGCCGCGCCCCACCTCCAGTGAAACGCCCTTGAGCACTTGCAGCGCGCCGAAGTTCTTGCAGACCCGGTCCGCGACGACCATCGCAGCGGTGGTGGCCTTCTCGACGTCCACGCTCATTTCGCCTTCTCCCCCTGCTGGGCGTCGGCGAGTTCCTGCAGCTGCTTGGCGGTCAGGCTGCGGGAGACGCCGCGCGAGTAGTAGCGCTCCAAGTAGTACTGCCCGACCATGAGCACGCTCGTGATCGCCAGGTACCAGGTGGCGGCGACCAGCAGCAGCGGAATCGGCTGGAAGTTCACGCCGTAGATGTCGCGCGCCCGGCCGAACAGGTCGGTGCTCAGCGGGATGCCGGTGACCAGCGAGGTGGTCTTCAGCATGCCGATGAGCTCGTTGCCGGTCGGCGGGATGATCACGCGCATGGCCTGCGGCAGCACCGTCCGGCGCATGGTCTGGCTCCAGGACATGCCGAGCGCGAACGACGCTTCGCGCTGTCCCTCGCCGACGGAGTTGATCCCGGCCCGGACGATCTCGGCCATGTAGGCGGCCTCGTTGAGCCCGAGGCCGAGCACGGCGAAGGCGAACGCCGCCTGCAACTGCTGCACGTCGAGCTGGAAGAACTGCGGCCCGAACGGAACGCCCAGGTGGATCTGGCTGTACAGCGAGGGGACCAGCCCCCAGAACACCAATTGCACGAACACCGGGGTGCCGCGGAAGATCCAGAGGTACACCCACGCCGTGCTCCGCAACACCGGATTCGGCGACAGCCGCATGACGGCCAGCATCGTCCCGAGCCCGACCGCGATCGCCATCGCGCACACGGTCAGTTCCAGCGTCACGATGGCGCCCGCGGTGATCCGGCTGTCGAACAGGTATTTCCCGTAGGTGTCCCAGCGATAGGCCGGGTTCGTCGCGGCGCCGTAGACGAACAGCGCCACCAGCCCGAGGATGACCGCCGCCGCTATCCAGCGTCCTGGCCTGCGCAGCGGAACCGCTTCGATCGGCTCCGGCTCCCGCGCCGGGTCCGCTCCGCCGGACCCGGGATCACCGGGCGCCGGCCGAGTGTCGTCGTCGGCCATCGATCAGCTCACGGCGCCGTTGACGACGGACTTGGTGATGGCGCCTTCCTGGACGCCCCAGTTCTTCGTGATCTCGAGGTACTTGCCGTTGTCGATCAGGTGCTGGACCGCCTTCTGCAACACGGCGGCCAGCGGCGCGCCCTTGGGCACCGCCCAGCCGTAGGGCGCGGAGTCGAACACCGGCCCAGCGGTCTCGATCTTGCCGTTGCTCTGCTTGATGGCGTACGCCGTCACCGGGGAGTCGGCCGACATGGCGTCGACCTGGCCGAGCACCAGCGCGTTGGTCGCGGCGCTCTGCTCGTCGAACGGTTTGATGTCGATGGCCGGTTTGCCCTCGGCGACGCACTTGGCGCTCTTGGCGGGCACCTCGTCGGTGTGCTCCACGGTGGTGGCCTGCACGGCGACCTTCTTGCCGCAGGCGTTCTCCGGGTCGATCGGCTTGCCCTTCTGCTGCGCCCATTGGATACCGGCGTTGAAGTAGGTGGTGAAGTCGACCTGCTGCTCGCGTTCCTTGGAGTCGGTGATCGATGACATGCCCACGTCGTAGGTACCGGCCTGGATCGAGGGGATGATCTTCTCGAAGGCGGACTCGACGTACTCGGCCTTCACGCCGAGCACCGAGGCCACCGCGTCCATCAGGTCCACGTCGAAGCCGACGATCCGGCCGGTGGCGTCCTTGTACTCGTTCGGCTGATAGGGGACGTTCACGCCGACGACGAGCTTGCCGGATTGCTTGATCTTGTCGGGGAGTTGCGCTGCGATCTCATCGACCTTGTCCACCTGCACTTTGGCCGCCGAAGGGCCGGTTTCCTCGGTGTTGGTGGCACAGCCGGTCAGCACCAGCGCGCCCGCGGCGAGCGCGCCCATGGCGGCTCGCACGGCGCGCCTGCCGAGAAACGAACGATCAGACACAGCAGTCCTCCACATTTTGGATCCACGCAACCCGGGCGTCATCACCCGTTTGGCAATTTAAGCGACCGGGACGCTGCGCGCTGGACAGTAATGCAACAGCAACACGAACTTCCCCGCGCTCCCGCGCCGCCGTGTGCCGGTACACCGGCGCAACACCCTACCTGCCCGCTTCTCGATCTTCCGACCGGGCCGAGCAACCCCGCGAGGTCGGAGACGGGCCTCGCCCCGAGCCCGCGCGCACCCGGTCAGGATCATCTGCGATGCACCCTGGCGCAAACCTGCTCGGTGAATTCGCTGGTCGAGGCCAGTCCGCCAAGATCGGCGGTGGCGATGCCCGCCTCGAAGGTCGCCGCGACAGCCCGTTCGATCCGCGCACCGGCCCGCGCCACGGTCGCGTCGGCGTCCCGGGCCGCCAGCCAGCGCAGCAGCATCGCCGACGACAGCAGCGACGCCGTCGGGTTCGCGCGGTTGTGGCCGGCGAGCGACGGCGCGGCGCCGTGCACCGCCTGGGCCATCGCCGTGGTGGCCGAGCAGTTGAGCGAGGCTGCCAGCCCGAGCGAGCCGCTCAGCTCCCCGGCCAGGTCGGACAGGATGTCGCCGAACAGATTCTCGGTGACCAGTACGTCGTAGTCGGCGGCGGCGCGGACCAGGTGCGCGGCCGCCGCGTCGACGTGTTCGTCGTCCACCTCGACCCCCGGGTACTCCTGGGCGACCTCCTGGCAGACGTCGCGGAACAGTCCCATGGTCATCGGCAGCACGTTCGCTTTATGGACGATGGTCACCCGCTTGCGGCGCGTCGCGGCCAGCCGGAACGCCTGATGCGCGATCCGCTCGCACGCGGCGCGGGTCACCAGGCCTACCGACAGCGCGATATCCGGCGTCGGCCGGAACTCCCCGGAGCCGGCGAACATATTGCGGTCGGCGTAGAAACCTTCGCTGTTCTCCCGGACGATCACCAGATCGATATCCGGCGCCACCGCGTGCACACCGGCGAAGGCCCGCGCGGGACGAATGTTGGCGTAGAGGTCGAAGCGCTTGCGGATGACTCCGCCCGGCGCGACGCGATGTTCGGCCGGATAGGACGCGTTGTCGTGCGGGCCGAGAATCCACGCGTCGACTCCGGCGAGTTCCTCGAGCGTCCGCTCGGGCAGCGGGGTGCCGAACTCGGCGATGGCACGATGCCCCATGGCCAGCGGCACCCACTCGACCGGCGCGGCGCCCGCCGCGGACAGCGCCTCGTCCACCACCTGCCGGGCCGCCCGCACCACCTCGGGACCTATGCCGTCGCCGTCGATCAGGCCGAGCCGCAGTGCCTGGTCGGACCGGATCTGGTTCGCGTCGTTCACCCGGACATCCTCCCGCCGACGTGCCCGGCCACCGGAACCGGCCCGCGGACCCGCCGTTTGCGGTTACCTTCGGGGATCATGGTGCAGTCGGTCGAACTACTTCTCGACGAGGCCGCCGACGTCGAGATCCGCCGCCAGTGGCAGCTGCTCGCGGAGGCCGGCGTGCCGAGCCTCGCCGCGCGCACCGACGAGTCCAACCGCCCGCACATCACCGCCGCGGTGGCCAGGCAGATCTGGCCGCGGATCGAGCAGGCACTGGACGAGCAGACCTTCTCGCCGATTCCCGTGCGGCTGGGCGGTCTGGTGGTCTTCGGTGCGCGCCGTCCCATCCTGGTGCGGCTGGTGGTCCCGTCCGAGGCGCTGCTCGCCCTGCACCACCGGATCTTCCACACGATCTCCCCGTGCCCCGGCGTTCCGGCCAACGTGCATCCGGATGCCTGGACCCCGCACATCACCCTGGCCAGGCGGGTGCCGCCGCAACAACTCGGCGAGGCGATTCACGCCGTCGCCAGGGACCGGGATTTTCCGGCGACCGTGCTGGGTATCCGTCGATGGGACGGGGATCAGCGGCGCGAGTGGCCGGTCGGCCGGGTCCGCCGTGGAAGATAACCGGAACAGCCCGCGTTATAGCAGGCACACCGAAACGAGAGGACGTCATGGCCACCCAGACGCTGACCCAGCACAATTTCGATGAGATCGTCACCGGAAACGACGTGGTACTCGTCGACTTCTGGGCCGATTGGTGCGGTCCGTGCAAGAGTTTCGCACCGACTTTCGAGGCCTCCTCCGACAAGCACCCCGACGTGGTGCACGGGAAGGTGGACACCGAATCCGAGCAGGGCCTGGCGGCGGCCGCCAACATCCGCTCCATCCCGACCATCATGGCTTTCCGGGAGGGCGTGCTGGTGTTCGCGCAGCCCGGCGCGCTGCCGCCCGCCGCGCTCGAGGATCTGGTGACCCAGGTCAAGGCGCTGGATATGGACGAGGTACGCAAGCAGCTCGCCGAGCAGCAGGCCGCCGGGCAGCCGGAACAGTAGGCGCGCCGATCGGGAACCGCTGCGCCGCAGCAGAATTCACCCGGGCCCGGACTCGGACACCGCCGCAGCGGCGGTCCGCGTCCGGGCCCGTGTTCCGATTCCGGCGCGGGTGCGTCCGGCCACGGGTCGGCGCACCGCCTCCCGCGGTCGGACGCCCGCGATCAGGACGCGCCGAGCAGGTTGACGCCCGCGATCATGGCGCGCACCGTCGATTCGGCGCTGTCATCCGCGATCGCCGCGCCCCAGCCGCGCCTGCCGTTGCATTCGCACCGCACGAACGTGGCGGTGCCGTCCGCGGTGCGCCGCTGATGGAACTGCAGGATCTCCACCGGGTAGCCCTCCTCGTAGAGAGCCGAGGTCATCGCCGCGACCGGGCTACCGGTGGCGACGACGGTCCGCAAATGGCCGGAGAATTCGAGCGTGGCGGTGAACTCCGCGGTGCGGCTGCCCGCGGGCGACCACTCGCCGAGGCGGATCGGACCGCCGTGCGCGCAGTAGCGGCTGTGGAACTGCGCCGAGGTCAGCCCGGCGGCTTCGGCACGGAGGCTCTTGGGAGCGGCGGCGTGGAACATGTCGGTATCAAGAGTCAGGATGGTCATTGAAAGTAGGTCTTCCCGGAGAATGTCGTGGCTCAGTTGACAGAGGGGACCAGCACTAACAAGTCAAATCAGCCCGCAGCGAGGGGGCCGGTCCGAATCAGACCCCGCTACGGCGGGGTACTACGAGAACTCGGGGACGCGGCGCCACCATCGCGGTGAGCGGAAGTAGCTCGGCGCGAACCTCGGGCTCGAAGGCGGTAGCCTGCGTCACCACGGAGGGCCCGGTGAGCGACGCCGAAAGCAGAGCGCTGTCGCGGTCTGCGACATGGAGCGCTGCACTGCGGCGGTCGGCGGGATTCGGCACGGCATCGAGAATAGGGACATCACGACGCAATAGCAACCACATCCGGTGCCCGATTTGTCTACTGGCGAGTACCATCCGCGCAGTTCAGGACGTTGCGAGCGGGACGAGGGTAGCGTCGGTGACATGGGTCTCCTCGTCGCCATGACCATCCCGGGTCTGGCGCTGCTGCTCATCCTGTTCGCCTTCGCCGAAGTGGTCTGGAACCGGCTCACCGGCAGCCGTGCACTGCCCTGGACCCGCAAGCGGCGCGGCCGCCCGGTCGCGGCCGCGGGCTTCGAAGAAGTCACCGCGGTTTTCCAGGGCGGCAAGCACCACGAGTTCGAGCAGCGGATGACGACGCTGATGCACCGCGAGAACCCGTCCGACGGCGCGCCGCCCCGCGACGAGGTGGATCTCACCGCCGGTTCGGCGCGCCTGGTGCACCGGCTTTCGTGAAGCGACCGCACCGCGCCGGTGCGGAATGCCTCTCGCGTCAGCGGGGAAGTACCTCGTTCAGCTTGCCGGTGGCGACGTCGAAGACGAAGCCGCGAACCGAGTCCTTGTGCGGCACGAACGGATTGGCGACGATGCGCGCGATCGACTGGCGCACATCGGTTTCCAGATCCGGGAACGCCTCGGCCGACCAGTCCGGCTTGATCCCGGTCTCCTCCTGGATGCTCGCCTTGAAGTCGTCGTCGGTGAAGGTGAGCATGCCGCAATCGGTGTGGTGGATCAGGATGATCTCCCTGGTCCCGAGCAACCGCTGACTGATGGCCAGCGAACGGATCTCGTCGGCGGTGACCACGCCACCCGCGTTCCGGATGACGTGCGCCTCGCCCTCGGCCAGGCCGAGCGCGCCGTAGACATTGAGCCGCGCGTCCATGCACGCGATCACGGCGACACCCTTCGCGGGCGGCAGCGGCAACGGGCCTCGGAAGGTACTCGCGTAGGCCGCGTTGTTCGCCAGGTACTCATCGGTGACAGTCATGGGCCATCCCCTGCGCTCGGTATGCGTGAATCCCTATGTGTGATCAGCCCCAAAGTAGGTGACCGCGCAGGACGAAACAGCGGTCCCGTTCACCGTGATTCGTTTACTTGCACGCGGCGGCCCGATGGTAGCTCTCCGGATGCCGGAGACCGGGCCCCTGCGGTCGGGCCCGGCATGTCCTCCTGGAGCGCCGGTCAGTGCGCGGCGGAGTCCCAGCTGCGGCCGACGCCGACGGAGACCTCCAGCGGCACCGACAGGGCGATCGCCGCGGACATCTGTTCGCGCGCCAGCGCCTCGAGCGCCTCCCGTTCCCCGTCGGCGACCTCGAACAGCAGTTCGTCGTGTATCTGCAACAGCATCCTGGAGCGCAAGCCCGCCTCGCGCATCGCCCGGTGCACGTTGATCATCGCCACCTTGATGATGTCGGCCGCGGTGCCCTGGATCGGGGCGTTGAGCGCCATCCGCTCGGCCGATTCCCGGCGCTGCCGGTTGCTGGAATCCAGATCGGGCAGGTAGCGGCGGCGGCCGAACAGCGTCTGGGTGTAGCCGACCTTGCGCGCCTGCTCCACCACCTCGTACAGATAGTCGCGGATGCGGCCGAAGCGGGCGAAGTAGACCTCCATCTGCTCCTTCGCCTCGGTGGTGCTGATCTTCAGCTGCGCCGACAGGCCGTAGGAGCTCAGCCCGTAGGCCAAGCCGTAGGACATCGCCTTGATCCGGCGGCGCAGCTCCGGGCTCACCTCCGAGATCGGGATGTCGAACGCTTTCGACGCCACGAAGCTGTGCAGGTCCTCCCCGGAGTTGAACGCCTCGATCAGGCCCTCGTCCCCGGACAGATGCGCCATGATCCGCATCTCGATCTGGCTGTAGTCCGCGGTCATCAGCGACTGGTAACCGGGACCGACCACGAAGGTGTCGCGAATCTGCCTGCCGGTGTCGGTGCGGATCGGGATGTTCTGCAGGTTCGGTTCGGTCGAGGACAACCGCCCGGTCGCCGCGATCGTCTGGTTGAACGTGGTGTGGATGCGGCCGTCCTCGGCGACACACTTGAGCAGGCCGTCGACGGTGACCTTCAGGCGGGTGGCGTCGCGGTGGGCGAGCAGATGTTCCAGGAACGCGTGCTGGGTCTTCTCGTACAGCGACTCCAGCGCGTCCGCGTCGGTGGTGTAACCGGTCTTGGTGCGCTTGGTCTTCGGCATGTCCAGCTCGTCGAACAGCACCACCTGCAACTGTTTCGGCGAGCCCAGGTTGATCTGCTTGCCGATCACGTCGTAGGCCGCCTCGGCCGCCTCGGCGACCCGGTCGGCGAACTGGCGCTGCAGCATCGACAGCTGGTCGGTGTCCACCGCGATGCCCGCCTGCTCGAGCGTGGACAGCACGCCGAGCAGCGGCAGCTCCATGTCCGCCAGCAGCGGGGTGGACTCGATCTGAGCCAGTTCCCCGTCGAGCGCGTCGGCCAGGTCGGCGACGGCCCGCGCGCGCAGCATCTGCGCCCGCGCCAGCTCGGCGTCGACGGCGTCCTCCTCGTCGAGCAGCGACAGCTGCGCGGTATCGCCGGTCTCGGCGCGCAACTCCCGGTGCAGGTAGCGCAGCGAGAGGTCGTCGAGGTTGAAGGTGCGCTGGCCGGGACGCACCAGATACGCGGCCAGCGCGGTGTCGCTGGTCAGTCCGCCGAGCGTCCAGCCGCGGCCGCGCAGCGCGTGCACGGCGGCCTTGGCCTCGTGCAGCGCCTTCGGCACGGCCGGGTCGGCGAGCCAGGCGCCCAGCGCGGTCTCGTCCTCCGGGGTGAGCACCGTGACATCGATGTAGCCGCTCTCGCCGTCGCCCGCCGCGATCGCCAGCGCGCGCACGTCCCCACCGGCAGGCGATCCCGTGCCGAGAATCGAGACACCGTGCCGCACACCGGCTTTCGCGTGCTCGGCCAGCCAGGACGCGACCGCGCCGATCTCCAGCGCGCCGCCGCTGATCTCGAAACCCGCCTCCGCCTCCGGCTCCGGCGGCGCCAGCGTCTCGAACAGCCGGTCGCGCAGCACGCGGAACTCGAGATCGTCGAACAGCTGGTGGATCTTGGTTCGGTCCCACGGCCCCTGCGCCAGCTGGTCGGGGGTGTACGGCAGCGGCACCTCCCGCATCAGCTCGGTGAGCTGCCGGTTGAGCACCACGCTGCTCAGATTCGCCCGCAGCGCGTCGCCGACCTTGCCCTTCACCTGATCGACCTTCTCGACCAGCGTGTTCAGGTCACCGTATTCCCGGATCCACTTGGCGGCGGTCTTCTCCCCGACGCCGGGGATACCGGGAAGGTTGTCGCTCGGATCGCCGCGCAGCGCCGCGTAGTCCGGGTATTGGCTCGGTGTGAGGCCGTACTTGGCCATCACTTCCTCGGGGTCGAACCGGGTCAGGTCGGAGACGCCCTTGCGCGGGTACAGCACGGTGACGTTCTCGTCGACCAGCTGGATGGCATCGCGGTCACCCGTGACGATGAGCACCCGGAAACCCGCGGCCGTGGCCTGGGTGGTGAGCGTGGCGATGATGTCGTCGGCTTCGAAGCCCTCGATCGCCATCACCGGGATGCCGAGCGCGCCGAGCACGTCCTTGGTGAGCTCCACCTGCCCGCGGAACTCGTCCGGCGTGGTGGTGCGGTTGGCCTTGTACTCCGGATACGCCTCGGCGCGGAAGGTCTGGCGCGACACGTCGAACGCCGCGGCCACGTGCGTCGGCTTCTCGTCGCGCAGCAGGTTGATCAGCATCGCGGTGAAGCCGTAGACGGCGTTGGTGGTCTGCCCGGTGACCGTCTTGAAGTTCTCCGCCGGTAGCGCGAAGAACGCGCGGTAGGCGATCGAATGCCCGTCCAGCAACAGCAGCGTCGGCCGGTCTCCCGAGCCGGGATCGCTGGAGCCGGACGCGGGGGCGGGACGCGGAGCGGTCGTGGGTGAACTCACGCACCAGAGTCTAGGGACCGGCACCGACAAGGCGATACGCCGACACCCAGCAGCCGGAGGCCGCTGGGTGCCTGGCTTTCCGGCGGGCGGGCGCGGGCGGTGACCACGCCCCACCCGCGCTCACAGCGTGGCGACCAGTTCCCGCAGCACCGGCAGGCTCACCGAACCCGAACCGAGCACCACATCGTGGAAGGACTTGATGTCGAAGTCCGCGCCGAGCCGCTCGGTGGCCGCCACCCGCTGGCGCAGGATCTCCAGCTGGCCGACCTTGTAGCCGACCGCCTGCCCCGGCATGGCGATGTAGCGGTCCACCTCCACGGTGATCTCGGCCAGCCCGACCGGCGCGTTGGCCACCATGAAGTCGATGGCCTGCTGCCTGCTCCATCCCTTCGCGTGCAGGCCGGTGTCGACCACCAGGCGGCAGGAGCGCCACGAGTCGCCGGCCAGCATGCCCAGCCTGCCGAGATCGTCCTCGTACAAACCCATCTCGTCGGCCAGACGCTCGGTGTAGAGCGCCCAGCCCTCGACGAATGCGGTGTTGGCGAAGGACTGGCGCTGGAAGCGCGGCAGATGGTCGAGTTCGTTGGCGATGGTCAGCTGGAGATGATGGCCCGGGATCGCCTCGTGGTAGGCCACCGCCGCGGTCTCGTAGCGGCCGCGACCCGTGGGATGGTGCTGATTGACGAAGTACGTGCCCGGCCGCGACCCGTCGGCGGCGGGCGGGAAGTAGTACGCCGCAGGGGCGTCCGCGGCCAGGAACTCGGGCACCGCGACGATGTCGCAGGATTGCTTCGGCAGGCGCCCGAACCAATTCCCCATCTCGGCGGAGGCCAGGGCCAGCGCCCGGCGAGCGTCGAACATGATCTGCTCGGCGTCGTCGTAGCACAGCGCGGGATCGTCGCGCAGCCGGGCGAAGATCTCGCCGAGGTCGCCGGTGCCGAACAGGCGGGCGCCCACCGTCGCGTACTCTTCGCGCAGCTTCGCCAGCTCGGCCAGGCCCAATTCGTGGATCTCCTCGGCGCCGAGATCGGGCAGCGTCGTGTGGTGGCGCAGCAGCCGCCGGTAGATGTCCTCGCCGTCGGCGCCGAGCCAGCACAGGCCCGGCTGGTCGTCGGGACGGGCGGCGGGCAGCAGTTCGTCGTACAGCGCGTCGCGGTAGACCTGGAACGCGGGCCGGATGACATCCCTGGCCACATCGGCCAATTCGGACCGCCATGCGGACTCGCCGTCCCAGCCCTCCGGCCCGGAGAAGGTGACGAACGGGTCGGCGGCGATGTCGGAATCCAGGTAGCCGTCGAGCTGGTTGAGCGAGCGCTCGATGGCTATCCGCGCGGGCGCGCGTCCGGCGGCCAGGCCCGCCCGGAACCGTTCCACGGCCTGCCCGAGCATGTCACCGAACTGCCGGTACCGGCGCACCAGCGCGAGCGCGTGCTCCGGGCGCGGCGCGTTCGTCTGCGGCGCCACCATCAGCACGCCTGCGTGCACGCCGTTCATCTGGTCGCTGGCCAGCTCGACCGGCCGCCAGTCCAGGTGCTCGATCGCGCCGCTCAGCTCGGTGCGCAGCAGGCTGCGGGTGATGCGGTCGGTGGGATTCAACCGCTCGGTGTCGAGCGCGTCGACCGTGCGCAGCAACGCGCGCCAGGTCGACAGCAACCGCTGTTCCGCGTCGACGGACAGATCCTCGATCCGATCGTCGAAGCGGCGGTCGCCGAGCAGGGTCGCCTCGCTCGGCGCCGCCTCGAGCACACTGTCCCAATACCGCTCGGCCAGGCTCATCAGCTCGTCGTGACCATCCATGGTGACGATCATGCCTCGAGCCGGGCCGCCCGGCAGCCGCCTAACCCACGCCGAGGTACGCCGATTTCACCGCGGGATCGGTGAGCAGCTGCGCGCCACGGCCGGTCTTGGTGACCTCGCCGGTCTCCATGATGTAGGCGCGGTCGCTGCGGGCCAGTGCCTGCTGCGCGTTCTGCTCCACCAGCAGCACCGTGGTGCCCTGCTGGTTGATCTCGCTGATGATCCGGAAGATCTGCTGGATCACCATGGGCGCCAAGCCCATCGACGGCTCGTCGAGCAGCAGCAGCCGCGGCCGCGCCATCAGCGCGCGGGCGATGGCCAGCATCTGCTGCTCGCCGCCGGAGAGCGTGCCGCCGACCTGTTTGCGCCGTTCGAGCAAACGGGGGAACAGTTCGAACACCCACTCCAGCGTCCGGTCGTACTCCGCCTTCTGCTTGAAACCTCGCCCGTAGCAACCCATGTCGAGGTTCTCCTGCACCGTCATGCCGGGGAACACACCCCGGCCCTCCGGCGCCTGGATCAACCCGTGGGTCACCCGCTCGTGCGCCTTCATCCGGGTGATGTCGCGGCCCTCGAACAGGATGCGGCCACGGGTCAGCGGCAGCAGCCCGGACATCGCGCGCATGGTGGTCGTCTTGCCCGCGCCGTTGGCGCCGAGCAGGGTGACCAGTTCACCCTCGGCGACGGTGAGCGAGATGCCGTGCAGCGCTTGGATTCTGCCGTAGTTGACGACCATGTCCTGCACTTCGAGCAGCGGAGCGCCCACGTCGGCGGTTTCCGGCGCCGGCGGGGTGACCGCGGGCTTGCCGAGCGGCACCGCACCGGGCTCCGAACCGGCCTGCGCGTCCGTTCCGGCCGATTCGCCTGCCGCGCCGCGCGATTCGACCGCGCCGGAATCCGGCACGCCGAGGTACGCGGCGATCACGGCGGGGTTGTCCCTGATGTCCGCGGGCAGCCCGTCGGCGATCTTACGGCCGAACTCCAGCACCACGATCCGGTCGGTCACGCCCATGACCAGCCGCATGTCGTGCTCGATCAGCAGCACCGTGAACCCGTCGTCGCGGATCTTGCGGATCAGGTCCATGAGCGCGGACTTCTCGCTGGGATTGAACCCGGCCGCGGGCTCGTCCAGGCACAGCAGCTTCGGTTCGGTGGCCAGCGCACGGGCGATTTCCAAGCGACGCTGGTCACCGTAGGAGAGGTTGCGCGCCTTCTCCACCGCCCGCGGCGCGATGCCGACGAACTCCAGCAGCGCCATGCCGCGCTCGATCGCGTCGCGTTCCTCGCGCCGGTGCCGCGGCGACCGGAACACCGCGCCCGGCACCGAGGTCCGGTGCCGGGCGTCGGTGCCGACCACCACGTTCTCCAGCGCGGTCATCTCGCCGAAGAGCCGCACGTTCTGGAACGTCCGGGCGATGCCGAGCCGGGTGATCGCGTTGCGCTTGGTCTTGGTCAGCGGCTTGCCGTCGAAGGAAACCAGTCCGGAGGCGGGCTGGTAGACACCGGTGATCGCGTTGAAGCAGGTGGTCTTGCCCGCGCCGTTGGGCCCGATGAGACCGAGGATCTCACCGCGGCGGATCTCGAAGCTCACCTGGTCCAGGGCGGTGAGACCGCCGAACTTCACCGTGAGGCCCTCGGTGCGCAACAGCGGTTCGCCCACCGCGGTCTCGATCTCCCGGTGCGGGGCGACGACCTCCGCGACGGTCTCGGCGTCCGCGAGGTCGGGGATCACCTGGGTCACATCGACCGTGCCCGCGGACTCGGCCTGCGGCTCGGCCGCGTAGCCCGCGGCCATGTCCTCGTTGTCGAACAGCGCGTCACCCGCGCCCGGCCCCGTCATCGTCCCGCTCCGATCGGCTTGGCGGCGGCCGGTCTGCGCACGGCCTGGTACACCTGCCTGCCGTAGGTGAGCAGTTTCTGCCGCACCGGGAACAGACCCTGCGGACGCAGAATCATCATCACCACCAACGCAATACCGAAATACAGATACTTGAGGTCGCCCAGCGACTGCGCTCCGCCCTTGCGGAACAGCAGCACACTGCCGAGCAGCAGCAACGCCAGCACGCCGGTCGTCACCATGCCCGTGATCACACCGCGGCGCGCCCACACGCCCAGCCGGGCGGCCCACACCCGCCAGGCGACGATCAGGGCGACGAACGCCGCGACATCGATCGCCAGCAGCACGTACCCGGTCGACTCGTTGCTCACCAGGTTCACCGACTGCAGCCGGGCGGGCAGATAGGCGATGACGAACGCGCCGAAGATCACTCCCAGTTTGTTGCCCTGGCCGCCGATGACCACCGCGCACAGGAACAGCATCGAGTTGATGATGTTGAAGCCGGTGGGGTTGATGAACTGCACCTGCCCGGCGTAGATCGCCCCGGACATGCCGCCCACCGCCGCGCCGATCATGAACGCCCACAGCTTGAACTTGAACGTCGGCACGCCCATGATCTCGGCCGCGTCCTCGTCTTCGCGAATGGCCACCCAGGCACGGCCGACCCGGCTGCGCTCCAGATTGCCGACCACCAGCAGCACGACGACCACCAGCGCCATGCCGAACCAGTACCAATAGGTGCCGTAGCTGGCGCGGTCGAGGAGGTTCGCGCTGTCGGGGTCGCCGCTGTTGCCGCCGGAGAACACGCCCTCCGGTTTGCTCTCGGAGGCGCCGACGTGCGGGTAGGCCACACCCGACAGCCCGAGGCTGCCGTTGGTGATCTCGGTGAGGTTCTCGGCGAGCAACCGGACGATCTCACCGAAGCCGAGCGTCACGATCGCCAGGTAGTCACCGCGCAGGCGCAGCGTGGGCGAACCGAGGATCAGGCCGGAGACCGCGGTCACCGCGACCGCGATCGGCAGGCAGGCCAGCCACGCCCACTCCGGATCGAGCCAGCCGCCGTCGGTCTGGTTCCACGGACTGTTCGGGCTGGTGAGCAGGCCGACGGTGTAGGCGCCGACCGCGTAGAAACCGACGTAGCCGAGGTCGAGCAGGCCCGCCTGGCCGACCACCACGTTGAGGCCGATGGCCAGCAGCGCGTACATCGCCACCTGTGCCATCACCAGGCCGAAGTTGTAGGAGGGAGTGTTCAGCAGCGGCGGCGGGAACAGGGGCAGCAGTGCCAGCAGGATGAGGACGGGAACGCCGACGCCCCACTGCGCCGGCCTGCTCAGGCCGTCCCACCAGGTGCGGATCGCGTCGCCGACGCCACGGCGCGGGGTCTCCGGCGCGGACGCCGTCTTGGTCGTGTCGGTCATGCGCGCGCCCTTCCGAGACTCTCGCCGAGGATGCCGGTCGGGCGAACCATCAGCACAAGAACCAGCACCACGAACGCGACCACGTCGCGCCACTCGGTGCCGAAGAGGATCTGGCCGTACTGCTCCACCACACCGAGCAGCAGGCCGCCGAGCAGCGCGCCGCGCAGGTTGCCGATGCCGCCGAGCACCGCGGCACTGAACGCCTTGATGCCGAGCACGAACCCGCCGGAGTAGATGATCCCGTTCGGGATCTTCAGCGTGAACAGCATCGCCGCCGCGCCCGCGAGCACGCCGCCGATGAGGAAGGTCAGCATGATGACCCGCTCGCGCGACACACCCATCAGCGTCGCGGTGTCCGGGTCCTGGGCCACGGCCCGGATGCCCCTGCCGAACTTCGTCCGGTTGATCAGCACCTCGGTGGCGATCGCCAGCACCACCGCGGCCAGCACGATGAGCAGCATGATGTTGGTGACGTCCGCGCCGCCGAAACTGAACTGCACGGTGGGCTCGACCAGCCGGATCGGCTGCTGGGCGTTGGTGCCGCCGAGATCGGGGCGGATCTTCGGCAGCACGAAGTGCACCAGTTCCTGCAGCACGAACGACATGCCGATCGCCGTGATCAGGAAGGCCAGCGGTTTCGCGCCCCGTTTGCGCAGGGGCCGGTAGGCCACCCGCTCCAAACCGACCGCCGCGCCGCCGGATACGACCATGCCGACGACCATCGCCAAACCCAGATAGACGACGGTGAGCACCACACCCTGGGTGTAAACGTCCGGGCTGGCCACGAATCCGAAGATCATCAACCCGATCAATTGCCCGAACAACCCGAGCATGAAAATTTCCGAATGGGCGAAATTGATCAGCCGCAATACGCCGTAGACCAACGTGTAGCCCACGGCGACCAAGGCATAGATGGCGCCGTAGGTCACGCCGTCGACGGTCAGTCGCCAGAAACTATCGACCAACCCTTCGTAGTTGAAGTCGATCGAACCGGCGGTGAGTTGTGTCCCTCCGGCCAATAGCGTTTGTTTCATTTATTTCTGCCCTCATCCTTTCGCCCACCGAACAACGGCACGTACGGGGATTCGGATGAACCCCCGTACGTGCCGTGCGCCCGGGAACCGGGGTTACTTGACCTCGTACACCCAGATCAGTGCGTTCGACAGCTCACCGTTCGGGTTCCACTTGTACTGACGCGCGAGGCCGGCACCGTCGTACGTCCGCACATAGTCGAGCAGGTCCGGGCGGGTGACCTTACCGCTGTCGATGCCCTTGGCCAGGATCGTGGTCAGGTCGTACGCCTCGACCGAGTAGACCCCGGGCGCCTGCCCGTTGAGCGCCTCGTAGTCCTTGGCGAACTGCTCCGGGGCGGGACCGCACGGGCACGACAGCTTCGCGCCCTTGGCGGCGCTGCCCGCCTGGGCGACGAACTGCGGGTCGTTGGTGCCGTCGGCGGAGACGAAGACCGCCTTCACGCCACCGGACTTCAACTGCTGGGCCAGCGGCGCGCCCTCGGAGTAGTAACCGGAGTAGAAGATGGCGTCCGGGTTCGCGGCCGCCACCTTGGTGACCGTCGCGGAGAAGTCCTTGTCGCCCTTCTTGATGCTGGCGGCGCACGCCGGGTCGGCGGCGGCGCCGAGCCCCTCGGTGATCGACTTCGCCAGGCCGGTGCCGTAGTCGGTGTTGTCCTGGATGACGCAGACCTTCTTGTAGCCCGCGCTGTTGACCAGGTACTTCGCCACCGAGGGGCCCTGCACGTCGTCGTTGGCCAGACCGCGGAAGAAGGTGGTCCAGCCGTTCTGGGTGAGCGTCGCGTTGGTCGCCGAGGAGGTGACCGAGACCAGCCCGGCGTCGCTGAGGATCTTGCCGGTGGCCTTCGTCTCCCCGGAGAACGCCGGACCGACCAGGCCGATGATCGACCGGTCGTTGACGATCTGCGGGATCACCTGGGTGGCCTTCTGCGGGTCGCCCTCGGTGTCGAACTGCTTGAGCTCGATCTTGCAACCGGGATTGGCCTTGTTGTGCTTGTCGAGGGCGAGCTTGACCCCGTTGACGATGTTGATGCCGAGCGCTGCGTCCGGCCCCGTCAGCGCACCGGCCATCGCGACCGCCGTTCCCGGCGCGCAGGTCGCCTTGCCGTCGCCCGCCGGATCGGCCGCCGTGGACGCGTCGGCCTTCGGCACCTCCTTGCCCTGCTGGTCGACCTGCAAGACCGGCTGGATGGACAGGCCACCCGCGCCGTTGGTGCCCGAGGAATCCGAACCGCTGCTGGTGGATTTGTCGCTACAACCGGTCAGCACCAGCGCGGCGGCGGCGCCGACTGCCAGGACACCGAGCGTCGAGCGACTGCGCCATGTCGAACTAAGCACGTTTCACCTCATCTAAGTTCTGTGCTCCCCCGGGGTCACCGAGGAGGCCGACCATGTCAGCCCGGTCAGAACATAGCGTCGGTACGTTAGTTCCGCATCACATTCGGATCATGCTC
Source organism: Nocardia barduliensis (assembly GCF_013315795.1). GTDB lineage: Bacteria > Actinomycetota > Actinomycetes > Mycobacteriales > Mycobacteriaceae > Nocardia > Nocardia barduliensis. Next base: position 42,533 of record NZ_JABLTE010000010.1, read on the forward strand.
GCGACATCGTTTCGAATTCTTGTTCACGATGACGTTTCGTCTGCGTAAATTTTCCCGCCGTTGCGGTCACTTCGGCGTCAGGTTCTCCAACACGACCTCCGCGACCGCCTTCATCGTGGTGCGGCGGTCCATTGCGGTGCGCTGAATCCACTTGAACGCCTGTGGCTCCGAAAGGCCCTGGGTCTGCATCAGAACGCCTTTGGCGCGCTCGACCAGCTTGCGCGTCTCCAGCCGGTCGGCCAGATTCGCGACCTCGCTCTCCAGCGCGGTGATCTCGTGGAACCGGCTGGCCGCCAATTCGATGGCGGGCACCAGATCCGATTTCGTGAACGGCTTCACCAGATAGGCCATCGCACCGGCGTCGCGCGCCCGCTCCACCAGGTCACGCTGACTGAACGCGGTCAGGATCACCACGGGCGCAACGCGTTTCGACGCGATCTCGGCCGCCGCATCGATACCGTCGCGGCGCGGCATCTTCACGTCCATGATGACCAGGTCCGGCCGGTGCTCCACGGCGAGATCGACCGCCTGCTGACCGTCACCGGCCTCGCCGACCACCTGATAGCCCTCTTCGGTCAGCATCTCGACCAGATCCATGCGAATGAGCGCTTCGTCTTCGGCGACGACGACCCGCTTCGCCCCGGCGTCCCGTTTGGTGCCGGCGCCCCCAGCTGCTGTGCTCATAGGTAGACCCCTCTGGTTCCGATGCCCTGTACCCGACCGAACCGAAGGAAAGCAGCGATCGCACCGGGCGACCTTCGGCCGACCTTCGGGCTGTCGAGTGATGTAAAGAGTACCTTTCACTTCGGCATAGAACGCATATACCCTGCGCAAACCGCGCGGTCGCGCCGCAACGCCCAACCCGTTCGCTTCCGCGCCACCCGACCCGCTATAGTTGCCACTCGGTGCGCCGGGTTGGCGGAACTGGCAGACGCGACGGTCTCAAAAACCGTTGTCCGAAAGGACGTGTGGGTTCGAGTCCCACACTCGGCACTCGCTTTTGGTGTCCCCTGCTCGCGGAGAGCGCTTGCGGGGGCGCTCGTCATTGTTCTGGGGGTGCAACCCCCAGGCCCCGCTCGGCGGGGCTTCGCCCCCCGAACCCCCCGAGGTGGGTGGTTGCGTTGGGTGGGGATGGTGCGATTCGAATTGAACCCTTGGCTGGGTCGTCGCGGCACCTGCCGGGATAGTGATCGACACGGGCTCTCGTGGGGGTGCTCCAACTGGTCGCTCCTCTGGATGGCTTTGCTTCGCACCGCACCGCACCGCACCGCACCGCACCGCACCGAGAGGTTCGGCCGGATTCTGGCGGTGGGTTCTGGTACGACGCGCACTTTGACTGTGGCGGCTTCGGTGCCGTATGACGACATGCTCGCCCGGTTCGCGCCCCTCGTCGCCTCGCGGTGAGCGGTCGCCACCGGGGCCGGGGTCCGGGGGCAGACCGACGAGATCGGCCCGAAACCCTGTACCGCGGCGGCGAATCCGAGTAGTCTGCGCACGCCGTCATATCACGGTGTAATCACAGTGCAGCGTTTCAATACGCGCGCTTCCGGGTACTGACGAGAAGAGAATCGAACAGCACCACTGCTCGCAGTGACGTACGTCGCAGGCCAGGGGCCGAAAGCGGCGAGCTTCGTGTACGGCGCGCTACCAACAGATGAATATGTTGTTCCCACATGTGGGACTAACGACTTGGGACCGTCTGGTAGCCTTCGCTCCCCTTATCGTGTTCTGTATGCACGTCCTGTTCGTCTGCAACGGCAACGTTTGCCGTTCGGTGATCGCCGAGCGGCTCACGCGCGCCCTCGCGGTCGAATACGATCTCCCCTACCTCACCGCGGAAAGCGCGGGAACCCGTGCGCTGGTCGGATTTCCGGTCGAACCGCTCGCCGCGCAGACCATCGCCGGGCTCGGCGCCGACCCGGGCAACTTCCGGGCCCGCCGCTTGAAGCCGGAAATGATCGACAAGGCCGACCTGGTCCTCACGATGACCGAGCAGATTCGCGACCAAGTGATCGATATGGCCTTCGGCGCGGGCTCGCGCACGTTCACCTTGCTGGAGGCCCACCGCATCGCCCACGTCACCGGCGCGCGCACGGTCGCCGAATTGCACCGGGCGCGCAATGATCTGTCACTGGTCGGCCGGGAGAACATCGCCGACCCGGTCGGGTTGTCCGCCCAGGCGTTCTGCGAAGTCGGCGATCGGATCGCCGAGGCGCTGGTGCCGCTGCTGCTGGCGCTCGCACCGCACGAGCAGCCGCGCTGGCCGCACGACGAGCGCCGGGGACTGGTGATCCGCCCCGGCGGCGCGCCCGCACCGCTGGCGACTTTCCTCGCCGCGCAACGCACCCGCTGAGCGCCCGCGCTCCTGCGAACCACCGCACGGGGTGACGCGCTCCGGCACATCACGCGTCAACCTGTTACCACCCGGCTATGTCCTTTTCCGCCTCGGACGCACTAAACTCCCGCCGGAACAACTCTCTGCGCCGTTGCTGGTTCGACACAGGACAGGAATCAGACATGCCGAAACGCATTTCGGATGTTTCGCTCCATGTTTATGTGACACCGGAAACCCTCGAACGCGTCGTCGACACCGTGCGCGCGGTGGTCGACGACCACCTCACCGACCGTGACGTCTTCGCCTGGCGTTTCACCTTGCCGGTCGACGCCGACGACCCGGCCCACACGGCTCTCGCGAGCCGCTGCCGTACCGAGCGGCCCTGCGATGCCCAGGACGACCGCGGCACCTACGAGATCGCGCTCAGTCTGGTCGGGGCGCCGGATCAGCTCACCGACGACCACATGGCAGCGCTGGAACGGCAACTGCTGCACCGGATCTCCGGGCTGGCGCGAACCGAGCCGGGACGCGGCATCCCGGTCTCGATCCGCGCCTCGCAACGCTCCGACGTCGATCTCGACATCGAACGCCACCGCGAACTGCTGTAGCTTCAGCGCCGCGGGGGGAAGTGGCGAATGAGTCCCTCTTGCACCGTGGTGGCCAGCAGATCGCCGCTGCGGGAGTAGAAACGCCCGGTCGCCAGACCACGGGAACCCGCGGCCACCGGCGACTCGGTGCAGTACAGCGCCCACTCGTCGAAACGGAACGGGCGGTGGAACCAGATCGAGTGGTTGACCGTGGCCGCGACGATGCGATCCAGGCCCCACGACAGCCCGTGCGTGGTGATGATCGAGTCCAGCACCGTGGTGTCGGACGAATAGCCCAGTGTCGCCACGTGGATCAGCGGATCGTCGGGCAGCCTGCCGTCCGCGCGCATCCACACGCGGTTGTGGTTGAGCCGCTCCCCCGTGCCCTTCAGGATCCACGCCGGGTCGTTGGTGTACCGCATGTCGATCGGATGCGGGGCCTTGACGAACATCTCCAGCTTGTCCTCCAAGCCTTCGAAGCTCTCCTCCACCCGCGGCAGCGTCTCCGGGTCCGGCACCTCGGGCTGGGCGTGCGCGTGCTCGAGGCCGGTGCCCCAATCCTGGAACGCGGCCAGCATCACGAACAGCTCCTGACCGTCCTGGCTGGCGGTGACCGTGCGGTTGGCGAACGCACGACCGTCGCGATGACGGTCCACCCGGTATTCGATCGGCTTCTTCACGTCGCCGCCGCGCACGAAATGCGCGTTGACCGCGTGCACCGGACGGTCACCGACCGTCCGGCCCGCCGCGATGATGGCCTGTGAGACGAGCTGGCCGCCGAAGGTCCGGCTCCACACCTTCTCCGGGTGCTGGCCGACGAACACGTCCTCGTCCATCTGCTCGAGATCGAGCAGACCCAGCAGCACGTCCAGGTCGGAGCGGTGCGTGCGCGGTTCCGCGACGTCGACGGGGCTGCTCAGCGAAGCACTCACTAATGGTCCTCCTCACCGATACGGTGAACGTGGATCAGGTTGGTGGAACCGACGGTACCGGGCGGGGACCCGGCCACGATGACCACCAGGTCACCCTTCTGGTATCGGTCCATCGACAGAAGTGCTACATCCACCTGGTGGATCATCGCGTCGGTGCTGTCGACGGTCGGCACGATGAAGGTCTCGGTGCCCCAGGTCAGGGCCAGCTGGCTGCGCACCTCCGGCAGCGGCGTGAACGCCAGCAACGGCAGCGGCGTGTGCAGCCGGGCCAGGCGGCGCACCGTGTCGCCCGACTGGGTGAACGCCACCAGCGCCTTGGCGTTGAGCCGCTCGCCGATGTCGCGGGCGGCATAGGAGATCACGCCGCGCTTGGTGCGCGGCACGTGGGTCAGTGGCGGCACCCGGGTGGACTCGGTCTCCACCGCGTGCACGATGCGCGCCATCGTGCGCACCGTCTCGATCGGGTACCTGCCCACCGAGGTCTCGCCCGAGAGCATCACCGCGTCGGCGCCGTCGAGCACGGCGTTCGCCACGTCCGATGCCTCCGCGCGGGTGGGGCGGGAGTTCTCGATCATCGACTCCAGCATCTGCGTGGCGACGATGACCGGTTTGGCGTTCTCGCGAGCCATCTGGATGGCGCGCTTCTGCACGATCGGCACCTGCTCGAGCGGGAGCTCGACGCCCAGATCGCCGCGCGCGACCATCACCGCGTCGAAGGCCAGGACCACGGCCTCCAGGTTGTCGATCGCCTCCGGCTTCTCCAGCTTGCCGATCACCGGCACCCGCCGGCCCACCCGGTCCATCACGTCGTGCACCAGCTCGACATCGGACGGGGACCGCACGAACGACAGCGCGATGAAGTCCACGCCGAGCTTCAGCGCGAACTCCAGGTCCTCGATGTCCTTCTCCGACAGCGCGGGAACCGACACGTCCATGCCAGGCAGCGAGACACCCTTGTTGTTGGAGACCGGACCGCCCTCGGTGACCCGGCAGACCACGTCGTTGCCGTCGACGCCGGTCACGATGAGACCGACCTTGCCGTCGTCGACCAGCAGCCGGTCACCGGGCTTGGCGTCCTGCGCCAGTTCCTTGTACGTGGTGGACACGCGATCGTGGGTACCGTCGACGTCCTCGACGGTGATGCGGACCTCTTCGCCCGTCGCCCAGACGGTTTTGCCTTCCAGGAAGCGACCGAGGCGGATCTTGGGACCCTGCAGGTCGGCGAGAATGCCGACCGCTCGGCCGAGGTGGTCGGAAGCCTGACGCACCTTCTTGTAGTTCTCGGCGTGGTCGGAGTGCTCGCCGTGACTGAAGTTCAGCCGAGCTACGTCCATCCCGCTCTCGACGAGTTCGCGGATACGGTCCTCGGTGGCAGTGGCCGGGCCGAGCGTGCACACAATCTTCGTCCGTCGCATCACGGGTAGAGCCTAGTCCCGGTCGGTACGCAGGTCCCGCCGTGGCCACGGTGAATCCTTGGTGAAAAAAATGCACGACGGCTCAGAACAGGGACAAACGGATACTCAGCGGGCGACATGACGGGCCAATCTCGTCTCCAGCCGGGTCTGCCCGAACCCGAGGATGAGGCAGATCACCCAGTAGTACAGCGCCGCGACCCCGTAGAGCGCGAAGAAGTCGAAGGTCGGCGCGGCCGCGAGCTGGGCGACGCGCAGCAGTTCGGTCACCAGGATGGTCGAGGCCAGCGAGGTGTCCTTCACCAGCGAGATCAGCGTGTTCGACAGCGGCGGCACGGCGATCCGCGCCGCCTGCGGCAGGATGATCAGCCGCAGCATCATCGAGTACGACAGGCCGAGCGCCTGCGCCGCCTCCCACTGGCCGGTCGCGACGCTGAGGATGGCGGCGCGCACCACTTCGGCCGCGTAGCCGCCGACGTTGAGGCTGAACGCGATCACCGCGGCGGGAAACGGGTCGATGACGACATCGAACTGCGGCAGCGCGTAGAACACGATGAACAGCTGCACCAGCAGTGGCGTGCCGCGAATGATCGAGATATAGCAGCGGGCCGCGGCCGACAACGGCCACACCGCCGACATCCTGGCCAGCGCGACGAACAGCGCCAGTACCAGTCCGATGGCGAAGCTGATCGCGGTGAGCGGGAGGGTCTTGGTGACGGTGGCCTGCAGCATCGGCCACAGGTTGTGCCAGATGAGTTCCCGGGTGGCGGCGTCCATGAACGAGGCCGGCTACCGGCTGACGTCGGTGCCGAAATACTTCTCGGAGATCTTCGCCAGGGTGCCGTCGGCACGCAGCTGGTTCAGCGCGTTGTCCACGTCGGTGATCAGCGCGTCGCCCTTGCGCGCGGCGAACGCCTGCTTGCTCTCCGATCCGGTGCGCCCCGCGATCTTCACGCTGGTGTCGCCGGTCTTCTTGGTGTATTCCGCGACGGCAAGGTTGTCGTTGACGGTGGCGTCCACGCGGCCGCTCTTCAACAGCTGGACGGCTTGCACGAAGCCCTCCACGGCCTCGACCTTCGCGCCCGCCTCGGTGGCGACCTTGCTCCAGTTGCTGGTGGCCGACTGCGCGCAGGTCTTGCCCGCGAGGTCGGCCAGGCGGGTGATGGCGTTGTTGTCGGCGCGGGTGACGATCACGCCCGCCGACGTGGTGTAGGGCGAGGACAGCGCGTACTTCACCGCGCGCTCGTCGCTCACGGTCACCTGGTTCGCCACCAGGTCGAAACGCTTGGACTCCAGGCCCGCGAAGATGGCGTCCCATGGCGTCTGCACGAACTCGACCCGCTTGCCGAGTTTGTCGCCGACGGCCTGGATCACCTCCACGTCGTAGCCGGTGAGCTTGCCGTCGGAGCCCTGGAAGCTGAACGGCGCGTAGGTGCCCTCGGTGCCGACCTTCAGCACGTTCGGGTCGCTGCCGCCGCACGCGGTCGGTCCGGTGGCGGCGACGATGGCGAGCATGGCGGCGGCGAACAGCTTACGGCGCACGGAATCCCTCTCCTCGGTGCGTGGAGCTCCACACACGGCACGCGAATCCGGTCATGCTACGCCCGGGGTTGCCCGCGCGACAGCATCGCGTTCATGGTGCGCGAAACAGTTGCGCTCGCCGATCGCGTCCGCGGACGCCAAGAGGCGGGCACCTTCGTGCCCGCCTCCGAGTTCTGCCGAATAACGCCGCGCTCAGTCGCGCAGCGGGCGCCCCTGCGCGTCGGGGACCTTGCCGACCAGGATCATGATGCCGTCGATCAGACCCCAGATACCGCCGAGGCCGCAGGTCAGAATCGTGACCACCAGCTGAGCGATGCCCAGGCCGGTGTATCCGAGGTAGAAACGGCCGACGCCGAAGCTACCGAGGAAGATCTGCAGCAGGCCCGCGATGAGTTTCTGCTTGTCCGACAGCGGCACGCCGAAGGGGTCACGGCCCCACGGCGCCTCCGGGTCGTTCGGGTTGTAGCCCTGCGGCCCGCCCGGGTAGGGCGCGGGCGGGTAGCCGCCCGGCTGCTGACCGTACGGGTCGACAGGCTGGCCGTAGTGGGGCTGACCGTACGGGTCGCCGGGCTGACCGTATTGGGGCTGGCCGTAGGGGTCCGACGGCGGGCTGGACTGCGGCTGGCTCTGCGCCTCCAGCGGCTTGGTCAGATCCGGACCGGTGCCGGGCGGGCCGTACTGCGGTCCCCCCTGGCCCGGATTCTGCTGGTAAGGGTCGGTCACTCATGTCCTCCTCATTAGTGCGGGCACCCTCTTGTCGGCCCCCGGCCTTGCTGGATCGCCGAATTGCCGCTCGCGACGATCACGAGTCATTGTCACCGGGATCGACCGGGTTGTCGCCCCAGGAGCATGCGGTCCTGCGAGTAGTTATCGCGGCGGATCGCCCGATCGTTGCCACCGAACGGCATTCGCGATCGGTGGCGGCGGACGGGATCCGGCGGTCAGCTCTTGTCCGTGGCGGACTTTCCCGAATCCGTCTTGTCCGTGGCGGTCCCGGCGGAGTCGCCCCCGGTCCCCGCGGCCTCGGCTTCGGACCGCCCACCGGATTCGGGCGCACGGGACGCGACATCGGACGCCGTGCCCTCGGTCGAGGCGGCGTCTGCGCCGGTCTCGGGAGCATCGGTACCGGTCTCGGAGGCGTCGGCCGCCGGAGACTTCTCGGCCGACGCCGCGCCCGCCGCACGCAGCGCACGGATCTGCCACGGCCATGGACGCGGACTCGCGCCGGGATGCAACTGCTCCGGCGTCTCGCGGCCCTTCGTCGCGAACACGAAGTAGGCGATCGCGCCGAGGAACACGACGGCGGAGGTGAACGAGTTGATCCGGATGCCCGCGATCTTCGTCGCCTCGTCCGCGCGCATCAGCTCGATGAAGAACCGGCCGAAGCAGTAGCCGGCGACGTACAGCGCGAACAGTCGCCCGTGGCCGATCCGGAATCGCTTGTCCACGTACACCAGCAGCACGACGACGAGCACGTTCCACAGCAGCTCGTACAGGAAGGTGGGGTGCACGATCTTGTCGACCACGCCGGTGGAGGCGCCGTTCATCATGTCGAGCCGGCCGTCGTCGCCCACCCGCCGGTAGATCTCCAGGCCCCACGGCAGGTCGGTCTCCCGCCCGTACAGTTCCTGGTTGAAGTAGTTGCCGAGCCTGCCGATGGCCTGGGCGAGCAGGATCGGCGGGGCGACCGCGTCACCCAGGGCGGGCAGCGGGATCTTGTACACCCGGCAGCCGATCCACGCACCGACGCCGCCCAGCAGCACCGCGCCCCAGATGCCCAGTCCGCCCTGGTAGATCTTCAGCGCGTCGACCGGATTGCCGTCCGCGCCGAAGTACTTCTGCCAGTCGGTGGCCACGTGATAGAGCCTGCCGCCGACCAGGCCGAACGGCACCGCGAACATCGCGACGTCCAGTATCGCGCCTGGCTTGCCGCCGCGAGCGCGCCAGCGCCGTTCGCCCCACCAGATCGCGACGATGATGCCGAGGATGATGCACAGGGCATACGCCCGCAGCGGGAACGGCCCGAGCTGCCACACGCCCCGCGCGGGACTGGGGATGTAGGCCAGCACGGCGCCGCTTACGCCGCCGTCGGCCAGGACACTGTCTGCGAGGACTCGTAAGGTCACGGGGCCACCGTAGCGGAGATGCCCGGGGGTCCCGCCACCACCGCACCGCCCCTGTCGCAGGCTCACCATCACCGCCGGACGCACGCAAGTCGGCGATTGGCGGACAACCGCCCCACCACCCGGGCCGAACGCGCTCGCTCAGGTCAGGTTCGCGGAACACGCGGAGCACCAGGCGGACAGCCGGAGCACGCGGATCGGGCGATCAGGAGGTGGGTACCGTCGCCTCCGGCTGGACGGCGCGGGCCGTCAGATCTCAGCGCGGCGAACCGGTTGGTTACGAGGCGACGGTCGCCGAGCGCACGCCGTCGGCGAGTTCGGCCGTGAGTGCCCGCACCGCGTCCAGTCCCTGCCCCGCCGCGCTCACCAGCGCGGAGCCGACGATGACGCCGTCGGCGTAGGAGGCGATCTCGGCGGCCTGCGCGCCCGAGCGGACCCCGAGGCCGACGCCGATCGGGATGTCGGAGTGCGCCCGGATGCGCGCGCACAGCGCGGGCGCGGCCGAGGACACCGCGTCCCGGGCGCCGGTGACGCCCATGGTGGAGGCCGCGTAGACGAACCCGCGGCTGGCTTCGAGCGTCTTCACCAGCCGTTCTTCGGTGGACGACGGCGCGACCAGGAAGATGCGGTCCAGATTGTGCGTGGCGGAGGCGACGAACCAGTCGTCGGCCTCCTCGGGGATCAGGTTCGGGGTGATGACACCCGCGCCGCCCGCGGCGGCCAGATCCCGCGCGAAGCTGTCGACGCCGTACTTGAGCACCGGGTTCCAGTAGCTCATCACGACGGCCTTGCCGCCCGCCGCGTTGATCGCCTCGACCACGGAGAACACGTCACGCACGCGCACGCCGCCGCGCAGCGCCTGTTCGGCCGCGGCCTGGATGGTCGGGCCGTCCATCACGGGATCGGAGTACGCGACGCCGACTTCGACGATGTCGCAACCGGCTTCCACCATCGCGCGCACGACCTCGATCGAACCGGCCAGGTCGGGGTAGCCCGCGGGCAGGTAGCCGATCAGCGCCGCCCGGCCCTCCGCGCGGCAGGCGGCGAAGGTGTTCGCCAGACGGGACTGCTGGCTCACTGGTCGGCCTCCTGCGGCTCGGTGTCGAACAGCCCGAACCACCGCGCTGCCGTGTCCATGTCCTTGTCGCCCCGGCCGGAGAGGTTCACCAGGATGATCGCGTCGGGGCCGAGTTCCTTGCCCAGCCGCAGCGCGCCCGCCACCGCGTGCGCCGACTCGATCGCCGGGATGATGCCCTCGGTGCGGCTGAGCAGCAGCAGCGCGTCCATCGCCTCGGTGTCGGTGACCGGCCGGTACTCGGCGCGGCCGACATCCTTGAGGTAGGCGTGCTCCGGGCCGACGCCGGGGTAGTCCAGGCCCGCCGAGATCGAGTGCGACTCGATGGTCTGGCCGTCCTCGTCCTGCAACAGGTACGAGTAGGCGCCCTGGAACGCGCCCGGCGTACCGCCGGCGAACGTGGCCGCGTGCCGTCCGGTGTCGACACCGTCACCGGCCGCCTCGTAGCCGATCAGGCGGACGTCGGCGTCGTCGAGGAACGCGTGGAAGATGCCGATGGCGTTGGAACCGCCGCCGACACAGGCGACGACCGCGTCGGGCAACCGGCCGGTCGATGCCTGGACCTGGGCGCGGGCCTCCATGCCGACGATGCGCTGGAAATCGCGCACCAGCATGGGGAACGGGTGCGGGCCCGCGGCCGTGCCGAAGCAGTAGTAGGTGTCCTCGGCGTTGGTCACCCAGTCGCGCAGCGCCTCGTTGATGGCGTCCTTGAGGGTCTGCGAGCCGGAGGTCACCGAGATCACCTCGGCGCCGAGCAGGCGCATGCGCGCCACGTTGAGCGCTTGGCGCGCGGTGTCGACCGCGCCCATGTAGATGACGCAGTCCAGGCCGAGCAGCGCGCAGGCGGTCGCGGTGGCCACGCCGTGCTGGCCTGCGCCGGTCTCGGCGATCACCCTGGTCTTGCCCATTCGCTTGGCGAGCAGCGCTTGGCCGAGTACGTTGTTGATCTTGTGCGAACCGGTGTGGTTCAGGTCCTCGCGCTTGAGCAGGATGCGGGCGCCGCCCGCGTGCTCCGACAGGCGCGTGCACTCGAACACCGGCGACGGACGGCCGGTGTAGTCACGCTGGAGCCGGTCGAGTTCGTTGAGGAAGGACTCGTCCAACCGCGACTTCTCGTATTCGGCGGTGACCTCCTCGATCACGGCCATCAGCGCCTCGGGGACGTGCCTGCCGCCGTAGACGCCGAAGTGACCGCCCGCGTCCGGCTCGTGGCCGCTGCGCTGGGCGACGCCGTCGCTGGCCCTCGGTAGTGCCGCCACGTCCGTCACCGGCCCCGCCGCGCGGGCTTCGGGCAGGACGGGTGGGTGCCCGCGGTCACCAGCTCGGAGACCGCCGCGCGGGGATCGCCACTGGTCACCAGTCCCTCGCCGACGAGGACGGCGTCCGCGCCCGCACCCGCGTAGGCCAGCAGGTCGGCGGTGCCGCGAATGCCGGACTCGGCGATCCGGATCACCTCGGTGGGCAGTCCGGGCGCGATCCGCGCGAACACGTCGCGATCGACCTCGAGCGTCTTGAGGTTGCGGGCGTTCACGCCGATCACCGACGCGCCCGCCTCCAGCGCGCGGTCGGCCTCCTCCTCGGTGTGCACTTCCACCAGCGCGGTCATCCCCAGCGACTCGGTACGGTCGATCAGGGAGGACAGCACGTCCTGCTCCAGCGCCGCGACGATCAGCAGGATGACGTCCGCGCCGTGCGCGCGCGCCTCGTGGATCTGGTAGGGACCGACGACGAAGTCCTTGCGCAGGATCGGGATGTTCACCGTGGCGCGGACCGCGTCCAGGTCGTCGAGCGACCCGTTGAAGCGGCGGCCCTCGGTGAGCACGCTGATGATCCGGGCGCCACCGTCCTCGTAGGCCTTGGCCAGGCTCGCCGGGTCCGGGATGTCCGCCAGCTCGCCCTTGGACGGACTTGCCCGCTTGACCTCCGCGATCACGCCGATGCCGTCCTCGAGCAGCGCCGCGCGGGCGTCCAGCGCCGCGGGCGCGGCCGCGGCGGCGGCCTTGACCGCCTGGAAGTCGAGAAGGGCTTCCCGAGCGGCCACATCCGCGCGGACCCCGTCGAGAATCGAGTCGAGTACCGTCATCTGGCTCGAATCCTTTCTGGGGAGACGGACTTGCTACCTGAGAATCCCCCCAGGCGCTGTCTCACCGATGCTGACAAAGAATAAATGGACCTACCGGGCGCGTTCGCGCCGGGGCTGGAGTTGAACCACGCGGAAGGGCTCGGCGCAAGGTGGCAGAGGCCACAATCCCCGCGCGGGAACTGCTCAGCGGCCATGTCGGCCCGCCTCACCGCGATCCGGATCGTCCGACGGCCGGCCGGCTTCCTCGGTCGGGTCGGTGCCCGCGTCCAGCGCGTCCCACAGCACACGCTCGGACAGCTGCGGCGCGGACGGGGACTCCGCGCGCCGCTGGGTGACCTCCGCCGTGGCGTCGGCGCGCCGGAAGACCGGATTGTCGTACTTGCCGGACAGCCGCGCCGTCTCGGCGGGCATGCGCGCCAGCAGCGCGCCGGCGCCGAACGCGGCGATCGCGCCGAGTAGCGCGAGCACGGCCGGGAACGCCGCCGTTGTCGCCGTCTCGACCTGGGCGCGCGCCGGGAGTTCGGCGAGTTTCGCGGCCCGCTCCGCGGTCTTGCCGGAGCCGGTCAGCAGGGCGAACGCCGGTACCGCGGCCACCGCGGCGACCAGCGCGATCAGCACGCCGACCACCCGGCGCAACCAGTTCCTGGTGGCCAGCACCGCCGCGATCGAGGCGAGCAGCACCAGCGCCAGCGGCGTCAACGCGCCGAACCACACCCCGCCGTTCAGGTGATCGGTGCGTGGCTGGGTGAGCCCGTCCGACGAGGAGACCGTCACCCAAGTCATCCGGGACGACGCCCACAGCGCGGCGGCGGCCACGGCGAGCAACACGACCGAGCCGACGGGGTACTTGCGCCCGGTGGTGTCTTCCTCGGCGGGAGACGCGGCGGAATCCTCCGCAGTGGCAGCGGGTTCCGGCTTCGCGGTGGCGCTGGTGTCCGCGGCGGGCTCCCGCGCCCGGTCCGGTTCGTCTGCGGGGTCGGCAGCGGTCATAGCGGCCCGCCGTTCGCCGCACCCGGCTCCGTGCCGTAGGCCCGCACGGTTCGGGCCGCCGCGATCGCCTTGAGCACCGCCATCGCCTTGTTGCGCGATTCCACGTCCTCGTACTCCGGATCGGAGTCCGCGACGACGCCCGCGCCCGCCTGCACGTAGGCCGTGCCGTCCTTCAGCAGCGCGGTACGGATGGCGATGGCGGTATCGGCGTCACCGGCGAAGTCCAGGTATCCGACGACGCCGCCGTAGACGCCGCGGCGGGTCGGTTCGAGTTCCTCGATCAGCTCCATCGCGCGCACCTTGGGCGCACCCGACAGCGTGCCCGCCGGGAAGCATGCCCGCACCGCGTCCAGCGCGATCCGGCCGGGCGCCAACCGGCCCGACACGGTCGACACCAGGTGCATGACATGGCTGTAGCGCTCGATGTGCCGGTACTCGGTGACCCGCACGGTTCCCGGCTCGCACACCCGGCCCAGGTCGTTGCGGCCGAGGTCGACGAGCATGAGGTGCTCGGCGTTCTCCTTCTCGTCGGCGAGCAGGCCCTTCTCCAGGAGCAGGTCCTCCTCCTCGGTGCCGCCCCGCCAGCGGGTGCCCGCGATCGGATGGGTCGTCGCCACACCGTCCTGCACGGTCACCAGCGATTCGGGGCTGGAGCCGACGATGGAGAACGCGGTGCCGCCCTCGCCGTCGGGAATGTGCAGCAGGTACATGTAGGGGCTGGGATTGGACGCGCGCAGCATCCGGTACAGGTCGATCGGCGCCCCGTCGTAGTCCATCTCGAAACGCTGCGACAGCACCACCTGGAACGCCTCGCCCGCCTCGATCTCCTTGACCAGGCGGCGCACGCCCGCGCCGAACTCCTCGGTGGTGCGCCTGCGCCGGTACCGTGGCTCGGGCTGGTCGAACACCGAGACGGTGGAATCGGCGGGCGCGCCGAGCGCGGCGGTCATCCGGTCCAGCCGGGCCACCGCGTCGTCGTAGGCCTCGTCGGCGCGCTCGGCGGTGCCGTTCCAGTTCACCGCGTTGGCGATCAGCGTGATGGCGCCCTCGTGATGGTCGAACGCGGCCAGGTCGGTGGCCAGCAGCAACACCATCTCCGGCAGCCGCAGGTCGTCCAGCGCCAGGCTGGGCAGCCGCTCGATCCGGCGGACCGCGTCGTAGCCGAGGTAGCCGACCATGCCGCCGGTCAGCGGCGGCAGTCCGGGCAGGCGCTCGGTGCGCAGCAGCTCCAGCGTCTCGCGCAGCGCGACCAGCGGATCGCCGCCGGAGGGCGCGTCGGCCGGGATGTGGCCCAGCCAGGCCGCCGCGCCGTCGACGACGGTCAGCGCCGAGGGGCTGCCCGCGCCGATGAACGACCAGCGCGACCACGACCGCCCGTTCTCCGCGGACTCGAACAGGAAGGTGCCCGCCCGGTCACCCCCGAGCTTGCGGTAGGCCGACAGCGGAGTTTCCGAGTCCGCCAGCACTTTTCGGGTCACCGGGACCACCCGGTGCTCCGCGGCCAGCTGATGGAACTGCTCGCGGGTGGTCGTGGTGGGCGTGGACGTGCCTGGCATGCACTCATCATCCCAGGCCGGGCCGATCGATCGGTGAGCGGTGCCGGTGACACGGCGACGGACGCGACAAACCAGACAAATCAGGTCGACCGTCCGGTTCCCACGCACCCGCGTGCGGTGTGGCGGCGCTCACTACACTCGCGCCCGTTCCACGTCGCATGCGGTATCCATCTCGAGAGGAGACAACTGATGTACCCCTCGCAATCGGTAGCGCCCGAGGGTCCTCGGCACATCCCGAACCACAGCGTCCCGCACCGCCACGCACCCCGGGCGGCGGGCCCGAATCCCGCGGCCCACCAGGGCTCGCCGAGTAACGCGCTCGCGTCCTTCGTCACCTACGTCAAAGCATTGGAGTCCCTGGACAAGAACCACTTCCCCGACGAATACGCCGTCCACAGCGACCGCATCAAGGAGTTGAAGCCGTTCCTGCGCGCCCACGGCATCCTCGATGTGATGGCGATCAAGAACCCTGAGGTCGCGGCACTCATCGGCGCGTAGCCGCACCCTCGGCTCGTGCCCGGCCACCGACGCGGCGATCCGATCGCCCGCGACGCATCGACGGGCACGAGCAATGGAGCGCGTTTTCTGTGACCGCCACCGCTCCGAGCGGGATACCCGATTCGACCAAGCGCCCGGTAGTGTGCCCGGGTATGCAGCAAGGACAGCTCGCCCCCGATTTCGAGCTTCCCGACCAGTCCGGTACTCCCCGCTCGCTCGACGCGCTGCTGGCGGACGGCCCACTGGTTCTCTTCTTCTACCCGGCGGCCAATACGCCCGTGTGCACGGCCGAGGCCTGTCATTTTCGTGACCTCGCCGCCGAATTCGCCGCGGTCGGCGCCACCTGCGTCGGCATCAGCACCGACAACGTGGACACGCAGGCGGGCTTCGCCGAGAAACAGCGCCTCGGCTATCCGTTGCTCTCCGACGCCGACGGCGCCGTGGCTGCGCGGTTCGGCGTCCGGCGCGGCCTGCTCGGCAAACTCGCGCCGGTGAAGCGGCAAACGTTCGTCATCGACACCGACCGCACCATCCGCAAGGTCATCACCGGCGAGTTGCGCGCGGCGGTACACGCCGACGAAGCACTGCGCTACCTGCGCACCAGATAGGGCGCGACGCGCCGCTGCCGCGCAGCCGCTGCCGGGCCAGAGCGCGGCCTAGGCTGGAATCATGACTTCGACCGAGGTTCAGCCGGGCGGGCGCAAACCCCCGGCAGCCGTCTGGCGTAACCGGATCATCGGCGGTGCCGCACTCCTGGCCGTCCTCGTCGTCCTCTACTTCATCCTGTCCGCGTTCATTCCGCGCTGGTGGGCGCAGCGGATCGGGTCGGCGGTGCACGGCAGCTTCGCCAAGGGCATCGGATGGGGTTTGTTCTACGGCGGAATCTGCACCCTCGTCACACTTTTCCTGCTGCTGTTCGCCGTGCGGGTATGGCGGCGCAAGGGTGGCAGGTTCCTCGCGGGCGCCGCCGCGGTCGTCGCGATCCTGTTCGCGATCCCCAACCTGATGACGCTGACCATCGTGCTCGGCAACAGCAACGCCGCCCACGCGGGCGAGCGCATCCTGGATGTCGACGCGCCCGCCTTCCGCGGCGCCGCGCTGACCGGCGCGGTGATCGCCGCGCTGCTGTTGCTCCTCGCCATCGCGCTGTTGCTGCTGCGCGGGTGGCGGCGCACGCACCCGGCAGACGCGCGGACCGCGGACACCCCGTCACCCGGCGTGTGAGTGAACTCACCTCACGCAGCATCTTTGTGCCGGTCGAGCGAAGTCGTGGCAAACTCGATGTCGCGGGTGACTGTGCACAAATTTTTCGGCAATCACTAGGACTACGGACAAGACCACGTCACTTGGCTTGAAAGAAGGCACACAGTGACGAAGTGGCTCGACCCGGTCGAACAACGAGCTTGGCGCGCGATCGTAGCGCTGATGACGCGGCTGCCAGGAGCCTTGGACACACAGCTCCAGCGCGAGTCCGGCGTGACGCATTTCGAGTACTGGGTGTTGACCCTGCTGTCGGAGGAACCGGGGCACCGACTGCAGATGAGTGAGCTTGCCCACAAGGCAAATGCATCGTTATCGCGGTTGTCGCACGTGGTGTCCAAACTGGAACGCATGGGCTGGGCCGAGCGCTCGGCGACGGCCGGACGGCGCGGCGTGCACGCCGTGCTCACCGACGACGGGTACCTGAAGGTCGTCGAGGCCGCGCCGGGATATCTGCAGGCCGTGCGGCATCTGGTCTTCGACGGTCTGGACGACGCGCAGAAGGCCCAGGTCGCCGAGCTCGGTGAGCTGCTGGCCGGGCGCCTGGCCGACGCGCTGGACCAGCTCGGCGGACTCGCCCCGGCGAACCGGGACGACCATCGCCCGAACGGCGGCTAGTCCCGGTCCACCGATCGCGCGGCCAAGAGCACGTCCGAGTCGAAGCAGGTGTGCGTGCCGGTGTGGCAGGCCGCGCCCTCCTGATCGACGACCAGCAGGATCGTGTCACCGTCGCAGTCGAGCCGCACTTCGTGCACGTACTGGGTATGACCGGAGGTCTCCCCTTTGACCCAGTACTGCTGACGGGAGCGCGAATAGTACGTCGCCTTACGGGTTTCCAGCGTGCGCGCCAGCGCTTCGTCGTCCATCCACGCGACCATCAGCACGTCACCGGTGGCGCGTTCCTGCGCGACGGCCGATACCAGCCCGGCGTCGTTGCGCTTGAGACGGGCGGCGATAGCGGGATCGAGACTCATGGCACCGTTATAACAGGGGGCCGGATCGCCCGGAGTGCGCGGTCGGCGCGCACGGGAGCGCTGGAGTTCGCCGAGCGCCGGCCCGGTCCGATCCGCCTTCCGGCTCGGCGGAGTCCCGCCGATCGCTACCGGATGACGATCTTCTCCGCCCGCATCGACTCCTTGACCTGGCCGATGGTGAGGTCACCGAAGTGGAACACGCTGGCCGCGAGCACCGCGTCGGCGCCCGCGTGCACGGCCGGGGCGAAGTGCTCCACCGCGCCCGCTCCCCCGCTGGCGATCACCGGAACCGTGACGGCCGCCCGCACCGCGCGGATCATCGGCAGGTCGAAACCGGCCTTGGTGCCGTCGGCGTCCATCGAATTGAGCAGGATCTCGCCGACCCCGAGTTCGGCGCCGCGCACCGCCCATTCGACGGCGTCGATGCCGGTGCCGCGTTTGCCGCCGTGCGTGGTCACCTCCCAGCCGGAGGGGGTGCTCGGCTGCCCGTCCGGCACGGTGCGCGCGTCCACCGACAGCACGATGCACTGGGAGCCGAATCGCTCGGACATCTCGCGCAGCACCTCCGGCCGCGCGATCGCGGCGGTGTTCACCGAGACCTTGTCCGCGCCCGCGCGCAGCAGGCGGTCCACGTCCTCGACGGTGCGCACCCCGCCGCCGACGGTGAGCGGGATGAAGATCTGCTCGGCGGTGCGGGTCACCACGTCGATCATGGTGCCGCGGTCGCCGGTGGAGGCGGTCACGTCCAGGAAGGTCAGCTCGTCGGCGCCCTGCGCGTCGTAGAGGGCGGCCAGTTCGACCGGATCACCCGCGTCGCGCAGGTTTTCGAAGTTGACGCCTTTGACCACCCGCCCCGCGTCGACGTCCAGGCACGGGATCACTCGTACGGCCAACGTCATTGCCTCACCCTTCCTCCGCGGCCGCCGGGTCGGCGACCGTGCAGATCATGTCGAGCAGTTCTTCGTGCACACCGGGCGCGGCGGCGAGCACGGAGCCGGAGGTGATGGTCCACGGCCGGCCGGCCAGGTCGGTCACCACCCCGCCCGCCGCGCGCACCAGGGCCACGCCCGCCGCGTTGTCCCAGGGATGGTGCCCGAACACGATCGCGCCGCCGAGCACGCCGGAGGCGGTGAACGCCAGGTCGATGCCGGTCGAGCCGTGCATGCGCACCCGGGAGGACAGCCTGCTCAGCGGGCCGAGCAGGTCGAAGCGGAACTGGCCGGGGATGCGGCCGTGCGCGTCGACGTTGAACGCGCCGAAACCGATCATGGCCTCGGCCAGCTTGCCGCGCGGCAGCGGGGGCAGCGGCCGCCCGTCCAGCAGCACCGGGCCTCCCGCCATGGCCGCGTAGCGGCGCCCGAGCAGCGGCAGCCAGGTCAGGCCGAGCACCGGCTCCCCGTCGCGGACCAGCGCGAGCAGCATGCCCGAGAGCGGGTGCCCCGAGGAGTAGTTGAAGGTGCCGTCGATCGGGTCGAGCACCCACGCGGTGCCGGAAGTGAGCTGCGGACCGCCGAACTCCTCACCGTGCACCTCGATGCCGGTGCGCCGCAGCAATTCGGCGGAGACGGTGCGCTCCAGCTCCAGGTCGAGTTCGGTGGCGAAATCGTTGCGGCCCTTCGCGACCGCGCTGGGCGCGCCGATGCCCTCGACGAACCGCGGGCGCACCGAGTCCAGGACCTCGCTCGCCTCGGCGAGCAGGCGCGACAGCTCCTCGGTCATCTCACCGCGGCCAGCGCCTCGGGCAGGGTGAACCGGCCCGCGTACAGCGCCTTGCCGACGATCGATCCCTCGACGCCTTCGGGCACCAGTTCGGCGATCGCGACCAGGTCCGCGATGGTGGAGACGCCGCCGGAGGCGATGACCGGGGCGTCGGTGGCCGCGCAGACCTCACGCAGCAGGTCCAGGTTCGGGCCGGTGAGCGTGCCGTCCTTGGTCACGTCGGTCACCACGTACCGCGAGCAGCCGTCCCGTTCCAGGCGTTCGAGCACCTCCCACAGGTCACCGCCGTCGCTGACCCAGCCGCGGCCGCGCAGCCGGTATTCGCCGTCGATGATGCGCACGTCCAGGCCGACGGCGATGCGCTCGCCGTGCCGGGCGATGGCCTTCGCGCACCACACCGGGTCCTCCAGCGCGGCGGTGCCGAGGTTGACCCGGGCGCAGCCGGTGGCCAGCGCCGCTTCCAGGCTCTCGTCGTCGCGGATGCCGCCGGACAGTTCCACCTTGACGTCGAGTTCGCCGACGACGCCCGCGAGCAGCTCCCGGTTCGAGCCGCGCCCGAACGCCGCGTCCAGGTCGACCAGATGTACCCACTCCGCGCCGGCTTCCTGCCAGGCCAGCGCCGCCTCGCGAGGCGAGCCGTAGCTGGTTTCGCTTCCGGCCTCTCCTTGCACGAGGCGCACGGCCTCTCCGTTGGCGACATCGACGGCGGGTAGCAGCACAAGACTCACGAGAGCAGCCTAGTGGTTACCCGCCCGCGTCCGGGCGCAGGGCCTGGGCGGATGGGACCTCGATCACCGGTGCGGGTCAGCCGTGGTGGGCGTCCAGGATGCGGGTCAGCAGGGTGACCAGGGTGTGCCGATCCGCCGCGGAGAAGCCCGCGAGCAACTCGTCCTGGGCGACCGCGAGACGCTCGTGCAGCTCGTCCAGGTGCCGGACGCCCGCGGCGGTGAGGGTGACGATGTTGCGGCGCCGGTCGGCGGCATCGGGACTGCGTTCGACCAAGCCGCGCGCGGCGAGATCGTTCACCACCGCGACCACGTCGCTGCGGTCGATGCGGGTGCGCCTGCCCAACTCGGCCTGGCTGGCCGGTCCGAATTCCCCGAGCGTGGCCAGCAGCGCGTAGTGGTACCGCCGGGAGCCGGTGGGTTCCAGCGCTCGCTCGGTCGCCCGATTGGCCACCAGCGCGACCTGATTGACCAGCCTGCTGGGCAGCACCCGGAGCCGTCCCGCGGCGTCTTCGTGCGCGATGTCCATGCGGTCACTGTAACAAGACTTGTTGGCAACACCCACGATCTGTTACGTTGGCACAACCAACGTTGGATTGACCAATGTTTCGTTCGAAAGGCAACTCCGATGCTCCGGATTCGCTCCGTCCTGCCCTTGCTGGTCCTCCCCTTGGCCGCCTTGACCGCCGCCTGTGCCTCCACCTCCGGCACCCAGCCGCCGGAGGTGCGCGAGCTGCTCGACCGTCAGCGGATCACCGATCTGGTCGATCGGCTCGGCCGCGCCTTGGACGAGGGCCGCTTCGAGGACCTGCGGGCGATCTACACCCCCGACGCGACCGCGAAGACACCGGGCGGCACGGCGGAAGGCCGCGAGGCGCTGATCGCCCAGGCGAGCCGCAACCACAGCGGCGACAAGCGCATCCAGCACGTCATCGGCAATGTGCTGATCGATCTGCGCGGCGACGCGGCCGATGTCCGGGCCAACCTGATCGCCACTTTCGCGCCCGCCTCTTCCGACGGGACGATTCCGCAGCCGCAGTACACCTTGGGCGAGGTCTACCGCTTCGACGCGGTGCGTACCGGCGAAGGCTGGCGCCTGTCCCGGGTGCGGACCACCCCGATCTGGTCCACCGGCACCCGGCCGTGATCAGCGGGTGGCGAGCACACGTGCGCGGTAGCAGGCCAGGGCGGCGAGCACCGCGCACAGTGCCGTCACCGCGGCGGCCGCGATCCGCAGGCCGTGCCCGAACTGGAACTCGGTGGCCGCGCGTTCGATCTCGGCGAGCGTGTGCGCGTGCCGGTCGTCGAACAGAATCGACGCGCGCGGCCACAAGTAGAGGATCGACAGCAGGAACTGCCCGCTGAGCAGAGCGGCCAGGGACAAGCCCAGCCATCGACGGCCGACCCGGTAGGCCAGCGATACCGCGCCCGCGCTCAACGCGCACAGCGTCAGCACCGCGCCGAGCGGGCGCATGATGTCACCGACGGCGACGACGGTCATGAATTGCTCGGTGAGCTCCAGCGATTCGGGGATGTCGCGAAAGATGTTGGGATACAGCAGCAGTGTCTCCGCGGCGGTCGTACCGAACGCGAAGCACGCGACCACCGCGTAACCGGTGATCACGGTCAGCGGAACAGTGACGCTTCTCATACCAGCCTCCTCGCGTCGACCGTAGGCCCGATTCGCCGCTCGCGGATCCGGAGCGAGCCCCCATAGCCGAATCAGGGTCTACCCGGAACTGGTGTAACCGGACTACCGAGGGGCTCACACCGGCGGACCTGTGAGACCACCGCGGGACCGGCGTTCGGGCGGTATCGTCTCCGCGCGGCGATCACCCCCGGTCGCCGTTTCCACCTCGCACCGAGGAAGTGCATGTCACGCTCCAAAACAGCTGCTGCCCTGATGCTTTCGGCAGCCGCCTGCTCCGCGGCCGTCATCGCCGCACCCGCCGCCACCGCCGCACCGCCCGAGGAGGCGCGCCTGGCGGGATGCGAATTCGGCTCCGCCGCGGCGACATACGACTACGCGCGGTTCGGCGACCACGCCCGCCGGATGCTCGACCTCAGCACCGGGGAATTCCGGGCCGAGTTCGAGAACTTCCGCGGCAATATCCAGGCGAGCGCGGAGGCCGCGCACATCCGCGCCGAAGCCAACTCCGCCGACTGCCGCGTCGTCTCCGGTGACGACAACCGGGCCGAGGTGGACGTCGACGTGGTCCGCACGGTGACCAGCGACGAGACCGACGGTCTCCCGCAGACCAGCCGCATGGCGATGACCGTGACGGTGGACAACGTCGACGGACGCTGGCTGGTCAGCAAGGTCCGCTCGCGCTGACCCGGCGGGCGATCCCGCGCGCCCTGGCGCGCGGGATTCGTCCTACAGCGAGTTCACCCAGTTGCGCAGCAGGTGCGCGCCCGCGTCGCCGGACTTCTCCGGGTGGAACTGGGTCGCCGACAGCGCGCCGTTCTCCACCGCGGCCAGGAACGGCACCCCGTGCTCGGCCCAGGTCAGTTTGGGCGCGGCGAAGTGCTCGTTCGGCGGCAGGTCCCAGGTCTGCGCGGCGTAGGAATGCACGAAGTAGAAACGGGTGTCGGTGTCCAGGCCCGCGAACAGGACGCTGTCGGACGGGGCGGAGACGGTGTTCCAGCCCATGTGCGGCAGCACCGGTGCGGACAGCCGTTCGACCGTGCCGGGCCATTCGGCGCACCCGTCGGTCCGCACACCGAACTCCACACCCCGCTCGAAGAGGATCTGCATGCCGACGCAGATGCCGAGCACCGGACGCCCGCCGGCCAACCGCTGACCGATGAGGCGCTCGCCCCGCACTCCGCGCAGTCCCGCCATGCACGCGGCGAACGCCCCGACGCCGGGCACCACCAGACCGTCGGCGGCCAGCACGATCTCCGGGTCGGCGGTCACCTCGACGCGAGCGCCCGCCCTGGCCAGCGCCCGTTCCGCCGAGTGCAGGTTGCCGGAGCCGTAGTCCAGCAGCGCCACGGATTTCGCGCTCACAGCGTTCCCTTCGTCGACGGGACCCCGCTCACGCGCGGGTCGGGTTCCACCGCGGCGCGCAGGGCGCGCGCCACCGCTTTGAATTCGGCCTCGGTGACGTGGTGCTGATCGCGGCCGTAGAGCACCCGGACGTGCAGGGCGATGCGCGCGTTCAGCGCGATCGACTCGAACACGTGGCGGTTGAGCACGGTGGAATACGGCGCGCCGGGACCGGAGCCGGGGATCACCGTGTGCACCAGATGATCCGGCTCGCCGGTGTGCACGCAGTAGGGGCGGCCGGACACGTCGACCGCGGCGTGCGCCAGCGTCTCGTCCATCGGGATGTAGGCGTCGCCGAACCGGCGGATGCCCGCCTTGTCGCCCAGCGCCTTGCCGAGCGCCTGACCGAACACGATCGCGGTGTCCTCGACGGTGTGATGCGCCTCGATCTCGATGTCGCCCTCCGCGCGCACGGTGAGGTCGAAGCTCGCGTGCGCGCCGAGCGCGGTCAGCATGTGGTCGTAGAACGGCACGCCGGTGGCGATCTCGGTCTTGCCGGTGCCGTCCAGATCCAGCTCGACGACGATGCTGGATTCCTTGGTGACCCGCTCCACCCGGGCGGTCCTGCTCATGCTCACGTCCAATCGGAGTCGGCCGGGGGCGTCCCGGCGCTGGTTCATCGCGGTGCGCGCTCGGTGCCCGCCAGCAGGGCGCTGACCCGCAGCAATTCGTCGTTCTCGGCGGCGAGGCCGATGGTGGTGCGCAGGTAGCCGGGGATGCCGACGTCGCGGATCAGCACGCCGTGGTCGAGATAGCGCTGCCAGGTGCGCGCGGCGTCGGCGAAGCGGCCGAACAGCAGGAAGTTGGCGTCGCTGGGGATCACGTCGTAACCCTGCTCGCGCAGCGCCGCCGCCACCCGATCGCGCTGCGCGGCGAGTTCGGCGACGCTGCCGAGGGTCTCGTCGGCGTGCCGCAGGGCCGCGCGCGCGGCGGCCTGGGTGACCACCGACAGGTGGTAGGGCAGCCGCACCAGCAACATCGCGTCGATCACCGCGGGCGCGGCGGCCAGGTAGCCCAGCCGCCCGCCCGCGAACGCGAACGCCTTGCTCATCGTCCTGGTCACCACGAGTTTGGCCGGGAACTCCCCGATCAGCCCGATGGCGCTGGGCTGCGCCGAGAACTCGCCGTATGCCTCGTCGACGACCACGATGCCGGGCGCCGCCGCGAGGATGCGCGCGAGGTCGTGCTGCGGGACGCTGTGCCCGGTGGGGTTGTTCGGACTGGTCACGAACACCACGTCGGGCCTGCGCTCGGCGATGGCGGCCAGCGCGTGATCGATGTCGAGAGAGAAGTCCGCGTCACGCTCGGCCTCGATCCACTCGGTGTCGATGCCCTCGGAGATGATCGGGTGCATCGAATAGGAGGGCACGAAACCCAGTGCGCTGCGGCCCGGTCCGCCGAATGCCTGCAACAGCTGCTGCAAGATCTCGTTGGAGCCGTTGGCCGCCCAGACGTTGCCGGTGTCCAGCGCGATGCCGGTCTGCGCCGTGAGATACCGCGCCAGGTCGGTGCGCAGCGCGACGGCGTCGCGGTCGGGGTAGCGGTGCAGGTCCGCGGCGGCCGCGCGGATCGACTCGGCCACGTCATCGATCAGGGCCCGGCTCGGCGGGTGCGGGTTCTCGTTGGTGTTCAACTGCACGGGGACCGTCAATTGCGGTGCGCCGTAGGGCTTCTTGCCCCGCAGACTCTCCCGCAGCGGCAATTCGTCCAAGGTCAGGTCCGCGCCGGGGGCGCTCACCGCGCGCGTCACGACAGCGCCTCGAAACGCGCCTGCACGGCCTGGCCGTGCGCGGGCAGGTCTTCCGCGTTCGCCAGCGCGACCACATGACCCGCGACATCCTTCAGCGCCGCTTCGGTGTACTCCACGACGTGAATCCCGCGCAGGAAGGTCTGCACGCTCAGGCCCGACGAGTGCCGCGCGCAGCCCGCCGTGGGCAGCACGTGGTTGGAGCCCGCGCAATAGTCGCCCAGGCTGACCGGCGCGTACGCCCCGACGAACACCGCTCCGGCGCTGCGCACCCGGGCCGCGACCGCGGGCGCGTCGGCGGTCTGGATCTCCAGGTGCTCGGCGGCGTAGGCGTTCACCACGCGCAAGCCCTGCTCGATGCCGTCGACCAGCACGGTGCCGGACTGCTTGCCGCGCAGCGCCTCGGTGACCCGGTGGGCGTGCTTGACCACGGTCAGTTGCGTGGTCAGCGCGGCGTCCACCGCGTCGGCCAGTTGCTCGCTGTCGGTGACCAGCACGCTGGCGGCCAGCACGTCGTGCTCGGCCTGGCTGATCAGGTCGGCGGCGACGTGCACCGGGTCGGCGGTCGCGTCGGCGAGGATGGCGATCTCGGTGGGCCCGGCCTCGGCGTCGATGCCGACCAGGCCGCGGCACAGCCGCTTCGCCGCGGTGACGTAGATGTTGCCCGGCCCGGTGATCAGGTCGACCGGCTCCAGCTGCGCGCCGTCGGTGTCGACGCCGCCGTAGGACAGCAGCGCGATGCCCTGCGCACCGCCGACCGCCCACACCTCGTCGACTTCGAGCAGCCGGGCGGCGGCCAGGATGGTCGGGTGCGGCAGCCCACCGAACCGCGCCTGCGGCGGCGAGGCCACCACCAGCGAGCCGACACCCGCGGTCTGCGCGGGCACCACGTTCATCACGACGCTGGACGGGTAGACGGCGTTTCCGCCCGGCACGTACAGGCCGACCCGCTCGACGGGCACCCAGCGCTCGGTGACCGTGCCGCCCGGCACCACCTCGGTGGTCTTGTCGGTGCGCCGCTGATCGGCGTGCACCGTGCGCGCCCTGGCGATGGATTCCTCCAGCGCCGCGCGCACCGCGGGGTCGAGGCGCTCCAGTGCGGCTTCCAGCTCGGCCGCGGGCACCCGCACCGTCGGCGGGATCACGCCGTCGAAGCGCTCGCTGAATTCCAGGGCCGCCGACACCCCATGATCGCGGATCGCCTCCACCACCGGCCGCACCTGATGCAGCACCGAGTCCACGTCGACTCCCCCACGCGGCAGCGCGGCGCGCAGCTCGGCGACGGAGGGAGTACGACCGCGCAGATCGACGCGGGCGAGCTCGATGCGGGTTGTCATGTGGTGTCGGTCCTTGTCTCCAGCGGATTCCGCAACGGGAAAGTTGCAGCTCCCAGCCTAATGGGCGAACACCAGCCGTTATCCGCGTGGTCCGGGCGGCCGGGCCGCTGCCGCGCCGCGCTCGCCCAGGTCAGGCCGCCGAGGCGCTGCTCAGCGCACCTGCGGTGTGGCGCCGGTCTCGCCCGAGGACCTGAGCGGAAGCAGCGGCTACCCGGCGGATGTGCCCTTCCGACGGGGTTACTTGGTGTCGCTGTCGATGAGCAGACGCCCACCGGAGCTGATCACGCGCAGCGTCATGCTCTTGGTCTGGCCCTCGACGGTGATGCTGGCCAGTCGCATGTCGACCGAGCCGTCGTCGTTGTTGGTCCGCTTCGCCGCCTCGATCGTGTTGAAGTCGTCGATGGTCCTGGCGCCCCAGTACTGACGGAAACCCTGTTCGCCGCCGTATGCCTGCTGCGCGGCCGGTGTCAGCAGCGACCACGATCCCGACGGGTTGGTGTAGAACTGCTCCACCAGCTGACCCGCCGCCCCGATGTCGACCCGCTCTCCCGAGCTGGGGGTCTGGCCGAGTTGGGCCGCGGCGGTCGAGGTGGTCCCGGCCTTCGTGGTCGCACTCACCGACGGCGGGCTGGCCTGCGGACTCGGCGAATCCGAGCCGGACTGGCTGAACGCGCTGATCAACAGCGCCGACACGGCCGCGATCGCCCCGACCACCGCGCCGATCAGCACCGCGCGGCGCTTGCCTGCCGCTGCTTGCCTCTGCGCCGGGCGCGGCTGCGACATGGTGCGGGGATGCGCCGCGGTGTCCTGGTGGACCGGCCGCGCGGGCGCGGGGCGGGGACGCGGCTGACGCTCGGTGGGCGTGTAAGGCGCCGAGGCCATCGCCGAGGGCCGCAGCGCGCGGGTCGCCGATTCCGATTCGCCCGCTCGCGGCCGCGCGAACGCTTCGCTGGCGGGCACGAACCCCACGGCCACCGGCGCGGGACCGGCATCGGCGAACGCGGCGAGATGATCGCGCGCCGCCCGCATGCTCGGGCGCTCGGACGGCTCCGGGCTGAGCAGGTCGAGCAGGAAATCGGTCGCGGGGCCCGCGTTGCGCGGTTCGCTCAGCTGGCCGTTGGCGGCGGCGTAGAGCACCGCGAGCGGATTGGAGCCCGCGCCGTAGGGCGGTTCGCCCTCCAGCGCGTGGAACAGCGTGGCGCCCAGCGCGAACACGTCGGACGCCGGAGTGGGATCGGAGCCGCGGGCGACCTCGGGTGCCAGGTAGGCGGCGGTGCCGCAGATCAGCCCGGTCTCGGTGAGCGTGACGTCGCCGGTCGCGCGGGAGATGCCGAAGTCGGTGATCTTCACCGTTCCGTGATCGTCGAGCAGGATGTTGCCCGGTTTCACGTCACGGTGCACGATGCCCGCCTGGTGCGCGGCGATCAGCGCCGAGGCGACCTGCTCGCCGATCCGGGCGACCTGGGTCAGCGGCAAGGTGCCCTGGGCGCCGATCACCGCGGCGAGGCTCTTGGACTTCAGGTACTCCATCACCAGGCAGGGATCGCCCTCGTGCTCGGTGATGTCGAACACGACGATCGCGTTCGGATGCTGGAATCGGGCCGCGTTGCGCGCCTCTCGGATCGCGCGCTGGCGCACCACGACGCGCTCGGCCTCCGGCAGGCTCGGCTGGATGTGGATCTGCTTGACGGCCACGGAGCGCTGGAGGCGTTCGTCGACGGCACGCCAGACCACGCCCGTGCCGCCGCTACCAATCCGCTCGACCAGGCGGTAATGCTCCGCGATCAACTGACCGGTATCGATGGCGCCTACTCCGAACCTTCTCGAAATCGTGACATCCCGCATATTGATTACTCACGCGGTCCCGGGGATGAGTGTAGCGGGCTCCCGGAGGCTCGCACGCGCCAGCCGGGCCGCACGGCGGGCCGGAATCGCCCGAAACGGACTATCCACGGGCACGCAGCATCCGGCCCGCGGCCTCCACCGCGGGCGCCGAACTGCTCGCGTCGCTGATGAACACGGCAAATGCCAGGTCACCGTCGATGCCGACGAACCAGCCGTGGGCGTGCGTGTCATCGATGTACTCCGCGGTGCCGGTCTTGCCGAGCAGCCCTGGCAGGTCGCGCAATTGCGTCGCGGTGCCGTCGGTGATCGTCTCGCGCATCATGGCTTTCAGCTGGTCATCGACCTGCGGCGGCAACGCGTCGGCAGTGCGGTCCTTGGTGCCCGGCTTGCCCGCGACGAGGGTGGGCGCGGGCGCGGCGCCACGGGCGATGGAGGCGGCGACCAGGGCCATGCCGAACGGTGACGCTGTCACCTGCCCTTGACCGATCGCCGACTCCACCCGCAGCGCGGAGGTGTCGGCCGGCGGCACCTTCCCGGTGACAGTTGTCAGGCCCGGTGTGACGTAGTCGATCCCGAGTCCGAGTTGTGCGGCCGCTTTCGTCAAGGCGTCGGCGGGCAATTGCACGGCGAGGGCGCCCATGGTGGTGTTGCAGGAACGGGCGAACGCAGTGTGCAGCGGGACCGAGCCCAGATCGAAGTTGTGGTCGTTGGGGATGCGGCGGCCTTCGATGTTCGCGGTGCCGGGGCAGGGCAGCACGGTGTCGGGCGTCACCGTCCCCGCCTGCAACGCGGCGGAGACGGTGACCGTCTTGAACGTCGAACCCGGCGGGTAGAGCCCGGTCAGCGCGATCGGGCCCTGCGCGTCGGCGGCGGCGTTCTGCGCGATCGTGACGACCTCGCCGGTCGAGGGCCGCAGGGCGACGATCGCGGCGGGCTGGGCGACCGGTGCGAGCGCGGCCTCCGCGGCACGCTGCAAGCCGAGGTCGAGCGTGGTCGCGATGTCGGCGGTGGGTTTCGGGTCCGTCCCGGCGACGCGCTGGGTGCCCTCCGGCGTCTGGGCGCGCACCGCCCACCCCGCGTTCGCGTCGGCGGATTCCTGCCACAGCTCGGCCAGACCGGACAGGGTCGGCGCCGCCAGGGCCTTGTCGGTGGTCAGCAACCGGGTCTGCGGCGCCAGGGTGACGCCGGGCAGCGCGCTCAGGCGATCTCGGATCGGGGCGAGATCCGTCTCGCGCAGGGTGATGGCGGTGATCGGTTTCCCTTGCGCTGCGGCCAGTTCCGCTTGCAGCGACGGCACGGTGAGACCGGGCGCGAGCGGACCGAGCAGGTCCGCGACGGCGGCGATATCGGCGTCGGCGCCGACGTTCACCAGCGTGACGATCTGCTCGGTCATCAGTTCGCCACCGGCGGAGTCGAGGATGCGGGCCGGTTTCGGATAGACCCTGCTGTAGCTCAGCGGTCCCGCGGCCAGCCCGGGGGCGACCGTGGCGGGATCCCACTTCACCCGCCACCCCGTTCCGTCGTCGCGCGCGGCGCCTTCGGTGGTGTAGGTCCACTCGGACTTGCCGTCCGCGCCCAGCTTCCAGGTGGCCGCCAGCGCGAAACCGTTCTCCTCGGCCGAGCGGACCTCGAAGAGCACGTCCTTGCCGAGCCCTTCGTAGAGCGTGCCGAGGGTTTCCGCGGCCGCGGCCGGGTTGTCGGTGAGCGCGGCCGCCGCGGCGATGTCGTCGCGGTTGAGCGCCTCGGCGAACTGTCCGGCGACGGTGTCGGGCTGGTCGGGTCCGGACGAGCAGGCGGCGAGCACGAGCATCGGTGCGGCGAACAGGACGAGGGACTTCCGGTTGGTACGCACGCCGACGACCCTATCCGGCCGCGACGGCGCCGCGCGGAGCATCAGGTCACTCGCGCGACCACGCGGCCTCCGCCAGTGCGGCGGCGTCGGCGTCGGCGAGCTCGATGTCGAACACCTCGGCGAGGACCTTGGGCAACTCGGCGGGTTCCAGTTCCCGGGTATCGCTCGTGCCGTCGGGGTACTCGGTGATCAGCGTGGCGCCGTCCAGCACGTGGTGCACGTCGGGGCGGAAGCGCTGCGCGTACGGCCGGGTGGTGAACGGGGATCGCGGCGAGGTCGACACGAAGTGGTTGCCGACCGCGTAGTCGATGCGGTACTGCGGATTCAGGGTGAAACTGTGCCGGTCGACCCACCCGTCGCGGCCGAACTGGTGCAGCACCCACAGTTCGGAATCCAGTTCACCGCGCGTGCTCTCCAGCCGGAACTTCCACTCGCCCGCGGCGAATTCACCGGTCTCGGCGGACAGTTCGAACGGGGCGAGCGGTCCGGCCCCGAAGCCGACGTCGGCCAGCCAGACCCGATCGTCGTCGGCGGTGGTCACGCGCAGCAGAGCGTGGGTGGCCGGACGCAGTGCCGTGCCCGCGCCCATGCTCACGCGCGCGCTGAGGCCGGTGACGCCGAATCCGAGCCGCTCCAGCGCGGCCGCGAACAGCCCGACGTTCTCGTAGCAGTAACCGCCGCGCTTGCGGCGGACGAGTTTGTCCTGCAAGCTCGGCAGATCCAAGGGAATCGACCGGCCCAGGATGATCTCCAGGTTCTCGAACGGGATTGCGGTGGTGTGCGCGCGCACCAGCTCGCGCAGCGTCCGGAGGGTGGGGGCGCGCTCGCCGTCGAAACCGATCCGGGCCAGATAGGCGTCCAGGTCGAGTTCGGCACCGTTCCAGTGGTAGGCCGGGTCGGCCGGCTTGCTCATCGCGTCCTCGCTTCGTCGTCGGTTTCCTCGGTCAACCGCGCGCGACCACGATCGTGTTCCCGCCCCCTGCTCAGGCCGCGCACTTCGCGCCCGGTGGGGCCGGCGGTGCGGCGACGACGCCGTGCGCGACGTCGACCAGGTAGTCGCGGTCCGGGCCGTCGACCGGTTCCGCGCCGAGCAGCAGGCGTTCGACGACGCAACCGCCCTCGAAGAAGGCCGGGCCGACGCTGTGGTCGCCCGGCACCACCCGTCCGTTCAGGTCGCGCCCGGTGACGACGGTGTACATCGAGGTGGGCCGTCCCGCGGCGCGCAGGCCCGCGCGCATCTCGACGCTGGTGGCATAGGGCACCACGTCGTCGGCGGTGCCGTGGACGAGAAACGCGCGTCGGACGTCCATCCGGGCGGCCAGCAGGGCGGGCGAGCGTTCGACGTAGGCCAGTGGACAGGCGGTGGGCGGGCAACCACCCGCGTCGCGCTCGATCTGCGCGGGCAGCGCCGGATCCACCGCCGCCGCGCCCAGCCACATCGTGAAATCGTCGGCGGGGCCGTAGTTGTCGACCCAGTAGTCGAACATCCCGCGCGGACCGTGCGCCACCGCGAGACCGCTGGTGATGCCGCCCTGGCTCCAGCCCCACAGCACCGTGCGGGCGATCGCCGGGTTGGCGGCCCGGTACCAGGCGGTCGCGGCGACGATGTCGCGCCAGCCCGCCCACAGATTCCACTCTCCGGTGCGCCACACACTCTGCGCGGAACGCAGATCCATCGCCAGGATCGGGGTGGCGGTGCGCCGCGCGATCGAGTCGAGGTAGCCGGCGAAATCCGCCGACGACCCGTCGTGCCCGTGCACCGCGACCACGAGCGCTTCGGCGGGCGTGTCGCCCGCGGCGCATCGGTACGGTTCGTACACCCGCCCGGTCGCCTCCTCACCGTCCACGGTCAGCGAGACCGGGCGCACCGCCACACCGCCGGCGCACGCCGGATCGGCCGAAACCCGCGGCGCGGCAACCCCGCCCGTCACGAGCGCGCCGACCAGCGCGCAGCACAGTACGAGTATCGGATACGCCCGTCGCATCCTCGGATGATGTCACGTGCCCGGCCTGGCGCGCGGCCGGGAGACCGGAGGACCGATCCCGATTTTTGGGGGCAGGACCCGGCGTGCGGGCCCTGTTACGGTCCGAGTATTCATTTCGAGTCCGGACGGCACGGGTCCGCGCGTTCGGACGTCTTCTCATGGAGTCCGCCATGGCCTACGTACCCCGCCTCACTCCCGACGCGACCCTGATCAGCACGCTGGCGGAGAACGCCGCGACATGGCGCGCCCAATTGCTGGCCGAGCGGAACGCTCTGCGCGGCGGGTCGTTCCGCGACGCGGCCGTCGCCCTGTGCGCGCTGGTCGCCATGGGCGACGGCGCGACCCAGGCGGCCGACCGCGCCACCGTCGCCGAACTCGTCACCACCGACCCGGTCCTGCGGAATTTCCCGGTCGACGACTTGCGCGCCCTGTTCGAGGACAACTGCAATCGGCTGGCGAACCACCCGGTTCACGGCTGCGCCCACGTGCTGCGGCAGATCGCCAAGGCCGGGGGCAAGCCGGTGGAAGCGGACGCGGTGATCCGGATCGGCATCCTGACCGGCAGCGCGTCCGGCGTGGGCGGTCCCGCGGCGGTCGAAGCCGTTCGGGACGCCTGCCGGACGCTGCGCTTGGCGCCGGAGCGCTTCGGCCTCTGAGCCCCGGCGGTGACCGCTACGATTCGCCTATGCGTTCGATTGATGCCGCCGAGCGGCGCGCTCGGCTCGCGGTGCGGCACCGTTTGGCCGCGCCGGAGCGGTCCGGGCGGGTCGCCGACATCGCCCGCTCGATGGTGGCCCTGCACGCGACCGATCCGGCGACCGTGTTCCTCTCGGTCGCGGCCCGCGCCGAGAACCTGCGGCCCTCGGATGTCGAACAGGCGCTCTACGAGGACCGTTCGCTGCTGCGGATGCTCGCCATGCGCCGCACCATGTTCGTCGTGCCGGTCGAGCTGGTCCCGGTTCTGCAAGCCTCGTGCGCGGACGCGCTGGCCCACAAGCAACGGCGCACCTATGGCAAATATCTGGCGCAGGCCGGCATCGGGGACGGCGACACGCCGGGCTGGTGGGCCGAGGTGGAAGCGGAGACCCACAAAGCGCTGCTGGCCCGCGGCGCGGCGACCGGCGCGCAGCTGAGCAAGGACGTCCCCCGGTTGCGCACCCAGGTGAACACCGCGCCGGACAAGGCGTACTCGAAGCCGACGAACATCACCACCTGGGTGCTGGTGACGCTCGGATGCGAAGGCCGCATCGTGCGCGGACGGCCGAACGGCAGCTGGGCCAGCAGTCAGTACACCTGGTCGCCGGTCGAATCGTGGTTGCCCGGCGGCCTTCCCGCCCTTCCCGCCGCCGAAGCGCGCGCCGAGCTGGTCCGCCTCTGGTTGCGCGCGTTCGGTCCCGCGCCGGTGTCCGACGTGAAGTGGTGGACCGGGTGGACGCTCGGCGAAGTGCGCGCGGCGCTCGGCGCGCTCGATCTGGTCGAGGTCGACCTGAACGGCGTGACCGGCGTACTGCTGGCCGACGACGTGGAGCCGGTCGCCGCCCCGGAGCCCTGGGCGGCTTTGCTCCCCGCTCTCGATCCGACGCCGATGGGCTGGCAGGCCCGCGAGTGGTACCTCGGTCCGCACGCCCCGAAGTTGTTCGATCGCAACGGCAACATCGGCCCCACCGTCTGGTGGGACGGACGAATCGTCGGCGGCTGGGCACAGCGCAAAGACGGCGAGATCGTCTACCGCCTCCTCGAAGACGTGGGCGCGGACGCCGAAGCGCTGATCACCGCGCAAGCGCAGCGAACCACCGAATGGTTCGGCGAAGTCCGCGCCATTCCCCGGTTCCGCACCCCCCTGGAACGCGAACTCACCGCCTGATCGAGCGCGCGTGCGACCCGCCCGCACCGGGTAGCTTGTGGGCCATGGAGATTCGCGGGTTCGCGGAGGGGGATCGGCCCGCTCTGCGCGACTTGTTCGTTCGGGCCGGGGCGGATTCGCCGACCGAGTCGCTGTGGGGGCATGCGGCGTCGGAGGCGGCTGTCTACCTGGAACCGTATATGGATCTGGAACCGGAGTCGCTGTTCGTCGCGGAGGCCGAGGGCGAGCTGGTCGGGTACCTGACGGGCTGCGTGAACAGCGCGGCCTTCCCC
Source organism: Nocardia barduliensis (assembly GCF_013315795.1). Classification (GTDB taxonomy): domain Bacteria; phylum Actinomycetota; class Actinomycetes; order Mycobacteriales; family Mycobacteriaceae; genus Nocardia; species Nocardia barduliensis. Next base: position 76,298 of record NZ_JABLTE010000010.1, read on the forward strand.
AGCGAGAGCGAGCGGATCGATCAGGCGATCCGCCGCTATCACCTGGTGTTCCGCCGCGCCTCGGCCGGGTTCTTCGCACGCAGCATCGCCGACGCCGCCGGTGCGGGGATCCGCCGGGCCCCGACGGCGGGTGATTTCCGCGACGAGCGCTGGCCGAGCCACCTGCATATCAATGTCGCGCCGCGGGCCAGGGGCACCGGCGCCGCCGATCGGCTGATGGTCCGCTGGTTCGAGCGGCTGGCCGAAGCCGGATCACCCGGCTGCCATTTGCAGACACTGGTCGAGAACGTCCGCGCGGTCCGGTTCTTCGAGCGCATGGGCTTCACCGCCCACGGCGCCGAACCCCTGGTTCCCGGCCTGCGCTACCGCGGCCGCCGGGTGCACCAGCGCACGATGGTGCGCGCAGGCTGACTACATGTCCAGCCCGAGGTCGAGCACCCGGACCGAGTGGGTGAGGGCGCCCACCGCGAGGTAGTCGACGCCGGTGCGGGCGTAGTCGGCGGCGACGTCGAGGCGCAGGCCGCCGGAGGACTCCAGTTTCGTCCGCGGGGACGCGGCATCGCGGCGCTGCACGGCCGCCTGCGTCTGCCAGAGCGGGAAGTTGTCCAGCAGGACGAGTTCCACGTCCTCGGCCAGCACGGCGTCGAGCTGTTCGAGGCTGTCGACCTCGACCTCGCAGGCGATGTCGGGAGCGGCGGCGCGGACCGCGCGCAGCGCCTCGACCACCGACCCCGCGGCGACCACGTGGTTGTCCTTGATCAGCGCGGCGTCACCGAGACCCATGCGGTGGTTGACACCGCCGCCGACGCGCACGGCGTATTTCTGCAGCGCGCGCAGTCCGGGCAGTGTCTTGCGACTGTCCCGGATGCGGCAGTGGGTGCCCGCCACGGCGTCCACCCAGGCGGCGGTCGCCGTGGCGATGCCGGACAGATGGCACACCAGGTTGAGCATGGTGCGCTCCGCGGTCAGCAGGTCCCGGGTCGGGGCGATCAGGCCCAGCACGGACTGCCCCGGCGACACCCGGGTGCCGTCGGCCACGCGATCGGTGAGCTCGTAGCCGTTCGCGCCGATCACCTCGTCGAGCACCAGCAATCCGGCGTCGAGCCCGGCGACGGTCCCCGGCTCCCGCGCGACCACCGACGCCTTGATCACCGCGTCGGCGGGCACGGTGGCCATCGTGGTGACGTCCGGCCCGTAACGCAGGTCCTCCGCCAGCGCCGCGCGGATGAGCCGCAGCACCTCGTCGCGATCAAGGGCGGCATCCAAAGCCATCGAAGTGTTCCTCTCTCGCCGAGCGGGGCCGGTGGACGGCGGCCCTGCTCGGCGCTGTGGTCAGGAGATGGGGGCGTACTCGGGGACGCCGTCGTCGTTCAGCCGGATCGGAAGACTGTGGCGGAGTTCGCGCACGGCGTCCGGGTGATCCGACCGGGTGTGGCAGCCGCGGCTCTCGGTGCGGGCGAGCGCGGCCAGCAGCAGGGTGCGTGCCGCGAGGGTGAGCGCGGCGTCCTCGATTCCGGCGATCGGGTGGGCGGCGGCGGTGCGCGTGTCGCGCCGGGTGACCACGTCGTCGAGCCGCTTGAGCGCTTCGGCCAGACCGGCGCGGTCGCGGACCACCGACGCGTGCGTCGTCATCAGCGCCTGCACCACGTCACGGGGGGCGTATTCGGCGGCGCGAGCGGGAATCTCGCTCACCCCGGCCCGCTCACCGAGTCGCTCGACGGCGGCGGCCCCGGCCCGCTCGCCGACCACCAGTCCCTCCAGCAGGCTGTTGGAAGCCAGCCGGTTCGCCCCGTGCAGACCGGTGCGCGCGACCTCACCGGCCGCGTACAAGCCGGGCACTCCGGTACGGCCGTGGGTGTCGGTGACCACGCCCCCGCACTGGTAGTGCGCGGCCGGTGCGACCGGGATCAGATCCGTGCGCGGGTCGATGCCCGCCGCCAGACACGAGGCGGTGATCGTCGGAAAACGTTGCCAGAAGCCGTCGATCGAGCGCGCGTCGAGGTAGACGTGCTCGGCGCCGAGCGCCCGCATGCGCGCGGCGATGGCACGGGAGACCACGTCACGAGGTGCGAGGTCGCCGCGCGGATGCACTCCCGCGGTCACCGGATCGCCCGCGGTGTCCACCAGCGTCGCGCCTTCGCCGCGCACCGCTTCGCTGATCAGCGGCCTGCGCCCGACGCCGCCCGGGGTGTAGAGCACGGTCGGGTGGAACTGCACGAACTCGAGATCGGCGACTGACGCTCCGGCCCGCAACCCGAGCGCGACGCCGTCCGCGGTGGCGCCCGGCGGATTGGTGCTCAGCGCGTACAACTGGCCGAGCCCACCGGTGGCCAGGAGTACGGCGGGTGCGTGGACGACGCCGAATCCCTTGTCCGACACCGCGACCACGCCCCGCACACCGTTCGGCCCGGTGACGATCTCACCGGCCGCGGCGCCGAACAGCACCGGCAGACCGGCCTCGTTCAGCGCTCGCTGCACCTCCGCGCCCGTGGCGTCGCCACCGGCGTGGATGATCCGGCGGGTGCTGTGCCCGCCCTCGCGGGTCCGCGAGATCTGGCCGTCGCGGCCGAGGTCGAACACCGCGCCCAGGTCGGTCAGCGCGGCCACCGCGGCCTGCCCGCCCTCGACGATGGAGCGCACGGCCGCCACGTCGCACAGTCCGGCGCCCGCCTCCACCGTGTCGTGCACGTGCGATTGCACCGAGTCACCGTGCGGCGCCACCACGGCGATGCCGCCTTGGGCGTACTGGGTTGACGTGTCGGTGGGCCCGCCTTTGCTGAGCGTGAGCACCCGCAGCCCGTGCAGTGACGCGGTGCGCGCCGCGGTCAAGCCGGCGACGCCGCCGCCGATCACGACCAAGTCGGCCTCGGCCTCCCAGTCGATCGAAATCCGGGATGTCATCGGCCCGCGCCTCCCTGTCTCGCGCTGGCGTCGGTGCTCCCGGCGCGAGCGCGGTGCTCAGCGCTGCCGCTGGTGACACCGCGCTCCGCCGGAGGACGACCCGGTGGGGTCGAACTCATTCACCGCCGCCGGGGTTGCCGATCGCGATCATCCGCTGCACCGAATTACGGCCGAGTGCGGCGGTCTCCGGATCGACGTGCACTTCGTCGCGGCCTTCGACCAGGCAGCGCAGCAGCGCCGCCGGGGTGATCATCTTCATGTACTTGCACGACGCCCGGTCGTTGACGGCCTGGAAGTCGATGCCGGGGGCGGCCTTGCGCAACTGGTGCAGCATGCCGACCTCGGTGGCCACCAGCACCTGATTCGACTTCGCCGCCTTGGCCGCGTCGATCATGCCGCCGGTCGACAGGATGTGCACCCGGTCGGCCGGGAACGCGCCCTCGCCCGCCAGGTACAGCGCCGAGGTGGCGCAGCCGCATTCCGGGTGCACGAACAGTTCCGCGTCGGGGTGCGTGCGCGCCTGCTCGGTCAGCTCGTCGCCGTTGATGCCCGCGTGCACGTGGCACTCACCGGCCCAGATGTGCATGTTCGCCCGGCCGGTGACCCGCTTGACGTGCGCGCCGAGGAACTGGTCGGGCAGGAACAGTACCTCGCGGTCCTGGTCGATCGAGGCCACCACGTCGACCGCGTTGGACGACGTGCAGCAGATGTCGGTGAGCGCCTTCACCTCGGCGGTGGTGTTCACGTAGGACACGACCACCGCGTCGGGGTGCTCGGCCTTCCAGGCGCGCAGTTCGTCGGCCGTGATCGAGTCGGCGAGCGAGCATCCGGCGCGCTGATCCGGGATGAGCACGGTTTTCGCCGGGCTCAGGATCTTGGCGGTCTCGGCCATGAAGTGCACGCCGCAGAACACGATGGTGTCCTCGGGCGCCTCGGCCGCGATCCGCGACAGCGCCAGCGAATCGCCGACGTGGTCGGCCACGTCCTGGATCGCGGGCAACTGATAGTTGTGCGCCAGAATCGTCGCGTTGCGCTCCCGGGCCAACCGCTTGACTTCCTGTGCCCACTCCGGCGATGCCTCGACACCCGCGAACCCGGAGGGCCCGTCGAACACCTGCCCCATCAGCGGGGGCGCCAGTTTCGCACCCGTCGTCGCCATGGATGGCTCCCTTCCTCGTGCGGCCGGCCACGCGCCGATTCGCACCAAACCAGGTTTTCGACTTACAATCGAAAACGTGGCCCATAGTAGCACCATCCACGAATCGCTCACCGCGGTGTTCCAGGTTCGCCGCTTCCCGAAGGCCATCGGCGCAGGTCAGGGCGCAGCGGACCCGAAAGAAGGGATGCTGCGGCGTTGCCCGCCCGACCAGCGGACCGAACTGGCGGTGTTGCTGTGGGAACGCGCGCTCGACCCGCAGAAGGGCACCTGGTCGCTCCCCGGCGGCCGGCTGCGCGACGACGAGGACCTCGACACCTCCGCGCGCCGCCAGCTCGCCGAGAAGGTGGACGTGCGCGAGCTGAGCCATCTGGAACAGCTCTCGGTGTTCAGCGCTCCCGACCGGGTGCCGAGCCCCCGGCGCATCGCCTCGGCCTACCTCGGCCTGGTGCCGTTGACCGCCGACCCGCGGCTGCCCTCGGACACCGCCTGGCATCCGGTCTCGGCGCTGCCGGACATGTCCTTCGATCACCGCACGGTGGTCGATCACGCGCGCACCCGCCTGGCCGCGAAGCTGTCCTACACCAATATCGCCTTCGCCCTCGCGCCGGACCGGTTCACCATGTCCACCTTGCGCGAAATCTACTGCGCGGCACTCGGATACGACGTCGACACGACGAATCTCCAGCGCGTTCTCTCCCGCCGCAAGGTGATCACGCCCACCGGAGCCACCGCCGCCCCGGGCCGCGCGGGCGGCCGCCCCGCGGCGGTCTACCGCTTCACCGACTCCGGCCTGCGAGTGACCGACGAATTCGCGGCGCTGCGCCCGCCCGGCCCTTCCTGAACCTCCAGCGCAGGGGCGGACCCCACCACTCGCCTCCGCACCGTCGGCGAATGCCGCTGACGCGCGAGACGAACCCGGGAGCCCGCGGCACGGCTGCGGCGGCGGGGTCAGTAGGCGGTGTCCGCTTTACGATGCTTGGAGCGGCGGCGATACTGCCGCTTGCTCGGTATCGGGCGCGCGGAGTTGCTGCGCCGCAAGGCATCCCGCCGCCGCCAGGCCGCCAGATCCGCGCGGTCTCGCGCAGCAGGAGGCGCCTCGGCCACCGCTCGATCTCGATGCATCGCCGGCCTCCTTTCGACACGTGCTCGGCTGCTTCGGCCGCTCACCATATCCCCGCCACCGTCCCGCCTCCACTTGTTTTCGCGCGGACGCCAGCGGAGGTCGCCGCCGCGGCTTGCTCGACGGCGGGTCGGATACGCCGCGTTCACACCGAGGGACAATCTCGATGTCGTCCGTGCATCGCAGGCCGGCATCACGGCTCGGTCCACCGGCGGCCCGCAACCGCCGGAGTAAGCGCGTCGGCCGCCGTCAGGGCCCGATCGAGCGGGTCACGCTGCGTGATCGACGGGGAAGGCTCGTGTCGGTTGGCTCACAAACAGGGGTGAGCGGTATCGGCGAGGGCCGATCCATGGCAGGCTGGACCACTGAGATCGGGTTATCAATGTGATTCGACCTGGCTCATCTACAGAAAAGATTGAAGTAAAGCAATGGCTCAAGGCAGTGTGAAGTGGTTTAACAGCGAAAAGGGCTTCGGCTTCATCGCGCAAGACGGTGGCGGCGCCGACGTCTTCGTTCATTACTCCGCCGTGTCCGGCTCGGGATTCAAGTCCCTTGAAGAGGGGCAGCGCGTGGAGTTCGAGATCGGCCAAGGACAGAAGGGCCCGCAGGCTCAGGACGTCCGCGCGATCTGATCGACGTAGTCAGGTAGGAGCCCCGCACCATGACGGTGCGGGGCTTTTGCGTGTCCGGGCCGGACTCATGGCGCTCCGTCGAGCACCAGATCGGCTACCTCGACCAGCCCCTCTCCTGGCCGGGCGGTCTCCAGCGTGAACCGGGCGGAGCGCCCCTGGACGACGAGGGAGGCGATCGAGTTGCCGAAATGCGGGCCGCTGATCTTGCGCCATCGGACCGGATCGGGTGAGATCCCCCGCCGATCCGCGAGCCGGCGCAGCGCCGACGCGACCGGCGCCGCCCACGACAACGCGAACGCCGGATGGAACAGCTTGGGCGGTTCGTTGTGCACGGGCGAGCACACCAGTTGCAACACACGGGATTTCGTCGGCCGCGGGTAGGTGGCGTCGGCGACGTAGCTGTGGTGCACGTCCCCGGACAGCACGCAGATCGTGCCGGGTGCGCCGGGCGCACTGCCCAGCCGATGGATCAGCCGCGCCAACCGTTCGAAGGACGCGCGGAACGCGGGCCAGTGCTCCAGATCCGCTGCCTGCCTGACTTTCTCGCCGAGCCGACCGCGCCATCCCGGCAGATCGGCCGCGCGCTCGTTGAGCGATTGGAAGTGGCTCAGCGCGGGCGGCATCAGCCACGGCAGCGACGATCCGATCAACAGGTGGTCGAAGTCGCCCTCGGCGTTGCGCTCGATCCAGTCGAATTCCTCCGGCCCGACCATCAGCCGCTGCCCGTCCAGGATTCTGCCGCCACGGGTGTCGATCACCAGCAGCCGGATCCGGCCGAAGTCGCGGCGGTAGCTCCAGCGCGCGGGTTTGCGGCCGTCGACCTCCTTGTCGGCCTGCTCGGCGAAATCCTCCAGCAGTTCCTGCACGTCCTCGCCCGCCTCGGTGACCTGTCGGTAGAGCGGGTCACGCGCCAACTCGTCCGGGCCGAGATTGCCGATGTGCTGGTACACCCAGTAGGACGCGAGCCCGGCGCGGACGCGGCTGCGCCACCACGGCTTCGCCGCCATCTGCTCGCGCCAAGCGCGCGAGGTGTTCCAGTCGTCGCGCACATCGTGGTCGTCGAAGATCATCGACGTGGGCACGGTCGACATCAGCCAGCGGATCTCCGGGTCCGCCCAGGACTCGTGGTAGAGCTCGGCGTACTCGCGGAACGACACGACCTCGCCGCGCGGCTCCTGCCCACCGCGCCGCCGCGCCAGCCACTCCGCCATCCGCGGTGTCGGCTCGTCGGCGTAGACCTGGTCACCGAGCAGCAGCAGTGCGTCCGGCCATTCCCGCTCGGGCGAGCGCATCATGCGCAGGGCGTACGCGTCCAGCGCGTCCACCCCCAGCTTGTCGGCGTCCAGCACGCCGGGCGTGGCCTTGGCCGCCCGGCACGATCCGAACAGGATTTTCTCGACCGGCCGCGTGCGAATCCGGCAGGGCGGCAGATCGGATCCCGGCTCGGGCCACACGGGCGTCCCGTCCAGCCGTACCCGGTAGGGAATCGATGCGCCGGGTTCCAGTCCGTCGATCGAGACCAGCGCGAAGTGCTGCTCCCCCACCTGGAACGTACGAGCGCGCCGCCCCAGAACGTCTACCTCGCACGCGCCATCGGTTTCCACCCAGACGGTCGCCGAGGTCGCGTCGACGTGCCGCAACACCGGCCCCAGAACCAGCTCCGCCATACCCCAAACGCTACGTGGCCGATCGCCGTCGGGAAATCGGTATCGACGGCACACCATTGCGCCCTCCGGCGGGACCGGTCAGGCGGTCTTCATCTGCGGGTCGGGCGGCGGGGCATCGGTTCGCCGCGCTAGTCGCGATCCGGCCCAGAAGATCAGTTCCACCAGCCAGAACAGCACGAGGAACACCGTCACCACGGTCACGGGGACGGCCAGGAAGAGCACCGAGGGGACGGCGACGACGACGAACAGGGCGATCTCGCCCGCACTCGCGCCGCGCAACCGGTGGGCCGCGCGCACGGCCGCCCACATCATCCAGCGCCGTGGCAGGGACACCCCGAGTTCGTGCAGGCTCCGGCGGAAGATGCCGTCGGCGTCGGCCACACTGACCGCGTCCGAGCTGAGCAAATAGTCGTGCAGGATCGCGGCGCGGGTGTAGACGCCGTACCGGGGAATCAGCCAGACCAGTGCGCGCGGCACCGAGGCGAAATCGGTACGGAAACCGGCGGGAACCACGAATTCCTCGGTCGCGCCGCGATAGACGAGCGGTTCGGTCACCCGCCAGAACTTGGCGTCGAGTTCTTCGACGACCGGACCGCCACCCACAAAGGCCACGTCCCATTCCTTCCCGCGCTCCGCGTTTCCCGACCACGGGGTGGTTCGGGATGCCTTCCGGCCGCGCAGGCGCGTCAGCGCCGTTGGCGGTATTCGGGCACCGAATACCCTTCCGCGGCAGGCTCGTAGCCACGATAGGGCAGCTCTCCCCCGCTCGCAGCCGCACCGTAGGGCGCGAAGGAGCCCTGGGTGTCGAACGCCGCTTCGTCGCGCCGGGCGGTGCCGCGGCCGCTGCCGAGATCCTCCGACGTACTGAGCGCGGCGAGGAACAGCATGACGAACGAGGCGAACAGCGGCTGCACGATCAGCGCGAGCGAACTGCCCAGCTCGATCGGCAACGCGACGATCTGCCCGACCGGCGGATCGTGCGGACGCGGATGCAGCCATGCGGCGACCTGCTCCCCCGCGCCCGCCATCACCACCGCGCCCACGACGGAGCCGAACAGCAAGCCGAGTTGCAGCAGCGGCCCGCGCGCCGACCGCCACCGCCAGACGGCCAGCGCCGAGAGCAGCCCGAGCACCGCCCCCACGAGCACGAACAGCGCCAGCGCGTCGAACTGATGCGCGCTCTCACCGGTCAACGCGACTCCGCGCCCCGGCTCGACCACCAGCAGCCGTTCGGTCGGCGAGAGCAGGCCCCATCCGGCGCCTGCGATCGCGCTGACCACCACCACGGCGACGGCGGCCAGCGCCACCGCCCGCACCTCGTCCCGGGACGGCCAGGCCACTAGCGGCGCTCCAGTTCGGCCGAGTCGATGACGCCGTGGCGGGAGCACTTGGCCCACCAGCCGTCCGGGCTCACCTGCACGATCATGCGGCGGCCGCACTGTTCGCAGAATCGCGGCGGCTCCAGGCCGAGCGCGGCGGCGGCCGGGACCGCGTCGTCGAGGCCCGGCACGATTCGCTTGCCGGTGAACGGGTTGTAGCGCTCGTCCATGTTCATGACAGTACCCATGCTCGCCTGCCTCATCGTCGCAACCGAGCCGGTCAGAGTGTTTCGTTGAGCGCCTTGATCGGCATCTTCAGCTCGCCGAGCAGATCCAGGTCCTGTTCGGCCGGGCGGCCGAGGGTGGTCAGGTAGTTGCCCACGATGACGGCGTTGATGCCGCCCAGGATGCCCTGCTTGGCGCCCAGATCACCCAGCGTGATCTCGCGGCCGCCCGCGAACCGCAGCATGGTGCGCGGCAGCGCGAGCCGGAACGCGGCGACGGCGCGCAACGCGTCGGCGGCAGGCAGCACCTCGAGGTCGCCGAACGGGGTGCCCGGCCGCGGGTTGAGGAAGTTCAGCGGAACCTCGTCGGGTTCGAGTTCGGCCAGGTTCGCCGCGAACTCGGCGCGCTGCTCCAGCGTCTCGCCCATGCCGAGGATGCCGCCGCAGCAGACCTCCATGCCCGCTTCGCGGACCATGCGCAGGGTGTCCCAGCGCTCTTCCCAGCTGTGCGTGGTGACCACGTTGGGGAAGTAGGAGCGGGAGGTCTCCAGGTTGTGGTTGTAGCGGTGCACGCCCATGGCGGCCAGCTGGTCGACCTGCTCCTGGGTGAGCATGCCCAGCGAGCAGGCGACCTGGATGTCGACCTCGTTGCGGATCGCCTCGACGCCCGCGGCCACCTGGGCCATCAGGCGCTCGTCCGGGCCGCGCACGGCGGCCACGATGCAGAACTCGGTGGCGCCGGTCTTCGCGGTCTGCTTGGCGGCCTCGACCAGGCTCGGGATGTCCAGCCACGCGGCGCGCACGGGGGACTGGAACAGGCCCGACTGGGAGCAGAAGTGGCAGTCCTCGGGGCAGCCACCGGTTTTCAGGCTGATGATGCCCTCGACCTCGACTTCGGGGCCGCACCACTTCATGCGCACCTCGTGGGCCAGGGCGAGCAACTCCTCCAGCCGGTCGTCGCCGAGGCGTAGCACCTCGAGGGTCTGCTCCTGGTTCAGCCCCTCGCCGCGCTCGAGCACCTGCTCGCGGGCGATCGACAGAATGCCGGTGTCTACCGGTGCCTGGGTCACTGCGCGAATCCCTTCTTCCGGCCGAGGTGGCCGTGCAACTTGAACGGTGTTCAGGCTAGGGTAGCGGTAAGAGTGAGTCAAAGCACGACGGGAAGGACATCGAGTGCAGCTGCACCGGGCGGACGTGGTCGACGGCGCCATCGCGATTCTCGACCGATACGGCCTTGCCGACCTCACCATGCGCAGGCTGGCCGGCTCGCTCCAGGTCCAGCCCGGCGCGCTGTACTGGCACTTCCCCAACAAGCAGGCGCTGCTGGGCGCGGTGGCGGACAAGATCCTCGCGCCCATGGAAGACCCGATCCAGGCCGAGGAATGGTCCGGGCAGATCGCCGAATTGGCCCACCGGCTGCGCGACTGCCTGCTGGCCTATCGCGACGGCGCCGAATTGGTCTCGGCCACCTACGCTTCCCGGCTGACCACGAGCAAGGGCCGAGAACGGTTGGTGAGCGCGACGATTCGCGCGGGCATGCCGCGCCGAGAAGCCGAACTGGCGGCGTTCACCCTGCTCTACTACGTCCTCGGTGAGACCGTGGACGAACAGTCCAGGATGCAGATGGATTCGGCGGGCGCCCTGCCCGACGACGCGTCGCCGCTGATCGAAACCCCGGACGCCACCGCCCGATTCGACTTCGGTCTGCAACTGTTCGTCGCGGGCGTGCGCCACCTGCTCGGCACCGGCGTCCGCTGACCCGATCCGCTATCCGGTGCGACAGTCGGTCTCGGCGGCGCCGCTCACCGGGTCAATGCGGGCTGCTGGGCGCAACGGCCGGCCGGGCGGGGCAGGCCGAAGTGGTCGCGCAGGGTGGTGCCGGTGTACTCGGTGCGGAACAGGCCGCGCTCCTGCAGGATCGGGACGACCGTCTCGGTGAACACCTCCAGTCCGCCCGGGTAGTACGGCGGCATCACGTTGAAGCCGTCGGCGGCGCCGCTGCGGAACCATTCCTCGATGGTGTCGGCGACCTGCTCGGGGGCTCCGGCGAACACCCGGTGCCCGCGCGCACCGGCGAGGCGGTGCAGCAAGCCGCGCACGGTCGGCCGTTCCCGCTGCACGATGCCCGCCACGACCTGCAACCGGCTCTGCCCGTTGTCGGTGACATCGCCTGCCGCGTCGAACAATTCGACCGGGATCGGCTCGTCCAGCGGCAGGTGCCGCAGACTGATGCCGACGATGCCCTCCAGCTGTGCCAATCCGTATTCCGGCACGGTGAGTTCGTTGAATTCCCGTTCCAGCCGCTTGGCCGCCGCCTCGGTGTCGGCGATGAACGGGCTGATCCCGGGCAGGATCTTGACGTGCTCGGGATCGCGTCCGAATCCGCGCGCCCGCTGTTTGATGTCGGCGTAGAAGGCCTGCGCGTCGCTGAGCCGCTGATGCGCGGTGAAAATCGCCTCGGCGTACCTGCCCGCGAAAGCCCGGCCGTCGTTCGACGCGCCCGCCTGCACCAGCACGGGGTAGCCCTGCGGCGTGCGCGGCGCGTTGAACGGCCCGCGCACCCGCAGGTACTCGCCCGCGAAGTCGATCGGGTGGATCTTCTCCGGGTCGGCGTACACGCCCGAGGCCTGGTCCAGGACGATGGCGTCGTCCTCCCAGCTGTCCCACAGCGCGATCACGGCGTCGACGAATTCCCTGGCCCGCGCGTAGCGTTCGGCGTGGTCGGGATGCTTGTCCAGGCCGAAGTTCGCCGCGGCGAGATCGGTGCCGGTGGTGACGATGTTCCAGCCCGCGCGGCCGCCGGAGATGTGGTCCAGCGTGGAGAACAGCCTCGCCAGGTTGTAGGGCTCGTAGTAGGTGGTCGACGCGGTGGCGATGAGGCCGAGATGCGTCGTGGCCGTGGCGATCGCGGTGAGCAGGGTGATGGGCTCCAGGCCGGAGGCCGCGTTGTGCTCGACGTTGGTACGCAGGGCCGGGCCGTCGGCGAAGAACACCGCGTCCAGCTTGGCGGCTTCGGCGGTGCGGCCGATCTCCTGGTAGTAGGCGACGTCGTAGATCCGCTCCGGGCTGCTCCACGGATGCCGCCAGGCGGCCTCGTGGTGGCCGGAGGGATAGATGAAGGCGTTGAGACTGAGTTGACGCGGTGCGGTCATGAGGCTTTCTTCTCGTCGGTGGGTGCGTCCGCGACCTCGACGCCCAGGCTGGCCAGCAGCAGGGATCGGTGCCGCAGGAGCGCGGGGTCGCCATGGCGGCGGGGACGTTCCACATCGATGCGCTGGTCCACCGCGACGCGCCCGTCGTCGAGCACCAGGACGCGGTCGGCGAGCAGCACCGCCTCGTCCACGTCGTGGGTCACCAGCAGGACGGCGGGCCGGTGCTTCGCGCACAGGTCCTCCAGCAGCGCGTGCATCTTGATCCGGGTCAGCGCGTCCAGCGCGCCGAACGGCTCGTCGGCCAGCAGCAGTTCGGGCTCGCGGACCAGCGAACGCGCCAGGGCCACCCGCTGTTGCTCGCCGCCGGAAAGCTCCTTGGGCCAGGCTCGCTCCCGTCCGGCGAGCCCGACCTCGGCCAGCGCCGCGCGACCGCGACCGGCCGCGTCCGAACCGCCGAGGCCGAGCGTCACGTTCTCCAGCACGCGTACCCAGGGCAGCAGCCGGGAGTCCTGGAACACCACCGAGCGCTCGGCGGGCACGCTCAGTTCACCGGATCCCGGCACGTCGTAGTCCAATTCGGCCAGCGCCCGCAGCAGCGTGCTCTTGCCCGAACCGCTGCGGCCGAGCAGCGCGACGAATTCGCCGCGGGCGATGTCGAGGTCGAGGTTGCGCAGCACGACCCGGTCGCCGAAGCCGCGGCGCAGCCGCCGGGCGCGCACGACGTTCAGTCCGCGAGTGTCTGCCGCCATGACAGCGCCTTTCTTTCCGCGGCGCGCACCAGGATGTCGCCGAACAGGCCGAGCAGGCCGTAGATCACCAGGCCGACCACGATGATGTCGATCTGGCCGTAAGTGCGGGCCTGGGTCATCAGATACCCGATGCCGCTGGTGGCGTTGACCTGCTCCACCACGACCAGCGCAAGCCACGAGATGGTGACCGCGAGCCGCAGGCCGGTGCAGAAGCCGGGCAGCGATCCGGGCAGCGCGATCCGCCGGACGAATCCCCATCGCGACAGCCCCACCGTCTGGGCGAGTTCCACGTATCTGGCGTCCACGCTGCGCAGGTGCGCGTGCGTGTTCAAGTAGATCGGCACGGCCACGCTGGTGGTGATCACCAGCAGCTTCATTTCCTCGCCGATGCCGAACCACACGATGAACAGCGGGATCAGCGCGAGCGTCGGAATGGCGCGCTTGATCTGGATCGGCCCGTCCACCAGGGCTTCGCCGATCCGGCTCAGCCCGGCCAGCAGCGCGAGCACCAAGCCGATCGCGACACCGAGCCCGAGCCCGATCCCGGCGCGCTGCACCGAGGTCAGCAGGTTGCTCTGCAAACGGCCGTCGGCGAGCAGGTCACCGGCGGTCTCGGCGACCGTCCATGGCGCGGGGAGGGTTTCCGGATCCAGGGCGCCCGAGGCCGACCCGGCCACCCACGCGGCGATCAGCAACGTCGGCCCCAGCGCGATGCCGAACGGGATCGGGCGGCCCGGACCAAGGCGCGGCCGGGCCGGTCTACGCCTGGCCAGTACCGGCTCCGGTGCGGAACGGCCGAGGCCGATGCGGCGCAGCACCGCGGCGTCGAGCGTCGCCATCAGCGTGCCTTCGGCTCGAACGACGCGCCGCTCGCGGTGACGGCCTCGGTGACCGCGGCGTCGAAGCGCAGGTCGAAGCCGTCGGCCGCCCGCACCTTCTTCGGCAGTTCGCCTGCCTCGGCGATGGCGTCGATGGTGGCCTGCTGACGGTCGATGAGCTGCTGGTCCAGATGCGGGAAGTCGTAGGCGCCCAGCGAGTCCACGATGCGCTTCGCGTCATCGGCGCTGACCTTCTGGTTCTCCACGTAGTACCGGCGCGCCCACTCCTCCGGGTGGGTGTTGGCCCACTGGTAGGCCCGCACGAACGCGCCGACCAACGCGCGGGTGGCCGCGGCCTTGGCCGGGTCCTGCACCACGGCGCGGCGGGCGTAGAGGTAGGCGAGGCCGCCATAGATCCCCGCGGTCTCGGTGTCCGGCACCAGCGAGGTGCCCGGCGTGCGCAGGAACCGGGTGACGTTCGGTTCGATCAGCGGCGCGACATCGACCTGTCCGGTGCGCACCGCGTCGGGGAATTCGGCCAGTTGCAGCCGGATCAACTGCACGTCGGAGGTGGTGAGCCCGGCCTTGTCGATGGCGCGCAGCACGGCCGCCTGCTGGGCCGTGCCCTCGGCGTAGGCGATCTTCTTGCCCTTCAGATCCGCCAGCTTCGGCACCGATCTGCCCGGCGCCACCGCGAGCTTCAGGGCGGTGGTGCTGGTCTGGTAGGCCGCGACGATCGGCACGTCCTGCCCGGCCACCAGCGCGTGGATCGGCGGGACGTCGCCGACCTGGGCGACGTCGGCGGCGCCCGCGCGGAACGCCTCCAGGATGGCGGGCCCGCCGACGAAGTTGGCGAACTCCACCTTGAACGGGAGTTTGTCGAGTTCACCGGAGAGGCGCAGCACGGACTGCAGGCGCTCGGACTGGTCGGCCGCCACCAGGGTGGTTCCGGCGGGAATCTCGGTCGGCAGTGGTCCGTCGGCGGTGCGACCGACCGGCTCGTCGTCCTTCGCGCAGCCGGTGAGTCCGAGAGTCGCAACGGTTGCCACGGCGAGCAATGCGGCGGTCGTGCGGCCGCGGAGGCCGGACCGGAACGTACTGGGTCGGAACATAGGCGAATTCAAGCAAGTCCCGACCCACCGGGATACGGTTTGTCTCAGCCTGGTTCGAACCCCGTCACCGGGACGGCGCGGCCACCGTCATCGAGCGGACCTGCTGCTGATAGCGCTGCACGAACGGCAGAATCTGCTGCTCGATCACCGTGTTGTACTCCCGGGGGCGCTGCATCGGGTTGGCGTGGCCGGTGTTTCGCGCGAGCACCACCAGCAGCGTGCCCTCCACTCCGCCGGACCGCTCGATCAGCGCCCGGTGGGAGTACTCGACGTCGACCACGCGGTCGGCGCTCGCGTCGCGCGGCCGGATGAAAACGATGGCGGGGCGTGGTTTCCCGGCCACCGGATGGGCCAGGGTGCGCAGATCGTCCGCCGCGCCACCGGCCACGATGGCGGTGAATTGCGACTCGATCAGTCCGTTGCTCGCGGCGTCGCGCGAGACGATCTTCTCCCGCATCACCTGCGCCAGCACCGCGCCCAGCTTGCCGAACCGGATACCGGGCAGCCCGGCGCCGCGATCGAGGAACTGGTCGCGGCGGGCGTAGGTCTCCACGGCCAGCCGCAGCGCGCGGCTCTCCCTGGCGCCGGGCAGCCAGCCCATCCAGCGCAGCATGTCCTGGCCGCGGCCGCGGCTCTCCGGGCGCACCGCGTTCAGGTCCACCGGCGTGCAGTCCAGCACCACCCCGACCAACCGCCGGTCGCTGTCGCGATGGATGTGCTCGGCCACCTCGAGCGCGATCACACCGCCCATGCTGTGCCCGACGAGCACGATATTGCGCAGCCCGGACAGCTCGGCGGCGCGGACGACGAGGTCGGCGATCACCTTCGTATCGAGACCTTGGTTGTCGTAGCGGATCGCCCACACCATGCCCATCCTGCGCAGGGCGGGCAGCGCGGTGGCGGTTTCCCTGGCGTCGAGCCCACCGAGGCCGACCAGGTCCACCACGACGGTGTCCCAGTTCTGCTGGTCCAGTGGCGGGGCGACGGGCAGGATGGCCGGCTCGGTGCGCGCCAGCCGCGCCTGTTCCGGCGCGACATCGTATCTCCAGTACTGCGCGAACAGCACGAGTCCGGCCAGCAGCAGTGCGGCTACCCGAAGCAGCGTCACCTTGGTGCGGCGCAACGTCTTCCACCCGTGCCCCGGGCTCGTGTCCCGCAGCCGAGCTCGGCGTCGCGCGTCGTCCCAGTCGGAGACGGTGGACGGGTGCCGGGCGTCCATCGGCGACATCCATCCCACTGTAGGCACGGCCGCGGATGGTCGCCATGAACCCGCTACCGATCAGCGTGCCGCCTGGGCCATGGCCGCTAGCCCGGTCGGCGATATCCGCAGGCCCGGTTCGTTGTCCTCGGGCGCTGTCACGTCCGATAGCCCGTCGTGCATCGCGTCGACGTCGGTGCCGGTCTCGGCGGCGTGAAGGGTGCGGGTGGTGGTTTGCTCGCCGGTCACCGCGGGGTCGGCGGTCTCGAACTCGCTGAGCTGTACCCCCTGCTCGTCTTGGACGAGCCGAGCGAACCGGCCGTGGCGGGTGTCACTGTGCGCGATGACCTTCCTCGTGCCGGTGGGCTTGCCCGCGCCGGTGGGCTCGTCGTCCGTGCCCGACCGCGGTTCGGCCGGTGGCCCGGCTCGTCAGGATAAAGGTGACCAGGCGGGATCGAACCAGCCCTGAGCGGCGGCGGTGAACCGCGCACGATCCCAGCCGCCCGCGCCTTCCGGCACCGAGCCCACCAAGTCGACGCCGGTGACGCGCGGCAGATCGGTGCGGTTGCACTCGGCGGCGAGGTCCGGCGCGGCGGGCCACGCGCCGATCACCAGGCCCGCGCACCGCACTTCCGCGGCTTGCAGTGTGCGGGTGGTCAATTCCGTGTGGTTGAGCGTTCCCAGCCCGGCGGCGGTGACCACCAGGACGGGCGCGCCGAGTTTCTGGGCGAGGTCGAGCAAGGTGAAATCGCCCAGGCGCACCAGCAATCCGCCCGCGCCCTCGACCAGAACGAGGTCGGCGTCCGCCAGGGCGTCGACGGCGGCGGCGGTTTCGGCGAGCGTCAGCTCCGGCAGGCCCGCGCGGCGGGCGGCGGTGTCGGGCGCCAACGGGTCCGGGTAGCGGGCGAGTTCGACCGTCCGGGCGACGCCGGACAGGCGCTGTATCTCCGCGAGGTCACCGGGTTCGCCGACCGCGACACCGGTTTGGCCCGGCTTGCACACCGCCACCGAATGCCCCCCGGCCAGCGCCACGGCGGCCACGGCGGCGGTGACGACGGTCTTGCCGACGTCGGTGGAGGTTCCGGTGATCAGCAGGACGCTCATGCGGGCACCGCGCCTCGCGCCTCGGCCAGGACCTCACCCAGCACCGTTGCGATGGCGTCGAGTTCGGCCGCGGTGAGGTTCGCCCGCGCGGTCAGCCGCAGGCGCGAGGTGCCCTCCGGAACCGTCGGCGGACGGAAGCAGCCCACGTCCAGTCCCCGCGCCCGGCACGCCTGCGCGGCGTCGAAGGCCACCTGCGCCGGGCCGAGCACGACCGAGACCACCGCCGAAGGCGGCGCGGGCACTCCGGCCATCCGCGCGATGTCGGCGGCGCGCTCGAGCACCCGCCCGGCCAGCTCGGGTTCGGAGCGCAACAGGCGCAACGCGGCCCGCGCGGCGCCGACGGCGGCGGGCGCGAGCCCGGTGTCGAAGATGAACGTGCGCGCGGCGTCGATCAGGTGCGCGCGCACCCGCGCACTGGCCAGCACCACTCCGCCCTGCGCGGCAAGGGATTTCGACAGCGTCGCGGTGATCACCAGGTCCGGCGCCCCGGCCAGGCCCGACTCGTGCACCAGCCCGCGCCCGCCCGCGCCGCGCACGCCGAGCCCGTGCGCCTCGTCCACCACGAGCACCGCCGCGTTGGCCCTGGTCACCCGGTGCAGTTCGGTCAGCGGCGCGAGATCGCCGTCGGCGCTGAACACCGAATCGGTCAGCACCAGCGCCCGTTCCTCGGTGCGTTGCGACAGCAGCCGGTCCACCGCCGCGACGTCGCGGTGCGGCGCGACCTCCACCCGGGCGCGGGAGAGCCGGCAGGCGTCCACCAGCGACGCGTGGCTGCCCGCGTCGGAGACCACGAGCGAGCCGCGCCCGGCGAGGGCGGTCACCGCGCCGAGGTTGGCCGCGTACCCGGAGGCGAACACGAGTCCGGCCTCG
This sequence comes from Nocardia barduliensis, assembly GCF_013315795.1. Taxonomy (GTDB): domain Bacteria; phylum Actinomycetota; class Actinomycetes; order Mycobacteriales; family Mycobacteriaceae; genus Nocardia; species Nocardia barduliensis. The sequence continues at coordinate 94,323 of NZ_JABLTE010000010.1, forward strand.
GCGCCGACGAATTCGGCCAGCTCGGCTTCCAGCAGCTCGTGCTCGGCGGTGGTGCCGGTGACCAGGCGCGACCCGGTCGATCCCGCGCCCCACCGGCGCACCGCCTCGATCGCGCCCTCGATCACCTCGGGGTGGCGCACCAGACCCAGGTAGTCGTTGGAGGCGAGATCGATCGAGGCGGACTGCGCGGCGCGCGGGCGCAGCTCACGGCGCAGTCCTGCGGCCACCCGCGCGGTCGCGCGCTCGTCCAACCAGCTCAACGGATCGGTAGTCACAGCTCCGCAGCATACTTGAACACCGTTCAATGCACCCGCCCACCGGCCCGCTGGTACCGTTGAGCCATCGTTGGTGGTGTCACCGGCCTGCGGTGACAAAGCTTCACCGGGGAGGAACACGGCCGGATGCCGCGGTGGGCGATAGTCGTCGAGGAAACTACGGGCTCGGGGGAGCACAAGCGCTGGTCACCCCGGATTCTCGCGGAGGTGGTCGGCACGCGCGCACAGGCACTGGCGAAGCTGGCCGGCGTGCTGCCCACCTACACTCCGGAGCATCCCAAACTGCGCGGCCGCCGCATCGTCCTGCGCGACGGCGACACCTACATGCTGATGGTGCGCGGCTGGTCGGACGATTACCACTGCCTCTTCCGCGTCTGGGAGATCATGTCCGACAGCGACCGTCCGGAGGCCGACACGCGCCGCTCGCCCGGCCGGCTCACGGACCGTTGAACCAATTCGGCGTATCGAGCCGGAACACTTCACCCGGCGTGAGCACGCGCAGGTCGCGCTCCAGCTCGGCGAGCCGGTCGGCGCCGAGCAGATCCGCCCAGCGAGCGTGGATGCGGTCGAAGGCGCGCGCCGACCGGGTCAGCACGTCTTCGGCGCGACCGGTCAGCGTGTAGACCTTGCGCCGCGCGTCGGTCGGATCGTGCCCCCGGCGCAGATAGCCCAGCCGCTCCAGTGCCTCGATGTGCTTGCCCGCGGCCTGTTTCGAGACGCCGAGCGCGCGCCCGAGGTCGGCGGCCGTGCAGCCGTGGGGGCCACCGCACCGGCCGACCGCCTGAAAGACGAAGCCGTGCAGGGGGCGCAGCTCGGCATGACCGTGCTCGGCCAGTTCGGCGTGCACCTCGTCCACCACGGCGCGGAAGCCGAGCAGCATGCGCAGCGGCAACTCGTAGCCGCCCGCGTCACTTGACATGATGGACAACCTCGTTGACTATATGGACAACCATGTTGTCCATTCTAGAGGTGGTAGCCCCATGACCGTCATCCGGCACTCCGACACCCGCCGCACCGAAACCCCCGGCGGTGTCATGACCACGCTCGCCTCGCCCACCCAGGGCGGTTCCGGACTCGCGCTGTGGCGGGTCGACGTGCCCGCCGACACCACCGGTCCGCTGCACTTCATCGACGCCGAACAGATCTGGACCGTGCTCGCCGGGCAGATCGACATCGCCGTCGACGGCACGGAAGTGTCTGCCGCCGAAGGGGATACGGTGATCCTCCCGCCGAACGTCCTGCGGCAGGTGCGCACCGGCGGCGGCTTCACCGCCATCGTGACCGCACCGGCGGGCGCCCGAGCCGGACGGCCGGACAGCGACGGCACCATCGTCCCGCCGTGGATCGCCTGACCGGTCAGCGATCGGCCTGCGCGGCCACCGCGGCGCGCATCCCCGCGGTGATCGTCGCGATGTCGCCGGAGGTGCTGACGAACGGCGGCATGGTGTACACCAAGTTGCGGAACGGACGCAGCCACACCCCCGCCGCGACGGCGGCGTCGGTCGCGGCGCGCATGTCCACCGGACGGTCCAGCTCGATCACGCCGATCGCCCCGAGCACCCGCGCCTCGACCACGCCCGGCAGACCGCGCACCGCGTCCAGGCCCGCCGTCAACTCCGACTCAATGCGGGTCACTTCGCCGCGCCAGTCGCGCGAGCGCAGCAGCTCGATGGACGCGACGGCCACCGCGCAGGCCAGCGGGTTGCCCATGAACGTCGGCCCGTGCATGAGCCCGCCGTGCGCCGCGCTGATCGTCTCGGCGATCCGCGCGGTGCACAGCGCGGCGGCGAGGGTGAGATAGCCGCCGGTCAGCGCTTTGCCGACACACATCACGTCCGGACTCACCCCGGCCTGTTCGGCCGCGAAAAGCGTTCCGGTGCGGCCGAATCCGGTCGCGATCTCGTCGAAGACCAGCAGCACGCCGTGTTCGTCGCACAGCCTGCGCAGGTCGGTCAGATAGCCGGGGTGGTGCCAGCGCATCCCGCCCGCGCCTTGGACGACCGGCTCCACGATGACCGCCGCGAGTTCACCCGCGTGCGCGGCGACGATGCTCCCCAGTTCCGCGACGTACTCCGGCCGGTACTCGCTCGGCGGCACCGGGGCGAACACCTGGTTCGCCAGCACGTCGGTCCACAGCGAGTGCATGCCGCCGTCGGGGTCGCACACGCTCATCGGCGTGAACGTGTCGCCGTGATACCCGCCGCGCCAGGTGAGCAGCCGCCGCTTCTGCGGCTTGCCCACCGAACGCCAGTATTGCAGGCACATCTTCACGGCGACCTCGACCGACACCGAGCCGGAGTCGCACAGGAACACCTTGTCCAGCCCGGCAGGAGTCGATTCGACCAGCAGTTCGGCCAGCCGCGCCGCGGGCTCGTGGGTGAGCCCGCCGAACATCACGTGACTCATCCGCCGCGACTGGGCGACCAGCGCGGCGTCGAGCGCCGGATGCCGGTAGCCGTGGATGGCCGCCCACCAGGAGCTCATGCCGTCGACCAGTTCGCGCCCGTCGGCCAGGGTGAGCCTGGTCCCCGTGGCGCCGGCCACCACCAGCGGTTCGGTCGTCGCGGGAAAGCCGCCGTAGGGATGCCAGACATGCTCGGCGTCGAGGGCGGTGATCTCGTCGGGGGTCAGTGCCACAGGAATCCTCGCGTCACGGCCCCGGCCCGCCGGGGCGGCTTGAACGCCGTTCAAGTTAGCACTCGAGCTGCGGGTCCCGCAGATCGCCCTGAACAGTTCGGCGTTCCGGGCCCGGACGATCGCACCGGCGGATATTCTTTGACAAAGTCAAAGATTGGAGCCGCCCGTGACCGTTGCCGCCGCCGATATCGCCGCCGTCCGCGAATTCAACCGCCACTACACCCGGGTGATCGGCGTGCTGCGGGAGGGACTACACGACAGCCGGTACTCGCTCACCGAAGCGCGCGTCCTGTTCGAGCTGGCGGCCGCCGACGCGACCGAGGTGGTCGCCCTGCGGCATGCCCTCGAGCTGGACGCTGGCTACCTCAGCCGCATCCTGGCCCGGTTCGAACAGTCCGGTCTGGTGCGGCGCAATCGCTCCGGCAGCGACGGCCGCCGGCAGGAGGTCCGGCTGACCGACCGCGGCAGGGAGGTCTTCGCGACGCTCGACCAGCGCTCCAGCGACGAGGTCGGCGCGCTGCTCGACGCGCGGCCGCCCGCGACCCGGGCGCGGCTGCTCACCGCGATGCGGACCATCCAGCAGATCCTGGACCAGCCCGCCGACGCGCCCGCGTTCGTCGTGCGCGCGCCCCGCCCCGGCGAGTACGGCTGGGTGATCCAACGGCACGCGGAACTCTACGGCGACGAATACGGCTGGGACGCCACCTACGAGGAGCTGATCGTGCGGATTGTGGCGGACTACCTGACTTCCCGTGACGAGCAGCGCGAGCGCGCCTGGATCGCGGAGGCCGACGGACGCCCCGTGGGCAGCGTCTTCTGCGTCCGGGAGGACGACACCACCGCGCGCCTGCGGTTACTGCTGGTCGAACCCACCGCCCGCGGCCTCGGCGTCGGCGCGGCGCTGGTGGACGAATGCCTGCGCTTCGCCACCGCGGCGGGATACCGCGAGATCGTGCTGTGGACCAACGACGTGCTCACCGCCGCGCGGCGCGTCTACCAGCGCGCCGGATTCGAACTGGTCGAGCAGAGCCCGCATCACAGCTGGGGCCACGACCTGGTCGGCCAGACCTGGCGGCGCGCCCTGACCCCCGGCGACTGAACCATTCTCCCGGCGACGACTTCGCTCACCCGCCGTGCACCCGCTCGGTCAATGCCGCACCCACCTGCCCGAGCGTCGCGCGCAACTCCGCGAGCGTGCGCTGCCCCACCGCGCGCTCCACCGTCCGCTCGATGTCTCGGATGCGCTCCGCCGCCACTTCCAGCGCCGCGCGCCCGGCCTCCGTCAGCATCACCGTGCGCGCCCGGCGGTCGGCCGGGTCCACCTGGCGCACCACCAACCCACGGCGCTCCAGGTGTGTGACCAGCTCCCCCATCGACTGCTGTGTCATCCCGGCCGCTTCCGCCAGCTCGGTGATCCGCGATCCGTTCGGGTCCAAGTAGCGAAACACCGCGTAGTGCGCCGGCCGCAACTGTTCGTCCAGCCGCGCGCGCAACTCGTCGTTCAGCGCGCGTTCGTAAGCGGCGGTGGCCTGGCTGAGCAACTTCAGCAGCGTCGGTTCTCCCATTGACACAATACGAAGGTTACCTTTATATCTGAGAGATGCCAGCACGCACTCTCACCTTCCGCAACGGGCACCGTGTCACCCTTATCGCGCAGAGCGCCGACGAACACGGCCCCTACCTGCGGTTGGAGCACGTATTACCGCAAGCCGGGCGCCAGGCAGGCCCGCATTGGCACCCGGTGCTCACCGAGCGGTGGACGGTGCGTCAGGGACAGCTCCGATTCCGGATCGACGGCGCGGAGATCGTCGCCCATCCCGGCGACACGGTGCGGGCGCAGGCGGGCACGGTGCACGAGTTCCACAGCGTGCTCCCCGGGACCGTGATCGATCACGAGATCCGGCCGCCGCTGCGGCATTGGGACATGTTCCGGCTCTGGCACAACCTGGATCGCGCGGGAAAGACCACCGCGGCGGGGGTACCCCGTGATCCGCTCGCCCTCGCGCTGCTCTGGGACTATCAAGACGGTTATCTGGCGGGTGTCCCGGCCTTCCTGCAACGGGCTGTGCTCGGCGGTCTCGCGCGCGCCGCGGTACTTCTCGGCTACCGCCGCCGCTGGCTGGAAAACCGCTCCGACCTCGCCTGATCAACTCGGTCACAACCACCCGCACCGCCGCAGGCCGGGCTGCCGCTACTGTCGTTGCCATGGCTCAGCCCGACGCAGCGCCCGGCGACGCGACACCACTGGGTGTCTGGCCCGGCACCGCCTATCCCCTCGGGGCCACCTACGACGGCGCTGGCACGAATTTCTCGGTGTTCTCGGAGGTTGCCGACGCGGTCGAGCTCTGCCTCGTCGACGGCGACGGCGCCGAGACCCGGATCGCGCTCGACGAGGTGGACGGCTATGTCTGGCATGCGTACCTTCCCGCGGTCGACCCTGGTCAGCGCTACGGATTCCGGGTGCACGGCCCCTACGACCCCGATCGCGGATTGCGCTGCGACCCGAGCAAGTTGCTGCTCGACCCGTACGGCAAAGCCTTCGACGGCAATTTCGACGCGCACCCCTCGCTGCACACCTACGGACTGGACTCACTCGGCCACACCATGACCGGCGTGGTGATCAACCCCTACTTCGACTGGGGCACCGACCGCGCGCCGAACCGGCCCTACCACGAGACCGTCATCTACGAGGCGCACGTCAAGGGCATGACGATGACCCACCCCGAGGTGCCGGAGGAATTGCGCGGCACCTACTCCGGCATCGCGCACCCGGCGATCGTCGAGCATCTGAAGGGATTGGGTGTCACCGCGATCGAGCTGATGCCGGTGCACCAATTCCTGCACGACCGCGTGCTGCTCGACCAAGGGCTGCGGAACTACTGGGGCTACAACAGCTTCGGCTACCTCGCGCCGCACAACGGGTACGCGGCGATGGACCGCGCCGGATCGGCGGTCACCGAATTCAAGGCGATGGTGCGCGCGCTGCACGCCGAGGGCATCGAGGTGATCCTCGACGTGGTCTACAACCACACCGCCGAGGGCAACCACCGCGGCCCCACGATCGGCTTCCGCGGCATCGACAACGCCGCCTACTACCGCTTGGTCGACGACGATCCCTCCCTCTACATGGATTACACGGGCACCGGCAACAGCCTGAACGTGCGCCATCCGCACACCTTGCAGCTGATCATGGACTCGCTGCGGTACTGGATCCTGGAGATGCACGTCGACGGATTCCGTTTCGATCTGGCCGCGACGCTGGCGCGGGAACTGCACGACGTGGACCGGCTGTCGACGTTCTTCGACCTGGTGCAGCAGGATCCGGTGGTGAGCCAGGTCAAGCTGATCGCCGAACCGTGGGACGTCGGCGAGGGCGGCTACCAGGTGGGAAATTTCCCCGGCCTGTGGACGGAATGGAACGGCCAGTTCCGCGACACCGTACGCGATTACTGGCGCGGCGAACCGGCGACCCTCGGCGAGTTCGCTTCTCGGCTCACCGGCTCCTCCGACCTGTACGAGGCCACCGGGCGCAGGCCGAGCGCGAGCATCAACTTCGTCACCGCGCACGACGGGTTCACCCTGCGGGACCTGGTGTCCTACAACGAGAAGCACAACGAGGCCAACGGCGAGGACAACCGGGACGGCGAGAGCTGGAACCGCTCGTGGAACTGCGGTGTCGAAGGGCCGACCGACGACCCGGAGATCCTCGCGCTGCGCGCCCGCCAGAGCCGCAACCTGCTGGCGACACTGATGCTCAGCCAGGGTGTGCCGATGCTCGCGCACGGTGACGAGATGGGCCGTACCCAGCACGGCAACAACAACGTCTACTGCCAGGACTCGCCGCTGGCCTGGATGGACTGGTCGCTGCGCGAAGAGAACGCCGATCTGCTCGAATTCACCCGCGCGGTGATCGCGTTGCGCACCGAGCACCCGGTATTCCGGCGCCGCCGCTTCCTGGCGCGCGGCCCGATCCGTTCCGCGCAGGACGCCCGCGAGATCGCCTGGCTCACCCCTTCCGGCGATGAGATGACCGAAGCGGACTGGGACAGCGGGTTCGGCAAGTCGCTGGCGGTGTACCTCAACGGCGAGGCGATTCCGGAGCCGGGACCGCGCGGCGAGCGGATCACCGACGATTCGTTCCTGCTGTGTTTCAACGCCCACGACGCGGCTATCGACTTCGTGCTACCCCGCACCGGCGACGGCACGGAATGGTCGGTGGCACTGGATTGCTCGGCGCCGACCGGCCTGGCCGACGCCGGTTACGCCGGTGGCGCGAGCGTCACCGTCGAAGCTCGCTGTCTCCTCGTCCTCCGCCAGGCCACCTGACCCGAATGCCGATGAACGCACCCGACTCCTCCGAGATACACGTGACCGACCCGGTGTCCCTCCGACGCAAGCCCGCCCGCCAGACCACGATCCGCAGCACCTACCGGCTACAGCTGCGCCCGGACGCGCTGACCTTCGCCGAAGCGCGCGCCATCGCGGAATACCTCCAGCAGCTGGGCATCTCCCACCTGTACCTCTCGCCGATCCTGACCGCGGCGCACGGCTCGACGCACGGATACGACGTCACCGATCCGACCACGGTCTCCGCCGCGCTCGGCGGGCCGCTCGGGCTCAAGGCCCTCGCCGACGAGGTGCGCAGCCGCGGCATGGGACTGATCGTCGACCTGGTGCCCAACCACGTCGGGGTCGCCGATCCGCGGCAGAACGCCTGGTGGTGGGACGTCCTGCGGAACGGCCAGGAGTCGAGGTTCGCGCCGTACTTCGACATCGACTGGAGCCCGGGCAACGGCGCGGGCGGCCGCCTGGCGCTGCCGGTGCTGCAGAGCGAGAACGACCCGGCCGCCCTGACCGTCGACCGCTCCGGCGCCGAACCCATGCTCGCGCTGCACGACCTGCGTTTCCCGATCGCGCCTGGCACCGACGGGGACAACGCGCTGCGCATCCATGACAAGCAGCACTACCGCTTGGTGAGCTGGAAGGCCGGGCTGTGCACCTACCGGCGTTTCTTCGCCGTCAGCAGCCTGGCCGGGATACGGCAGGAGAACACCGAGGTCTTCGATGTCACCCACCGCGAACTGGCCGCGTGGTGCGAGCACGACCTGATCGACGGTGTGCGGGTCGATCACCCGGACGGCCTGTCCGATCCCGCGGGCTACCTCGTCCGGCTGCGCAGGCTGATCGGCCCGCACCGGCTGCTGCTGGTGGAGAAGATCCTGGCCAACCGGGAGCCGCTGGACGCGACGCTGCCGATCGACGGCACCACCGGTTACGAGGCACTGGCCGACTTCGGCGGCGTGCTGATCGATCCGCGTGGCGAACACGCGCTCACCGAGCTGTCGCGTCGGGTCGCCGGGCACGGCAGCGACCGGGCCTGGATCGGCGAGACCGAGCACCGGATCAAGCGCGCGGTCGCGGAAAGCGTGCTGGCGCCGGAGGTCCGGCGGCTGGTGGCCGCGATCAAACAGGACGCGAACGCCGAGAGTTTCGACACCATGGCGCTGACCAACGCCACCATCGAGGTGCTGGCGTTCATGCCGGTGTACCGGGCCGACTACGCGCCGCTGGCCGGGATGGCGGGCGCGGTGATCGCCGAGGTGGAGAAGCGCAACAGCGAGCTCACCGCGCCGCTGGCGGTGCTGGTCGCGGCGCTGGCCGCCGACGGACCCGCGGCGGTGCGCTTCAGCCAGGTCTGCGGCGCGGTGACCGCGAAGGCGGTCGAGGACACCATGTTCTATCAGGCCGCGCGGCTGGTCTCGTTGCAGGAGGTGGGCGGCAATCCGGCGCGGTTCGGCCACTCGCTCAACGAGTTCCACCTGTCCAACAGCCAGCGCGCGCAGCTCTGGCCCGCGACCATGACGACGCTGTCCACGCACGACACCAAGCGCGGCGAGGACGTGCGCGCCCGCATCGGCGTGCTGTCCCAGGCCGCGGAGACCTGGGCGCGCAATGTCGACTCCTGGTTGGAGACCGCTCCGGCGCCGGACGGCGCGACGGCCCTGTTCCTGCTACAGAACATGTTCGGTGTGTGGCCCGCGGACGGCCGACCGGCCGCGTCGGTGCCGGGTCTGCGCGAGCGCCTGCACGCGTTCGCCGAGAAAGCGATGCGGGAGGCGAACACCAAGACTTCCTGGGAGGAGCCCGACACCGAATTCGAGGCCGCCGTGCACGCGTGGCTGGACACGGTGATCGACGGGCCGGTGGGCTCCGAACTCGGCGACCTGGTGCACGAGCTGGCGCCGCACGCGTGGTCGGACGCGCTGTCGCAGAAACTCCTGCAACTGTGTGGTCCGGGCATCCCGGACGTCTACCAGGGCTGCGAGCTGTGGGAGGACTCTCTCGTCGACCCCGACAATCGCAGGCCGGTGGATTTCGCCGCCCGCGCGGGCATGCTGCAATCGCTCACCGGCACACCGGCGCTGGACACCACCGGCGCGGCGAAGATGTGGATCGTCGCCTACGCGCTGTGGTTGCGCCGCGAACGTCCCGACTGCTTCGTCGGCGGCGCCTACCGGCCGCTGTTCGCCACCGGCGACCACGCGGCCAAGGTGGTGTCCTACGCGCGCGGCCGCACCGGCGAGGCGCCCGAGGTCATCGTCGCCGCCACCCGCCACAGCGTGGGCCTGGCCGAGACCGGATGGGGCGACACGTTCCTCGACCTGCCCGCGGGTAGCTGGACCGACCGGCTGACCGGCCACACCTTCCAGGGCCGGGCCAGGCTGGAGAAGATGTTCGCCCGGCTGCCCGTCGCGCTACTGGTGCGCTGACAGCTCGAGCGCGGGCGCGTCGGCCATCGCCGGCGCTCGCACGAGCTCTTTGGCGAACACACCGCGGACCTGCTCGAACGTGTCCTCGGGGAGCACGCCGCCGAGTTCCTCGCGCCAGCGCCGCAGGTTCGCGGGATGGTAGTCCAGCGCGTCCTGCGTGCTGGAGGCCAACCGGACCCCTTGGTCGGTGGGCGTGGACACCCGGCGCCAGGAATCCCAGTGGAAGCGGGGGCTGCGCGGATTGCGCAGGGTGCGAACCACGTTCAGGATGCGGTAGCCGATGCTCAGCGAATCGTGCAGCCGCATGTGGTCCCCGTTCGTGGTGTCGCAGCGTTCGGACAGCTTGGCCAGCCGATCGCGATCGAAGGCCAGCCCGACCGACTCCGCCTCGCGCACCATCCACTGCAACGTCGCGTCGGACAGGCCGCATTCGGCGTAGCCGCCGCCGATGTCGCTGTGCACGCCGGGGAACCACACCTGCTTGACCCGCTCGAACCCACGGCGGTACTTCACGGTCGGTTCGACCGGCACCTCCCACACGGACGGTTCGAAGTTGCGCCGCCGCTCGTCGATGGCCAGCGCTTGGCGGGCGCAGTGCACGTGGCGGGAGAGTTTGACGTCGTGGAACCGGTGCCGCAGCGAGGTGACGCCCGGCACGCCCAGCGCGCCCACGGTGTCGAACACGCCGAGGAAATCGATCTTCGCTCGCCGGCAGTTCTTGCGGCGGAACTCCCGCCACTGCTCGGGCTCGGCCGGGTCCGGGTTCTCCGGCGTCGGCGCGGGCGGGCGCTGGCGGTAGATCCGCAGGGCCTCCGGGTACTTGCCCGCGATCATCGCTTCCGGGGTCATGATCCCGATACGGCTGATCAGACCGGCCAGGCTGCGCGCGGTGAAGGCGCCGCGACTGAAGCCGAAGATGTAGATCTCGTCGCCCTTTTCCCAGTTCAGGGCCAGGTGCCAGTACGCGGAGGACAGGTTCGCCTCGAGTCCGAGTCCGAACGCGCCGCCCATCAGACGATCGCTGATGAAGCCGCGGGCGCCCGGACCGGAGACGTAGGTGACCCACTGCTGGATCGTCTCCCCCGCCGGTCCCGGCGCGTCGAACCGGATCGTCTGCGCGATCTTGACGATGTTCGAGACCGTGTCGCTCGACTCGGCCTTCCAGGTGCCGTCACAACATACAACCAGGCGTTTCATGCGCTGATCCTCCCGCTGGTATCCCACCGAAACCCGCGTATTCGACTACTCGATTCATCGCCGAACAGACCGGACAGCGTTAATGGCCCGGCTGAAATACGCGAGTCGACGCACCGAGCGGGGCACTTCGACGCCGACTACACGAACAGGATGCGGGTAATCGCATACGGCAGCGCGACCTAGTGCGGCTGGCAACCCCGGATCGCTACGCGCGCCGCCGGCCCGGATCAGCGCGCCGCACGAAGCCGAACCCGATCAGCCAGCGCGCCGCGGCGAGCGCGGCCGCGACGAGCACCGCGAACTGCAGCGACCCCGTGATCAGGGCCAGGACGAGGCAGGTTGCCAGCCCGACGAGCAGTGCGTCGAGCTTGTAGACCGGCCACGCGCTGCCCGCGATGTCGATGGTGGCGCTGCGAGCCGGGGGATGGACCACTGCCATCTCCTCAGGGTAGTCGGAATCGTAAGTTCGGGCCAGCGAACTTTTTGTCGCCGGGAACACAGCGGATCGGCAGGGTGTTGCCGCAGACATGCCACTGACAGGTGAATACGAACCGAGCACATCCGACTGGGCCCGCGAGCAAGCCGAGGAGTACGAGAACTCCGGCGGCACCCAGGGAACGACCTTGCAGGGCAAGCCCATCATCCTGCTCACCACCAAAGGCGCGAAGTCCGGCAAGCTGCGCAAGACGCCGCTGATGCGGGTGGAGCACAACGGCGAATACGCGGTGGTCGCCTCGCTGGGCGGCGCGCCGAAGCATCCGGTCTGGTACTACAACATCAAGGCCGAGCCGCACGTCGAGTTGCGTGACGGCACGGTCAACAAGGACTACACCGCGCGCGAGGTCTTCGGCGAGGAGAAGGCGCGATGGTGGGAGCGCGCCGTCCAGGTGTGGCCGGATTACGCGGACTACCAGACCAGGACCGACCGACAGATCCCGGTCTTCGTCCTCACCCCGAGGTAGCTCCTACGCAGGTGGCCCGCGTGTCACCGCCACCCGCCGCAGCTCGCCGCCGCGGCAGGTGGCAGCATATTTCGGGTGTCCAATCCGCTCGAGGTCCTCGACGCACTGTCCGCTTCTCGTCCCGCGCTCACCGCGGACGAGATCGATGCTGCCGCCAAGCGAATTGCCGACGTCATCGATCCGACCCCGCTACAGCGCAGCGAGCGGCTGTCCAGACTGACCGGGGCGAACGTCTACCTCAAGCGCGAGGATCTCAGCGCGGTCCGCTCCTACAAGCTGCGCGGCGCCTACAACCTGGTGGTGCAGCTGACCGAGGACGAACGCGCCGCGGGCGTGGTCGCGGCCAGCGCGGGCAACCACGCGCAGGGCGTCGCGTTCGCCTGTCAGGCGATGGGGATCAAAGGCCGCATCTACGTGCCGACCACCACTCCGAAGCAGAAGCGCGACCGCATCCGGGTGCACGGCGGCGAGTTCGTCGAGCTGATCGCGGTCGGCGAGACCTACGACGCCGCCGCCGCGGCGGCCACGGGCGACGTCGAGCGCACCGGCGCGACCATGGTCCCGCCGTTCGACGACGCGCGCACCGCGGCCGGTCAGGGCACCATCGCCGCGGAGATCCTGGAGCAGCTCGACACCACGCCCGACTTGGTGATCGTGCCGGTGGGCGGTGGCGGCTGCCTGGCCGGGATCGGCACCTACTTCCGCACGCGGTCCCCGCGCACCGCCATCCTCGGCGTGGAGCCCGCTGGCGCGGCCTCGATGACCGCGGCCCTGGTGGCGGGCGGTCCGGTGACGCTGCCGGAGATCGACCCGTTCGTGGACGGCGCCGCGGTGCGCCGGATCGGCGCCGTGCCGTATGCCGCGGTGTCCGGATTCGGCGGGCGGGTGGTCTCGCACGCCTCGCTGCCGTTGCTCACCACCACCGAATCTCCCCGGGGTGCTGGCGCGTTCCAGATGATGCAGGTGGACGAGGGCGCGATCTGCACGACCATGCTCGATCTGTACCAGAACGAGGGCATCATCGCCGAGCCCGCGGGCGCGCTCACCACCACGGCGCTCGCGGAGATCACCGTGGAGCCGGGTTCGACGGTGGTGTGCCTGGTGTCCGGCGGCAACAACGACGTGTCGCGCTACGGCGAGATCATCGAGCGCTCCCTGGTCCATCGCGGCCTCAAGCACTATTTCCTGGTGGATTTCCCGCAGGAACCCGGCGCGCTGCGCCGTTTCCTCAACGAGGTGCTCGGCCCCGACGACGACATCACGCTGTTCGAGTACGTCAAGCGCAACAATCGGGAGACGGGCGCGGCGCTGGTCGGCATCGAACTCGGCGCGCCGGACGGGCTGGGCCCGCTGCTGGAACGCATGCGGCATTCCCCGATCCAGTGCGAGCGCCTCGAGCCGGATTCCCCGGCGTACCGCTACCTGACCTGAGTCCGGATCTCCGGTGCGCCAGCAGCCCCGGACTCCTGACCTCGTGGATTCTCGCGTGTCGGACCGGCTCGGGCTCCTGACCCCAGCCGGATTCTCGCGCCTCGAACCGGGTCGGGCTCCTGAGCTGCACCGGATCTCCGCGCTACTCGGCGCGGCGACTGGTGAAGTCGAAGGATCCGCCGTCGATTCCCCAGGAGATGATCCGTTCGGGGTGAATGCGGATGACCGCGCGTTCCTGGGGTGGGAACGGTGGCTCCTCGTCCTCGAGCGCCTCGGCCGTGCCGCGTACCTCGATGCCGCGAATCACGTACGGCTCCATGGAAACCTGTTGGTCGACGACGAACGAGACCCGGCTGCCCGCCTCGACATTGCGGTACTTTCGACTGGCACGCATCCGCATGCCCCCGATGTCGATCGTGCCGTCGGCGTTCACCCGATAGCTGGTCGGGTTGTTCTGCACAACGCCGTCGGGCGACACCGTGGCCAGCCGGCCGATCCCGGCCTCGGCGAGAAACTTCTGTTCGTTGCTGGTGAAGGTCATGTCAGCTACTCCTGGGTGACTTCGGTATCAGGTGTGTCCCCGGCGATCGCCGGAGGTTGTCGAGAGAAGCGAGCGCCTGTTTCTGCTGGTGCGCCGACCACCGAGGCACGCGCGGCACCGCCTGATCAGAACAGGATGAGTGCGGCGCACAGTCCGGCAATGGCGATGAACTGGAGGGTGACCCGGTACTTCAGAATGCTGTCCCACTTGTCCTGCAACGCACGGGCATCAGCCGGAATGATGCCGCTTTGCGCGGCGGCCGTCTGCCGGGAATTGATCGGCTTGGCGACGCGGACGTAGAAGGCGAGCCAAGTCAGCAGCGCCGCCACCGTGACCCCGGCCGCGACAGCGGCACCGATCTGCCCGGCCCACAGTGCGATCAGCAGTGTGAGCACCGCGGTGACCACCCCGCCCACACCGACGATCGGCATGCGCCTGTCGCCGTAGTAGTGCCCCCATCCCGCACTCATGGTCACGGTCGCGTCATCGAGCTTGCGGTACACGGACCGGGTGATCACCGCCCCGCAGACGTCGGTGCCGTAGACGACGGCATTGGAGAGAACCGCGGCGGCGGCGATGATCTGGCCGGTGACAACGAGCATTTCGGCTCCATTCCCGAATTTCTAGCATTGTTAGCAACTAGAGCAAAGGTAGCAGTCGTCCGCTATCTTGTCTAGCTTTGCTAGATTCAGACCGCCACCGCGGGATCGCACTCGGATCAGCAAGCCGCACCTGCCCGTTCGGCCGAGCAGACGCAGTCGCGAGCGAACCGGTCACCCACTGCTGGCAGATCTTCGGCCTACCTGGTCCACTGGTCGATCAACACCGCCAGGCGGGCGTCCCGCTGAGCCGGCCGCAGCCGTCCACCGCGATCCAGGGTCGCCAGCCCGTGCAGGGCGCTCCAGCCGACCTCGGTGAAGGTCTCCGGATCGTGCTCGCCCGCGAACGGCGAGAAGGCGGCGAACATGACGGCGAACGCGTCCCGCAGCGGCTGCGAGGCATTCTCGCCGAACGCGAGGTTCACCTTCATCAGGAACATCGCGTCGTAGAGCGCGGGCCGCGCGGTCGCGAAGTCGAGATAGGACCGCGCCACCGCCGCCAATGCCGCGCGCGGCTCGCCGCCCGCGGACTCCAGCGCCGCGCGGCTCCACGCGGCCATCTCCGCGATGCCTTCCTCGGCGACCGCCGTGACGATCTCGTCCTTGCCCGCGAAGTGCGAATACAGCACAGGCTGGCTGTATTCGATCCGCTCC
This sequence comes from Nocardia barduliensis, assembly GCF_013315795.1. Classification (GTDB taxonomy): domain Bacteria; phylum Actinomycetota; class Actinomycetes; order Mycobacteriales; family Mycobacteriaceae; genus Nocardia; species Nocardia barduliensis. Next base: position 109,389 of record NZ_JABLTE010000010.1, read on the forward strand.
GCCAGCCTGCGCACGGTCACCGCGTCCCAGCCCTGCGACTCGGCCAGCTCCCGAGCGGTGTCGATGATCAGCCGGTGCCGTTCGGCACGTTCCCGTTCTCGTCGCGCCTGGGTCGTCATAGACCGACCATAGCATCGCTTGAGAATCTAGTGTGACTAGATCTGAAGCCGGTTCCCCGCGTCAGGCGGCCTTGGGCGTGGCCGTGGCCGGTACCCGGCGCCGGTTCGCGCGCAGGCAGTTCAGCATCAGCGGCAGCAGCCAGAACGCCGCCGACTGGTCGTAGCTGAGCTGAGCGGCCGACAGCCGGTTGTGCACGAATCCGACCGACAGGCCGAGCCGGGGTTCGGCCCAGCCGAAGGAGCCGCCGAGGCCGATGTGCCCGAACCCGGCGTGGGCGCCCGGCATCGGCAGGGAGTGGTAGCCCAGCCGCCACATCATCGGCAGGTAGAACAGCGCGCGATCGGGCTGATAGGTCTCGACGCGGCGCAGTGCCTTCATGGTGTGGCCGCCGAGATACCTGCGGTCGGCCACCATGCCGTCATTGGCGAGAACGCCGTACATCTGGGCCAGGGCGGGCGCGGTGCACACACCGTTGCCCGCGCCGAGCTCGGTGTCCAGGATCGGCGGGCTGACGCCCTCCAGAATGGCTTCCAGACCGGGCAGGAACAGGCAGCGCGTGGCCGCGCCGAGCGCGCCGGGAATCCGGTGGCTGCGACCCAGCACCGCGGCGCCCAGCGGCTTGCCCAGCATGCTCAGCTGGGTGCCCGCCAGCGGCGCGTAGGTGATCGGCGCGTCGGCGGGCGGCCTGCCCAGGTGCAGGCCCTCGATGCCGAGCGGCTCGGCCACCTCGGTGCGGATCAGTTCGCTCAGGCCGATGCCGGTGATCGCGCGAGTCAGGCCGCCGATCAGCCAGCCGAAGGTCAACGCGTGGTAGGTGGGCACGCCGAGCAGGCGGTCGGGCTTCGCCGCGGCCAACCGCTGCTCCATGAGCTCGTGGTCGAGCACGTCGGCCAGTCCGCCGGTGGCGATGGGTGCCAGCGCGGACAGCCCCGCCCGATGGGTCAGCAGCTGACGCACCGTGATCTTGCGCTTGCCGTTGAAGCCGAATTCCGGCCAGTACTCGGAGACCGGGGCGGAATAGTCGAGCAGGCCGCGGTCGGCGAGGCGGTGCACGACGGTGGCGGCGATACCTTTGGTGGCGGAGAAGATGATCGTGCCCGTGTCCCTGGTCCACGGGGCGTCGCCACCGGAGCCGACCCAGACGTCCACCAGCGGCTCTCCGTACCGGTGCAGCGTGAACGCCGCGCCCGCACCCCGGCGATTGCCGAACGCTCGTGCGAAAGCACGCAGGAACGGTGCGAATTCGGCGGCGGCGCTGCCACCCATCCCCGGGGGAAGAACCGCGAGGTCCCCGGAAGCGACGTTGCTCATCTCTCCACGGTAATGGCGGGGAGCGATTCCGGCAAAGCGCCTGTCTCGGACAGTTGTGCGGCTGTTATCCGGCAGCGCCGGAAAATCACCGGAAAAGACCGTCCGGAGTGCGCATTCCACGCCCTCGGCGCGGGTCCGGCGGCGCCGTCTCCAGCAGCGCGAACGAGTGGCCGGGAACGGTTGTCGCCGAAGGCCCGATGGTCGGAGATTCCCAGGACAGCAGCGGGAGGCCCACGACCGGCACCGCGGCCTGGTCCTCACCGAGATTGCACACCAGGGCCAGCGTGCCGCGGTGCACGACGATCCACCGCGCGGCCTCGTCGTAGTCCACCGATACGTGCGTCAGCCAGGGATCGCTCAATTCCGCCCGCTCGCGGCGCAGGGCGAGCAGGGCGCGATAGCAGGACAGCAGCCGGGCGTGCTCCGGCTCGTCCGGTTCCGTCCAGTCGAGCTTGGAGCGCAGGAAGGTCTTCAGATCCTGCGGGTCGGGCACCTCGCCTTCGGGCCAGCCGTGGGCGGCGAACTCCTTCTTGCGCCCGGATGCGGTGGCCGCGGCGACCTCCGGATCGGTGTGCGAGGTGAAGAACTGGAACGGCGTGCGCGCGCCCCACTCCTCCCCCATGAACAGCATCGGCGTGAACGGCCCGCACAGCACGAGGGCCGCCTTGATCGCCAGCTGGCCGTCGGTCAGGTAGGCGCTCGGCCGGTCGCCGAGCGCACGGTTGCCGATCTGGTCGTGATCGCAGGTATAGGCCAGCAGCGCGCTACCCGGAATCAGGCCACGGTCGATCGGACGCCCGTGCGTGCGGCCACGGAAGCTGGAATACGTTGCCGCGTGGAAGAACCCGTGCTTCAGCGTGCGCGCCAGGCAGCGCAGCGAGCCGAAATCGGCGTAGTAGCCCTGCCGCTCACCGGACACGGCGGTGTGCACGGCGTGGTGCAGGTCGTCGTTCCACTGGGCGGTCAAGCCGTAGCCACCGGCCGCGCGCGGGGTGATCAGCGTCGGATCGTTGAGATCGCTCTCCGCGATCAGCGTCAGCGGCCTGCGCACGTGGGTGGCCAGGCGCTCCACGGCGACCGAGAGGTCGGCCAGCAGGTGGGTGGCCGTGCGGTCGACCAGGGCGTGCACCGCGTCCAAGCGCAGCGCGTCGATGTGGAAATCGCGCAGCCAGCGCAGCGCGTTGTCGATGATGTGGGCGCGCACGTGATCGGCCTGCGGCCCGTCGAGGTTGAGACTCTGCCCCCAGGTGTTGCGTCCCTCGGTCAGGTAGGGCGCGAAGCGGGGCAGGTAGTTGCCCGAGGGGCCGAGATGGTTGTAGACGACGTCCAGGCAGACCGCCAGCCCCCGCGCGTGGCAGGCGTTCACGAACCGCTGGAGGCCGTCGGGCCCGCCATAGCTCTCCTGCACCGCGTACCAGAGCACGCCGTCGTAGCCCCAGTTGTGCGTACCGTCGAAGGCGTTCACCGGCAGAACTTCCACCACGGTGACGCCGAGCGCGACGAGGTGGTCGAGCCGCTCGATCGCGGCGTCGAAGGTGCCCTCCGGGGTGAACGTTCCGATGTGCAGTTCGTAGTAGACCGCCCCGGCGTGCGGCCGCCCGGTCCAGTCCGCGTCGGTCCACCCCGCCGGATCGAGGACGTGCAGCGCCGAGCGGGCATGCACACCGTCGGGTTGGCGCGGTGAGCGGGGATCGGGCAGCACGGTCGGGTCGTCGTCGAGCAGGAAGCCGTATCGCGCTCCGCCGGCGGCGGGCACCTCGGCGCGCCACCACCCGTCCGGCGACCGCCTCATCGAGTGGACGACACCCTCCACATCCAGCCGCACCGACTCCGGTCGCGGCGCCCACACCTCGAACACAGTCACCGGGCCAGCATCGCACGGGCCCGCCCGGCTCGCCGGGTATGGACAACGGCGGGCGGCGCGTGCGGTCCCTGCTTCGCGGCCGACCGGCCAGAGTCACCGCACTCGGCCCGCGCGACCCCTGTGAGGCCGCGCGGCCCTGGCCCGAACGGCCCACGGGTGCCAGAGTGGAGGCGTGGGTGTCTATGCGGAGCACGTGCTTCCCCGGATCGTCAACGTGGCGTGCGGGATGCGGGTCAACGACCCGCTGCGTGAGCGGGTGTGCGCCGGGCTGCACGGACGTGTCGTGGAACTGGGTTTCGGTTCGGGACGGAACGTGCCGTTCTACCCGGCGTCGGTCGCGTCGGTGAGCGCGGTCGAACCGGCCGATCTCGGCTGGCGGCTGGCGAGCGAACGAGTCGCCGCGGCCACCGTGCCGATCGAGCGGGCCGGGCTGGACGGGCAGGCGTTGCCTTTCGCGGACAGCACCTTCGATTGCGCCCTCTCGACCTGGACCATGTGCACCATCCCCGACATCACCACCGCGCTCGCCGAGGTGCGCCGGGTACTCGTTCCCGGCGGGACGCTGCACTTCGTCGAACACGGGCTGGCGCCGGACGACAAGGTGCGGGCGTGGCAGAACCGGCTGAACCCGGTCCAGAAACGACTGTTCGGCGGCTGTCACCTGAACCGCGATATCCGCGCTCTGGTGACAGCCGCCGGTTTCCGGATCCGCGACGCCGAGTCGTTCTATGGGGAGGACGCCCCCCGCTTCCTGGTCGCCCAGACGCTCGGCGTCGCGGTCTCGCCCTGAGAGGCTCAGACGATGCGCACCGACAGGGTGTAGGTCGCGTTGCCGCGGCTCGGCGCCACCGAGATGGTGTAGTAGCCGCTGCGCGGCAGGGTGATCCGGCTCCAGGTCTCCTCCAGGCACAGGACGCTTCCGTCCGGCGCGGCGGTGGTGAATCGCGCGTTGCCCTCGACCGAGGTGAGTTCGGTGGTCAGCGTCTGCCCCGCCCGCGCCTCGAACGCGTAGGTGTCGGCGTCGCCGCGAACCACCGCGCCGTCGATCGACGCGTGGTTGCTCCCCGGCGCGAACTTGATCTCGTAGACCGAGCCCGCGTTCGCGGCACCCGCGCCGACCGCAGCGACGGCGAACGCGGCGGCCAGCACGGTCACGCCGAGTACGAGCAGACGCAGACCGCGGAAGATGGCTTGCATGATGATCCTCGTTTTCCTTGGTGGACAACCTTGTGCCAGAACTGTCCGTGATCCCGCCTATCGAATGCTTAACAGCCGCTTGGAGATCGAGACAGCCCACCGCGAGAGTATTGGAACGATCTGTTCAAAACTGTGTTAGCCTAGGCCCATGGCACGACCCAGGCTGTTCGACGAGGACCGCGCGGTGGAGGCGGCGATGCACGCGTTCTGGCGCGCGGGATACGAGGCGACCTCGACCGAAGACCTCTGCGCGGCGACCGGACTTGGCCGCAGCAGCATCTACAACACCTTCACCAGCAAGCGCGACCTGTTCGGGCGCGCCCTGCGCCACTACATGGCGATCAAGAACGCCGCGACCTTCGATCTGCTCGACAGCCGGGCGGAGGTGCGGGACAGGATTCGCGCACTGCTGTGGCAGATCGTCGAGGCCCCGGAGGGGGACCCGCTCGGCTGCCTCGTGGTCAACTCGACAATCGAACTGGCCCCGCGCGACCCGGAACTGGCCGCCGTACTCGCCGCCGACCATGAGCGACGGCTCGCGGTGCTGACGGACGTGTTCGAGGCGGGCAAGCGCGCGGGCGACATCGCGGCGGACAAGAACCCGGCTGCCCTGGCCCACTTCGTGATCGCCACGATCGGCGGCATGCGAGTGGCCGCACGCGGCGGCGCGGAGCGCGAGACCCTGGCCGCCATCGCGACCACCGCACTCGACGCCCTCTGAGTCGCACTTCCCACGTCCGGTGCCGGCTTTGCCGCGCCCTCATTTTGGATAGTTCAGTACAAAACAAGGAGGTACCGATGCCCGTGGCGATCTACGTCCTGGGTCTCTCGATCTTCGCCCAGGGCACCTCGGAGCTGATGCTCGCGGGCCTGCTCACCGAAATGGCCGCCGACCTCGGCGTCTCCGTGCCACGCGCGGGCCTGCTCATCTCGGCGTTCGCCCTGGGCATGCTGGTGGGCGCACCCGTGCTGGCGGTGGCGACGTTGCGCTGGTCGCGGCGCACCGCACTGCTCGCCTTCCTCGCGGTGTTCGTCGGCACCCATGTGATCGGCGCGCTCACCTCGGACTACTGGGTCCTGTTCGCGACCAGGGTGGTCGGCGCGTTCGTCTACGCCGGGTTCTGGGCGGTGGCCGCGACCACGGCGATCAGCCTGGTCCCGCCCACCGCGCGCGGCAAGGCGATGAGCATCGTCGCGGGCGGGCTGACCTTGGCCATGATCATCGGACTCCCTGCGGGCACCGTGATCGGACAGCATTTGGGCTGGCGCGCGGCGTTCTGGGCGGTCGCGCTGCTGTCGGCCGCCGCGATGATCGGCGTGCTGGCGAAGATCCCCGGCGGACGCCCCGCCGCACCGCAGCGGCTGCGTACCGAACTGCGCACGATGCTGCGCCCCGAACTCTGGCTGTCCTACGCCACCACCGCGCTCGCCATCGCCGCCCTGATGGTCACCTTCGCCTACCTCGGCGCCCTGCTGTCGCACGCCACGGGCCTCGCGGACGGCTGGATTCCGGTGGTGCTCGGCATCTACGGACTCGGCTCCCTGCTCGGCATCGTCATCGGCGGACGTACCGCCGACACCCGCCCGCTGACCAGCCTGTACGTCGGCATCACCGGCGGCGTGCTCACCTCCGCGCTGCTGGCCCTCACGGCCGAACACGCCGTGCCCGTAGTCGTGCTGGCTTTCCTGTTGGGCGCCTTCGGTTTCGGCATCAACCCGACCTTGAACAGCCGCGTCTTCACCCTCGCGGGCGACGCGCCCACCCTGGCGGGAGCCACCAACATCTCGTCGTTCAACGTCGGCATCACCGCAGGTCCTTGGCTCGGCGGACTCGCCATCGGCGCGGGCCTCGGTTACGCCGCGGTCGCCTGGATCGGCGTGGTTCTCGGCATCGCCGCGCTGGGCGTCGTCGCATGCAGCCACGCCCTGCACCGCAAGCAGGGGGTGCGGACTACGGCCGATTCACCCGCCCCCGCATTGGTCGAAGCGGTTCGGTAGCTCCCGCGCGCACGGGCAGCGGCCCTGGCCCGATAATGCGCGGATCGGGTGTGGGCCGCTGCTGTGGGCTGAGAATCCTGTTCAGTCCAGCCGATTGAACTCGCCGTCACGTACGCCAGCGGCGAAGGCATCCCAGTCGCTGGGCGCGAAGATCAACGCCGGACCGGCGGGGTTCTTCGAATCACGGACACCGACATGACCTGCCGCGAGCCAGGCGACCTGGACGCACGCTTCTTGCGCGCTGCTCCGGCTCGATTTGAACCACTGTGCATCGGCTAGGTCGATGGTCACCGTTCATATCTCCTTGCCACCTGCCGGAGCAGGTCTCGCGATGGTTGCTCCTCCAGTGTCGCGCATCGGAGCATTTCGTGAATGTCACGGTAGCGGCGAACGTCGGCATCGTCCTCGAAAGACATTGACCCTATTGTATTTTCGGCGTAGACGACGGGCGGCTCTGTCTGAATACCTCGGCTGTCTGCTGGAAAGTCGAGAATGATATATGGCAGCACCGGCTTCCCTTCCCATGGGAAACCAGCCGCGAACGGCAATATCCGCACGGTGACATTGGACCGTGTGCTCATATCGGCCATGTGCCGAAGTTCCGCCGACATGGTTTCGGAAGATCCCACGACTGTATGCAAGACACTCTCGTGCACCAAAAATTCGGCCGTAATCGGATTGCGTTGCCGAGTCAATATTGCCGCGCGTCGCAACCGGAGTTCGACCCGGCTAGCGATGTCCTCGGCCGTGTCACCCGGAAGATACGGCCGCTCCACAGCTTTCGCGTAATCGGTCGTCTGTAACAGGCCCGGAACGATCACTGGCTGATAGAAGGACAGCCTTGATGCGCCGGATTCGAGCCCTAGATACGTGCTGTATCCGGGAAGTAGCAGATGACGAGATGCCTGCCACCACGATTTCGTAGCTGATTGCTGCGCGAGCGCTTTCAGTTGATCGATCTGTTCCGCGCCGAGGCCGTACAGACTGCCGAACGCCTCCACGTCGCGCAGCCTGATCTTGTCGTTCTGCCCCTTCTCGATCCGGCCGACCGAGGTCTTGCCCATCTCCATGAGTTGCGCGGCGCGTTCGAGCGTGAACCCGGCACCTTCGCGCGCCTCCCGCAGTGCCCGCCCGAGTTGCCGACGCGGCAGTGTCGAACCAGGCTGATCGTCCTTCCCCATCGCTCCCCATTTCCCCTGCTCGGTCCGAAACGGCCCAGGTTCCGGTCCGATTCGGACGTCTGACTACGTCCCGACCGGTCCGGGCTCTGGGCGGATGGCCGACTTCATCGGACCATTCGTTTCCCCCGTACGGATGCTGTGTGCGTCGAGCAACATAGCCGCATGGCCCAGCAACATGGAAGCCTCTCCGTCGCACAAGTCCGAATCCTGCGTGCGCTGAACTGCGGGGGGATGCTCACCGAACAGCAGATCAAGGTCTCGGCCAGCCTCACCGAATGGAAGACCCGCCAAGGTCTGGCGAACCTAGTGAGCCGCGCACTCATCGTGACCGGAGCCCGAAAAGGCCGCTACGAAATCACCCAACTGGGCCGAGAAAAGCTGGCCGCCGTGGCAGTCGACAGCCACCCGGCCTGACGGCCGAGCATTTCCAGATCACCGGCACGGGCGGGGAGATCTACTCGCGAAACACCTCCGTTGTGTGCCACTCGATATCGCTGGCCCAGTCAGGGCCATGGAGGAATCAGAAGTATGTTGCGTTACGGTCAGGATGCTGGAGTTCTCGTTGCGCCGCCGGGCATTTGCGGTTCGGCCGAGGTCGAGTTGGCGCACCAGCAGATGCGGCGGCACCGGGACTGCCGGATCGATCGGTGCGCGTGGAAGTCGGTCGCTTTCCACACGCTCGTACGGCACGGCCGGATCGTGCCGCAGCGGACGAGCCCCCGCGAACGCGCGCACCTGCGTGGTATCGACTTCCCCACCGATCACGCCGGTACCGCGCTCTCCGCCGACAGCATGCCGGAACCCTGGACGTTCCAGCAGGTGCTCGAGGGTCTGCGCAAGCTCGCGGAGGATCTGCGCGCCGATTCGGGCTTCGGCTGCCAGCGGTGAGCGGCCGTGGGGATATGCGCCGTGCTGTCGAGCATCGTGACGATATGCGCCGCATGCTGCGCGGTACTGCTGTGCGTCGGGTGCGTGTGGCCCTCCGACCGGCCGCGCCGCCCCGCCGCTCGGCCCGAACCCGCCCGCACGCAGCACCATTCGCGGCTGAGCCAGTGGCCGGAAGCGTGGACATGCGCCACGCCTGCCCAGCCGTTGACCGTCGCTGGGGCACACCGCGCGATGCAGTTACACCGCGATCACGACTGCGCCCGCAAGCGCGCCGCGTTCGCCGCGTTGGTCGCCGCCGGGCGCGTCACGCCCGATTCCGCACGACAACACCACCCATGGAGACGTACTCATGAATGAGGCCGCACGAGATCCGCTCGCCGAACAGCTCCGGGAACTCACCGACCGAGCCACGCGGGCGGGCTACCGCCTGGTGCGCGCTCCGGCCGCACCGTACGACTGGGAACTGCTGGACGCCGAAGACGGTGACGTCGTCGTCTCCGCCACGAATCTCGCGCAGATCGAGCAGTGGCTCGACTCGTAACCGCCCGGCCCCCTCGACCAGCTGGTCTAGCAGCAGCCCAGGCCGGGGAGGGCCGCGAGGGAGCCCAGGCCAGGCCGTTCTTGTTGATCCGCCGGTTCACCGAGGCCAGGATGCCGCCCACGGTCACCTGGGTGCCGTCCTTGATGTCGCCTTCCAGAATGGCTCGATGGACTGAGCAAGCTGGCGGAGGAACTGTGCGCCGATGCGGGCAGGCTCGGCGTCGGCTGCGTGTGGCCGTCCGACCAGCCGCGCCCGGCCCCTCGCCGCAAACCAGCCCGCACCCAGCCACTCGCGCCCGATCCTGGCCGGAAGCATGGACATGCGGAAAACCCGCCCGTCCGCTGACCGTCGCCGAAGCCCATCATGCGATGCAGTCGCACCGCGAACACGACTGTGCTCGCAAGCGCGCCGCATTCACCGCCCTGGTCGCCGCTGGTCGCAGCACACCGGATTCCACACGACAACACTGATGGAGGAATTCCTCATCAACCGAACCGAAGCAACCACGCCGATGCCCGGACAGGCCCGGAAACTCACCGACCGAGCCACCCGAGCGGGCTACCACCTGACACGCGATCCGGTGCCCCCACACAACTGGAAGCGGATGGACGCCGAAACCGGTGACGTCATCGTCTCCGCCCGGGCCTAGCTGTACGGCCCAGGGACGTTGGTTGAGGTTTTGTGACGACACGCGGTAAGTGATCGTTGAATGGTGAAGGTCTCCTGTCGTGGAGTGGGAGTTGCTGAGACAACCACTGCATCGAACAGGAGACCTTCGTGGTCCACGCTAACGCACCCTTGACCCCG
>NZ_JABLTE010000110.1 GCF_013315795.1 Nocardia barduliensis
GTTCTTACCCAAGGCCATCTCACCGTTCTCGGTGCACGGACCATCAGCCAGAACCTGACCACGCTCCACCCGCTGACCCTCATCCACAATCGGACGCTGATTAGCACACGTACCCTGATTCGACCGGGCGAACTTCCGCATCCGATAGGACTTACGCGTCCCGTCATCGGCCATCACCGTGACGTAGTCGGCGGAAACCTCCTCGACCACACCGGCCTTCTCGTTCACCACGACGTCGCCGGCGTCCACGGCCGCACGCAACTCCATACCGGTGCCCACGATCGGCGCCTCGGAACGGATCAGCGGCACAGCCTGACGCTGCATGTTCGCGCCCATCAGGGCGCGGTTGGCGTCGTCGTGCTCGAGGAACGGGATCATCGCCGTCGCGACCGACACCATCTGACGCGGCGACACGTCCATGTAGTCGACCTCGGTGGCGGCGACGAGCTCGTTCTCTTCGTTGCCCCGGCGGCACAGCACCCGGTCCTCGAGGAAGCGGCCGTCGGCGTCGACCGGCGAGTTGGCCTGCGCGCGAACGTGCCTGTCCTCCTCGTCGGCGGTCAGGTAACGAACCTCGTCGGTTACCCGGCCGTCGACGACCTTGCGGTACGGGGTTTCGATGAAGCCGAACGGGTTGACCCGCGCGTACACCGACAGCGAGCCGATCAGGCCGATGTTCGGGCCTTCCGGCGTCTCGATCGGGCACATCCGGCCGTAGTGCGACGGGTGGACGTCGCGGACTTCCAGGCCGGCGCGCTCACGGGACAGACCACCCGGGCCGAGCGCCGAGAGGCGGCGCTTGTGGGTCAGGCCCGACAGCGGGTTGTTCTGGTCCATGAACTGCGACAGCTGGGACGTTCCGAAGAACTCCTTGATCGCCGCGACGACCGGGCGGATGTTGATCAGGGTCTGCGGCGTGATCGCCTCGACGTCCTGAGTCGTCATCCGCTCCCGGACCACGCGCTCCATCCGGGACAGACCGACCCGGATCTGGTTCTGGATCAGCTCGCCGACGGTACGCAGACGACGGTTGCCGAAGTGGTCGATGTCGTCCACTTCCACCGGGACCTCCACGCCGCCGGGGGCGGTCATGGTCTTGTCGCCCGAGTGCAGGCGCACCAGGTACTCGATGGTGTTGACGATGTCTTCCTTCGTCAGCACCGAACCGATGACCTGCTCGCCCAAGTGGATGCCGAGCTTCTTGTTGATCTTGTACCGGCCGACGCGCGCCAGGTCGTAGCGCTTCTCCTTGAAGAACAGGTTCTCCAGCAGGGTCTGCGCCGACTCCTTGGTCGGCGGCTCGCCCGGGCGCAGCTTGCGGTAGATGTCCAGCAGCGCCTCGTCCTGACCGGCGGTGTTGTCCTTCTCCAGGGTCGACATCATGATCTCGGAGAAGCCGAAGCGCTCGACGATCTCCTCGGTGGTCCACCCCAGCGCCTTGAGCAGCACGGTGACCGGCTGGCGGCGCTTGCGGTCGATGCGAACGCCGACGGTGTCGCGCTTGTCGACGTCGAACTCCAGCCACGCGCCGCGCGACGGGATGACGCGCACGCTGTGCAGGTCCTTCTCCGTGCCCTTGTCGACGCTGTGGTCGAAGTAGACGCCCGGCGAACGGACCAACTGCGAGACGACCACGCGCTCGGTGCCGTTGATGATGAACGTGCCCTTGTCGGTCATCATCGGGAAGTCACCCATGAAGACCGTCTGGCTCTTGATCTCACCGGTGTTGTTGTTGATGAACTCCGCCGTGACGAACAGCGGAGCCGCATAGGTCATGTCCTTGTCTTTGCACTCATCGATCGAGGCCTTGACCTCTTCGAAGCGTGGGTCGGAGAAGGACAGGGACATGGAGCCGGAGAAGTCCTCGATCGGGGACAGCTCCTCGAGTACCTCCTCGAGGCCTCCGACTAGGCCGACGTCGCCGCGAGCGGCCGCGCGCTCACGCCAATCCGGAGAACCGATCAACCAGGCGAACGATTCCGTTTGTAGATCGAGAAGTCCGGGCACCTCCAAGGGTTCACGGATCTTCGCGAAAGACACCCGCAACGGGGCTCCGGGGATTCCGGCAACTGCCTTGGTCTGGGTGGAGACTGCCAAGATGCGTCCTTCCAGCACCTCACGCGCGTCGCGTGGTGGTCCGCGACCGTCGCTTGTCTGCTACGAATTCCGCTGGTTACGACCCGAACGAAACTCGAACAGGCACCAACGGAAGTAACACCGGAAGGGTGGGACTTACGTGTGCGAATCGAGGTATGGACAGGAGGCAGCCAGCGCAACGTCCAAACCTACACCCAAGTACACGGGGGTGTCAAAGTACCACCCGTGTGATCGTCCGCATGGCTGGCGCGCCGGGCCGAATTCGCTGGCTGCGTCGTGAGCCGCGGTGCGCTGGAAGCCACTGTGACAGCTGCCGCTGTTGTGAATAGCGTGACGGTTCGGGCGAAACTCGTCAAGTGGCAGGCCCGGCCGGAGCGCCGACGAGATCGCCTGCCGCGCTGCGTCATCCCGGCTGATACGGCGGCCGTTACTGGTCCACGATGTCGCTGGCCAGCCAGCGTCCGTCCACCTTCTGCATGTGCAGGACCACCGGACCGGCGACGCTCTGCTGCGCCACGCCGTCCTTGGTCGCGCTGACCACCAGATTGACGATGATTTCCGCGCGATCGCGAGTGAGCAACGTCACGGCAATCGGATCGGCTTTCGCGTCGGCACTGGTCTGGGCCTGCTTGACCGCCGAAATGGTGGTGTCGGCGTACTTGTCCAGATCGGCCAGCATCTTTCCGGTGAGCACCTGTTTCGCGGTGTCCCGGTAGCCGTCGATATTCTTCACGTCGTAGGCGTAGACGGCCCGCAGGGCATTGTCGGCGGCCGCCCGCACTTCTTGAGTGGCCTCGTTGTCCACATAGGCCCGGTTCGACGTGTCGACCCCGGGCCGCTGCGCCGCGAACCACGCGAAACCGCCCAGCAGGATCGCCGCGATCAGCATGGCCGCGATCACCCCCCAGCGCGGGCGCCCCGCCTGCGGCCGCCGCGCGCGATCAGGCTTCGGCTTCCGCGGCGCCGAACCCCGCCACCGCGACATGCCGCGCGCGCCGAGACGTTGTTCGGTGTGCGCGGCGCCCGGTTCGGCAGTGGGCCGGGCAGCGCCCGCGACGCGTGGTCTACGGGCCGCCGTGGGCCGCTCGACCCGCGTGGACCCGGCCCGCGCCGGTTGCGTGGCGGGCCTGCGCTTGGAGGTGACGCGGTTGACCGGTCGGCGCGACGTCATGGGTGTCCTCCTACGATCCCGGCTTCGGCGCGGCGGGCTGGTCGGCCGCCGGTGCGGCCGTCTGCTGGGCGGGGCCGCCGCTCAACAACACCGGCTGGCTGAGCGAAGAGATCTGCTCGGCTTTCCAGACCGCCCCGTCCTTGGCCAGGTCGACGGTCCAGGTGTAGCGGTAGTCGGCGGGCGGCTTGTCCTTGCCGTTCTCCGTGACATGCAGCACGACCAGGGCCGACGCCTTGTCCTCCTCGCTGTTGAGCGAGGTGAGCGCGGCGCCGAGCACCTTCGAGGTCATCCCGATCCCGCTCTGCTGGGCCAGCTTCTCCGCCTGGTCCTTGTTCTTCGTGGCCGAGTCCAGCAGCGGGCCGGTCATCGAGGACCTGGCCAGTGCCAGCGAGCCGGGCACGTCGTCGATGTTCATCGAGGTCATATTGAGCGCGGCTTGGCGGGCGGCGTCCAGGGCGGTGTCGCGGGCGTCGGCGCGCGGCCCGTCGGTGAGCGCGGCGCGCACCCAGCCCGCGCCGAACCACGCGGCAGCGATCACGGCGACCGCCAGCAGCGCGGACGAGCCGGCCAACGCCAGCCGGCCGAGCGTGGACGTGCCACGGGGGTGCTCGAGCTTTGCGCCGGCCCGGTCGGCAGCGGCCTTCCGCTCGCCTGCGTCCGGCTCGGCGGAGGGGGCAGCCGTGTCCGCCGCTGCCTTCGCCGTGTCCGAGGCGGCCTTCGCCGTGTCCGGCACTGCCTTCACCGTGTCCGAGGCGGCCTCCGGCGCCGCATCGGCCTGCTCGGTGGGATCGGCGGTCACGACAGCGCCCCGCCGTCGCTCGGCTCGGTCGCGCAGCAGGGCCGCGTGCCCGTTGTTCGCTCGGTCCAGTCAGTCACGCGAGACACCCTAACGTCATTGCTCCTGGTCACCGCTTCGGCGTGACCCCCAGCAGGGTCGACAACTGCACGGCGACCGGAGTCAGGTTCAGCTTTTCCGGATCGGTTTTGGGGTTGGAGTCCCAGGGCTGCACGATGGCCGGGTCGGCGTACTCGGCTCGCTCGCCGCCGCGGACGGCGGTCGGATTACCGAACGGCACCAGACATTTGGCGTCCTTGTTGAACGGGAACTCGTCGCGCGTGTCGTCGAAGTCCGGGTTCTGCGCCTTCATCTGCTCCAGAATGCGGTACGTGCCCTCGTAGCCCACGGTACAGGTGGGCGGATTGTTGACCTCGAGCACCAGACCGAAGTGGCTGGTCCCGTCGCCGGGGGCGGTGGAAGACCCGCCGATCGACAGCTGCGGGAGCATCTGCAACAAGGGTTTGATCGCGTAGAACTTCGGCGAGATCGCCTGCAGCAGCAGCCGCAGGTTGGCCAGATCCTGGGTGAGCGAGCCGCCGCTCTCCTCGATCAGCGCGCCGAGCTGCTCGCCCGCGTCGGTCCCGGTGCCGATGAGCCTGCGCACGTCGGGGTCGCTGGAGCGCAGCTGGTCGGTGAGCTTGTCGAGGCCGTCGCTGAATTCGCGGATCGCGGAGGACTGCTCGGCCTGCGTGCCGAGGGCGACGCGGCCGTCCCGGATCAGCTGGACGGTCTGCGGCAGCGTCGCGTGGAAGGTCTCGGTGAACTGGTTGAGCGAGTCGATCAGCACTTGCAGATCGTCACCCTTGCCGTCGAACGCCTTGCCGAGTTCGCGGACCGTGGTGTTGAGCGCGTTCAGGTCCACCGAGCCCGCGAACGTGTCCACGCTCGACAGCAGCTCCTCGACCGACACCGGCAGGGTCGCCGAGGTGATCTCGGAGTTGTCGCGCAGGTACGGGCCTGCCTCCGAGTCGGGCTGCAGGTCCACGTACTGCTCGCCGATCGCGGAACGGTTGGCCACCACGGCCTTCGCCGAGGCCGGGATCTTCGGCGAACTCGAGTCGATGACGAGATCCATCACCACGCCCTCGCCGGTGAGCTCCAGCGCGCCGACCCGGCCGACCGGCACGCCGCGATAGGTCACCTCGGCGCCCTTGTAGATGCCGCCGGTCTGTGCCGCGCGCAGCTTCACCGTGTACTCGTTGAGCCCGAACAGGTGGTCGAGCCGGATGTACTTGCCGCCGACGTACACCACGCCGAGCACCGCGATCACCACGAACGCGATGAGCTGCCACCGCACCAGACGGGTCATCGCGGACCACTCCCTACGCCGAGTTGCTCGAGGATCGCCCCGACCGGACCGGGCACGCCGGGCGCGGGCGGCTGCGCCATCAGTGGCGGCAGCGGCAGGATCGACACCGTCGGCCAGCCCGGACGCGGGCCGTTGCCGTTGTAGTACGGATTGGTCGGGTTCACCGGCACGGGCGGCCCGACCGGCGGGATGTACACCGGATCGGGTTTGCCCACACCGAGATTGCCGAGCGTCACGCCGATCTGCTGGTCCACCGACAACCACGTGTTCACACTGCCGCCGAAGGTGCTCTCCAGCGCCGAATCCGGGAACGGGTAGGTCGGGATCAACGGAACGGCCGCGACCAGATCCGGCGCCGAACGGCCCAGCTCCTGCAACGTCGGCCGCAGGGCGGTGAGGTCGCGGATCAGGTCGTCCTTCGAGGTGTTCAACACGTCGAAGCCGGCCTCGCCGAGCCGGTCCAGCTGGGCGAGCAGGCCGACCAGTTGCGGGCGCTGCTCTTCCAGGATCTTGATGCCCTGCGGCAGCTGGTCGAGAATCTTGCCGATCTGATCGGTCTGCCTGCTGACCCTGGCGCTGAGCACGTCGAGGCCGTCCAGCGCGCGGGTGATGTCGTCCACCTGCTCGTTCAGGCCACCGATCAGCGTGTTCGCCTGCTCGATCAGCGAGCGCACCCGGTCTTCCCGACCGCCGAGGGTCTTGTTCAGCTCGGTGACGATCGGCTGCAACTGCGCGACGCCGCCGCCGTTGAGCAGCAGCGACAGCGCGCCGAGCACCTGCTCGACCTCGGTGGCGTGCCGGGTGCGGTCGACCGGGATGACCGAGCCGTCGGTCAGGCGGGTGGGCTCCGGATCGGCGGCGGGCCGGGACAACTCGATGAACTTCTCGCCGAGCAGGTTCGACTGCCGGACCTCGGCGCGCGCGTTCGCGGGCAGGTCGACCGACGAGTTGACCAGGGTGCGCACGGTGGCCGTCCACTGGTCCTTGCCGATGCTGATCTTCTCGACCCGGCCGACCGGCACGCCCTCGACCTTGACCGCCGACTGCGGCACGAGGTCGAGCACGTCGTCGAACTGGATGTCGATGTGCATCGGGCGCTCGCCCACGTCGGCGCCGCCGGGCAGCGGCACGCTGTAGATGCCGTCGGCAGCGCAAGACGTGACCAGCGCGGCGGACAGGCCGAGCGCCAGGGCCGCGCCGAGCCCCCGCGCGGCGGAACGGATTCGAATGCTCATCGCTCCCCTCCCTGCGACGGCGGCAGCCGGTCCGACGGCGTGCCGGGCACCGTGCCCGGCACCGGGTCGCGCTGCTGGTTCTCGCCGCTGAGGATGCCGAACGGCAGGTTCAGCGTCGGGGTCTGCACCCCGGCGGTGATCTGGTCGGTGATCTCCTTGCAGTGGTCCAGGATCGGCCGCATCTGCCTGCCGAGCGCCTCGAACTTGGGATCACCGGGCATCAATTTGGACAGGTCGAGCATCTTGCACACCACGCCGAACGGGTCCTGCAGTTCCGGGAAGTTGGCGCGCATATCGAGGGTGCCCGATTCGGCATTGTGCACGTTGATCAGGTTGCTCAACGCCACCGGCAGCACCGGCAGCAGGGCGGCCACGTCGTTGCGCTGATCCGCCAGCGTCTGGGTGAGCTGGATCAGCCCTTCGGCGTTGCTCGCGATCAGATCCCGGTTGTCGTCGACGAAGCGGGCGACATCGCCCAGCGCGATCGACAGCAGATGCAGCGCCGCGCCGAGGTCCTGACGCTCCTCGGCGAGGAAAGTCGACAGGTCGGCCAGCTGGGTGTTGAACTGCCGCACCTGTTGGTCGTTCTGGGCCAGCATGGTGATGAAGGCCTGCAAGTTCTTGACCGTGTCGAAGATGTCCCCGCGTGCGTCCGCCAGGTAGCGCGCCGCCCTGGACAACTGGGTCAGACTGTTGGCCAGCGCCTCGCCGTTGCCTGCCAGGTTCGCCGCGCCGGTGCGCACCAGCTCGTTCACCGCGCCCTCGGCGTTGGCGCCGTTCGGGCCGAGCGCGTCGGAGAGTTCGGTGATGCTCTTGTACAGCTGGTCGACCTCGACGGGCGTGGCCGTGCGCTCGCGCGGGATGGTCGCGTCGCGCGCCATCTTCGGGCCGCCGGTGTAGGCCGGGGTGAGCTGGATGTAGCGGTCGGAGACGATGGAGGGCGTGATCTGAGCGGCCCGTGCGCCCGCGGGCACGTCGTACTTGCGGTCCACGCTCATCACGACTTCGACCTGATCGCCCCGCGGCTCCACCGAATCCACCGAGCCGACCGCAACGCCGAGGATCCGCACGTCCGAGCCCTCGTAGATGCCGACCGAACGATCGAAGTACGCGGTGATCCTGGTGGTGGTCATCCGGTTGAACAGCCACCACAGCACCACCGCCACCAGCACCGCGAGGACCAGGACCAGCGCGATGCCCACCTTGGCGCCGCGGCTGGAACCGCGCACCGCACCGACCGGATCGCTACGCCAGTTGTCCGCCACGTCAGTTACCTCCCAAGGTGCGGATCGGCTGACGGTAGCCGGGGATGTCGGGCAGTGCGGGCGGCAGCACGTTCACGATCACCGCGTCGAACCAGCGGCCGGTGCCGAGCACGTTGGCGTAGAGGCTGTAGAACGGCGCCGCGAGTTCCAGCGTCTTGGAGATGTTCTGCTGGTTGGCATTGAGCAGATCGATGGAGGCGCGCAGATTCGTCAGCGCGGGGCCGATCTGCTCCTCGTTGTCGTGCACGAGCGCGCTCAGCTCCGCCGAGACCGTCTGGGCGCCGGACAACAACTGCCGGATGGACTGCTGCCGGATGTTCAGCTCGGCGAGCAACTGGCCGCCCGAGGCCAGCAGCCGCTCGAACTCGGCATTGCGGTCGGCGAGGATCTGGGTGGTCTGCCTGGTGGCGGCGAACAGCTTCTTCAGCTCTTGGTCGCGCTTGGCCAGCGTCTCCGACAGACGGGCGACGCCGTCGATGGAGCCGCGGATCTCCGGCGGGGTCGTCTCGAACGCCTCCGACAGCACCTGCATGCTCTTGGCCAGCTGGGCGGTGTCGATCTGATCGATGGTGCGCGCCGCGTCGGTGAACGCGTCCACCACGTCGTACGGAGACACCGTGCGCGAGAGCGGAATCCGCGAACTCGGATCGGCCGGCTTCGAGCCGCGCGGGTCGAGCGCGAGGTACTTCTGCCCGAGCAGTGTCTTGATCTGGATGGACGCGGTGGTCGCGTCGCCGATCCAGGTGTCCTTGGTGCGGAAGTCGACGAGCACCCGGTCCCCGGCGAGCCGGACGTCGGACACCGAGCCGACTTTGACGCCCGCGACCCGGACTTCGTTGCCTTTTTTGAGACCGGCCGCCTCGCTGAATTCCGCGGTGTACTTGGTTCCCGCCCCGATGATCGGCAATCGGTCGAGGTAGAACGCCGAGACCGTCACCAGCAGCACGATGGCGATGCCGAGCACGCCGAGGAAGGCCGGGCTGCGCTTGCCGAGCAGAATGCGGTCGTCCATCAGCGAGCCTTCCCATGGCAGCGCGGCGCCGCGTTGGTGTACAAGGGCTGGTTGATCGTCGGCAGACCGGCGGGCAGGTTCAGCTGCGGCGCGTCGACCGCGCCCGGCCCGACGACGATGTCGATGCCGCACAGATAGAACTGGAACCAGGAGCCGTAACTGGCGGCGCGACCGAGCTTCTCCATCTTCAGCGGCAGGTTGTAGAGCGCCTCGTTCACCTCGTCCTGACGCTCATCGAGCGTGCCGGTCAGCTGGCTCAGACCCGCGATCGAGCCCTGCAGCGTCGGGCGCACCGGCACGAGCAGGTCCGATGTCGCCGAGGTCAGGTCGGCGAGCGAGGTCACCGAGCGCCCGATCGTGTCGCGTTCGGCGTTCAGGCCGCTGATCAGCGCCTCGGTGTTCACGATCAACTGGTCGAACTGGTCGTCGCGCTGGTTGACCGTGTCCAGCACGGCGGTCAGATTGCGGGTCAGCTCACCGATCACCGCGTCCTTGTCGGCGATCTTGTTGGTCAGGTTCGCCGTGCTGGCGACCAGATCGCGGATGGTGCCCTGCTCGCCCTGGAAGACCTGGATGATCTCGAAGGACAGTTTGTTCACGTCGTCGGCCGTCAGCGTGCGGAACAGCGGCCGGAAGCCGTTGAACAGCGTGGTCAGATTCAGCGCCGGCCTGGTGCGCTCCAGCGGGATGGTGCCGCCCTCGTTCAGCTTGTGGCCCTGCTCCCCGGTCCCCTGCTCCAGCGCGATATAGCGCTGGCCGACCAGGTTGCGGTACTTGATCGTGGCGGTGGTCGAGGCGGGCAGCCAGTCCCGGTCGGTGAGATCGAATTTCACCTCGGCCACGCGCTTGTCCACGATCGAGACCTTGGTGACCTTCCCGACCCGGACGCCCGCGATGCGGACCTCGTCGCCGGGGTTGAGCGCGGTGACGTCGCTGAACCTGGCTTTGAATCCCGTGCCGCCGCCGCTGTAGTTGGCGATGGACAGCGCGAGCATCGTGGTCACGAACAACGTCACCACGACGAAGACGATCAGCTTGGTCAGCGACCCGCCCAGGCCGCGTAGCCGCTCCTTCATCGCACGCTCACCTCGCTTCCGCGGAACGCGGGCGCACCGGCCCTGGTCACCCAGCCGGGCACCTGGTCCGGGGCGACACCGTTGGCCGCGCCGTAGATCGCGCCGAGCGAATGCTGCTCCATGGGCGAACCCGCGATCGTCGGCATCTTGCTCGCCGGGTGGACGCCGAACTGCGGCGGCGCCAAGTGGCCGATCTCCTGGTCACCGGGGTTGCGGCTGGGGACGGCGTAGGAACCGTCGTTGTTCGGGCCGCCGGTGTACTGGCCGGGGTCGACACCGAGCGGCATCTCGGGGATGCACCACGGCCCTCTGGGGTCCAGCCAGCGCGGCTCGTCCTGGTTGGGCAGGTACTTGCCGCGGGTGTTGGTGAGTTCGATGGTCACCCGGGAGCCGGGCTGGTCGGTGCCCTTGCCGAAGATTCGGTCGATGCGCGGCTTGAGCTGCGCGAAGTTCGCCAGCGCGCAGGCGTAGTTCGGCGAGTAGTAGGCCAGCTGCTCCAGCGCGGGACGGGCGTCGGCGGCCACGTCGACGATGTTGTCGCGGTTGGCGATCAGGAACTCGGTGGTGGTGGCCGAGGTCGGCGTCAGCGTCGCGTAGAGGAGGTCGATGTCGGTGCGCCGCTGCACGATCGTGGCGTTGGTCGTGCGGAGATTGTCCAAGGCCTGGATCAGCTGCGGGGCGGCGTCGGAGTAGGTGGCCGCCACCTCGGCGAAACTGCGCAGGTCCGCTTGCAGATCCGGCAGCACGACATTGACTCGGCGGAAGGCGTCGTCCAGTTTGTCCACGGTCTGGCCGAGGGCGAGGCCCTGACCGGCCAGCGCCTGGGACAGCGCGCCCAGGGTGGCGGCGAGATCCTGCGGCGGGATGGACTGTAGGAGCGGTAGCAGGTCGTCGAGCAACTTGCTCAACTCGACGGCGTTGCCGCTGACGTCCTGGCGCAGCGTGACGCCGTCGGTCAGGTGCTGCGTGCTGGGGTCCTCCGGGATCACCAGGTCCACGTAGCGCTCGCCGAACAGCGTCTTGGGTAGCAGGCGCGCGGTCGCGTTGGCCGGGATCTGCTGCGCCTTCTCCGGATCGATGGCGAGGTTCAAGGTCACCTCGCCACCCTCGGACCTGCTCGAGCGCACCTCGCCGACGTTGATGCCACGCACCTTGACGTCCGCGTGGCGGGTGAGCGCGTTGCCAACGCTGTCGGTGATCAGGTCGACGTGCACCGTCCGCACGAACTGCTTGTTGTAGATCGCGACGGTGACCCACAGGAACAGCGCGACCACGACGAAGAACGCGATGCCCAGTACTCGAATACGCAGTTTCTCGGTCGAGCGCCAGGTCTGGGTGCGGCTCATCCGGCCACCCGCACCGTGGTGGTGGTGCCCCAGATCGCGAGGCTGAGGAAGAAGTCGAGGATGTTCACCAGCACGATCGCGGCGCGGACCGCGCGGCCGACCGCGACGCCGACGCCCGCGGGTCCTCCGGTGGCGTGGAACCCGTAGTAGCAGTGCACCATGATGATCACGAACGCGAAGACCAGCACCTTGAGGAACGAATAGAGCACGTCCTCCGGTGGCAGGAACAGACTGAAGTAGTGGTCGTAGGACCCGCTGGATTGCCCGTTGAACCAGATGCTGATCATCCGGGACGCCAGGAACGTGCCGAGCAGTCCGACGATGTAGAGCGGGATCACCGCGAGGAACCCGGCGATCACCCGACTGGTGACCAGGAACGGTATGCCGGGCACCGCCATCACCTCGAGCGCGTCGATCTCCTCGGAGATCCGCATGGCGCCCAACTGCGCGGTGAAACCACAACCGACCGTCGCCGAGAGCGCGAGGGCCGCGACCAGCGGCGCGATCTCGCGGGTGTTGATGTAGGCGGTGAGGAAGCCGGTGAGCACCGAGCTGCCGAGCGCGTCGAGGGCCTTGAAGCCCTGCAGGCCGACGACCACACCGACGGAGCCGGACATGAACACGATGACGCCGATGGTGCCGCCGATCACCGCCAGCGCGCCGGTGCCGAAGGTGACCTCGGCGAGCAGCCGCATGACTTCCTTGCGGTAGTGCACAGCGGTCCGCGGGATCCACGCGATGGCGCGGGTGTAGAACGACATCTGCTCGCCCGCGCGGTCGATGACGTTGAGCGGCATACGAGCGACTTCACCCGCCCGGCGCATGGACTTGGCGACCGGGGTTCGGTATGACGTGGCCATCGGTCAGGCGCCCTTGGCCGGGACGACCTGTAGGTACACCAGGGTCAGGATGAGGTTCACGAAGAACAGCACCATGAATGTGATCACCACGGATTGGTTCACCGCGTCACCGACTCCTTTCGGGCCCCCCTTGGGATGCAAGCCCTTGTACGCGGCGATGACACCGGCGAGCAAGCCGAACACCGCCGCCTTGATCTCACCGATCCACAGGTCCGGCAATTGCGCGAGAGCGGAGAACGACGCGAGGTACGCGCCCGGGGTGCCGCCTTGCAACAGCACGTTGAAGAAGTACCCGCCCGCGATGCCCACCACCGAGACCAAGCCGTTGAGCAGCAGCGCGACCAGCATCATGCCGATCACGCGGGGCACCACCAACTTCCGCACCGGATCGACGCCGAGCACTTCCAGTGCGTCGATCTCCTCGCGGATGGTGCGCGAGCCGAGGTCGGCGGCCACCGCCGACCCGGCCGCGCCCGCGATGATCAGGGCCGTCACGACGGGAGCCGCCTGCTGGACTGTTGCCAGCACACTGGTCGCACCGGTGAAGGATTCCGCGCCCAATTGCTTGATCAGCGAACCGGTCTGCAATGCCACGACCGCGCCGAACGGAATCGCGACCAGCGCGCTGGGCAGGATCGAGACGCTCGCGATGAACCACGACTGCTCGATGAACTCCCGCCACTCGAAGGGACGACGGAATGTCTTCCGCAAAACGTCGATGAGCAGCGCAAATATATTGCCGGCCTGGGCAAACCCCGACTCCAGGGGAGTTCGCAATCGCGCCAGGGTCGAATTCACGATCGCAGATGTTACCCGTTAGTTGTGTTGTGTCGCACGGTGGTGTCGTACGCGCCGCCCTGATAGTTAGCCAGGTCGCCGCTGTTGTACGCCATCACCTGCGTGTCGTCGTTATCCGCAAGTGATTCGCGGATCGCGACCTGGGCGGCGTGGGGCAGCGTGTGCATGATCTCGCGGACGCGCTCCTTGCGCCGGATCGCGCCCTGGCGCACCGGCATACCCGGCGTGGCCCGCATCTGCGGGATGATGCCCTCGACCTCTTCGGCGCCGCCGTGATGGTGCCCGGCGTCCACGAGCGCCTGCTCGCGCGCCATCTGCGCCTCGTCCTTCTCCTCGGACATGCCGATCGGGCCGATCATGCGGCCGTTGAGGAACTGCTTGACCACCGGCTCGTCGGAGGTGAGCAGCACTTCGCGCGGACCGAACATGACCAGCTGGCGACGGAAGAGCATGCCGATGTTGTCCGGCACGGTGCGCGCGAGGTTGATGTTGTGCGTGACGATGAGGATGGTGGCGTCGATCTGGGCGTTGATGTCGATCAGCAGCTGAGACAGGTACGAGGTGCGCACCGGGTCCAGACCGGAGTCCGGCTCGTCGACGAGGATGATCTGCGGATCCAGCACCAGGGCGCGGGCCAGCCCGGCGCGCTTGCGCATACCGCCGGAGATCTCGCCGGGCAGCTTGCCCTCGGCCCCGAGCAGACCGGTGAGCTCCAGCTTCTCCATGACGATCTTCTTGATCTCGGATTCGCTCTTCTTGGTGTGCTCGCGCAACGGGAACGCCACGTTGTCGAACAGGTTCATCGACCCGAACAGCGCGCCGTCCTGGAACAGCACGCCGAACAGCTTGCGGATCTCGTAGAGCTCCTTGTTGGAGCAGGTGGTGATATCGGTGCCGTCGATGTAGATGGAGCCGCGTTCCGGGCGCAGAAGTCCGATCAGCGACTTCAGGAACACCGACTTACCGGTGCCGGACGGGCCGAGCAGCGCACTGACCTCGCCCGAGGGCAACGTCAGAGATACGTCCTGCCAAATTCGCTGTGAACCGAAAGATTTGGTTACACTCTCGGTCCTGACCTCGACGCCCACGCCAACCTCCACAATTCTCAGCGAGCTGCCCACCGGCGAACCGCGCGCTCGGGCATCGCGGTGCGTCACGTCACAGTGGGTTCGGTCACTGTAACCCATGAGAGAGACCGGGCACACCCCGACCTGACTGCAGAGTAACTCCGCAATCCTTTTGGTATTGGCGATTGCGCCGAGATTGCCGGTGAACGCAAACGGGCGGTCCCACAAAGGGGACCGCCCGTTCGGCGTGTTCGGTCGTGAATTACTTGACCGAGACCTTCGCGCCGGCCTCTTCCAGCTTCGCCTTGGCGGCCTCGGCGGCCTCCTTGGCGACCTTCTCCAGGATCGGCTTCGGAGCGCTCTCGACGAGGTCCTTGGCTTCCTTCAGACCCAGGCCGGAGACGATCTCGCGGACCACCTTGATGACCTGGATCTTCTTGTCGCCGGCGCCCTCGAGGACGACGTCGAACTCGTCCTGCTCCTCGGCGGCCTCGGCCGGAGCCGCGGCACCGCCGACGGCGGCGACGGCGACCGGAGCAGCCGCGGTGACCTCGAACTTCTCCTCGAACTTCTTCACGAAGTCCGACAGCTCGAGCAGGGTCATGTTGCCGAAGGTCTCGAGCAGTTCGTCAACGTTGGCCATTGTTGTTTCCCTTTCGGTAGTTGATGTCTATGCGGGCGAGTCGTGCCGCCCGGTCTTACTCGGCGGCAGTTCCGCCTTCTTCGGCCTGCTTCTTCTCCTGCAGCGCGGCGGCCAGGCGGGCCACCTGCGAGGCGGGAGCGTTGAACAGACCGGCGGCCTTGGCCAGGTTGCCCTTCAGCGCGCCGGCCAGCTTGGCCAGCAGCACCTCGCGGGTCTCCAGGTCGGCGATCCGCTCGACCTCGGACACGGACAGCGGAGCGCCGTCCATGTAGCCGCCCTTGATGATGAGCGCCTTGTTGTCCTTCGCGAAGGTCTTTAGGGCCTTGGCCGCGTTGACCGGCTCACCGGTGATGAAGGTGATCGCGGTCGGTCCGACGAACAGGTCGTCGAGGCCTTCCACGCCCGCCTCGGCAGCGGCCCGCTTGACCAGGGTGTTCTTGGCGACGGAGTACGTGGCTTCGGCGCCGAGCGCGCGCCGCAGCTCGGTGAGCTTGCCGACCGACAGGCCACGGTATTCCGTGACGACGGTGGCCGTCGAGCTCTTGAACTGCTCCGCGATCTCCTCGACCGCGGTGACCTTCTCGGGTTTCGCCATACTTCGCCTCCTCTCTGATTGGTCGGTTCGTATACGCGAACTACCGATCAGGGGCCGGCGACAAAACAAACGCCCCGAACGCAGAGCGTTCCGGGGCGCAACAGAAAACCGATCGGGCAAAGACCCGGATCAATTCCCAGCCTCGGCTCTCCCTGCGTGGGCCGCCGGCAATGTCGCCGGACCTTCGACCGAACCCATGCGGGATCGGCGACCAACGGTCTTCGGTAGAACGGATTGGGTAGCGATCGAACTCGTCGATAACTGCCGTCCAATGTACCTGCACAGGTTCCCATCTGCCAAAACGACCCCGGCGAGAACCGGATCGAAACGCGTTCACCGTGCGGCAACTGTGTCGCGCCTCACATTTGAATCCGACTGTGGCCGACATCGCCCAAGGAAAGTGTTACTCGCGGTGACAGTTAGCCTCTACGCTGCCGAACTATGGCAACCTCCATAGTCGATCCACCGAAGGTGCTGGAACGACGCACCGCCCGCTTCGCCGCCTTGGCCGTGATCTGCCTGGCGGAACTACTCGTCGTCCTGGACAACACCATCGTCAACGTGGCGCTGCCCTCCCTCGACGTCGACCTGTCCACCGGCATCAGCGGCCTGCAATGGGTGGTCGACGCGTACACGCTGACCTTCGCGGGACTGTTGCTGGCTTTCGGCAACCTGGGCGACCGGTACGGCCGCCGACGGGTCATGGTGATCGGCCTGGCCGGTGTCGCCGTCATGTCGATCGGCGGCGCACTGTCGGACTCCATGGGAGCGGTCATCGCGGCGCGCGCCGCCATGGGCGTCTTCGCCGCCGCCGTCTTCCCCGCGACGCTCGCGCTGATCATCAATATCTTCACCGAACGAAGGGAGCGCGCGCTCGCCATCGCCGCGTGGACCGCCATGGCGGGCTTCGCGATCGCCATCGGCCCCATCTCGGGCGGCTGGTTGCTCGAACACTTCAGCTGGCACGCGGTGTTCTGGATCAATGTGCCTGCCGCGCTGGTCGCTGCGGTCGCGACGCTGATCTGGGTGCCCGAGTCGCGCTCGTCCCGGGTGGGCGAACTCGACATGCTCGGCATAGCGCTGTCCATCACCGGCATCACGTCGCTCGTGTGGTCGATCATTGAGGCGCCGCGACACGGCTGGCTGTCGGCGCCGACGCTGGGCACCGCGGCGCTCGGCGCCGCGCTACTCACCGGATTCGTCACCTGGGAATTGCGTACCGCCACACCGATTCTCGATCTGCGACTGTTCCGCGATCGTCGATTCTCCATGCCCGCGCTGGCCATCGCGGTCGGCTATTTCTCGATGTTCGGCTTCCTTTTCCTCATCACCCAATATTTTCAGGGCGTACGGGAATACACGCCGCTCGAATTCGGCATCGCCTCTTTGCCCTTCGCGTTCTCGGTCGCCGCGGGCGCTCCCATCGCCACCCTCCTCGCACAACGGCTCGGCGCCACGCCGGTCATCGTGTTCGGTCTGCTGCTTACCGGAGCGGGTCTCTACCTCGGTGGTCAGGTGACCGTGGACAGCGACTATCTCACCGACGTGCTGCCGTCGATGGTCTCGATGGCGCTCGGCCTGGCCATCGTGCAGGGCCCGGCCACCGAATCGATCATGAACTCACTGCCGCTGAACGAGGCGGGCGCCGGATCCGCGGTCAACGACACCACCCGGGAGATCGGCGGCACGCTCGGCGTCGCCGTGCTCGGCTCGATCGTGGCTTCCTACTACAGCAGCCGCATCGCGCCGCGCATCGACGCCGTACCTGCCGGGCTGATGAACGACGACGAGAAGGGCCTGGTGAAAGCCAGCCTGCTCAGTGTGATCGAAATGCGTAAACGTCCGCTGCCGCCGTTCTTCGAGACCCAGCGCGAGAACCTGATCGTCGCGATGAAGACCGCGATGCTCGAAGGTTCGCATGCCGCGTCGCTGGTGGCAGCGGGCGCGGTCGCCGTGTGCGCCGTACTCGTGGCGATCTTCCTGCCGTGGGGCGCGCAGCCCGGCGAGTCCATGCTGCTCGAATGGCGGAAATCGGCTGACGCGCAGGGTGATCAGACGCCATAGCGCCGATCGCACAACGGCGGGAACGCGTATGCGTTCCCGCCGTTGTGGTCGAGCTCAGCTGCTACTTACGCTTCCTCTTCGAGGAGGTTGCGGGTGCGGTTCGGGTCCACCGGGATGCCCGGTCCGGTGTTCGTCGAGACCGTCACCTTCTTGACGTAGCGGCCCTTGGCGGTCGACGGCTTGGCACGCAGGATCTCGTCCAGCGCGGCGCCGTAGTTCTCCACCAGCTTGGTGTCGTCGAAGGACGCCTTGCCGATGACGAAGTGCAGGTTGGCCTGCTTGTCGACGCGGAAGTTGATCTTGCCGCCCTTGATGTCGTTGACGGCCTTGGTCACGTCGGTGGTGACCGTGCCCGTCTTCGGGTTCGGCATCAGGCCGCGCGGGCCGAGAACACGCGCGATCCGGCCGACCTTGGCCATCTGGTCCGGGGTGGCGATCGCGGCGTCGAAGTCCAGCCAGCCGCCCTGGATCCGCTCGATCAGGTCCTCCGCGCCGACGGCGTCGGCGCCTGCGGCCTCGGCCTCGGCGGCCTTCTCGCCCGCCGCGAACACGATGACGCGGGCGGTCTTACCGGTGCCGTGCGGCAGGTTGACCGTGCCGCGGACCATCTGGTCCGCCTTGCGGGGATCCACGCCGAGACGCACGGCGACCTCGACGGTCGCGTCGGTCTTGGTGCTGGAGGTCTCCTTCGCCAGGCGCGCGGCGGCCAGCGGGGAGTAGAGCTTGGTGCGATCGACCTTCTCGGCCGCGGCGAGGTACGCCTTGCTTCGTTTTGCCATGATTCTCTGTCCTGTTCGATCGGCGGCGCTCTCGGAGCTCTCCGTGGTCACGCAGGCTTCCGCCTCCGAGCCCGTCGCTCGCGCCGCTGTGTTGTAGTTCAGACGTGGTTATCGGGCCTGGCCGGCCCTCCCACCAGGGAGCGGTTGCGCTCAGCCTTCGACGGTGATGCCCATCGAACGCGCGGTTCCCGCGATGATCTTGGCCGCCTGCTCGATGTCGTTGGCGTTCAGATCTTCCTGCTTGGTCTTGGCGATCTCGCGCACCTGGTCCATGGTCACCTTGGCGACCTTGTTGCGGTGCGGCTCCGCCGAGCCCTTCTGCACGCCGGCGGCCTTCAGCAGCAGCTTGGCGGCGGGCGGGGTCTTCAGCTTGAAGTCGAACGACCGGTCCTCGTACACCGAGATCTCGACCGGGATGACGTTGCCACGCTGCGACTCGGTCGCGGCGTTGTACGCCTTGCAGAACTCCATGATGTTGACGCCGTGCTGACCGAGCGCGGGGCCGACCGGAGGGGCCGGGTTCGCCTGGCCGGCCTGGATCTGAAGCTTGATGATCCCGGCGAGCTTCTTCTTCTTGGGGGGCATCTTTCTTTCCTAGGTGTTTGTTGTCCTTGCTCTTTGCAAGTCTGGTGGATCAACCCGCGGCACGGGCCGATTCCTCCCGTCGCTGACGGAACGGAGCGCTAGATCTTCGCCACCTGGGTGAACGCCAGCTCGACCGGAGTCTCGCGGCCGAAGATCGACACGAGCACCTTGAGCTTCTGCTGTTCGGCGTTGACCTCGGAAATGCTGGCGGGCAGCGTCGCGAACGGACCGTCCATGACGGTCACCGACTCGCCGACCTCGAAGTCGACCTCGATGACCGGCTTCGGCGCGACTTCGCCGCCCGCCGTCTCGGTGGTCGCGGAAGCGGCCGCCGCGGCGGGCTTCTTCTGCTGCTGCGCGGCCGGGACGAGGAACTTCACCACGTCATCGATGGACAGCGGCGAGGGGCGCGAGGTGGCGCCGACGAATCCGGTGACGCCGGGGGTGTTGCGCACCGCGCCCCACGACTCGTCGTTGAGTTCCATCCGGACCAGGATGTAACCGGGCAGCACCTTGCGGTTGACGTGCTTGCGCTGCCCGTTCTTGATCTCGGTGACCTCTTCGGTGGGCACCTCGACCTGGAAGATGTAGTCCTCCAGGTCCAGGTTCTGCACGCGGGTCTCGAGGTTGGCCTTCACCTTGTTCTCGTAGCCGGCGTAGGAGTGGATGACGTACCACTCGCCGGGGGCGCGCCGCAGCGCGGCCTTCATCTCGGCGACGGGATCGGCGGGCTCGGCGTCGACGGCCGGGGCAGGGGCGGACTCAGCGGGCTCCGATTCCTCGACCGCGGGCTCGTCGGTCGCGAACTCCTCGACGGAGTCGGTGGGCTCGGCCACCGCGTCGTCGGCCGGGAACTTGTCGTGTGTGTCGTTCTCCGGGGTGCTCACTGGGGCACTCGCTTCCTGTGTCGTCACGTACATCCTCTGCGTGCCGGGCCGGGCGCGCGGCGAAATACTTCCACCCGTGTCCGCCCCGGGATCGGCTACCGGCGTCGGCGTGTTCAGCTAGCCGAACAGCCAGTTGACACCCTTGATGAACGCCAGATCCAACCCGCTGATGAACGCGACCATGAAAATCACGAACACCAGAACAACGCTCGTATAGGTGACCATCTGCTTCCGGTTGGGCCAGATCACCTTGCGCAGTTCCGCGATGACCTCACGCAGGAACTTGATCAAACGCTTGAACGGATTACCCGACTTCTTACGTTCGGCCCGATCGGTCTTGGTTGCCTTCCGCGACGGACGATCGAGCGTGGCGACCGTGCCCGTGTCGACCTGAGAGGACGCAGTACGAGTCCGCCGAGCAGACCGCTTTCCGCTCGGCCGTGCCGTCGCGGCGGTGTCATCGCCGTCGTCGGCGGCATGTGCGCCGCGGCGAATATCCCGCTCGTCGCTCACGCCTTCTCCTCGCTGCGCTCGGTGCCGCCGTGCGCGATGCGCGCTGTGCCAATGGCTCGCTCGCTACGCTCGCTCACGTCGATCCTCTCTCGTCGCCGGCAATCAGGGCAGGGGCGACAGGACTTGAACCTGCAACCTGCGGTTTTGGAGACCGCTGCTCTGCCAGTTGAGCTACGCCCCTTCGGTTGGACATCGATGTCCGTCCAACCACTGTTCGATATTCAGTTGTGCTCCGGTGTCACACAACACGCGCGCCACTCCGGCAGTTGCCGGCCCCGTCGGCGATCCTCCCGGATCACCTGGAACCAGCCCCACAGAGCAGCGCGCAGCGGCTGGCGACCCCAGAAACCTGAGTGTACGTTACCGTGCGCGCCATTAGCCAATCCGGGTCGCCGTAGCTGGTCAGGCCAGCTGCACCGTGGCCGTGGCGCGGCCGAAGATCTTCTTCCCGGCCGACTTCGCCACGATGGCCACGACCGCCGTCTTCGACTCCGGATCGACCGATTTCACCTTACCGGTGTACTCGATCTCGGCGGCCTCGTCGGTGCCCACGTAGACCGGGCTGGTGAAGCGGACGTTGTACTCCTTGATCGCGCCGGGATCGCCGAGCCAGGAAGTGACGAACCCGCCACCGAGACCCATGGTGAGCATGCCGTGCGCGACGACGTTGTCCAGGCCGACCAGCTTCACGACCTCGTCGCTCCAGTGGATCGGGTTGGCGTCGCCGGAGACGCCTGCGTAGTTCACCAGATCGCCGCGGGTGAGCCGGACGATACGCGTCGGCAGCTCGTCGCCGACCGAGACGTCATCGAAGCGGATGGCGTGCTTGGTGCGCACTGCCTCCGGCGCCTGCGCGACGGGTGCGGGTGCCTGGGTCACGGCGGGCGTGCTGCGCGGGCTGTGTCCCGGCGCTTCCTCGCCGATGCCGTGCATGAGCACGTTGCGGACGGCCGCGTTGAGGTTCGGATCGATGTCGGCGCCGCTGCGGCCCACCAGGGTGGTGTAGGTGGTGAGCACCAGTTCGTCGTTCTGCGCGGTGACGATGTTCTTGGTGACCATGATGTCGCCGCCGAAGGCCTGGCGGAACGAATGCAGATAGACGTCGCAGGTGAGCTGGTCGCCGACCTTGATCGGGCGATGGAACTCGAGGATCTGGTCGGTCTGCATGATCTGGCTGAGGTCGTAACCGGTGACGACCTGCTCGAACAGCTTGCGCTGGGCCAGGATGCCGACCAGGGAGATGAAGGTGACCGGCGCGAGCAGGTTGTCGTACCCGTACTCCTGCGCCACGTCCTCGTCCCAGTGCACCGGGTGGTAGTCCTGCACGGCGCGGGCGTATTCACGCACCTTCTCGCGGCCGACCTCGTAGTAGTCGTCGACGCGGTAGTGGTGACCGACCATCGCCGCGGCATTCGCCGCGGGGTCGAGCTCCTCGCCCGTCTGGACCGCTTCGTCTGTACCGGTGTTGATTGTCACGGGAGGACTGTACCTATCTGACCCCGTCACCCGGAGTCTGCGGAGCGCTCACCACCGCACCCGCACCGTGAAAATGCGTCAGGGCCGGACAGCTGTCCGGCCCTCGCGGTGCCACGGCCCGAGATACCGGGATGCGACTCCCGGCGCCTACACCACGCGGTAGTTCACGCGCGGAGGACTAGCGGGATTCGCGGTGCGCCCGGTGCGTGCCGCAGTTCGGGCAGAACTTCTTCAGCTCCAGCCGATCCGGGTCGTTGCGCCGGTTCTTCTTGGTGATGTAGTTGCGGTGCTTGCACTGCTCGCAGGCCAAGGTGATCTTTGGCCGGACATCGGTGGACTTCGCGGCCACGATATGCCTTCTTTCCGGTACCTGATGGTCTTGTATCGGTTGTGGTAGCGATGGCCGGACTTGAACCGGCGACACAACGATTATGAGTCGTTTGCTCTACCGACTGAGCTACACCGCCACGGCGTCGCATTGCCATGGTGCCGAGCCCGCACTACGGGAGCGATGCCGAGTCGGTCACCACCGGCAATCCGGCGAGCCCCCTAACGGAATCGAACCGTTGACCTTTTCCTTACCATGGAAACGCTCTGCCGACTGAGCTAAGGGGGCATGACTACTTCCGCACCGAGCTCTGGACGCTCGACCCCAGCGCGGTGAAGTCTTGAACGAGGTTACACACTCACCGCTCCCAGCACCAAACCGCGTGGTCAAAGAGGTGTTTCCGGCAGCTCGGACACAGCGATTCAGTACCCGTTCATCCACTTTGCGCGTGCCCGGCCGCTGCCGCAACTGCGTCGCGTACCCAGCGGCCGGTCCGAACAGACCGGGCCGCGAACCCGCTGCAAGACCCGCACGTGCGCGAGCACGACAGAGCGATGTGGGCGTCGACTGTCAGATCGCCCCGATCAGAGCGCCCGACTGAAGCGATCAGCAGAGGCGGTTGACGAAGGCAATCGGCAGCGCTGGTTGACGAAGGCGGTTGATCGGCGGGAACGGCGGAAGCGGACGCAATGGCAAAACGGCGGCGGGGGGATGCGCGCACTCGATTCTGCTCCACTGCTCCGGCGAATGACGTCATGAATCGACGTACAGGTACAACGAAACGCATGTGACCAACGCAACCACGGGAAGGGGGTCCGGGGGGGCGAAGCC
>NZ_JABLTE010000111.1 GCF_013315795.1 Nocardia barduliensis
GGGTGGTGGCGGCACCGGCGGCCGCTGCGGCCTCGGCGGCGCCGCGGGCGGCGGCTGCATGCGCTGACCCGGCCGTGGCTGCGGTGCGGCCGGAGGACGACTGACCTGCGGCACTCGCGGCGCTTGCCCCTCCTGATAGGCACCGCTGTTCACGTCCGGGTTCTCGGCTTCTGGTGGAGCAGGGGTGCGCTCCCACGGCGCGACGGGCGCACGCCGAAGCGGCGGCCCTTCGAGCCGTTCACCTGGTCGAGGGCGATGAGCCGATATGTCATCGTCGCTCATCATGCCTCCTGTACCAGCCGGGATATCCGCACCCCCGTCGGTGCGGTGAGCCGCGGCTCGCCGCAACGGTTCGCCGTCACCGGCGAACATTCTGTCAGTGGTCCCCGTCCGGGCCGGACCGGCTCGGGAACACCGTGATTGTCCTCCACCGTGCCACACGACACCGGGATGTACCACATCGACGCAGGTAGAAGCGGTTCGCGCGGACCCGTCGAAGCGGGATCCGTCACCGCGTCTCCTGGAGCTGCTCCTGCTGCTGCTCTTGTTCCTCCGCCTGCAGCACCCGCCTGCGCGCCCGGCGGTACCGGTTGACCCGGCGCCTGGTGCCCGGATCGAAACCCTCGTCCGCCGGATCGGGCTGCCCGCGGAACCGGCGCCACAAACGGCGACCGGCCAACAGGAGCAGCAGGAGTGCGGCGCATCCGGTAATTATCGCCAAGGCCTGACCGTAGGCATTCGAACGCACCGACACCTGCGTGGGATTGCCCAGGGCGACTTCCTCCGGCGTGGTGAGCGAGATCGGAATGACCAGGTTCCGGCTGTCGCGAACCTCCGTCGGGATCTGGAACGACCGCGACCCGTTCGCCGGGAGCTGCTGTTCGCCAGGATCGGTGATCTCGGTCTCCGCCGGCGCCTCGATCCGGAACCTGACTCGGATGGCCACCGGCAGGTCATTGCGCGCGACCAGCAACAAAGGACTCTGCTCGGACGCGAGCGTGTACACCCCGCCCGGCGGGAGCACGGTGACGGAGCGATACAGCCTGTCCATCGTTCGCGTGTTCTGATCCAGCCTTCGCTGGGCGAATGTGTCCGGCGGCGCGGCGTCGCCCGCACGCCGATCGGAGAGGCTCAATACGCGCAGCAGGTCGTCGCGCAGCGGCGTCAAGAAATCGCGGGGCGTCGGCTCGGCCTCCGGCACGTCCACCAACGCGCGCATCATCTCGGTGATTCGGCGGCCTTGGTCGCGCACCGGCAGCACGAACCGTTCCGGCACCGCGTCCTGCGCCACCTGCGGCAGATAGTCCAGCTCGTAGGGCTGCGGGGCCGGCGGCAGCGCGACCAGATCATGGAACGGTCGCGCGGTGGCGAGATCGCCGCGCAGCAGCAGGTCGACTTGTCGCAGCAGCGCGGTCGCTTCGTCCCGGTTCGCACCCCACTGCTGCGGCGGGACGAGCAGCAGCGAACGCGGCCGGTTCGCCTCCGGATGCAGCGCGCTCCACGAGATCGCCCCGAGAGCGTCCTGCAGGCGGGCCGCACGCGAGTCGTTGGTCACGTCGTAGCGGACCCGGGCCGGGGTGAACGGCGGCGTGGGCGGATTCGAGCCCACCGCGGCGAGCGCCGTCGCCGACCAGATGTCGAATGTCACCGCGTGCAGCGCCGGATCGGCGGCCGGCGCGGGTGCACTGGCGGCGGGCGGTGCCGGGTTACCCACGACCGGCGGCGTGGGTGCGGGTGCGGCGGGCTGGGTCGCGGTGATCTCGGGCAGCCGAACCACTTCCGGGCTCACCGGGTCCGCGAGGGAGGCGGCGTCGTTCGAACCGGGAGTGGTCTGGCCGCTCTCACTGCTGGACTGAGCCCAGTCCACGCTGCCATGCGGAACGGCGGCCGTCGAGGCGAGCACGGCGGTGCCGAAGCCGTGAGCGCGCAGCAGGAGACCCGCCGCAGCGTCGATGCTGCCGGAATCCGGCAGGCTGACCCCGCGCACCGACCGGGTGGACAGGATCGAGTCGATGATGTCGGCCGGTTCGGTGATCGCGCGCGCCGACAGCGCCGGATCGTCGACCGCGGCCAGCGCGCTGAGATCGACCTGCGCGAACGGCAATGCCACGGTGCACATCGACCCGGCCAGCGCGCGCAACCGGTCCAGCCAGGCCTGCGCCTGCTCGGCGCCCGCGCCCGCCCTGGTCGCGCCGTCCGGATCGGACGGGCTGGCCAGCACGCGATAACCGTTGGTCATCGCGCGCACGGTGAGCAGCAGGTCGGGGTCGACGGCGAGGCACACGGCCGAGGTCAGCTCGGCGTTGCGGCTCGCTCCCGGGCTCGAAACGCCCTCCAGGGCGGCCAACAGCTGATCGAGACGGCCGCCCTTACCCAGCGAAGCGGCCAGTTCGTCGTCGGTGAGCTCCACCTTGCCGTCCACGTTGCCCGGACGACCGCCGACCTGCCTCGGCCGGTCGGCCAGCGGCCACAGCAACGTCGTGGCCACCGGCGCGTCGGTGGGTGCGGGCACCGGCGCGGCCGCGGAGCCCGCGTCCTCGCTCGCGGTCGGCGGTACGCCCAGCACCGGGAGCAGGAACCTGGCGTCGTCCAGCCGGGCCTGGGTGCCGTAAGCAGGCTCGCCGTTGACGTTCAGCAACAGCGGATAGACGCCCGGCTCCGTGATGCGCAGCGAGGTGGCGCCGCTCTCGGAGCGCAGCGGGATGCTCAGTGTGAACTGCTTGCGCTGCCCCGGATTCAGCCGCTGCACGACGTCCTCGAACTCGCCGTTCACGTCGTAATTGACCTCGTCGAGGCGCAGCGTGGCGCGCAGCCCGACCGGCGTGGTGATCGCCGCCGCCCGCTGGATACGGATGCTCACGTCGTCCACCACACGGTCGCCGATATTGGTGACCGTGCCCGCGACCGTCAGCCGCGAGTCGCTGGTGGTGGTCACCGTGGTCGGGGTCACCGAGTCGAGGGACAGCTTGAGAAACTTCGGACTCGACGAGGTACCGGACCCGGCCGGTTGCGCCTCGGCCGACGCGGAATCGAGCAGTGGCAGCGTCGTCACCGGGCCGAGGATGGTCAGGACCGCCACGAAGATCCGGAACAGTCCACGCGTCATCGCTTGCCGGTCTCCATCCGGTCGATCAGCTTGTTCGCCATCTCCGCCAGCCGCCGCTCGTCCGCGTAGGCCAGCCGAGAATCCAATTCACTCAACGGGACCCAGGCGACCTGGGTCACTTCCACGTCGGCATCCGACAGTTCACCACCGACCGAACGCAGCAGATAATGATGCACCGTTTTGTGTACCCGCCGACCGTCGGTCACGAACCAGTAATCGATGCTGCCGAGTTCGGCGACCACGACACCATTGATGCCGGTCTCCTCGGCGACCTCGCGGATCGCGGTCTGCTCGGCGGTCTCACCTTCTTCGATATGTCCTTTAGGCAGCGACCACAGTAACCGCCCACGGCGATCCGTGCGTCCGATGAGCGCGGCGCTGCGTGATTCCCGCGGCCCGTCCAAGCCGTCGACGACCAGACCCCCCGCCGACGTCTCCCGTACCGTACGCATCCGCGGCTTCGCGGCATTGGCGGCCGAACCGCGGCGCCGAGGCTGGCGGCGTCGACTGTTCGCACGATCGGCCGGAGACACCTGGCAATCCTACTGTGTTGGATTTGCAGCGCCTGCGGCGCTGCGTGTTCGCGGCCCCTTTGTGGCTCGCGTTTGCGCGGCCGCCGCTTGCTCCTTCGTCGCTTGCGCGGCGGCCGCGCAAACGCGAGCCGGGCCGCGAACGGCGCATGCTCGGTCTCGCTTCGCTCGAAACCTGGGGTCAGGGTGCGCCGGGCGCGTTGGTCTTCGGGCGCTGGGCATCGTGCACGCGGTTGGGAGCGGCTGATCGTCGGGTCGATCGGTGATTGGTGGTGTACGGCGGCTGCTTGGGCGGGAGCAGGGTGGTGAACGGTGGATGCTCGGTCGCTCGCTCGAAACCTGGGGTGGGGTGTGCCGGGCGCGTTGGTCTATGCGCTGGCAGCCGAGGTCAGGACGAAGTGCGTGTGATTTGGGTGGCTGGTGGTCGGGGTCGATCGGTGGTCGTGATGCATCGTGACTGCGGTCACTCGGCCATGAGCGGCGCGGACGGCGCTGATTTGTCTCGTCTTCTCTGGAACCGGCGGACCGGCGGCGTGCGGGATCAGTCCGCGGTTGGTGGTTCTGGTGATGGAGGCTCGTGATCGGGAGGCGTGGTCGGAGGCCGCTGGCTGGGTTGATATCGGAGTCCTTATATATCGGGGCTGCTGTGCGGGGCTGCGCCGCCGTATTCGCTGTGGCGGCTCGGTAAGCTGCTCATTCGTGGTTTCGCCGAAGTCCGAGGACGCTGCGCTGGATAGACGTACCCGATTGCTGGCCGCGGCGGCGGTGACGCTCGGGGGGCTGTCGGATGTGCTGACGCCCCTCGGCGAGATGTTCGCTGCGCGGGGGCACGAGCTGTACCTGGTCGGTGGCAGTGTGCGGGACGCGGTGCTCGGCCGACTCGGAACCGATCTGGATTTCACCACCGACGCGCGCCCGGAAGCGGTGCAGGACATCTTGCGCGGGTGGGCCGATCATCTGTGGGACACCGGCGGTCTGGCGTTCGGCACGGTCAGCGCGGCAAGGGCCGGCCAGCAGCTGGAGATCACCACGTTCCGGGCGGACAGCTACGACCGGGTGTCGCGCAACCCGGAGGTGACCTTCGGCGACTCGCTCGACGAGGATCTGGTGCGCCGGGACTTCACGGTGAACGCGATGGCGGTGAAGATCGGCGCGGACGGCGCGCTGGAGTTCGTCGACCCGCTCGACGGGATGACCGCCCTGCTCGAGGGCGTGCTGGATACGCCTGCCGCACCGGAGGACTCGTTCAACGACGACCCGTTGCGCATGCTGCGCGCCGCGCGGTTCGTCTCGCAGCTGGGCTTCGAATTGCATCCCAGGGTGCGCGCCGCGATCACCGCGATGGCCGACCAGATCGACCGCATCACCGCCGAGCGGGTGCGGGTCGAGCTGGACAAGCTGATCGGGGGGGCGCATCCGATCGACGGCATCAACGTGATGTGCGAGACCGGGCTGGCGCAGCGGGTGCTGCCGGAGGTGCCCGCGATGAAGCTGGAGATCGACGAACACCACCAGCACAAGGACGTCTACTGGCATTCGCTCACCGTGCTGGAGCAGGCGATCGACCAAGAGGAGGGCGACCCCGACCTGGTGCTGCGCTGGGCCGCGCTGCTGCACGACATCGGCAAGCCCGACACCAAGCGCAACGAGCCGGGCGGCGGCGTCAGCTTCCACCACCACGAAGTGGTCGGCGCGAAGATGGTGCGCAAACGGATGCGGGCGCTGAAGTATCCGAAGCAGTTCACCGAGGACGTGGCCCGGCTGGTGTTCCTGCACCTGCGCTTCCACGGCTACGGCAAAGGCCAGTGGACCGATTCCGCGGTCCGCCGCTACGTCACCGACGCCGACGACCTGCTCCCCCGCCTGCACAAACTCGTCCGCGCCGACTGCACCACCCGCAACAAGCGCAGGGCCGCCGCGCTACGCGCCACCTATGACGAACTGGAGGCGCGGATCGAGCGGTTGCGGGAGCAGGAGGACCTGGCCAAGGTCCGCCCAGATCTGGACGGCAACGCGATCATGGAGCTGCTCGGCGTGCCACCCGGCCCCGAGGTCGGGCGGGCCTGGCGTTATCTGAAGGAGCTGCGCCTCGACCGCGGCCCGCTCAGCAGGGACGACGCCGAGGCGGCGCTGCTCGAATGGTGGAAGACGCAGGGCTGACGGGTCAGAAGACGATGAGGGTGGTGCCGGCCAGGATCGCGGAGCGCATCTGGGCGAGATCGAACGAGCCGGTGATCTCCGGCAGTTCGACGCGGAACCGGATCAGATCGCCCTCCCGGTCGGCGCGCGCGATCCGGGCGTTCTTGGGCAGGTGCTCGAGCGGCATGACGGGGATGTGGATCGCGCGGCGGGGTATCGGCACGCCGAACCAGGTGGCTCTGCGCACCTCGATGGACAGCCGGTTGTCGCGGACCGACGCGTCCACCAGCGCGGTGAGCAGTCGGCGGCGGTGCCGGGCTCGGATCAGTCCGCTGGAGTGCACGTCCAGTGTCCAGTCCAGGGGCTGGGTGTTGAGCCACCCGACCAGCGCCGCGGTGGTGACGGTGCCGTCGAGGTCGAGCCGGGCGGTGCGCACCTTGGTCGGCACGCCCGGTATCAGGCGGACGCCGTGCGCGATGACGGTGACGGTCTCGATCGGGTGATCGTCCCAGCGCAGCCGGGACAACACGGTCTTGGTCTGGAAGTGCGCGCCGCGGCGGCGCACCTTGAGCACCTGCAAGGTGGCGTGCAGGTCGTGACCGAGCAGTGTGGCGCTGACCTCCTGCCCGCCGAACCGGCTCAGGATGCCCTCGCTGAGCATGGTCATCAGCACATCGGGCAGCAACGCCGTGACGGTGCCCGCGCCGAGGTCGGCGACCGGATCCATCCAGGCGGTGCTCAGCGCGACCCACTGCTCCAGCCAGGATTGATCGAACAGGCGCTTTCCGAGATCGACAGCCCGCAGCGGCGACCAGGACTTCGGATCGAAATACGTGGCCATGATTGAACTGAGCGTACTTGGCGCGGCGGGCCGAATCCGCGCGCTGTGACCCAGGTCGCGCGGTCGGCGCGACCTTGCCCGGGACAGCGCTCCGGCACGAGAATCGGAAGGCCGTCGGCAACACACTGGAGGACGCACATGGCGCTGGATCTGAACAGTGACCTCGGCGAGGGCTTCGGACCGTGGACGATGGGCGACGACGCCGCCATGCTCGACATCGTCACCAGCGCGAACATCGCCTGCGGGTTCCACGCGGGCGACCCTGCCATCATGCGCAGAACCTGCGCGCTGGCAGTGCGGAAGGGCGTGCGGGTCGGCGCACACGTGGGCTATCGCGACCTGGCCGGTTTCGGCAGGCGAGAGATCGCCGTCGCGCCCGGCGAACTTCGCGACGAGGTGCTGTATCAGATCGGCGGACTCGACGCTTTCGCGAAAGCCGCGGGCGACCGGGTGCGCTACGTGAAACCGCATGGGGCGTTGTATCACTCGGCCGCGCGCGATCGGACGCTGGCCGACGCGGTGCTGGCCGCGATGGCGGAGTACGACCCCCGGCTGGCCCTGCTCGGCCCGGCGGGTACCCAGTTGGAGGCCGCGGCGCAGGCCGCCGGGGTGCGCTTCGTCGGCGAAGGTTTCGCCGACCGTGCGTACACGCCGGACGGCTCGCTGGCCGCGCGCGGTACTCCCGGGGCGGTGCTGGAACCGCAGGAGGCGGTCGCCCAAGCGGTTTCGATCGCGAAGTCGGGCGCCGCCCGGGCGGCCGACGGCTCCGGCGCGGTCGCGGTGCGTGCGGCGAGCATCTGCGTGCACGGCGACTCGCCCGCCGCGGTGGAGATGGCCCGGTCCATCCGCGCCGCGCTGGACGAAGTCGGCGTGCCGGTGGAGCCGTTCGGCTGAGGGGCATGACGACGAAAGGCGCGGTGACCCGCGCGCAACGGCAGGCCGCGGAGGAGGCGATCCGCGCGGCGGGCGATCGGGCGCTGCTGATCACGCCCCAGCGGCGTGACATGGTGGCGCAACTGGTCACCGCACTGCGGGATCGCCCGGTACCCGGCGTGCAGGATCTGCTTCCGGCCGCGGAGACCGTACTGCTGACGCTCGATTCCCCGCGCGACGGCGAAGCGGTCCGCCGTGCGCTGACGACGCTCCTCATCTCCTTGCACGCCGAGCAGCCCGCCGGTGTTTCCCGTGGAACATTGCCGGACAATGCTTTCCGAGCCGAACCGGTGTCGATCCCGGTGCGCTATGACGGCGCCGATCTCGATGAGGTGGCACGGTTGCTGGAACTCACGACGGCGGAGGTGATCGCCGCGCACACGGGCACGGTGTGGCGGTGTGCCTTCGTCGGGTTCGCGCCGGGCTTCGGTTACTTGGAATCGCCGGACGGCAGGTTGTCCGTTCCGCGCAGAGCGCAGGCGCGCACGGCGATTCCGGCGGGCGCGGTCGCGCTCGCCGGTGGATACAGCGCGGTATATCCGCGCAGCACGCCCGGCGGGTGGCAGCTGATCGGCAGCACCGACCTCAGGATGTGGGATGTCGATCGTGACCCGCCCGCGGTGATCCGCGCGGGCGCCACGGTCCGATTCGCCGATGTGAGGAACGGCGGATGATCGTCGTAGACGAGGTCGGTCCACTCGCGACCATCCAGGATCTCGGGCGGCCGGGCTGGTTCGACTCCGGTGTCGGCGTCGCGGGGGCGGCCGATCGCGGGGCACTGCGGCTGGCCAATCGGCTGGTCGGCAACCCGGAAGGGCATGCGGCGATCGAAGTGCTGCTCGGCGGGCTCGCCCTGCGCGCCGAAGAGCACGTCATGCTGGCGGTCACCGGTGCGCCCGCGCCCGCGACCGTGGACGGCAGGCCGGTGGGGCACGCGAGCGTCCTGGAACTCGAGCCGGGCCAGGCGCTCCGGCTCGGCTACGCCTCCGTCGGACTGCGCAGCTACGTCGCGGTGCGCGGCGGCGTCGACGTACCGGCGACGCTCGGTTCCCGCAGCCGCGACACCATGTCCGGGCTGGGGCCGGAGCCTTTGGGCAAGGGTGATCGCCTCCCGGTCGGCCCATCGCCGCGCACGATTCCGATCGTGGACTTCGCCCCGGTCGCCGAGTTGCCCGCGGACGCCGTCACCGTCCGCGCTGTGCTCGGGCCGCGCGACGATTGGTTCTCCGAAGCCGCGGCGTTGTTCGAGGGCGAGTGGGAGGTGTCCTCCGAGACCGACCGGATCGGCGCGCGATTGGATCGCCGCACCGGTCCACCGCTGACCCGCAGGGTCACCCGCGAACTGCCCACCGAAGGCATGGCGCTGGGCTCGATCCAGGTGCCGCCGAGTGGACAGCCGGTCGTCTTCCTCGCCGATCACCCGGTCACCGGCGGCTATCCGGTGATCGGGGTGCTCATCGATGCCGACGTCGACGCGATCGCGCAAGCCCGACCCGGTCAGCCGGTGCGGTTCGTGCGTGCGGGCTGACCCGGGCTCACGCCGTGAGGCAGCCGGGCGTGCATGAGATACACGTTGTAGCTGTCCCACGCCGAGATCAGGAAGTACAGGTCCTCGGCGGTCGACCACGGATGGATGAACCCGCCGTAGGACTTCGGGTAGTCGGCGGTGGACACCAGCGGGATCGCGTCCGTCCACGCGCCCTGCGGGCTCGCCGCGGTACGCAGCACGATCGCGCCCCGCGCCGAATCCAGGTACACCATCTGCCACTGCTCGGTCTCCCGGTCGTAGCGCACCGAGAGTTCGCTGGCCATGCCCAGCACCAGCGGGGTGGCCTGGTTCTCGGCGGCGGGCGCCCAGTTGCCGTCCACCCAGTACTGATAGGCGGACTTGTTGAGGATCTGGTGCGCGGGGACGCGGGCCAGGGCGATCAGGCCGATGCGCCCGTTGGGCGTGCCGAACATGTAGACGTAGTCGCCTTGCGGCACCATCGCCGCCACCTGGAACTTGCCCAGACCGAACAGGTTCTCCCACTTGGCATGCTGGTCTTTCCGCCAGGTTCGCCCGTGGTCGTCGGAGTAGGCGATCCCGCCGTAATTGGTCCACCACAGCCCCGGGATGCGGCTCCACCGGTTGACCGACATGTAGCTGAGGTAGTGGCGGTTCCCCACGGCGAATCCGGAGGTGGGGATCGTGGTGGTCTCCCAGTTCTTGATCTTGCGACTGCCCAGGATCTCCGCCGCGTGACAGCGGCTGTCCTGGGCGAAGGTGTCCAGGGTCAGCCCGTCGGACAGGTCGCGGTCGGTGCTGAAACCGATGACGTTGCTGCGCCAGTCCTGCTCGTCGTTGCCCGCGCCACCGCCACCCCAGCCCTTGCCGAAGGTGTCGCCGAACACCACGGCGACCTCACCTGGCGCGGTCTCCCACATCAACCCGAGATCGGTTCCGTCGACCTGCCAGCGCATGTCGGTGCGGTTCTCCGAGCCGTGCCCGGTCACCTGCTCGACCAGCCGGACCGACTCGACCGTCGGCGCGGCCACCGGCGCCGCGAGCGGACCGGGTTCCGCCGGATGCACCACGTGGGGTGGTGCGGGTTGCGGCTGCTCGCCCGGTCCGCCGGGCACCGGCACCGGAATCGGCTCGATCTCCGGCTTGAACTCGATGCGCGGCAGCTTGACCGGCGCACCTGATCCCGAGCCGGAACCGCTGCCCGACCCGGATCCCGGGGCGGAGTCGGACGAGCCGGAGGAGCCGGAACTCGAACCGGTCCCCTCGCCGGCGCCGGTCTCCGGGGTCGGGCTTGGGTCGGGATCGGGCTCGGGATGCTTCGGATTGTCCCTGATGTCCGGGCAGGGGTTGTCGCACGGATTCGCAGGCAGCGGGTCGGGGACGATGCGCGTGTTGTCCTGCGGCGGGTCGGGCACCGGAACCGGCGTGAGCTCCGGGATCGGCACCGGGATGTCGATCTGCGGCGGCAGCGGTGGCGGCGGGGGCTGTGCCGGATCGGGCTGGCGGTTGAGCGGGTCGAAACCGATCTCGCCGCAGCTGTTCACCGGCGGCGGCGCCCAGGGGAACGGCGCGGCCTGCGCGGTGGGCATCGGCACGGCGAGGGCGCCGACGAGCAGTGCGCCGAGCATGGCAGGCGCCCAGGGGGATGCGGTTGCGGATGCGCGCGTCACGTCGGCCCGGCCGCGGCTATCCGGTGATCGGGCGCCCGGTGGCGGACCGAATTTGCCCCGTGCCCAGTAGTTCTCGTACCGCGTCGAGGTGGTGCACCGGAGAACCCATGTCGTGTTGACTCCTGTCGGTCGGCCGCTGACGAGTCAACTTACCGGAACGACAGGCGCGAACGGGGGACGATGAATCGAGAAGCCGCGATGGAACCGGAGCGGCTCCGCGCGCGTCCAAGGACATATGGACGAGATCGAGTACGTGTTCGGCACCGGTGACGGAACCGTGCACGTCTGGACCAGCGAGGCCGACCTGGAACTCGGCGGCACGGGCACGGCCGACGCGGTGCGGCTGGACTTCGACGGGGACGGCATCGCCGACGACGCGCTGTGGGATTCGGCCGGCTCGGGCCACGCCGACATCGCGGCGCTGGATCTGGACGACGACGGGGTGCTCGACCACTTCTTCACCGATCCCACCGGCCTCGGCACGTGGAACCACCACGTCACCGGGTTGCCCGGCGATGCAGCCAGCGAGCAGCTCGACTGGATCGTGCGCACGGACGCGCAGGCACCCGATCGTCCGCCCGATCCCGAACAGCTCCCGGATTCGTTACTGCCGGAGCCGGATCAGCTCGGCGCACCATCCGACGGCGTGGCCGCAGGACCGCTGCCCGAG
Source organism: Nocardia barduliensis (assembly GCF_013315795.1). GTDB lineage: Bacteria > Actinomycetota > Actinomycetes > Mycobacteriales > Mycobacteriaceae > Nocardia > Nocardia barduliensis. The sequence goes on from NZ_JABLTE010000111.1 coordinate 11,397, forward strand.
CATGTCGTCCACCGGCTCGGCCGCGACGGACGAAATCTCGGCGACGAGCCCTTCATCGCCTGAGCGCCCCGCGGCGCGTGTTCAACGCGATGGCAGCGATGCCCGCCGCGTAGACCGCCGCGCCACCGAGTACCACGGCGGCCGAGCGGCCGTCGTCCGGGACGACCAGCGCGGCGATGGCGATCGCCAGCACGAACGCGATGTTGAAGACGGTGTCCTGCAACGCGAACACCTGACCGCGCCGGGCGTCGTCGATATCGATCTGCATGGTCGCGTCACCGGTCAGTTTGATCGTCTGTCCGGCCAGGCCGAGCAGAAAGGCACCCACCAAGAGGAGTTCGTGCGCTCGCTCCACCGCGGCGCCCGAGTCGGCGAACGCGATCGGGGTGACGAACGTGAGCTGCACCAGTATCGCGGAGACCAGACCGACGACCACGGTGCGCGCCCGCCCCAGCCGCGGAATGAGCAGTGGCGCGACGACGGCGGCCACCAGCATCCCCGCCGCGGTGGCGGCTATCGCGACGCCGAAACCGACCAGGCCACCACTGAGTCCGGAGCCGTCCATCGGGGTCTGGCGCAAGACCAGCACCATGATCAGCGTATTCATGCCGAAGACGATCCGATGCGTCCCGATGCCCAGCATCGCCGCCGTGACCACCCGCGATTCCCACACCGCCCCGGCGCCGGTACGCAGACCGGTGGCGATCGCGTGCACGGTGTTCTCCCCTTTCGCCGCGTCCGGCGCCGGGCCGAGCATGCGCGGCCGGAACCCGGCCGCGAGTATCGCGCCGAGCACGGACCCGGTGCCGCTGATCGCGACAGCGACCGCCGAGCCGAAGTCCCCCGCTCCGATCAACCCGATCACACCCACGGCGACGGCCGCTCCCAGCCCGGCGCATCCGGAGGCGACCGTGGCCAGAACCGAGTTCATCGGCACCAGCCACGCGGGCGCCAGCACCCGCGGCAGTGCCGCCGACACGCCCGCCAGGACGAATCGGCTGATGCCCACCACCGCCAAGGCCAGCAACAGCAGCGGCGTCTCGCCGACCCCGGCCAGCAGCCCCACGCTCACCAGCGCGATGGCGACAGCGCGCACCAGGTTGGCCGCCAGCAGCACGCCGCGCCGGTCCCACCGGTCCAGCAGCGCACCCGCGTACGGTCCGATCAGCGAATACGGCAGCAGCAGCACCGCGAAGCCCGCCGCGATGGCCAGCGGGTCGGTCTGCCGCTCGGGGTTGAACAGGATCGCGCCGGACAATGCCGCCTGGAACATTCCGTCGCCGAATTGCCCCGCGAAACGCACCACGGCCAGCCGCGACACGCCCGGACTCTGCCGAAGCGTGACACGCAGACCAACCGGCCGATGCTCTGCGGGAGTGCGGCCTTCGGCGTGACCAGTCGACACGTCCGTGAGCGTACCTTCGTTCGCCCACGATGCCGCACGCTCGGGCTACGGCGGCGAACCCCCGGGGCGGGCGGGTCACACGCGGTCGATGAGCATGCTCACCGTCTTGCGCATATCCGGCGCCATCGGCAGCTCGTCGACCGCGCTCGCGTCGATCCACGCGCAGGCGTCGTGCTCCCCTGGCGCGAGCGCGACCTCGCCCGGTTCCGCCTCCGCGACGAAGCAGTATTTCCGCACTTTCGACTTGGTCCGGGTGGCGTAATCGAACCCACCGAGGAAGTCGGTGACGGCGCGGATCCGCAGCCCCGTTTCCTCCAGCAATTCCCGCGCCACGCACTCGGCGAATGTCTCACCCGATTCGACGCCCCCGCCGGGCAGTTCGTACATACCGCCGTGATAGTCGTCGGCGACCCGGCGCACCACCAGAAGCCGTCCGTCGCGGAACACGGCGACGCCGATCACGAAATGCTCGATGCCGTCGCGACGAGCTTCGCTGCGGAGTTGCTGCTCCATCCGGGCGAGGTCGTCCGGGTCAAGCACGTCGTTACCTCCGGTTGTCGTTGTGACACTTGGCAATCCGGGCCGGTCCGCGATATCCGACGAGGTGACCCGACGTTTCGACGTACCGGTTGGTTCTGCTCGCCTCCCGTTCACCTTCCGGTCGCTCGCGTAAAATGCCGAGTGCGGCACAATTTACTAGGAATGTGGAGTACCGCGGTGGAAGTGCTCCTACCCTGAATGGCGATCGGTGCACGGTCCCGAGAGGAGGACCATGATGTCCACACTCACGACACCACACATCGATGTCCACCGTGGCGGCGACCGCATGAAGACGCGGGTCTCCTGGCTGGATTCGAAGCACTCGTTCTCCTTCGGGGAACATTACGATCCCGAGAACACCCACCACGGCCTACTGCTGGTCAACAACGAAGACGTGGTCTCCCCGGGGCAGGGTTTCGACACCCACCCGCATCGGGACATGGAGATCGTCACCTGGGTGCTCGGCGGCAGCCTGGTGCACCAGGATTCGCTGGGACACAGCGGTGTGATCTATCCCGGGCTGGCCCAGCGGATGAGCGCGGGCACCGGCATCCTGCATTCGGAGAAGAACGACTCGTGGCGGTTGGACGGCCGGGTCCCCGAACACGACGAGCCCGTTCATTTCGTGCAGATGTGGGTCGTGCCCGACGAGCCGGGTCTCGCCCCCGGCTACCAGCAGCTCGAAATCGACGACGAGCTGGCCGGCGGCGGTCTGGTGACGGTCGCCTCGGGCCTGCCCCGCTACCGCGATCGCACCGCCATCGCCATCAACAGCAGCCATTCGGCGCTGCACGTGGCGCGCATGGCGAGCGCGGAGCCGGGCGCCGAGCAGGCGATCGACCTACCCGACGCGCCCTACCTGCACTTGTTCGTGGCGCGCGGAGAGGTGGACATGGCGGGCGTCGGCCCGCTCTACGAGGGAGACGCGGTGCGTTTGACCAGGTCGGGGGGCCAACGTGTGGTGGCGCGGCAGCCTTCGGAAATACTGGTATGGGAGATGCACGCACGACTGGGCGCCCAGTAGCCGGTTCGCATTAACATCCGTCCGTAGGGAGCGCGATCAGTAGGCGACCGCGTGCACCCCGGACCTACCCGTCCGGACCGAGCATCGCAGGGCACCGACGGAGAGGAAGTCCATGTCGCAATATCCGCCCCCGCCGCCCGGCCAGTACCCGCCGCAGGGGCAATATCCGCCGCCCCCGGGCGGCCAGTACCCTGGCCAGCCCGCCTACTGGCAGGAATCGCCGAAAGGCCGCGGTCTGGCGATCACCGCGCTGGTGCTCGGCATCCTCGCGCTGCTGTTCTTCTGGACCATCATCGGCGGCTATCTCTGCGGCATCTTCGCCGTCATTCTCGGCATCATCGCGGTGGTCAAGGCGCGTGCGGGCACCGCGGGCGGTATGGGCATGGCGGTGGCGGGCGTGGTCCTGGGTGTGCTGGGCATCGTCGGCGCCGTGCTGCTCACCATCGTCGGTTACAGCTTCTTCATCGATTCGGGCGGCAAGGACTTCGTGGACTGCGTGAACAAGGCGGGCAACGACCAGTCCAAGATCGAGCAGTGCGAGCGGGACTGGAATCAGAAGCTGCAGGACAGGTACAGCGTCACGTTCACTCCGCCACCCGCGCCGACGCCCCGGTAGCCGCGGCGCACGCCCGGGTCGCGGCGATCACCTCGGCGAATGCGCGGCGGAAGTCGCCGTCGGGCGCCACGACCCAGGTGCGGTAGCCGCCGTGCTCGTCGGTGGGCGAGGGCAGCACGATATGGCTGCCAGGCAACGCGATCGAGGCGCAGACCCGGAACAGATCGGCGAACAGTCCGGTGTCCAGATAGGAGTTGTCGGTGGGGCCGGTCAGGAACGTCCAGCGATCCGCTCGCGGATGCGCGATGACCGGTCCCGGCCGGGACTCGGGTCCGGCCGCCAACCGATCGCGCACGCGCCGGCCGAACGCGGCGGGCATCACGACCGCTCCGACCGCTCCGACTTCCAGCATGATGCGACCGAGGATCGGGTCGACGAGGGCGTACAGCCTGTTGTCCTCGCGGTAGCGGCGACAGCGAGCGAACGCGTCCTGGATCGCCGGGAAGTCCGTGGACGCGAGCTGCCTGCCTGATTCGATGCGCGATGTACTCATGACAACCTCGCCTCGCTGCGGTGGAGCGTGCTCGGGAGAAACGATCGCTGGTCCTCGACAGTAGCCCCGGTCAAGTCGCTTGACAATAGTCACCGGGCGGCGCGTCCGAGTGGGCGTAGCATCCCCACATATGGCACCCGTCTCGCCCACCGTTGCCCGCTGGGAACTGGTGCTTCGGCTGCGTGAACTGCGCGAACAGCGCGGGTTCGACTCCGCGGGCTTCGCGCGGCGGGTGGGATTCACCCCGGCCAACTGGTCGCATGTCGAGAAGGGCAGGCGGGTACTCACCACCAAGACCATCGGCCCGGTGCTCGAACTGCTCGAGGTGGAAGCCGAGGAACGCGCCGAGCTGCTGGCCCTGCTCGAGGCCAGCAAGCAGCGCGGCTGGTGGACGAAGTCCTCCGCGCTGATCGGGCCGGAGTTGCAGCGCCTGTACGGCATGGAATACGGCGCGCAGAGCATTCGCAGCTACGACAGCCTCGTCGTGCCCGGGTTGTTGCAGACCGAGGACTACGCTCGCGCCTTGATCAGTGCCGACGTGATGATCCGCCCCGTCCAGGTCGAGCAGTTGGTGGCGATCCGGATGCGGCGCCAAGAGCGGTTGCGCGGCGCGCATCCGGTCGAGCTGACCGCGGTGTTCGGCGAGGGCACCCTGCTACAGCAGACCGGAGGTCCGGAAGTGCTGCGCGGGCAGCTGGAGTACCTGGCGGAAGTGATCGAGGAACTGGACACCGTCGAGGTGCGTGTCATCCCGTTCACGGCCAGCGCGGGCGCGGTGCTCGGCGGGTCGAGCTTCCACCTCATCGACTTCGCCGGCGAGCAGCTGCCCACCTTCGGCTGGGTGGAGAGCGCGGTGTTCGGCGGGGCCGTCGAGGACCCGGAGCTGGTCCGCGATCTACGCTTCGCATACCAGCGCGCGGTGCGGCAGTCGCTCTCACGTATGGAGTCGTTAGCCCTGATCAGACGGTATTCCCGCGTGTAAAATCCTGCCCATGGCCACCACCGCACGGCCGGTACGCACCGGCTGGTTCACATCGACCAGATCGAACAATGGCAACCAGTGCGTCGAGGTTCGGTTCGAGGGTTCAGCGGTGCTCATCCGTGACAGCAAGTATCGCCGCAACCCGGCAGGCCGCCCCGTCGAAGAGCCCGTCATCACCGTCACCGCAGCCGAATGGACCGTTTTCCTCGACGGCCTGCGCACCAACGCGCGATCGCAGGGCAACCTGCGCGCGCACACCACCGCCGACGGTCACACCGCACTGCGTCACGGCGCGACCACTCTTGTCTACACTCCGGAGGAGTGGCGCGCCTTCCTGCTCGGCGCGCACGACGGCGAATTCGACCGCGTCGTGTCGCCCGCCTGATTTCCCTGCTCGGCGGCCCTGGCCGGAGGGCCTACCCGGGTACACACCGGCATACTGGAGACCGTGACTTCCGAACCGACCCGTCCTTCCGGTATTGATCTGTCCCACCTCGACCAGAGCGTGCGGGTGCAGGACGACCTGTTCGCGCACGTCAACGGCAAATGGCTGGCTGAGCATCGGATTCCGGCCGACCGGGCCGTGGACGGCGCCTTCCGCGCCCTGTACGACCAGGCGGAGCTGGACGTCAAGACGATCATTCAGAATGCCGCGGACGCCGAGGCCGAGCCCGGCAGCGACGCCCGCAAGATCGGCGACCTGTACTCCAGCTTCATGGACACCGAGGCGGTGGCCGCCGCCGGGCTCGTGCCGATCGCCCCCGAACTCGCCGCGATCGCCGAGGTCGGCGACAAGAAGGCGTTCGCGGCGCTGCTCGGCCGGTTGCAGCGCACCGGCGTCGGTGGCGCCGTCGCCGTTTTCGTCGACACCGACGACAAGGACTCCAACCGCTACCTGGTGCACGCCACCCAGTCCGGCATCGGCCTGCCCGACGAGTCGTACTACCGGCAGGACGAGTTCGCCGAGATCCGGGCGAAATACATCGCGCACGTCAACCGCATGTTCGCCCTGGCCGCCGCCGACCAGCGGGTAGCCGGGCTGCTGCCGGAGGACCTCGAGTCCGTCGGCGACCGCGTCTTCAGGCTGGAGCGGAAACTGGCCGCCGGGCACTGGGACGTGGTGCGCCGCCGCGACGCCGAACTCAGGTACAACCTGGTGGCGTTCGACGCCTTGGTCGCGGACAATCCCGAGTTCGATTGGGCCGCGTGGGCTTCCGCGCTGGCCGACGGCGTCGACCGCGCCGGTCCCGAGCTGTTCGCCGAGCTGGTGATCCGTCAGCCGGATTACCTGCGCACGTTCGCGCGGCTCTGGGCCGAGGAGTCGCTCGCGGACTGGCAGGCGTGGGCGGTTTGGCGGGTACTGCGCTCGCGGGCGCCCTACCTGACCGATGCGGTGGTCGAGGAGAACTTCGACTTCTACGGCCGCACGCTCACCGGCGCCGAGGAGAACCGGGAACGCTGGAAGCGCGGCGTCACGCTGGTGCAAGATCTGCTCGGCGAAGCGGTCGGCAAACTGTATGTGGCCGAGCACTTTCCGCCGGAGGCCAAGGACCGGATGGTCGAATTGGTGGCCAACCTGCAGGAGGCTTACCGCCGCAATATCGCCGAGCTGGAGTGGATGGGTCCGGGCACCAGGATCGCCGCGCTGGCCAAACTGGAGAAGTTCACTCCGAAGATCGGCTACCCGGACAAGTGGCGGGACTACTCCGGCGTGGTGATCGACCCGGCCGACCTGGTCGGAAACTATCGCAGAGGCTATGCGGCCGAGCACGATCGGGAAATGAACAAGCTCGGCGGTCCCGTGGACCGGGACGAGTGGTTCATGACCCCGCAGACGGTGAACGCCTACTACAACCCGGGCATGAACGAAATCGTCTTCCCGGCCGCGATCCTGCGGCCGCCGTTCTTCGACATGAATGCCGACGACGCGGCCAACTACGGCGGCATCGGCGCGGTGATCGGGCACGAGATCGGGCACGGCTTCGACGACCAGGGCGCGAAGTACGACGGCGACGGCAACATGATGGACTGGTGGACCGACGAGGACCGCGCCGAATTCGGCAAGCGGACAAGGGCGTTGATCGATCAGTACGACGTGCTCTCACCCAAGGAACTGCCGGACGAGCACACCGTGAACGGCCAGTTCACCATCGGCGAGAACATCGGTGACCTCGGTGGCCTCTCCATCGCGCTGGAAGCCTACAAGATCTCGCTGGACGGCGCCGCCGCGCCGGAGATCGACGGGCTCACCGGGTTGCAACGGGTGTTCTACGGCTGGGCGCAGGTGTGGCGCACGAAAGTTCGTGCGGAGGAGGCCGTCCGCCGGCTCGCCACCGACCCGCACTCGCCGGCGGAGTTTCGTTGCAACGCGGTCGTGCGCAATATCGACAGCTTCCACGAAGCGTTCGACGTCAAGCCCGGCGACGCGTTGTACCTGGAACCCGCTGAGCGCGTGAAGATCTGGTAGTTCTGGTGGCTGGGCGGTCCCGCGGGGCCGCCCAGCCACTTCCCGCTCTCAGTTCCAGTCGCCCAAGCCGTCGCTCGCGCTGAGCGTGCCGCCCTGGGTGTTCTGCACGATCACCGGGTCGCCGCGGCGCGCGTTCTCGAAGAACCATTTGCCGTCTTCGGTGCTGACGTTCAGGCAGCCGTGGCTGGCGTTGGAGACGCCCTGCTGGGCGACCGACCACGGGGCGGCGTGCACGAAGATGCCGCTGTTGGAGATCCGGGTGGCGTACTCGACCTCGAGCTTGTAACCCTCGGGGTCGGTGATCGGCACACCGTAGGTGGACGAGTCCATGACCATCTTGCGCTGCTGCTCGCCGACGATGTAGGTGCCGTTCGGCGTCTCGTGCTTGGGCTTGCCCATCGAGGTGGGCATCTCCCGCACCACCTCGCCGTTGCGGGTGACGGTGATGGTGTGGGTCTCGTCGTCGGCGGTCGCCACGAACGCGTCGCCGATGCGGAACGAGCTGGTCGTACCGCCCGCCTGCACCTGCACGTCGGTGTTGTCCGGCCAGAACTCGTTCGGGCGCCAGCGCACCTGCTTGTCACCGCGCCAGTAGAAGTGCCCGGGGGCAGGCTTCGACGAAGTGATCTTGATGGCCTGCTCGGCGGTGGCGTGGTCGGTCACCGGTTCTTTGAAGGTGATGATGATCGGCTGCGCGACGCCCACGACCTCGCCGTCGGCGATGTTGATCGAGGGCGGGGCGAAGTTCGCCTGCGGCGCGGGCTCGGTGGCCGCGGCGGCCGACCCGGTATCGAGACCCGGGAGCGGTTCGGCCTGCGCGGGCGCGACGAGCATGACACCGGCCGCCGCGATCGCGGCGGACAGCAGGACGCCCTCGCGCAACCGGCGGGCTAGCCGAGCTCCCTTGCGGTGAGCAGGCAACGACGCGGTGTGCAAAGCGGCATGCATAGGTTTCTCGTCCATTCCATCTCTCGCGCGCACGCGTACCCGCACGTAGCGAGATCTTTCATTTCAGCGCGGAGCCAGAAGAGCGCCCCACGGGTATCGACGGCCCGACCCGTCGTCCCTTCCTACCGTTTCTGCGCAGGGTGCGGCCAGTGGCGTTTCAGAGTGATGCGGCACAGGAGCAGGTTGTGCCATGGATCACAATTGCTTCCGACGGGTATCGGTGCGGAGAAACGGCCCGGTCAGGGGGATCATGTGAGGGTTGGCCGATGGTGGATAGATACGCGAAAGATGGTTCGCCACAAACCTGTTAGTGATGAAGGTCACTGATAGGGGGTAGTCCAATCGCGGGATTGGGAACCGGCCGCGATGGCGTGCGGGATCGAATGCGGGACGCTCCCGAGGGCCTGTCGCGGCGGCCGCCGAACCCGGACCGAACTCACTTCACACGCGCGGCGCGGCCGCAATGGCGCCAGCGCCGGGCACGGTGGTCTCGAGCACGAAACCGCCGCCGGAGCGGTTCGACGGTTGCCCGGGGGAACCGCCGGACGGCCCGCTAGTGGTCGATCTGCTTGTGTTTGCGCACCGTGGTCTGGGTCGTCGCGGCCAGGCGCGCCAACCTGGCGTCGCCGAGTGCGGTCACCATGCTGCCGAGCCCGTTGGTCACGAAGGCGATCGACATGCCGAGATCCAGGTCGGCGTACGCGCCGGAGCCTCCGACGCCGTAATGACCGAACGCGTTGCGCGGCTGCTGCTTGGACATCAGCACCGGGCGGTGGTAGCCGAGCGTGAAGCGAATCGGCACGCCGAGCACGTAGTCGCGGCTGTGGGCGGGCTGTACCTGGTTGATCGTCGCGATCGTCTCCGGCCGCAGCAACCGGACGAGACGCTCCGATCCACTCGCGCCGGCACCGTGCCCGCTCCGGCCCACGTAGACCACTCCGTGGTTGGCCAGCGCACCGTACATCCGCGCCAGCGCGCGGGCGGTGAACACGCCGTTCCAGCCGGGCATCACCGAGTCGTGCACCCGGGGGTCGCGGACCAGCTCGTCGAAGCTTTCCGGCATGCCCGCCTCGGCGAGTCCGCGCACGGGTCGCACCCAGGACAGCACCGAGGAGGCGGTGTTCCAGCGGATCCCCGGTGGACCGAGCGGACGGAAGATCTTGGCGATCCGATGCCGTTCGGATTCCGGGACGCGGAACCAGTATTCGTCCAGACCGAGCGGCTCGGCGATCTCGGTGCGCAACACCTCGGTGAACGGCGCGCCGGTGGCCCGCTGCACGATCTCGGCGACCAGCCAGCCGAAGGTGATCGCGTGGTAGCCGGAGGTGCGGATGCGGCGCGGGTCCGGCGGGCTGTCGGCCAGTGCCCGCACCACCGCGTCGTAGTGCAGGATGCCTTCCCGGCCGGGAACGAGGCCGCGCACCCGGTGCAACCCGGCGCGATGTGAGAGCACGTCGCGCACCGTGATGTCCTCTTTGCCGTGCGCGGCGAACTCCGGCCAGTACTCGGCGACTGGCGTGTCGTAACCGATCAGCCCGCGTTCGGCGAGGCGGTGCACGACGGTCGAGGCCACGCCCTTGCCGGTGGAGAAGGTGAGTGCGACGGTGTCGCCGCTCCAGCGGCGCTCCTTGTCCGCCCAACCGGCCCAGATGTCGACCACCGGTCGGCCGTCGAGATAGACCGCCAGCGCGCCGCCGCCGCGCGCGGGCTGGGCGAACATGCCGAAGAATTGATCGGCCAGCCGGATGAAATGCGGGTCGACCAGCATCTCGCGCGGTGCCGCCGGTTTCTCGCGTGCCGAATCGGCGGGCTCGAAGCCGTCCGCCGCCATTGCCGAAACCATGGGGTCACCTCCTGACCGCCGTTATCCGGGCTGGTCAACCAGGGTAACCCGTTCAGTCGGTCTGCCAGAGCCCAAAAGGCGTGGCGAGGCACGCGTCGCCGGTGGTCGCGTTCCATGCGAAGGCCGCCGCGCCCAAGCACACGACGGCCTGCCGGCCGGTCTCCACTCCCGCTCGCGATCCTTCGAACGCGATCGAGACCGCGAACGTCCGCGCCTGCGGATCGTCGGTGATCGAGGTCAGCGCCACGGCGTCCGGGCCGAAGCCGACCGCCACCGGCATTCCACCCGCCCCCTCGCCCGCGCCGACGCCGCCCGCCGCGCCGATGCCGATGGCCGTCGCGCCGAGCGTCGCGTTTGC
>NZ_JABLTE010000112.1 GCF_013315795.1 Nocardia barduliensis
GTGGGGGGTCAGGTCGGTGGGGGTGGTGGGGCGGACGGTGATGTGGTCGGCGCGGTGTTCGGTGTAGCGGCCGTCGTCGGAGATGTCGTGCCATTGGAGGACTTTGGCGGGCTTGGTGCGGGTGTGCAGGGGAGCGGTGAGCAGGACGGCGGTGCCGCCACCGTCGACAGGGCGGCCGAGGAGGCGCTGGTACTGCTCGCGAGGGGTGTTGCGGGCGTTGTCCTGGAGGTAGGTGTCGCGGCGGGGGGTCAGGTCGTGAGGGTGGAACATGGCGGGTTTCTCGCCGCCGGGCGCGCAGGGCGGGATCGCGTTCACCAGGCGTGCCGGGAGCTGTTCGGCGGGAAACATCCGCACCCGTATCGGCCCGTGTTCGTGTTGATTGCCCGCTTGGCTGAGGACGACAGCGCGGTAAGTATCGCGGGCACCGAGGATCCGGTATTCACGGATGTCGTGCGGGCCGGTGGTGTTCTTGTGCTTGCACGTGCCGCCGAGGATTTCGATGCGGAGGTCGGAAGTGCCCAGGGTGTGGAAGGCCGCGTTGATCTCGTCCAGTTCGTCCGCGGAATAGCGCTGCCACACGGCGGCGCGGTGCGAGGCGAAGTCGTCGCGAAAGGCGAATCGACTCGTGTAGCGCAATGGGCCAGGAATGCGATCGTGTGCGTCGCCGTACCAGAGGGCTGCGAAGTCGTCCGGTTCCCAGATCCATTCAGCCATGTGAGGTCCAATCCGGCCGCGTCGGGGCGGCCACTGTCCACCCGCCCGCACCGGTAGCGATGCGGGCGGGCGCGGAGTCGAGAATAGAGCCGCCCGATCAGGTGGGCGTGCCGCCGATGACGCCGTCCGGCAGCGTTCTCGGCACCTCACCGAGCAATTCGTCGGTGTTCTCCTGGGTGATCAGGTAGTCCGGCGTCTTGTGCTCGGATTCGTCGTCCTTGCCGCCGCCGCGAGCGCCGGGCGCCATCATGCCCGGCATTCCGCTCATTCCGCGCGCGGCGGTGGCCGACGAGGCGGCAGCCGCCGGATTCATCGTTGTGCTCGGCATGCCCGGTGTGCCCGCGACGCTGCGTCCCGGTTGCGGCTGGCTCGGTGTGCCAGGAGATCCGGGGCTGCCCGGTGTGACTCCCGGAGTGTGCGTAGTCGGGGTGCCTGCCGGGGTGGTCTTGGTCGGGTCGGTGGTAGAGGCAGGGGTTGTCGATGTCGGGTCCACACCGGCGGGTGAGGTATCGGTCGTTGTCGTGTCGGAGGACTGCTGGTCCTGCGTCGACTCGTCGGCGGACTGTGGTTCCTCGGTCGTCGTCTCGTCGGGCGTGCCGTCGTCGTTCGTGTTCTCGGAGGTGCCCGGATCGGTGGCGGTGGGACTGGTGCCCGTGTCGTTCGCGCCGGGGCCGCCGCTGTCGCCGCTCTGGTATCCGCCCGGCGGGGGCGCTGGAATGTCGACCGACGCGGTCGGGCCGACCGGAGTGGGCAGCACCGGGATCTTGCCGTCCATCTCGCTGAACGGCTGGACGTAGTACTCCTTCATCGCGACCCGCGCGGCCTGCTCGGCTTCGGACCGGTCGTCCGACAGGATCCAACGCGACGGATGGAAAACGCGCTCGTTCCAGGAGTAGTCGACGGTGTCGGGGAGGGCCTTCTTCGTATTGGAGATGGCGGTGGCGGCGTCGCGGACGCGGTAGTACAGCTCCTCCAGAGAGGTCGTCAGATTCTGCGCGTCGCTGGTGTACTTGGCGATGGAACTTTTGGACTGCTCCGCTGCGGGGCCCGACCAGGCTTGCGCGATGGAAGTCTGGATCGAGCGCGCGAAGGTTTCAACGCCTCGCTCCCACTCGTTGCGAGCTTGCCAGTATGTGTCGGCCTGAGTGAAAGCTTCGCTGGGATCGAGCGGCTTGAACGTGTCGTTGATCTGCGAGTGCTCCCAACTGTCGGCGTGCTCGCCACCGTTCGGAATACGCTTGTTCTCGTAGCCGCTCATTCGTTCGGTCCAATCGGGAGCCTGGGCGGGGCGAATTGGACTCCGACGGGCGGGCGCTCGGGCAGTGTGGTGTTCAGTCTGTTGAAATCTGCCGCAAAATCGCTGTCCGCCTGCATGATTCGATCCCGGACCAGCCGGTGCACTTCTTGGATATCCTCGACGATGCGGTAGTGGTCTTCCATTATCTGATGAACACTGTTGAGATCTTCGGCTCCGCGAGCCTTCTCCTTGAACCTATCGACCAGAGTTTGTGCCGATACCAGGTGGCCGTTGCCCTCGCCCAAGCCCCAGTGGGGATGCCGCGAGACGAAGTCCATGGACCTCTGAATCGATCGAATGGAGATCTTGAAGTACTCGCAGTCTCGGTCTATGTAGATGAAGTCCTCTGCGGACATCTCGATGCCTAGCTGCCCCTCCCGCGCCGCATTCAAGATGTTGGCCATCGGCCGAAGCGGCTCCGTGTTGTCGTCACCCATGTGTGCTACTCCCTCCCGGTGAACTCGATCGCATCAGCGTTTCAAACTGTGGCGGGCAAGGTCGGAACTACTTTCTCCGCCAGAGTCTTCGCGAGCGCGCACGTATCAAGTCGGCCCGTCTTACGATTCGACGACGGATTGCTCAGGAAGAATTCGAGGCTTCCGCCCTTTATATCCACGTTTATGGTGCACACCCTCTCGGGATGCTCCTCGACCTGTCGTGTAGAGATGGCACGGCGCCCGTTGATGGTGTATTCACGGGTATCTGCGAAATTCTTATCCCGTACCATGTCCACGGTGATATTCGTTGTGGTGATGGCGGGTGCGTACCCATCCGGCTGAACCCATCCGCAACCACGCCACTTGATGCCCCCCGAGGCGTTGTGGTCTTCGTTGGTTTTGTGACGCAGGTTCTCTGACTCGAGGACACTCTGCGGGATGTCGGTGCACGGGTTGTAGCCAGTGGGCACGTCAGCGGCGATGCTCGGGCTGGCGGAGGCAGTTCCGGTCGGCACGGCATCACCGGCCGAGGAGTCGCAGCCTGTCAGAACGAGTGCGGCACCGACGGCGAGGACGGCCAGTCGCCGTGGATTGCGCCCTGATGTCATTGGCTCCCCTTGCGCACCGGTTCATTGTCCCTGGCTCTTCGAGGCCGGACCGGCTTCTCCGCCCCCCGCAGCGAATGTCGACGCTACCGGGGGGTTACCTACTGTGCAAGCGGCCCGACGAGCAGGCGGAGTCGCTCAGAGTCGTCCGTCCGGTGAGTGCCCCGGACCGCCACCGAAAGGGGTCCGGGACGCCGGCGGAGCTTGTCAGACCTGCGCCGTGTGGAGGTCACCGCTGGTTATCCAGCTCGTGAAGGAATCCCACTCGGTCGGTGTGAACACCAGCGCTGGTCCGGCTGGATTCTTCGAGTCGCGAACACCCACTGAGCTTTCGCCCAGGAACGCGACCTCGACGCAGTCTTTCTCCGCACTGCTATAGCTGCTCTTGAACCAGGTGACGTCGGATAGGCTGATGTTCACTCGGCGTACTCCTTCGCGATCCTGCAGATGAGGGCTCGGCTTCGCTCCTGGTTCAGCGCCGATCGCTGGATATTGGCGTACGTCTGGCGATATCGCTGAATCTCCTCGGGCTTCTCAAGGTACAGGTCACCGGTGAGTTCCTGTATGTAGACGATCGGTGGCTCGGTGAGGTGGGCGATGGGGTGTTTCGGGAAGTCGAGCATCACAAACGAGCCAGCGCCCAGCCCCGAGTATGCCTCCGCCGCGAGCGGAATCACTCGGATCGAAACGTGCGATCTTTCACCGACCCTCATCAAGTGCCTGAGTTGTTGTTCCATGACCGATCGTCCGCCGATCGCGCGGCGTAACGCGGACTCGTCGATAACGGCCTCCACGAGTATGGGGGTGGAGTCGTCCAAGCGAGCCTTACGCTGCCTGAACATCTCGATCCTCCGTTCGACTTCCTGTCCGGGTATTCCGGGGAGGTCGACCCAGATCAGCGCGCGTCGGTACTCGTCGGTTTGCAGCAGTCCGGGTAAAAGGGTCGTCTGGTAGGAGACGAGACGTTTGGCTACGGCCTCCAGTTCTACGAAGAGGCTGAACTCCCCGGCGATGGTGTCTCCATAGGCGTGCCACCATCCGGTGCGCTTGGTCTCCTCGACCAGGTTGAGCAGGATGGCGGTGCGTTCGTCGGACGCCCCGTACAGCTTGCACAGCCCCTCGATGACCAGCGAGTGAAGCCGGACCGGCTGCCCGGTCTCGATCCGCCACAGGGTCTGTTTGCTCACGTCGATCGCGTCGCGGGCGCACTCTGCGCTGATACCCGCCCCGATTCGCAGCGCCCGTAGCTGCCGCCCCAGCATCCGACGGGGCAGGGTGGAACCTGTTGAACTCACGACGAATCCCTTTCGTAGCCGAACTAGTGGCCGGGTACCTAACTGGAACCTTTTGGCGGGGGGCCTTGGAACCTGGGCGTTATCTGCCCGATTCCACCACTGAGAACATTCCCGCCCAGCTATGCCCGGTGCTCTACTGAACGCGACCGGTCCGATTCGAAGAAGTTCTGAAACCTTAACCGTGCCAACGGTTCCAGGTCCAGCGACCGGGATTTTCGCTTATCCGACTATGTGAATCGAGGCTGGTGAATGAACCATGCGGCATTCGCGGATACGCCCGCGTCCCGCTGCGCGTTTTACCGCCGCATCTGTGGGCTGCCCGCCGGGATACACCCGGAGCTCGGCCGGATCGTGGTGAAGGCGGGCGTGGTCGGCGGGATCACGATGCCCGACAGGCTGGGGCAGTGCGTGCGCGAGGCCATGCTTTCCCGTGGACTACCGCTCGGTCCGATAGTCGGGCATATCCGTTCGTGCCGATGGACTTTCTTGTGCAGGCCCGACCTTCCCGACGATGTGCGGCTGTTCGCGGCGTTGTTCCGGATCGACGTGTCCGTCGTGCCGTTCGGCGGCGAAATCGCGCTGCCTTCGCCCGCCGACGCGAACGGCGTCTTCCGCCGATGGGTGGTGGCTCCGCGGGACACGTTCCGTCCGTCGGGCACGGTGATCGTGAATTGCGCGCTGGCCAGCGCGGGCGGGAAAGGCGCGTCGTGAGTCTGCCGACGCGAAGCGAACTGTTGCGAGCCTGCCGGGAGGACGCGCCGCCGTCGGACCATCCGGTGCTGTCGCGGGCGCGCGCCCTGACCGAACTGCATGCTCGTCGGCTCCGCGTGGGCGGTGCAGACATTCGCGAGACCGAGGCAGGCCGTGCCCGGCTGATCCGCGACGTCGACCGCTGGGTGGCACCTCGATTGCCGGCGGCGCGCGGCGGAGCCTACTTGCACACCGAATCGCTCGGCTCGGTGGTCGACCGCCTCGCTCGGCTCAGCGCGTGCGCGTACGCGGCCATGGCCGAGGACCAGGAATGGGACCTGTGGTTCGCGTGGGAGCGGCTGGCCGAATCGGCCCTGGCCTACGAGGATCTGGTCACCGAGCTGACGAGTGGGCGTCGGCGGTTGCCGAGCGCTTACTAGCGCGGCCGGTTCAGTCCCGCCGCAAGGTGGCCGCCAGGTGATGCCGCAGGGGTTCGCCGACCGCCGCCATCCGCAGTGTGTAGTCGATGGTGTCGCCGGACACGCGCAGCGAACGGCCGAGGGCGGTGACGAGTTTCGCCGTCGTGCTGCGCCCGATGTCGGTGGAATCCAATTCCATGCGCAGCGTGCCGTCCTCGACGGCGAGCGAGCCCTCGCAGATTTCGGTGATTCCGGTCGGATGGGCGAGGATCAATTCGACGCGGTCGGGACGCGGGCAACGCAGATAGCCGGTTTCGGCGTGCAGCGGCCGGCCGTCGTCGGTGGCGCGAGTCTTCTGCCGGTAGGTGAGGAACGGGCGGCCGAGATGGCCGAACCGGATTTCCTCGACATAGCCGAACGGCGGAATGGTCGGGTATTCACCCTGCCCGTTGCCACGCCAAGTGCCGAGCAGTGGAGCGAGCGGGGCGATATCGGGATGCAGGGCAATTGCAGGCTGGGGTTCGACCACGGCGAACAGCCTAAACCCGGCCTTCGCCCGCCGTTCGGGTACTGCGGAAATCGGCTCACGCTAAGGTTAGCTTCGCCTTATCACCAATGTGGTGTGGTCGGAAAGGAAACAGGAAGTTGAACGGACGCTGGAATGAGTCGCGCCGTGGCGGTGTGCCACGGTCGCGGACCCGAAGTGGTCTGCTGCGCACGTCGGCGCTCGGGGTCGCGCTGATGCTGGCCGCGGGCTGCTCGGACTCGAAGCCGGACGAGGTGCGCGCGCTCGACGGCAACAAATACGTCCAGACCAACCTCGCGGCCAACAACGCGGAATACAAGGCGCAGTTCGTTTTTCCCGACCTGGTGAACGCCTGGGGGCTCGCCGACCGTCCCAAGGGCGCGGGCGGGCATTTCTGGGTCGGCGCGGGCGGCAAGTCGTTCCAGTTCGTCGGCGACGTGACCAAGTCAGCGGACGAGAAGGTGCACAAGCTTTTCCAGGACCAGCTGAAGATCGTCACCATTCCCGGCGCGGACGCCGACACCTCGGACAAGAGCGCGGGCAAGACCACCGGCGTGGTGTTCAATCCGGCGCCGATCACCTCCGATCTGTTCGTCGTCCACGACCAGCCGGTGGAGGCAGAAGGCGGACCTCTGAACGGGTCGGCGCGATTCATCTTCGCCACCGACTCCGGCAAGATCTCCGCGTGGACCGAGCAGGGCTTCGAGGGCCGGATCGTGCGCCACGACGGCCCGGCCAATCTGGTCTTCGACGGCGAGCCGCTGGGCATGCAGTTCTTCGGCATCGCGCTCGCACCGTCCGGTGACAAGCTGCTTGCCGCCGATTTCGGCGCCGACCCGCAGGTCCGGACGTTCGACAAGAACTGGCAGCCGATTCCGACCATCGGCTTCGCCAACCCGTTCGCCACCGGTGACGCGATCGACCCGGCCGCGCCGGAGAAGGGGAAGAAGGCCGAGCCGGGCGATCCCGCGCCGTTCAACGTCTCGACCATCGGTGATCGCGTGTTCGTCGCCTACGCCACCACGCAGCCGGACGAGAAGGACGAAACGAAGTTCGACGCCGGTGAAGAAGATTCGCTGGACAAGGACGAAGAGCTGAAGGCGGGCGGCAAGCCGGACAAGGGCAAGCTGGCCGAGTTCGACGCCAACGGCAAGCTGGTGCGCATCATCGACGACGGCAAGCGCCTGAACGCGCCATGGGCGGTGACGATCGCGCCGGACGGCTTCGGTCCGCTCAGTGGCAAACTGCTGGTCGGCAACTTCGGCGGCGCCGGGCACGTGCTGGCCTACGACGACACCACCGGCAAGTTCGCCGACTACCTGCGCGATGCCGACGGCAAGCCGGTCGCCATCGAGGGATTGTGGGCGCTGATGTTCGGCAACGGTGAGAGTCTCGGCGACGCCGACTCGCTGTACTTCACCGCGGGACCCGACGACGAGAAGGACGGCCTGTTCGGCAAGCTCCGCTTGAAGTAGTCCGTTCGCGAGCGGCCCGCACCGGATCGGTGCGGGCCGCTCGCGCGTTATCGGCCACCGGTCGGCGCCGAACCCCTTCGTTCGGTGCGCCGTTCGCGGATCGCCGACTCGACCTCGTCCACCGCCGTGCGGATCGTCGCTCCGTAGCCGTCGTCGGTGAGCAAGTGCAATCGTGCGCGGGCGGCTTCGATCTCGCGCTGCGCGGCGCCGAACGAGCTGAGCCTGCGATAGTCGTCGGCGAGGTTGAGGTGCAGTGACGGGTAGAACGCGTCTACTCGCAGCGAACCGTCATAGCTATGCGCGCGATCGTTCGAAAGGCTGTCGGCGGCGTCGAGCGCGCGGATGTCCCAGGTGAGCGCTTCGGCCGCGTCGTCGTGCAAGTCGGCCAGATAGTGCGCGAGCGTGCAGCGGTGCAGCGGGTCGCCTTGCGGACCGAGCGAGGCCCACACGGCGAGCAGTGCGTCCCGCGCCTCGTCCGGTTGGCCTTCGTGTCCGAGCGCGACAGCGCTGGTAATGGTGTTCATGGTGTGGTCGGGGGATGGGTTCATCGGGGCTCCTTCATGAGTGCGTGGACGGAGAGGTTCGTGGGTGATCGCGCCTGGCTGGCTCGGGTGCCGTGCCGGGCATCGGAGCAGGCGGGGCGGATGGCCGCAATCGCAGGTGAGCGGTAGGACTGGAGCCGCTCAGCGAGAATCGGCGTGCGTAAGTGGGCGGGGCCTCGGGCTGAGTGTGCGTCGCCCGCAGTCGTCGGCGTCCGGTGACTATTACGAGGCGTTGCGGCCGGAAGTTCGTCTGGGCATGGCCAGGGTGGTGAGGTCGCCGTCGGTGGCGGAGCGCAGCACCACCGGCTGGTCGGCCGCGCTGATGTCGAGCATCAGCTCGGGGCCGAGCGCGGTGTGCACGGCGGGCAGCAGTGTCGCGGGCTCGAACGACAGTGTGATGGCGGAGCCGGTGACCGTCGCGGGCAGACGGCGCGCTCCGCCTTGTGCGGATATCGAGATCCCGGACGGATGGATAGCGAATTGTACTGGGGCGTCGTCCTTTTCGAGAAGGTCCAGCATCAATTGCCGCGTGACGATCGCCCTGGTGCGGACCGGTGCGAGCCCGGAGAGCAGGGCGCGGTGATCCGGGAAGGGTTCATCGATGACAGTCGCCCGGTGTTCGACGCCGTCGCCGGTCAGCACCAAGCCGTCGCCGGTCGGTGTGGCGACGACTTCGTCCATGTCGCGCAGCCGCTCGGTGATCGACTCGAGTCCGTCCGGGTCGAGCACTACGGCCCAATCGCCGCCGTGCTGCCGATTCGCGACCACCGTGCGGGTGGACAGGCGGTAGCGGTCGGTCGCGGTGAGCGTCACCGCGTTCGCGCCCGCTTCCAGCAGAACCCCGGCCAGTACCGGTATCTCGCGGGTGCGGGCCGCGGCGGTGCGGACCTGCTCGAGCGCCTCCGCCAGAACCGCGGCATCGACCGCGACGTGAGCTCGCAGCGCCCGGGTGACCAGCGCGGCGACCCGCGCCGCCTCGTCCGCCCGCCGTGCCAGTTCCGCCACGTGACGATCGAGCAGGCGACGTGCGCGCTCGCTGTCACCGGCGAGAATCTCCGCGATCGTCTCCAGCGGGAGATCGATCGCACGCAATTGACGGATGAGCGTCGCGCGCTCCCGCTGCGTGCCGGAGTAGTAGCGGTAGCCGGTCAGCGGGTCGACCCGAGCCGGAACGAGCAGGCCGCAGTCGTCGTAGAACCGCAGCGCGCTGGCCGTGAGCCCGCTGGCCCGCGCCAGCACGCCGATCGTGATCAACCCTGTCGAACTCGTCACCGGGCCATCATGGGGCCTCAACCAACTCGAAGGTCAAATGCGGTTGTCCGATCTGCGGCCCTACGGTCCGGGAAATCGCGGGGCGCTCGGGTGCGGTCAGCCGGCGTCGGCTTCGGTGGGGGTCATCCGCCAGCGGCGCGACCAGTCCCAGACCGTGCCGAGTGCCGTGCCGAGTTCGGTGCCCGCGGTGGTCAGTTCGTAGGACTTGTCGGGGTTCTTCGCGATCAAGCCCGCGGATTGCAGGTGTTGCAAGCGCACCGACAGCATGCTGGAGGAGCAGTTGCCCATGCGTCGGCGCAATTCGAGGAAGCCGAGGCGGTCGGCTTCCAGTTCCCACAGGATGCGCAGAATCCAGCGCTGGCCGAGGAGATCCATCGTGGCCAGCAGCGGCGCGTTCGCCGGATCCTCCCGGCCGCGCGGCGGCCTCGGTTCGCTTGCACTTCTCATTTAGAACCAGCATAGTGATTCTGAATTAGAAGCACTGGCCCGGGGTCGCCGGGCGGGACCGAGAGGATGACGGTGGACGACACGATCGGACGGCGCATCGTTCTGATCACGGGGGCCTCCCGCGGCATCGGCGCGGAGACCGCGCGAGTGCTCGCCGCGCGCGGTGACCACGTGGTGATCAACTACCGGGAGAAGGCCAAGCGAGCCGAGACGCTGGCGGAGTCGATCCGGCAGACGGGCGGTAGCGCGTCCACCGCGGGCGCCGACATCGCGGGCGCGAATTCGGCCGGTGCCCTGATCGCGCAGGTCGTGGCGGAGTTCGGGCGGCTGGATGTGCTGGTGCTCAACGCTTCCGGCGGGCTGGAGCGCAATGCCGGACCCGATTACGCGATGGCCCTCAATCGTGACGCGCAGGAGCGACTGGTCCGGCTGGCCCTGCCGCACATGCCGTCCGGTTCGCGGATCGTCTTCGTGACCAGTCATCAGGCGCACTTCCACGGCCGCAAACCGGTCCCCGCCGACTACGAACCCATAGCCGCGAGCAAGCGCGCGGGCGAAGACGTCCTGCGGGCCATGATCCCGGAACTCACCAGCCGGGGCATCGCCTTGCATGTGGTCTCCGGCGACATGATCGACGGCACGATCATCGTCCAGCTGCTGGAACGCCGAAACCCCGACGCCGTGGCCGCCCGCCGCCACCAAGGCGCCCTCCCCACCGTCACCGAGTTCGCCACCGCTGTCGCCCGGGCCACCACCAGTCCCGCCGATCCGGGCCACACCACCTACGTCGGCGGTCAGGACTACCTGGCCACGCCCGAGGCAACTTCCTGAGTGGTGCTCAGGGGCAGAGCGCAGACCGGCAGCACCGCTCTGTCGTGGACTGAAGCCTGATCACAGGTGCCGCGGTCCGCGCCGAACCCGATTGTCGGTTCCCGGTTCACGCGGTGTCCGTCGATCGGGTACTCCCGACGATCAACGATCTCGCGCGGCGGGCAAGCGCCTCGGATGGCGACTGTCGGTCTCCATGGGCAGGTAATTCAGTGGTGCGTGGCCCGGGGGACTCGGACGATGGGGTGATGGTCGATTACCTAAGCGCCGCGTCGAGGATCAGGTTCGCGGAGGTGCCGCATCCCGTTCGGGTGGAAGTGGAGCGGATGCTCGGGGATGCGGTGTGCGCGGCCGTGGATCAGCGTGGTGGGTTCAGTCACGGCGTGGCGGCGCGAGTCCGTACGGTCGGTGGTGACGCTGCCTTCGTGAAGGCGATCGAGATGGCGGATGGGCTCGCGCCGGTGTATCGGCAGGAGGCGCGGATCGCGTCGCTCCTGCCCGCGACGGCCCCCGCGCCACGATGCCGGTTCTCGGGTGAGATCGCGGGATGGTTCGTCGCAGGGTTCGACGATGTGGAGGGGACGTTCCCGCGACTCGACGACCCAGGGGAGTTGCGCGAGACCCTCGATCTGGTGACGCGGTTGGCGACGGAGTTGACACCGAGCCCCCTGGCGGATGTGCCGACGGTGGCGCAAGCCTATGGGGCGAAGCTGGTCGGCTGGCGCACTTACGCGATCGACGGGCCTCCGGCGGACCTGGACGGTTGGTCCGTGCGTCACCTGACGGAACTGGCGGGGCTGGAAGCGACATGGCCCGCTGCCGCAGCGGGAGATACATTGCTGCACACCGATCTCCGGCCGGACAATCTGTTGCGGCGCGCGGACGGTGCGGTGCTGGCAGTCGATTGGGCGTGGGCATGCCGAGGCGCGGCGTGGATCGACCTCGTCGCTCTCGCGCCGTCGATCGCGGCCGCCGGTGTCGATCCGGATCCGATCCTCGCCACGCATCCGGTGACCCGTGATGTCGATCCGGCGGCGGTCGACGCTTTCGTCTGCGCGCTGGCCGGGTATTGGGCAGTGGCCTGCCGGAAGCCGGGGTTGCCGCGATCGCCGTATTTGCGAGAAAATCAGTCGGTGTTTGCTCGACTCGCTATCGAGTGGCTGGCGTGTCGGCTCGGTTGGCAATAGTCGCAGGAAAGTTGGCGTCATCTTTGGAAAACGCGAGGTCACTGGATGTTTGCCGTAGGTGCATCGCCGGTCCTGGCGCCGGAAAGTCGATCGATGGGCGTGTCGCTCGAGCCGAAGTGATCGAATTCGACACGGGGACCTGCTCCCTCGGTCACGCTAGGGGTATGTGGATGTTCGGGCAGTGCCGGGACACCGGCGAGGCAAGGCATCGAGGACGTGACCGAGACGCGTCCACCCTGGTCGAGACGGGGGTGCGGAAGGTGGATCAGGTGTCCGAGGCCAGGGTGGTTCCCGGCAAAGAACTTCTGCTGGCCGCCTTTCGGGGCCTGCCGCACCTGGATCATCCGATGCTGGAGGCGGCCGGAGAACTGGCTCAGTTGCACGAGACTCGCGAGCGCACCCCGGCGAGTCAGTGCGACAAGCTCGACCGGCGCCGGGCGCAACTCGTGCGCGGCATAGACCGCTGGGTCACGCTGGCGATGCCGATACCGCCGCCCGCCGCGCCCGAACACACCGAGACGGTGGGCCATATGGTGGACCGCCTGGCCGTGCTGGCCGCCCAGGCTTTCGCGGCGCTGTCGCACGCACCGGAATCGGTGTTCTACGACGCGTGGGTGCGGATCGACGAATTGGCCGACGGTTACCAGGATCTCATCGACGACCTGCGCACCGGTGCCAGGCGACTACCCGAGGGGCGCTACGACCGCTGGTAGCTGTCAGCCTCGCCCGAACAGCCGGAACGACCGCTTGCGGCGGCGCGGCAGCGTCGCGTACACCATGGTCATGTCGGCGAAGACCTCGGCTTCCCGCTCGCGATCGGTGCCGAATTCGGCACGGCCGAGCACGTGTTCGATCGAATGCGGCGAAATCGACGGCAGGATGACGGCCAGCGAGGGCGGCAGCGGGTCGCCGCGTTCGTGGTCTTTGTGGTGCCCGAGCAGCATGTGCCCGATCTCGTGCAGGATGACGTGATCGGCGTTGCGGCCGGTCGCCGCGGCGTCGTACACGATGATGTCGTCGTGCTTGCGTGCCACCCACAGGCCGCCTCCGCCGCAGCCTGTTTCGGCCAGCATCGCTTTGGGCACGGGGTGCAGGCTGATCGAGCGTCCGCGATGGGCGGCCACCGCGGCCAGATAGGCGGTCAGATTCCACGGGTTCGGGAGGGGCACGGTCCGGGTGGCATCCCCGAAACGGGCTTCCATGCTGGTCATCGGCGCCCACCTTACCTACCGGGCAGCGACTAGTCATCCGCAGAAATCCGACATACCGGCGGACACGCGCGGCCGGTGGGTCAGTCGGCGCTCGGCTTGTTGTCCAACGGCTGGGCCCGGATGGAACGGAGGGCCAGATAATTCAGGCCCCACAGCGCGATTCCGATGGCCAGCAGCACACCCGCGATGGCGTACTGCGCCGGATTGCGGTCGGTCAACGGCGTGACGAGAAAGCCGCAGGTGAGCGCGCCGAGGACGGGCAGTGGCGTCGGCGTCCTGAAGTGCTTGTGCGGCACCGGGTCTCGGCGCAGCACCAGCACGGCGACGTTGACCACGGTGAACACCGCGAGCAGCAGCAGCGCCGTGGTGCCGCCGAGTTCGGGCACTTCGCCGACGAACAGGATCAGCCCGAGCGCAAGCAGCGTGGTGAAGATGATGGCGTTGTAGGGCGTCCGGCGCTTCTCGTGCACGCGGCCGAACGGCCGGGGCAGTACGCCTTGCCGGGCCATGCCGTAGATCAGGCGGCTGGCCATCAGCATGTTGATCAGCGCCGAATTGGCGACGGCGAACATGGTGATATACGCGAAGATGTGGGTGGGGAAGCTGGGCGCGCCGGCCTCGACCACCTTCAGCAGTGGCGTATCGCCTTGGCCGAGCTGGTCGGCGGGCACCAGCGCCACCGCGCTGATGGACACCAGGATGTAGATGAGCCCGGTGATGAGCAGCCCGGCGAGCAGCACCTTCGGGAAGATCCGGCTGGGCTCCTTGCACTCCTCGGCCATGTTCACCGAGTCCTCGAATCCCACCATCGCGTAGAACGCGAGCGTGGTGGCCACGATGACGCCGCCGACCGCGTTGCGCTCGCCGGTGTCGAATTCGACGATGCGGGAGAAGTCGCCGTCGCCCACGCCCAGCGCCCAGCAGCCGATCCCGATGACGATCAGCAGCCCGGTCAGCTCCACGCAGGTGAGCACCACGTTGAGCTTCACGCCCTCGCTCACCCCGCGCAGATTGACCGCCGCGACCACCGCCATGAACACCAGCGCGATCACCGTCACCGCGATCCCGCTGCCCAGCTCCAGGTCGAAGGCTTCGGCGAAGTTGGCCGCGAACGCCCGCGAGGCCGTCGACGCGGAGGTGATTCCCGAGCTCATCACCGCGAAGGCGACCATGAAGGTGAGGAAATGGATGCCGAAGGCCTTGTGCGTGTAGAGGGCGGCGCCCGCGGCGTGCGGATACTTGGTGACCAGCTCGAGGTAGCTGAAACCGGTGATGAGCGCGACCAGGAACGCCACCAGGAACGGCACCCACACCGCCCCGCCGACCTCGTTGGCCACCTTTCCGGTGAGCGCGTAGATGCCGGTGCCG
Organism: Nocardia barduliensis; assembly: GCF_013315795.1. Taxonomy (GTDB): domain Bacteria; phylum Actinomycetota; class Actinomycetes; order Mycobacteriales; family Mycobacteriaceae; genus Nocardia; species Nocardia barduliensis. The sequence goes on from NZ_JABLTE010000112.1 coordinate 14,314, forward strand.
AGGATGTCGCCGACGACGAACAGCAAGAGCAGTCCCGGCCCCATCACCCGTTTGAGCTCGGGCCCCGATTCGGACGTCGGATTCACAGTGACTTCGGACATGCGTCCTCCCCTCGGCAGTAAGGGCGAGGGTACCCACTCCGCGGCGGAATAGTCGTGCACCGGGCCGTTTCGTCGCGCGGATCCGCGGCCTCGGCCGCGGCGACCCGCTCGGGTCGCGGCTAGTCCATCCGGTCCATCCGGCGCGCGGTCTCCACGATCATGGCCGCGGAGTCGCGGGGGCTCAGCGCCATGGCGCGCAGCTGGTCGAAGATCACCCCGAAGCGGCGGATCTCGGTGTGGCCCTCGATCAGCTCGTCGCCCGCGATGCCCTCCACGTAGACCAGTTCCGGGTCGGCCGGGTCGGGGAAATCCAGCAGGGTGAACGAACCCGCCATACCGGGGTGCGCACCGGCGTCGAACGGCAATATCTGCAGGATCACGTTCTTGCGCTTGATCTCTTGCAGCAGCCGGTCGAGCTGGCCGCGCATCACCGCCGGGCCGCCGACGGTGCGCCGGATCGCGGCCTCGTCCATCACCACCCACAGCTCGAGCGGGTCCTCCTTGGTGAGGTTGACGGCGCGATCCATCCTGGCCTTCGCCCTGCTCTCCATGACCGAAGCCTCCAGCTTCGGCATCGAGGTGTCGATCACGGCGGTCGCGTACTCGTAGGTCTGCAAAAGCCCTGGGACGATGGAGGTCTGGTAGTGCCGGGCCGACAGCGCCTCGGACTCGAAGTTGATGTAGGCGGCGTACACCTCCGACACGCTGCCCTCGTAGGCGCGCGACATGCCGGGCTTCAGCGCGTCCGACAGCAGTTCCAGGGCGTCCTCGCGCTGTTCGTCGCCGATGCGGTACAGGTCGAGCATCGCCATCAGGGTGCGACGCTGGGGCCGGGCTTGGGCGGTCTCGATCCGGTACAGCGTGGTGACGTTGATCCCGGTCTTCGCGCTGACCTCTTCTTTGCTGAGCTGGGCGTTCTCGCGCATCTCGTGCAGCATTGCCGCCAGCCGCCGCAACCGGACGGTCAGGACGGTGCGCTTGCCTGCCATCAGTACAACCCCTTCGGTCTGCGCACTAGCTGGAACGTGTTATGACGTTCGCCCTCGAATGCGGCCTATGTGCAGCGGATCTGTGCCGAGTGTGGGCACAGCAACAGAGACTACCTCCCGTGATCCACGTTATGGTCGGTGTTTTCGCGGGCGTTTACGCCAGCCCCGCAACTTGCGGGGCAAACCGGACCGACTGTTCGGTGGACGCGGCCCGCGAATACTCGCGGACCTGCTCGGCGGCGTCGGGCAGACGGCGGGAATGCCGCGGACGAGCGTCACTGGTGCCGGTTCGTGCCCGGCTCGGCGGCGACGGGTCGTCGGCAGCGGTGCGGGGGCGCAGCTGCCGCGGCCTATTGCGGAATGGTTGCTGATGGATTATTGACGCTACTTATCCCCTATTTTCCATAGGTAGATGCCGCTTTACTGTGGATGCGGAGAGTTTGCCACAATTCGATTTCATTCCGTGTTCCGCGCCGTCGCCCGCGGACGCCGATGGATAATGACCGCGTGACGAGGATCGATCACCCCACGGTGCGAAGCGCCTCCGCGATCGAGAGCGTCTTCGCGGGCACGCCGCAGAGCATGGGTGGCTTCCGCTTCTGGTTCGAGGATCAGCGATGGGAATGGTCGGACGAAGCGGCCGCCATATACGGCTACGCCGGGGGGAGCGAGCGACCCAGCACGGAATTGCTGCTCGCGCACAAGCACCCCGACGACCGCGTGCCGGCCGACCCGTCCGTCGCCGCCGCCGTGCGCACCGGTGAGCCGTTCTGTGGCCGCCACCGTGTCATCGACACCGCCGGGCGAACCCATCACGTCATCGTCGTCACCGACCGCATGCTGGACGAGCGGGAGTCGGTGGTCGGCGCCTGCGGCTATCTGATCGACGTGTCCGAGACCCTCGAGGAGAACCGGCAAGAGGTCCTCGACGGCACGCTGCCCGAACTGGTCGAGTCGCGAGCGGTGATCGAGCAGGCCAAGGGCGTTCTGATGCTCGTGTACGGGATCAACGCCGAGCAGGCGTTCCGGGTATTGCAGTGGCGCTCCCAGGAGACCAACATCAAGCTGCGGACTCTGGCGCGGCAATTGGTCGAGGAGATTCCCGCGATGGGCGGCGGCCCGGCTGCGCAGCGGGCCCGCTTCGACCATCTGCTGCTGACCATGCACGACGTCCTGCCGTCGAAGTGAGCGCACCCTCGGCCGTCGTGTCGCCTATTTGACGAACCCCGGGCCGTTCGACTGTCGCGCTCGGCGACACCGGATCGGGGCGCCGGATCGCGTGTCCCAGACGGGCCGCTTACCTCGATGGGTCACGGTGACCCCGGGGCTGGGGCGCATGTTTCGTGGTGAACTCGCCGTTCGCTGTGCTTCGACGCCAGATCGCGCGTGCGCCAACGCTATCGGCCGAGCGGAAGTTGCGTGATCTTCGCCCTTCGACCGATCCCACTCCCGATAAGTCGGAGACAATTCATTAGAAGTCACCATAGTGGGAGGAAGTCGTTGTGGTCAGTGAGTACACATCGGCGCTCGAGCAAGAAATCGTCACCATGCGGGGGCAGCACGAGATGTTGCTGCGGGCCGGGCGGCAGTGGTCGTTGCGCGCGATGTTCGGCACGCCCGACTGGGACATCGTCGATTACTGCCGCGACTTCCGGCCCAACCGGTTCGGTGAGCAAGCCTGCGCGGAGGTCGAGCGCTTCTGCCGCGAGCACGGCATCTGGCTCGAGCGTGCGGGACCGCACTACAACAGCATGACGCCCTATCTGCATCCCGGCGCCGTGACCGCGGAGCGGATGACGATCATCGGTCTCTACAACGCGATCCTGTTCTGGCTCAACGACACTGTCGGCCGGGAGAAGTTCGGGCACCTCGGCGAGCACGAGCAGCACCGGGCGCGCGTCGCGATCGACCGGCTGTGCGTGCTGCTGCGCACCCGCTCGGCGCCCGCGGACCCGACCCCGTTGGAGACCGCGACGTCGGCGTTCCTCACGATGTTGGCCGCCCTCGCGGACCCGGCCTGGCTCGACCGGTTCATCGACTCCACCATCGAGCACCTGCGGCCCGCGATCCAGGATCAGAACGCCAGGGCGCGCGGCGACCTGCTGAGCGTCGCCGAGTACATCGACCTGCGATCCCAGGTGTCGGGCATGTATCCGGCGATCGCGCTGTGCGAGTTCGGCCGGGACGATTACCTGCCCTGGGAGCGGATCGGGCACACCGAGCTCGCCGGGGACCTCCGCCGGCTGCGGGTGCTGACCGTGGAGATCGGCGCGCTGATGAACGACGTGTTCTCCTTCGAGAAGGAGTGCATCGTCGATCTCGCGGATTTCAATTTGATCCCGGCGGTCCTGCTGAACCATCCCGGATGGGCACTGGAGGACGCCGTGCGCGGCGCCACAGAGATCGTGCGCGCGCGGCTGGCCGAATTCCGGCAGGTTGGCGCGGTGGCGACCGAACGGTGCGAGCGCCTGGGCGCGGAAGACGCCGCGGTGGCGGCCACGGTCTCGGCGCACATCGCCGATCTGATCGCGTGTGTCCAGGCGACTTGGGTGTGGCAGGTGGAGACGCTGCGGTACAAAGGTGCGTCGATATTCCGGGAGAACGGGCTCGAATAGGCACGCCACCCCCACCACGTCTGGGAATGCTTCCAGGCGGCAGTACTCGACGGTCTCGAACTTGTGTGGATACGATGCGTCGGGGGCTATCTCCGGCCTGAACGGTGAGGGGGTTGCGGTGGAACAGATCGAACTCGCCTCGATGGCGAACTTGTGGTGGCGCGCGTTGCAGGGCGTCGTCGCCGAGGGGTCCGTGTCCGTACCGGACCCCGAACTCGTGCTGCTCGGCCTGGTCGAGGAGCTGGTCTCCGCCCTGCGAGCCGAACCGTTCGACGCCGGCGCCGGTTTGCGCGTCGGCGCGGCGCTGGCCTCGGCCGGGCTGGTCGGCCCGGCCGTGCCGAGCGCGTCCGCGCAGGTCCTCTACGGACTGGCCGAACCAGGAGCGGCTCCGGAACAGGGACGGCGGCTCGCGGCGCTGCTCGCGGCGGTCGGCCAGGGACACGAAGCGCAGTCCCGCTCGGACGAAGTGGCGGCGAGCAACGCGGCCCGAGCGGCCGGCGAACGGTTCCGGGTGGTCTTCGACAACGCCGCGATCGCGATCGCCATCGGCGACACCGACGGGACGCTGCTGGACGTCAACCGGGGCTTGGCCGAGATGATCGGCGTCCCGGCCGACACCTTGCGCGGAGTGTCCGTCTACGACTTCGCGCACCCCAACGACCGCGAGGGCATCCGCACACTGGTGTACGACAAGCTGGTCCCGGCCGGGAAAGGCACGGTCAAACTGGAGCAGCGAATCCGCCGCGCCGACGACAGCTACGGCTGGGCCTCGTTCGCCATCACCTTCGTCAAGGGCGTCGACGGGCAGAGCGACTATCTGCTCGCCGTCGGTGAGGACGTCACCGAGCAGCACCGGATGCGGGAGGAACTGCACCGGCAGGCCCGGCACGACCCCCTCACCGGGTTGCCGAACCGGCGGCATCTCATCGAGCGGATCGACGCGATGATCGCGGAAGCCAGCAACGGAGACCGCGCGGGATTGTGTTTCGTCGACATCGACCGCTTCAAACACGTCAACGACCGCTACGGCCACGGAACGGGCGATCAGATCCTGACCGCGGTGGCCGGTCGCCTGCAGGACAGCGTGCGCGGATCCGGGTGCCTGGTCGCCCGCATCGGCGGCGACGAGTTCGTCGCGCTGATCCCGCCGCCTGCCAGCGACCATCGGGTGGCCACCGTGGCGAACAGCCTGCTGGAGGCGCTGGTCGACCCGATAACGGCCGGTGACCGGCGACTACGCATGTCGATCAGCATCGGCGCGGTCGTCACCGCGGTCGCGGGCGCGGACGCCGAATCGCTGCTCGATGCCGCCGACACCGGCCTCTATCGGGCGAAGGCCGACGGCAAGGGCAGGTGGGTGCTGCACATTCTCGACACCGACACCTCTCGCGGCCCGCAGCCGGTGGTGTGAGCCCCGAGGCCGCTTCAGCGGGCCAGCAACCGGTGCAGGAAGGCGGGCGGAACCAGCGGCCACTCCTCGTGCCAACGGCCTTCGCGTAGGTCGAAGTGCACGCTGTGCAGCAGCGACATGATCCAGGGGCCCTCGTCCAGCAGCGGCCGGATCAGCCCGGCGTCGGCGCACCTGGCCACGATCGGAACCACGACGTCCTTCGCCGCCTCGGTCTTCCCGGCCGCCGCGAGGCAGGTGGCGAGCAGCAGGGACGCTTGCGCCGCGGCCTTGGGCCGCCGAACAGCATCGATGGAGTCCCGCAACTGCTGGGCGCGTGCCACCGCGGCGGCGACCCGCTTGGCGGCGCCGGACCGCAGCAGCATCCGGATCGCGGAATCCTCCCGCAATTCCGCGGCCATAATGGCGATGCCGCCTTCTCCGGCAGGCGGTTCGGTGACGTAGGTGGCCGTCAAGCCGAGGCGGACCTGCTCGTTGGCGATGCGGGTGGCCAGGCGCGGCAGCTTCAGTGCCCGGGCCACCTCGGCGCCTTCGTCCAGCCGTCGTGCCGCGGATGCCAGATCGCCGCGCAGCGCTTTGATCCGCGCGCCGGTGGCGTAGTTGGCCATCAGGAAGTCGACCGGGCCGCCCTCGATGCCGAGCCGGCCTGCTTCGTCCAGCAGGCGCTCGGCGGCCGCGACCTGGTCCCGTTTGTAGAGCAGTTCGCCGAGCAGGGCGCCGGCCAGACGAGCGGCGTAGGACCGCGGGCCCGACGAGGCGGTGGCGAGGTCGAGCGCGGTGCGGAAGCTGCGCTCGGCCGCCGCGATATCGAGTTCTTCCCGTGCCGCGATGCCCACCAGGCTGTGGCTGTACATCAAGATGAACGTGCTGCGGGTCTGCTGGTAGAAGGGGGTGGCCCAGTCGTGCCATTCCCGCGCCCGCTCGTAGTCGAATCGGCTGATCGCGGAGAACGCGGCGAGGTTCGCCGCCGCGCACAGCGCCCACGGCCCCAGCGTGTCGGCCCGGCCGAGGCATTTGCCGACCACCGCGTCCACGCCCTCCGGGTGGTCGGCGAAGGCGCGTTCCACGCACTCGATCAGATCGGCTTCGAGCGCGAGATCGGGATCGGTGGCCGCGGTCTTGTCCAGCGACGCCCGCACCAGCCGCAGGGCGGCGTGCAGTTCGGTGGGCTGGCGCAGCAGCGCGTTCGTCCAGGCCACGCCGACCTGTAACCGAGGGCGGGCGGCGGCGGCCGTGGGCGGGAGCTTGGCGACCAGTCCCAGAAACGTCGCGAGCTGGGCGTCCTGCACCAGATCACGGGATTTCGCCTCCAGGATGTCGACGGCCTTCTCCCCGTCGTCAGCGGCCAGCGCGTGGTCGATGGCCTCGCTGAGCATCCCGTGGTCGGCGAACCAGGCGGCCGCCGCGCGATGCAGCTCGGGCACCTGCTCGGGCCGGTCGCGTTCGAGCCGCCTGCGCAGGAACTCCGCGAACAGATGGTGATAGCGGAACCAGTCGCCGTCCTCGTCGACGCGGCGCAGGAACAGATTGCGGCGTTCCAGATTCTCCAGGACGGCCTGCCCGTGCGGCCGTCCGGTCAAGGCCGTCACCAGGCTGCCGGAGACTCGTTCCAGGAGCGAGGTTTCGAGCATGATGTCGAGCAGTTCGGGCTCGACGGTGTCGAGCACGTTCTCGGCCAGGTACTCGGCGATGGCGTGGTGGTGTCCGGACAGGTGGGCGATCAGCGAGGCCGGGTCGGGGTGCTCGCGCAGCGACAGCGACGCGAGTTGCAAGGCCGCCGCCCAGCCCTCGGTGTAGTCGCGCAGCTCGGCGCTCTCGGCCTCGGCCAGGGTGAGACCGGTCTGCTCGGCGAGAAAAGCCCGTGCCTCCTCGGCGTCGAAACGCAGTGCGGCGGCGTCGATTTCGACGAGGTCGTGGCGCACGCGCATGGTGCCGAGCGGCAAACTCTCCAGCGATCGGCTGGTCAGGATGATCTGCAGGTGGCGCGGACCCTGCTCGATCAGGTAGTGCAGGGCGTCGACGGCGGCGGGATCGGTGATCCGATCCCAGTCATCGATCACCAGGGCGAACCGTTCGTCGCGCTCGTCAATGGTGTCGATCAGCGTGGTGAGCACGTAGCGCGCGGCGGCGTCGTCGCCCTCTTCGAGGATGGGCGCCAGGTCGGGTGCCAGCCCGGGGACCACGCGGTGGAACGCTTCGATCAGGTGCGTCAGCAACCAGACCACGTTGTTGTCGTCGCGGTCGACGTTCAACCAGGCCACCGCCACCTTGTCGGTCTCGGCGAGGCGCTTGGCCCACTGGGCCGCCAGCGTGCTCTTGCCGAACCCGGCCGGGGCGTGGATGACGACCAGCCGCGGCTGTGGCTCGGTTTGCAGCGCCGCGATCAGGCGGTCGCGCCGGACCAGCGGCCGCGTCGACATCGCGGGGCGGAACTTGGTCTCGGGCGTCGGCGGGGTCCTGGGATGGGGAGTGGGG
>NZ_JABLTE010000113.1 GCF_013315795.1 Nocardia barduliensis
GGGGAAGAACCGGGGTCCTGGGCGGAGACGACGGGACGCCGCGCCGTGGCCAAGGGGGCGAGCGGTTCGCCCGCACTGTCGAATTCGATGGCGAAAACGTGGCGGTCCGCCTCGTCGAGCTGGTCGATGAACAGCTGCTGTTCGTGCAGCCACTGCTGGAAAGGGACGGCCCTGTTCAGCAGCGCGCGCGATTCGGCCAGATCGGCGGGGGTGATCGGAGCCTCGCCAGGGGCCGCCGCGATGTCCAGGACGACCAGGTTCGGGGCCTCGGCCCGGTCGCTGTCGTTGACCAGCAGCACCAGGTGGCTTTCGACCTCCCCGTTGTTCATCCACTTGTAAACGAGCGCTTGGCTTCCCCCAGGCCACTTTGTCAGTGATTCGGCGGCCGCGTCCAATGACCCGAATGCCCGGAAGTCACCGCCGAAGGCCCGCTCCGTGTCTTCGGCGTTGTGGCCGCGCAGTGGCATGTCGTCCGGCATGTGGTAGGCGTCCTCGTTGCCCGGGTACAGCACCCGCATCATCGTCACGCCGTTGTTGACGCAGCTCTTCGGGCTGCGCCGGTGGATGGCCACGGCGAGGTCGAGCAGGGCACTGACGGCCAGATAGGTCGATGCGGCGAAAACGAGGAGTTCGGTGGCCGGGTTGTCGGCGGTTCCGGCGGGGACGAGCAGTCGGCCGACCGCGTCGGCGAGCACCTCGCGGGCGGTGGCGGCGTTCACCTCGGAGGCGGGAACGTCCAGCAGGGCCGCCAGCTCCTCGCCGGCCGTGTGGACGGCGGCGCCGACCTGACGCACGCCCTCCGCGGCAGCGACCTGGCCGGGTTCCCAGCCGAGTTCGGCGGCCAGCCGGTTGCGCTGCGGCGTCAGCTGATTCAGCGCTTGCTCGTCGGTGAGGGCGTCCGCCTGCGCGACCGCCGCGGCCGGGGCGTGGTCGAGGTGCTGGTTCAGCGCTGCCACGGCAGCGGAGGAGACGCCCGCTCGTTCCAGCAGCCGGCTCACCGGGTCGTCGTCATCGTCGGTGTCGAACGCGGCCGCGGCCGCCTGCACCGATGCGGGGATCCCCAGCCATCCGGCCAGCCGCGCGAACCGGTCCCCGCGCAAGTGCGGTTGCACGGCGTCACGCCCGACGGGCACGGTCTCCGTTGCGCTCCCGGCGTGGACGGTGTCCGAGCTGGTCCGGCCGGTGTCCGGATCGGCCTGACCGACCTCCGCCGCAGTATGGACAGTGCCCGGCGCGGCTTGAACGAGGCTCGAAGCGATGGTGGTCCCGGGCGAGGTCGCAACGAAAACTTCGGCGGTCGGGGGCGCGTGGGCCTGGTTGGCACGGCGCATCGCACGCTGCAGATACGTGCGGTCGGCCGCGTCGTTCTGCAGGGGGGAGGTCAGGCTGCGCATCTCCCGCTCGGCCGCGGCGACATCGGCCGCGGTGGCCGCGACCTTCGTCCGCGCCGCCTGCACGGCCTCCCCCGCCCGGGCCGCATTCGTATCGCCCGCCTGGCGGGCGGCTTCGGCATATTCGGCGGTGGCCTCGGCGTGTCTGGCCACCGCGGTCCGATAGTGGGTGACCGCGACCCGCGCACCGTGCTGCTGCGCCTCGCTGTAGAGGCGGTCGGACGCGGCGACGTTGAAACAGAAACTGCCGTTGCGGCCGTTGCGGCCCGCGCGCGCCGACCACTGATGGTCCTCGTCCGGATTGGTCGGCGAACGCCCCAGCATGTGCGCGTGCACCCCGCCCAGCCGGTCGACCTCGTCGCTGATCGACACGTCGAAACCCCGGCCGAGCATCCCCGTGCCGACGGTCACCGCGCCCCGGCCGCCCGCGGTGTCCTTGACCGACAGCAGGTGTTCCTCGGCGGCGTTGTTGTCGCGGTGCTCGGCGAACCACCGGGCGTCGATCGCGTGGTGTTCCACGCCGGCCTTGGTCAGCATCAGCGAGAAGTTGCGAGCCAGATCGTTGAACGGGCAGATCACCAGTACCGGCCGCCCCTCGGCCTGCAACTGCCGCACCCGGTCCACCGCGTCCCGCAGTTTCTCCGGCTCGGTGAGGAATATCCGATCCTGCTCCCCCATCAATTTCGACCGGCCGAAATCCTCCACCTTCGCCAGACCGCCCCCGACCGGGAAATTCTCCTTGATCTCCGCCGCGGTCCGCTCCAGCGTGCCCGACATCAGATGCAAGCGCTCGTACCCACCGAGCACGTCCTCCACGGTGACCTGCTTCGATCCCGTCCCGTCGGAATACACCGGGGCACCGAACATCGCCTCCACCATTTGGTGACGGCCGCCGAACCACCTGCTCTCGGTACCGATCTTCGGATCGCTGCGCGGCTTCCCGTACTCGTCGAGAATCTGTACCTTCTTCTCGGAATCGTGTCCGAAGACCTGGAAATCCCGATTCAGTTTCAACCGGCCCGCCTTGACGTCCAGGAAAGCACGGGCCATCTCGGTCTCCGCGGCGGTGAACTTCCGCCCGGCGTAGCTTTCCCACAACCGGCTCACCGTGTCGAGGCACTGCTCGGGTTGCTCGCGCAGCGACCGCGCCGTCAGCGTCCGGGCCGCCCCGACCTCCTCCGCCGACAGTGCCCGTGCCGCCCTCGACGCCAACGGCCCATCGTGGAGCGCCGCCTCGAGCTGCACCGACAGGTCATCGCCCGTCGTGATCCTGCTGCGCAAGACGGCTTTCACGAAGTCACGCACCCGGTACACCCCCGCGGCCTCCACCTCCGAGGCGAGTTCCCGTTGTCCCTCGGATTGGTAGTGCACCGTCTGGTTGTGCACGAGCACCGCGTCGGCCTCATCGATGGTCGCGGTCTTCCCCGGCGGCGGCCGGTCGAACAGCTCGGCGGTCGCGCGCTCGTCGTAGGTCATGTAGTACATGGTCGGGCGTTGCGCCGCTCCCGGCGGATCGTGCGGATCCCAGCGTGCGACCTCGTATCCGAGACTGCGCAGCATCGGCGCGAACTCCCGAACCCCCTCGTTGGCCAGCACCTCGGTGGTAGTGATCACATGGTGCACCCGCACCGGCGCACCGCTCACGAGTTCCACGGGTTCCCCACGCGACAACTGCCACAACGTATCCAGCGCACCGACCATGGACTTGCCCTGTCCCGTGCCCATCTGACGCATGAACCCGTGCTCGCCGAGCAGGAACGCCTTGATCTGATTCCACCGCGGCGTCTTCCCGGTTCCCTCGCGCACCGCGTCGATGTAGCGCAACAGCGACTCCACCCGATCGCCGTGCTCCATCGCGTGCCTGCGCTGCTCCCACGACTCACCGGCCAGTTCCTCCTGCCGCAGCCGATACAACGCCAACGTCTTCTGCGCCGCGGCTTTGAACTGTGTCTGCTGCTCGGCCGTGAGGTCCTGCTTCGTCGCCGGGTCCGCCGACGGCAACGCCGCCAGCTCCTGGGTCAGCTCCTGCGCCGGGCGGTCGGGGCCGTCGTGCGCGGACGGGCGAGCCTCGACGGGCACCGCGTCCTTGGCATGCTCCACCGCCGACGGCTCGTGCGTCGGAGGTGGGTCCACCTGCTTCGGTGCCGTAACCCGGGGCGGGCCCTCGCCACCCGGACCGGGGCGGCCGGGCGAATTGCCCGCCTCCAGCGGCGGATCCGCCTTCGCCGACCCAGGCCCCGGCCGCGAAACCGCCGGCTCGGGCCCAGCGGCCGCACCGTCGCCGCCGGGAGGGCGAGCGCTGCGACCGCCACCCACCGCGTGCGCGTCGTCCTCGCCGTGATCTGCCGATTGCCGCGATTCCGAACCGGGATGGTCGCCGCCCGCGCTGGACAGGACCGCACCGGTAGCCGCACCACCCCCGGCCTGCGCACCACCACCAGCACCGGGAACGCCTGCACCGGCCTGCGTATTGCCGCTACCACCGTGCGCCCCACCACCGGCCTGCCCATTGCCGGCTTGCGCACCGCCGCCGCTACCGGCCTGCCCGCCGTCCCTGGTTTGCGCATTGCCCGCGCCACCGGCTTGCGAACCGCCGTCATGCGTACCGGCCTGCACAGCGCCGCTACCGCCCTGCACATCCCCACCAGCCTGCGCACCGTCACCGAAGGGCTCGTCACTCCCGGAGGGAAGGCCGGTACCGGGCTCTCGATCGTCGGCATCGTCTGCCGCTGCCGGGTCATCTGGCCCCGCGGCCGAAGGCGCACCCCGCTGCGCGTCCTCCCCCGTCCGACCGTTCGCGTGTTCATCGTCATCCAGGGCCTGAGCCTCACCGGATCCCGAATCACCGAGGTGCCCCGCAGGGGCTCCCGATCCGTCCGGTGCGTGCTGTCCATCGCCCGTCGATCCCGGCGGAGCCGATGGAATCAAGTTGCCGCCGAGCTGCGATGCTCCGGCGCCCATCACGTGGACGGGCGCGGCCGAGTTCACGAGCTGCGGGTTGGTGCCGCTGTCGCTGTCCACCGGAGCGGGCGTCAGCGATTTCGTACTCTCGGGAGCCCCCGCCAGCCGCATCACGGCATCCTTGCTGAGACTCACCGTGGAAGGATCCGGAGGGACGTAGGCTCCGCTGCCGTCGACCACCTCCCCGCTGGGCGAGCCGAGACCCGGGCGGGCGCGACCGTGGACATCGACGACTCCGGCGAATCCGCCGCTCAGCAGCGACGCGAGGACGTCTTCGAAGTGTTCCGGCCAGCCCGTGACCAATGCCGCCGCACCCAGACCGGCCACCGCGCCCGTGACCCCCTGCACCAGTCCGAGCGCCGCGCGGTTGGTCTCCAGCCGGGGAAAGACTTTGGGCGCGAACACGCCGGCGGCTATGCCGCCCAGCGCGCCCCCGGCACCCGAAACTGCCGCAGCTTCGACCGACTTCAGATCGATACCCCTCGGGTTCTCCCCGTTGGGGCCCTTGACGGTCGGGTTCCGGTCACCGGACGCGACTTGCATCAACTGTGTCCCGAGATCCACGGCCGCGGGCAGGGCGGCGGCCGTGCCGACCGTGAGAGCCAACCGGTAGGGCCCCAGAGCCGACAGTCGCGTCGCCGTCTTCGCCGCGCCCGCCTTGTATGCCTGCTCCAGGCCCGCGCGCATCAGCGCGACCTTGGCTCGGCCCTCGATCAGCATCGACTCCACCACGGGAGCCGCCGCGAGCTCTCCGGCCGGACCGGCCGCTGCGGCTGCGGCCAACGTCCTGATGATGCGCCAGGCCAGCTCGACGCCGAACGCGAACATCACGCACAGCGTCTTTTCCGCGTCGTTGGCGGCCGCGTGCGCTTGATCGGCCAAGGCCAGCGCTTCCTCGCGTAGCCTGGTCGCGCCCTCGTGGTGCACCTGCAACATCTCACGCACGCGGTCACCGAGCGCACCGAGCGAATCCTCTTGCGTCAGCAGATTTTTCGCGTCCTCCGCGTGACCGTTCATGGCGGCGGCCTTGGCCCGCAGTTCCGCGGCCATCCACCGCATCCCGGACACGTCGGCGCGCGGCAGGTCTCCACCGAAGACCACCAGCTCGATCGGGCGCCGCACCACAGGGGGCAAACCCTCGAACAACGTGCGCAGCTCCACGACCGGGTTCAGCGACCACGCACCGTCCGTCGGCACCGCCTACCCCCGCCGCGACGTCGCGTCGACCAGCACCGCGTGCAGTGCTCGCGCCTGCGAGCTCGCCTCGTCGCCGCGCAGCACGACATCGGCGAACGCGGCGCCGAGGGCCCGGCTCACCTCGAACTCGCCCGCGTCCCCGGTCAACTCGGCACGCCAGCGCCGGTAACCGCTCACCACCTCGGCGAGTGTGCTGTTCGGTCCCGCTTCGCGACGCAGGTACTCCGCGATCAAGACGCGCTGCGCCTGTTTGCGTGCGAGACCGCCTCCGGCGAAGTCGAGTGCCCGGCCGAATTCGCGGAGCGTCGCCAGGTAGATGTCCAGCTCCGCCGGCCGGACGTCGGGCTCCGCCGTTGCGTTCGCGCTCCCGGATTCCAGCGCGGTCCGCTGGTCGAGGGTGATCAACCGACCCGCGCCCGCGCCCCGCGCATCGCGTGGCTCGTGACTCCACCACACCGGCCCCGATCCGGCGGCGAGCTCTGCCACCGCGACGACATCGAGCGCGAGCGCCGGGTAGTCGGTGAGCACCCGGTCCACCGCGGCCACGAATTCTCGCACGACCGGCACCTGCAAGCCGGGCGTATCGAATCCGGTCACCCGTACGTCGTGGTGCTCGGCCAGCATCCGCGCTAGCCAACCGACCACGGGATGGGTAACCGGGGACGCGTCGGAGCGACGCCGATCGCGCCCGCGCGGCGATTCGCCTGCGGGGTTCTGCGGCCGTGGCGGAGAACCGAACCGAGGGCCGGGGGGCCTCGGCTCGGCACCGGCCGGTGGCCCGGCAGTTCTCGGTGGCGGCCCGGACCACGCGCTCGGGGATCTCGCCGCGGCACCGGCGGGAGGCCCGGCGGTTCTGGGCGGCTGCCCGGACCAAGGGGTGTCCCGCCGTCCCACGCCACCCGGTAGCCCAGTCCCTGCCTGCCGCTCGGCTGGGGCGCGGGGTGAATCCCGTGTGGCGGTCGGGGGGAACACCGCGGAGTCCGGAGGTCGGCGACCGGAGTCTCCGGCAGGTTTGCCCGAGTTGCCGATGCCCGGTCCGCCTACTCCCCGATCTCCCTCTCGGCCTGCTGCCCGATCCGACGGATCTCGCTGTGGACCGCCCTCGGACGTGGCGCGTTCCGCGGAGGTGTCCGGTGTCCGCGTCCCGCCGGGTGTGGATCGATCGGGGGAGGCGGCCCGGTCGGTGGGTTGCGCAGGGGCCGCCGCTGCCGGAAAGGTCGCTGCGGGCGAGGGCGTGCCCACACTGCCGTCCGTCCAGGGCGGCGCCGACTCGCCGATCGGGTGCAGCTCGGCGGCGGCGGTGACCACCCGGCTGGCGCTGGACCTGTCCTGTACTTCGAATTGGCTTGCCGCGTCGACTATTCCGGCGGCCGTGCTGTGCAGGCTTTCCTGCATCGCTCGCAGATTGACCAGCAACTGGTCGGCATGCGGCTTGAACTCCCTGGCGAACGCGACACCCAGATCGTCGTCGCCCCAGCTGCCTTCGGCATGAGCCAGGGAATCACGCAGTCCCGCATAGGTCTGCCCCACCCGGTCCCCGAGCTCGGACAGCCGCGCTCCCCGATTTCGCAAGCGGTCCGGGTCCAGCCGAACTTCACCGTTCATTCGCGTCCCCCGCCGGTCAGGCTCGACTCTTGCCGCGCAGCCGAAACCGTCGCTCGAAATCGGTGACGAACACCGCCGACGGCACCGACGTGGTCGAGCGCTCTACGACGCCATCGTCGGCGACATAGAAAACCGCACGGTCCAAAGCGATGCCACCGTCCGGCACCGGCGAACGTACCACCCAGCCCACGCTGATACGATCGGCCCGCAACGTCGTCAGCGGATATCCGGTGGTGTCGTAACCCTTTTGGCGGATGTGCTCCCGGACGAGGTCGAGCGCATCCGCTTCGCCGATCCCCTCGGCGTGATTCGCGTTCAGACCCGCGAGCACGAACTGGAACATCGCACCGTCGATGTCGGTGCCGTCTCCGAAGACTTGCACGATCGCCTCGCGAGTCACCGCGCCCGCCTGAGCGGCCGACACCAACAACTCCGCCGCGCCCGATGCACCACCCAACCGGTCGTCCAACAGGTTCCCGACAACGCCCGCTACGGTGCCGACCGTCCACACCGCGGGCAGCGCCGGCGCGCACTCCGATATCGGCGCGGACTCACCCCGATACCACTGACCGGCCTCCCACCAGTAACAAAACGACAGCAAACCGGTGGCCGCCCGCGGATTGAGCACCGGATCCGCCACCCAATCCGGCGCTCCCGCGAACAACTCCGGCATCGCCGCACCCCCGTTGTACGCGGCGTCCAGCACCGCCGCGTCCCACACGCCACCCGACAGCACGGCCCGGTCGCCGGGCAGTAGCGTCAACGTCGAACCGCTGCGTCCCGCGCCTTCGAAGATGCCCACCGACGGAACGATTCGCGGCCCCTGTCCCGACCCGACCGCCACGAAGGCTGCCGCCAGCACCGCCCACCGGGCCCACAGCACGGCCAGCTCCGGCAGCTCGTTGTCCACGGTCACCGCCCGCGAACCCGCACGCCGGTCCGCCCGCATCGCTTCGGCGGCGGCGCGTGGCGGCCGCGTCCGATGTTCGCCGCGCCGGAGGTAGGCCGCCAGCCATACCGGCAGCCGATCCCGCGGATAGCGTTCCAGGTCGGCGAGATAGGCCTCCGGCGCGAACAATTGCTCGCCGGGGAACGGCAACGCACCATGGTCAACAGCGGTCTCGACACCGTCCGCGTCGACGCGCACCAGCAGCCGCCACCACGGCCCGCCCTCGGCGTCCGCCGACAGCTGCCGATGCCGTCGTACCGCGTGCCACACCGCATCCGGTACCGGGGACCGAAACGACCGGGTACCGTCGTCGACCAGCAGCAGTGCCGATTCGGCGACCACGGTCATCGCGAACCACGCCTCGAGCCGCCGCCATCCGGGCGGGGCCACCGCACGCAGCCCATCCGCGATTCGATCGGCCGACCCGGTGAGATCCTCATCCCCAGCCTGCGTCACGGCATTCTCCGGGCTCCGGGAACGACCAACGCGCCGAAGCCCAGCAGGCGTCGACGCGCGAGCTCGACCGCGAGCAGTTCACGAGAAGTTCCCACAATTCGCCTGCATAGGTTCTTCGTCAGGTTCCGAAATCTCCTAGGCTGAAGATTTCGCACTTCGCGCCACGGCGCAATGGTGGCGTTTACCAGCCATGGCAAGCCCATCGGGCAGATTCCCCCAGTCGATCCCGACCGCGTCCTGGGTTCCGTGTGAGAATCACCGGGAGAACGGCCGGTCTCTTTTCGGAGCCGGAGCGGCCGAACCTGCGGTGTCGCCGACGCCGCAGCCGAGCGACACAGGTAGTTCGATGCCCGAAACACATTCCGAGTTCACCCCCAGAAACCGTTGGGAGCGGACGACCGGCATTCCCATGATGGTGCTGGCCGTCATTTTCCTCGGCGTCTATGCCTGGCAAGTGCTCGATACCGGTGCCTCACCTCGCCTCGACGCCTGGCTCACCCGGGTCGACGTGGCGATCTGGGCGGCGTTCGCGCTGGATTTCGCCGTGCGATTGTGGCTGTCCGGGAATCGGTGGCGATTCGTGCGTACTCACCCGGTCGACCTGTTGATCGTGGTGCTGCCGCCGCTTCGCCCGCTGCGGGTGCTGCGCGCCGCCATGCTCGTGATCGGGACGTTGAACCGGAACACGACGACCAGAGCCAGGCTCGCGGTGTTCGTCGGGGCCAGTTCCGTCCTTCTCCTGCTGCTGTGCAGTCTGGCCTTCTTCGACGCGGAGTACGGCGCGACCGACAGCAAAATCCATAATTTCGGCGACGCGCTGTGGTGGTCGATGGTGTCGGTGACCACCGTGGGCTACGGCGATGTGTATCCGGTGACGACCGAGGGCCGATTGATCTCATTGATCTTGATGACCCTGGGCATCGGCCTGATCAGTTTCGCGATCGGCACCACGACCAGTTGGGTGATGGACCAACTGAAGAGTGTCGAGGCGAATGTGGAGAATGCCGACCGGGAGATCGCCGAACTGGTCGCCGAGATCAGAGCACTACGCGCCGAAGTGGCCGCGATGCGCTCCGGTGTGGTTGCGCCGAATACCGTGCGGGCCGAATGACCCGATCACCGCGCCATCGGTCACGAGCGTCGTTGTCCTGACCGCTGCGGGCACTGTGCATTGTCTCCCCAGGAGCTTGTTTCGATCCTGGGAGGAATGCTCAGCACAACAATCAGTTGTCTATCCGGGGGTCTCGCCTACTTTGCGTACTCGGGTTTCGTGGACCCGGACGGCCCGGCCGTCCGGGGTTGTATAGGTGAGTTCGGGGACGGGAAGGCCGGTGGTGGCGTCCACCAGCTGGGAATGGGGTTCCCCAGGGGAGAAGGCGTGGTCCTGCCCCCACTGGCGCAGGCTGACGACGAGAGCGAACAGTTCCCGTCCCGCCTCGGTGAGCGCGTACTCCTGGAATCGGCTGCCGTCGGAGGCGGGTTCGACGCGGAGCACGCCGATCTCCACGAGGTTGCGCAGCCGGTCGCTGAGGATGTTCTTGGCCACACCCAGGTTGCGGTGGAACTGACCGAATCGAGTTACGCCGTCGAAGGCATCGCGGATGATCAGCAGCGACCACTTGTCGCCGATCAGGTCTATCGTCCGCGCGACCGGGCAGGGCGGATCGGTCCATGCCCGCTGGCGTGCCCCGGTGTCGCTCATGCTGTCTCCCGCCTTCCGTCCGTCGCGTTCGGCCGCGATTCCATGGTTGCATAAAACTACCAACGCCGACATCATGGTTTTGAATCGAAACCATGATGTCGGAGGAGTGTGATGAGTCCGGAGGTTGGCCCAGCGGGGTCGAGTGGGATCGGCAGGCGTCTGGCGACGGTGCTCGCGATGGCCTGCGGCGCGTCGGTGGCCAATGTCTACTACGCGCAACCGCTCGTGGAACGGATCGGCGCCGACCTAGGGGTCGCGACCGGTCAACTCGGCCTGGTGACCACCCTGACGCAAGCGGGTTACCTGCTCGGTCTGGTATTGCTCGTGCCCCTGGGGGATCTGGTGGATCGACGGCGCCTCATCGTGAGCCTTACCTCGGTCGCGGCCTGCGGGCTCGTGGGTGTCGCGGTGTCGCGGGACGCGCTCTGGTTCTTCGCGGCGAGTGCGCTGGTCGGGTCGGCATCGGTCGTGGTGCAGGTCGTCGTCGCCTACGGTGCGGACCTGAGCGCGCCGCAGCAGCGGGGCAGGGTCGTGGGCACGGTGACCGGCGGGGTGGTGCTCGGAATCCTGCTGGCTCGCACGGTATCGGGATTGATCGCCGAGTGGGCAGGGTGGCGGGCGGTGTTCTTGGTGTCGGCCGCGCTGATGGTGGCGTCGACCGGGGCATTGGCGGGTCTTCTGCCGCGCGACCAGGTTGCCCGGGTGCGGGTTTCGTATGGCTACCTGATCACTTCCGTAGTGCGCCTGACCGTACGCGAGCCGGTGTTCCGCGTCCGCGGCCTGATCGGATTGCTGATGTTCGCAGGGTTCGGTGCGCTATGGGGGTCGATGGCGCTACCCTTGGCGGCGGCGCCATGGCATCTGTCCACCGGCAAGATCGGCATGTTCGCGATCGCGGGGGCGGCCGGTGCGCTCGGGGCGACCCGAGCCGGACGACTGGCCGACCACGGCCGGGCGCAGGCGGTCAGCGCGATCGCGCTCGTTCTGTTGACGTTCTCGTGGGCGGCGGTCGCGGCGACGCCGCACTCCCTGGCGCTGCTGGTGGTCGGTGTGATCATCTTCGATCTGGCCGCGCAGGCGCTGCATGTGACCAACCAGCACCTGATCGTCGGCATCGATCCCGCCGCGAGCAGTCGCCTGATCGGCAGCTACATGGTCTATTACTCGCTCGGCAGCGGCGGCGGCGCCGTGGCCGCCACCGCGCTGTACAGCATCGCCGGATGGGGCGCCGTGTGCGTCCTCGGCGCGACACTCGCCATTTCGGCGTCGGCTGTCTGGGCGGTGGACCGGCTACGCCACCGCCGGGCCTCCGCTCGAGACGCGGCCCCACCGCAGGCGGCTATGGCCTGCGACCGATAGGCCGCTGGCCAGCAGGGGGCGGGCGATCAGCAGGTCACGTCCACGTCGGCGGCCCGCGCGAACGACACATGCACGTGGTCGTAGTGATTGGCGGTCGGGCTCCCGCGGTCTTCCAGGTAGGACCAACCGCTTCCGTCGTTGTACCGCTGCCGCCAGATCACGTAGGTCACGCCGAAACGCTGCTTGTTGGCCAACACGAATTCGGCGATCGCGTCGCCGCGCGCGGAATCGGATGTCATGAGATCGAGTGCCAGGCCGGCGCCGTGGTCGCCGTCGCCACGGCCGACGGCGCCGCCGATGTCGTTGACGCCGAACGTCTTCTTGAGCAGGTTGCCCACCTGTGCCACATGCGGCCGCGTGCCGGCGAGTTCGGTCGAGCACGGGACGGACGGAGGCGGCGGAGGCGGGTGCTGTACGGCCTGCTTGGCCGACGGTGGTGGCGGCTCGGCCGCGGCCGCCGCCTGCACCGGCTGAGTGGTCGCGGGCGCGGTGGTCGGGGCGCGGGAGGTTTCGACGGTGGACGAGGCCGGCGAGTCGCTCGCCGCGGCATGCTGCGCCGTAGAGCCGGGCCGGATCGCCGCCCACACTGCGGCGGCGACAATCGCCGCGATGCCACACACCGCCAAGGCGGTGAGCTTCCGGCCCGCAGTCCGTTTTCGATGTTGACCAGGCATGATATCGAGCACCGATTACTGTCGAGAGTAGGTCACCGATACATTACGAAATGGTCGCGGAAAAGTCACGTCGGCGTTTGCCGCCACCAGTGTCCTGGCTCGGTCCCCATGCCAACCCAGCCAGTCGACGGCGACTTGCCGAATACCTTCACCGGCGGCACAGCCGAGCGCTCATGGGGCGGCCCTGCGCGAAGCCGTCGACGGGTGGCTATTACCTGTTCCCGCCGCTTCGGCGCCGGGCCTCCTCGTACGGATCCGGCCCGTCCAGCGCCACCAGCTCCCCCGGCCGGACGTAAGCCCGTGCCTCTCCGTTGGACGCGATGACGAACTCGTCGTGGATGTTCCCGCCGCTGTCCCACGACCGCCGGCCGGTGCGGGTGACCCAGAAGAACTGCGACAGCCGTCGATAGGTGGGCATGTCCGCGGCTGCCACCACCTCCAAAGGGCCGTTGGCGTTCGCCGGCGACTCCGACCGACCTCGATGCAGCAGCCTGGGACCGGTGTCATCGAAGTTCACGGCCTGCAATCGGCCGGCGGCGTTGTACACCAGCACCTCGCGGTCGCTGCCGAATATCGCGCCGATTGTGGTGTGCCTGGCCGTGCGGACCCGGCCCGGTCCCGCTGCGAGGAGCGCCTCGTCGATCCGGTTCTGCTGGCCCGCCTCCAGCTGGTGGTGCAGCTGGTCGAGCGCCGCGCTGAGACCCGGCTCGAAGCCGTCGACGCCGAAGTAGGAATAGCGGTCGTCGTCGTCGGACCAGGCACGGACTGCCCAGCCGTTGTCGAAGCGCTCGAACGCCGGTCCGTCGGGCAAGCTGGAGTTGAAGGCGTGCCAGTCCGCCAGTGTGGTCAGCTCCGCGATCATCCGGAGCAGCAGTCTGCGCAATTGCGAACCGGCGAATGCGGTGATCACGACCATGTCGAACTCCGGTACGCCGACGGGCCGCTGATCGCTGCGCGCGGCCCGCTGGATGAGGCTCTGGTCGGTGATCTGCACCCGATTCCACCCGCTCCAGGAGCTTCTCTTCACCAGCCCCAGGTCGGGCTCGACGCCACGCGTCATCCACCAGTTCCAGGTCGCCACGCCCGTGTGCCTGCTGACCGCGGTTCGGGCCGTTTCCGCCTCGGCGGCCCGCCGGTAGCTGTCCGCGACGTCCAGCCCGATTCGCACCACCTCGATGCCGAGCAGGACGGCCCCGCCGACCCGGGTCCGGACCGGGGTGTAGACGGTGCCGTCAGGTCGGTACTCCTGGCGCACCCCGTGCATCGCCCGCTCCGCGAGCTGGTTCAGTTGCATCTGTCGCGCGAGCGACTCCGCCAGCACCGACCGCAGTTCGGCGCTCATCCGCCTGCGCACCAGCCGTGCCGACCCCTCGGCGGTCGCCCGCTCCAGCTCCGGCGTCCATTCCGCGCGCACCGCGGTCATCGCGGACCGGACGTGCTCGTCCACCACGGCACTGCCGAGCACGTCGCGTGCGTTGCGCATCAGCTCGGTGTGCACCGCCCGGCAGCGCAACAGCTCATCGACGTTCTCCGCCTCCACCGCCGCGATCATCTGCACTGCGTTGAGGTGCATCCGCTGGTAGAGGTTCATGCCCCGCTGGTGTCCCTCCAGGTTCGACCGCTCCCGCGCCAGGGTGGTGCGCTGGGCCTGGACCTGGGCGCCGAGCTGCGCCAACGCGGCCGTCGCCTGGGCCAGGTTCGCGGAGCTGTTCACGCCCCCGGCGGCAGTGGCCGCGGCGTGCAGCTCAGCCCAGTAGCGGGCCGTCGAGGCGCGCAGGGTGGTCTCCAGGGTGTCGAGACCGGCCTCCGTCGCGGTGACCGAGCCGGTCAGCGCGCCCGGTGCGGCGCTCGCGCCGTATGCCGCCCGCAGCGACTCGGCTCCGGCGCGCAGGTCGGCGATTTCGGCCAGCCCACCGTAAGCGCTGCGGAGCAAGGTGTTGCTGCGCTCGATCTCCTGTGCGGCAAGCTGCAATCCCGCCATATCGACCGTCACACGCTCCAGCCGACCCCCGGTCGCGCGGGTCGCCTGAGCTTGTCCCGGAGGTGACGGGTCGTCGTGGATCGCCTCCGGCGAGAGCCCTGCTGTGTCGAGGAAGGTGAACGTCCGGCTGCGAGCCTGACGGCTGCTCTGCGCGAAGCTCTGCGTGGTCTGCGACACCAGGCGCAGCGCGTCCCCACCGGACTCGTAGGCCAGTTCCAGCATCCGCAAGAACCCGGCCGTGTTGTCGGCGCCGGCTTGCTCGCCGAAGTGATGCGGAACCTCCATCAACCGCAGGTTGCGCCCCGGTCCCCCGAGCATCCGCCGGAAGGCGTCGGCACCGATGGAGGTAACGATCTCGGTGAACTGCCGGCCGTCCGCGTCGGCGGTGAACAGCATGCGCTCGCCGCTGACCATGTCGTGCATGACGACGACGGGGCTGCTGGCGTTTCGGTTGAACCGGGCCCCCGGCTGGGTCAGCGCCGCATGCGCGGCCACCGACCGGTAGGTGGTGAGCTCCATGTTGCCGATGATGCGCCGTTGGACATGCACCCCGCCGGTCCCGCCCACGTTGATCTCGACGACTTGCTGACCGGGCTGGACCGTCAGGCTCGACACCTTCCAGGCGCCGGCTTCGGCGGTGCGCAACTGCTGAAGGGTGACTTCGACCGCCGTCGCGGAGAACCGTGCCTCGGTCAACAGCGGACGGACCGCGTTGTAGTGATCGGCGTCCGCGTGCGAGACGACGACCAGCTGCGGTACCGTGGCCTGCGCCTGGGTGAACGCGCCGATCGACTGGACCAGCCGCCGCACGGCCGGGGCGGTCGCGCTGAACGAGTTGCCCGCCCCTGCGTCGAACTGGATGCTGCCTCCGCCTCCGATGGAGGAGAGCAGGACCGCCCGTCCCTTCGCATCCGGCTGGAAGAAGAACGCCTGGACTCCAGGCTGCACCTGGGCCGTGGGCGCGGGCCTGATCTCGAACCTGGTGACGCGCGCACCGTCGAACCGGTCGCCGAACCGCATGCCCAGAATGACCGGTTGTGCGGCCCCGACGGTGAATCCCTGCGGAAAGCCCCGCGCCAGAAGTTGCTTGTCCTCGTCGGTGACCAGCAAGCCCGCCGCACTCAACGCCCGCTCGGACTCGGCGCTCAGCGCTGGACCCGCCGTAGCGGCATCGCCGCCGGGCAGGTTCTGACGCTGCACCGAAGGCCGCTGACCCAGCAAGCGGCTGACAGCGCCGTTGCCTGCGCTGCGTTGCAATGCGGCGAGCCCGGCCATCGGCCCCGGCCGCGTCGGCACCCGGCCGGTTTCGGGCACCGGTACGCGCTCGTGCGCCCACACCATCGTCCCATTGTTGGACAGGGGATCTCGGGACTCATATCCCGAATGGGCACTCTTCTCGGCACGGTCGGGCACCCGGATCAACGGGCGAACGCTCAGCCACGGAGTCACATCGAAGCCGGTGCCGGGTGATTCAGTGGGTGAGCAGAATCTCGGCGATCACGATGGCAAAGCGATCAGGGTCAGCCGAGTCGAGGCCCCTGAAGATGGCCCAGGGGCCTCCGGTCCTCGGCGGCCGGCCGATATTCGGCCGACGCGAGTCAGCGCGCGTCGGTCGCGGTCAGCACGCGAGAGTCGGCGGCGTGGTCCAGCCGCGCGCCGACCTGCGGGTAAGTCGGATACTCGATGCCAGAGATGTACTGCACCGTGCGCACGACCTGGCATGAGTAGCCGAATTCGTTGTCGTACCAGACATACAGGATCGCGGTGTCATCCTCGACGATCGTGGCGTTGGCATCGATGATCGACGCTGCGCGCGACCCGATGAAATCGCTGGAAACCACGTCGGTGGCGGCGGTGTAATCGAGGTTTCGGCTCAACGGCCCGGCGAGTGAGACCTGGCGCAGATACTCGAGCACCTCGCTCTTCGTCGTCTTCCGCTCGAGCTGCAGGTTCAAGATCGCGACCGATACGTCGGGGGTGGGAACGCGGATCGAGTTGCCGGTGATCTTCGCCTTGAAATCCGGCATGGCCTTCGCGACCGCGGACGCCGCACCGGTTTCGGTGAGCACCAGATTGAACGGCGCTGACCGGCCGCGACGGTCCGCCTTGTGGTAGTTGTCCAGGAGGTTCTGGTCGTTGGTGAACGAGTGCACCGTCTCCACGTGCCCGCGGACGATGCCGTACTCGTCGTCCATGGCCTTGAGCGGCGGAACGATCGCGTTGGTCGTGCAGGAGGCGCACGAGAAGATCTGCTGCGACAGGTCGAGGCCGCGGTGGTTGACGCCGTGCACGATATTCGGAACATCGCCCTTACCGGGCGCGGTGAGCACGACTTTCGCGATGCCGGGGCGCAGATGCTGCGACAGCCCGTCGCGGTCGCGCCACCTGCCGGTGTTGTCGATCAGGATCGCGTCTTTTATCCCGTACGCGGTGTAGTCGACGGTCGTCGGGTCGTCGCTGTAGATGAACTTGATCACGTTCCCATTCGCGGTGATCGTGTCATTGCCGGTGTCGACCTTGATCGTGCCGTTGAAGTGGCCGTGCACCGAATCCCTTCGAAGCAGGGACGCACGCTTGGCCAGATCGTCCGGACCTCCTTTGCGCACCACCACGGCACGCAGGTTCAGCCCGTTGCCCGATCCGGCCTTCTCGATGAGCAGGCGAGTGACCAGACGACCGATGCGGCCGAAGCCATAGAGGACGACATCCCTGGGGCCGGACGACCGAGCCTTGTTGCCGTTGGTCACCTCGGCCAGCACCGCGTCGGTGAACTCGCGGATCGAGAGTCCGCGATCGTCGTTGCGATAGGTCATGACCAGCTGACCGAGATCGATCTTGCACGGCCCCAGATCCAGCTCGCTGAGCACTTGCAGGAAGGGAAGGGTCTCGTCCACCGACAGCTCTTCGCCCTCGATCTGCCGTGCGAAGCGGTGCGTCCGCAGGATGCTGATCACCGACTTGTTCACCAGCGACCGGCTGTGCAGCAGGATCGTCACCCCTTTCCGCCGATACAACGTGCCGATGATGGGAATCATCGCCTCCGCGGCGGCTTCCTGGGCGTTCCAGCGGTCAAGTTGTTCGGTAGTCAACGCAGGTCCTCGGATTCCTCGATTTGTTCGCGTATCGATGCTAGTGAGGGCGGCGATATCACCGAGGCCGGATACCCACTGGTGAGATCGCCAGGTGGAACGCCGACCGAGCACTGCCACCGCCGGGTCGGCGCACGCCGCTACGCGTCGAGAGACCCTCTGGTTGGGGTTCAGGTCCGTGACGAGCGGGACGAACTCCGCCGTCAGGAGCTCCGCTACCGGGCTCGCGACAGCGGGAGGGCTCGAGAATTGCCGACTGCCGGACACCTCGCTCGGCCGAACCGGGCGGGCTCGGCTGAACCGCGGCCGGGTGCTCCGCGCGATGTTCGACCGGCCGGTCAGAGAGTCCGATCGCTGATCGACGCCGTCGTTTCCAGGGGCGCGCCGAACCAGCATGACAGCGAATCGCGCAGCGCGAGTGCGGCGGTGTCGGCGGGTGCGTCAAGGGTTGCGGCCCAGGCGATGTGGGCGTCCGGGCGGATCAGTAAGGCGTCGGCTGGCCGGTTGTCGATTTCGGCGGTGCGGATGTCGATCCGATGCTGCCAGTCTCGGGCGACCTCGCGCAGGTCTGCGCGGTCGGCGAGGTCGAGCAGAACAGGCCGGGCGGTCCGCATGAGTTCCCCGACGCTGGTGACGCCCTGATCGGTGTGCAGGGTGAGGTCGGGCGCGAAGGTGCCGGCCAAAGTGTGGTCGCAGCCCGGCATCGGATAGCGAATATCGGTGTGGCCCACCAGGGCGCCCATCCGGCGCAATGCCGGCTCGTCGACGAGCAGTTCCTGGAAGACCTGCCGAAGCGCTTCGGCGGCCGGGTCGTGTCCGCGTCGCAGCGCCACCTGAGCTCGGGTCTGCAGCCGTGCCCGGGCCCCGGCGAAGTGGCGCTCGTCGTGATAGGTGTCCAGCAGGCCGTTCGGCGCCCAGCCGTGGATGTCGGCGCCCAGCTTCCAGGCGAGGTTGACCGTGTCGAGCATGCCGACATTGAGCGCAGTGCCGGTGGCGGGGAACAGGTGAGCCGCATCGCCGGCCAGCAGGATGCGCCCTGCACGGTAACGTTCGGCCTGCCGGTCCTTGAAGGTGTAGCGCGTCAGCCGAGTCGGTTCTCCCAAAGGAAGCTCCGCGCCGAGCACGCGACGCGCACTGTCTGCGAGTTCGGCCGAGGTCAGCGGCTCGTCGTCGTCGTATTCGTTGGGCTCGTCCTCGGTGGTTTGCAGGAACATCACCCCGGAGTCGACCGCGAACGCGAACACACCGCGGTCTGTTCGCGTGAAACCGGCCTGGATCCTGCCCAACCCGGGGACATCGATGTCGCCGTTGTCGAGCACGGTCACCGAATCGTGCACGGCCACTTGGGCGAGCCTGTTGACCTCTGGATAGGTGGTGCCGGGGAACGAGATTCCGGCCATGGCGCGCACCCGGCTGCGCCCGCCGTCGCAGCCCACCAGATATCGGGCGCTCACCCGGTACGGTCCGTCCGGGCCGCGCACGTCCGCGGTCACCGTCGTCTCGTCCTGGTTCACCCCGACCACCTCGTGTCCGCGACGGATCTCGGCGCCGAGTTCGCGGGCGCGTTCATCGAGCAGTCGCTCGATTTCCCTTTGCGGGATCGGCAACGCCCGCATCGGGGGGTCTGCCAGGTGGGTGAAGTCCAAATACATATTCCCGAACGGGAATCGGGGCGCCAAGTGGGGGTCGCTGCTGACTGCTTCGAATCGGTCCAGCAGGCCGCGGTAGCGCAACAGGTCCAGGATCCGCCCGCCGAGACCGCTGGCCTTCGGGATATCGCGCGGCTGCGGCTGCCGCTCCAGTACCAGCGATCGCACTCCCGCCAGGCGCAGCTCACCGGCCAGCATCAAGCCGCTCGGGCCCGCGCCCACGATGATCACGTCGATGTCCGTCACCGGTTACTCCAATTTCCGCAGTTTCTAGCGTCGGCGGACGAGTATGCGGCACAACCCGGGCCTTTCCGCAATCGCGCCGGACGTCATCGCCGAACTCGGCGGCGACGGCCGACTGCACGGCACGGCATCCCGAGGAATTCGAACTACGTCGCCCACACCGTCAGCTCACGGGTGTCGCGCGCGCCAACGCGCGGGCTACCGAGGTTGCCGCCGGCACCGATGTGATCGCGCAGGCCGCCCGCGCCACCCACTCACCAGCTTGCACAGGAGAACCCGATCGTGGACAGGAAACTGCAAGTCGTCGTCCTGCCCGTCAGCGACGGCCGGGAGAGTCCTCGCCCGCGGGCTCAAATCCGCGCGGGGCGCGCTCCGCGGCGCCGTGGGCGCAGCTGGTACAGGCGGTACCAGGCCAGCGCGAGGAAGATGGCCGCCAGACCGGCGACGACTCCCATGTCGAGCAGCCACGTGCCGAGGGTGTGCTTCCACAGAGGGTCGGGTGCGCCCTCGTGCGGTGAGAGCGTGTCGAGGTCGAGCGTGGCGGCTCCCGCGCCGTAGCCCCAGCGGGACGGCGATATGTAGGCCAGTTGTTCCAGAACGGGGGTGCCGGGAAGCCGCACCAGACCGCCGGTGAGCACCAGCTGTGCCATCGACAGCACGATCAGCAGCGGCAGCGTCTTCTCCGACGTGTCAACCATGACCGACACCAGCAAGCCCAGGGTCAGCGATGCGATGCCGAGCATCGCCATCGCCAGGATCAACTCCAGCTCGGCCGACGTGAACAGCCCCTTGGGCGGCAGACTCTCGCCGAGGGTGCCGATCAAGAACAACACCGCCGCCTGAAGGGTGGTGATCACGCCCAGAACCAGGAACTTCGACATCAGATAGACCCCGGTCGACAGACCGGCCGCGCGTTCTCTGCGGTAGATCGTCTGCTCTTTGACGATCTCGCGAATCGCGTTACCGGTGCCGACGAAGCACGCGCCGAACACCAGGATCATGAGCTTGGTCGGGGCATCGGTGTTGGTACCCGGCGCCCCGGTGAAGCCCTCGCCCGACGGCACCGCGGCGATCAAACCACCGAGCAGCAGCGGCATCACGCCGAGCAGAGCCAGGTAACTTCGATCCGAGGCGATCACTGCCAGGTATCGCCGGCACAGCGTGCTGAGCTGGCTGAACTTGGACTGCGGCGCAGGCGGCGGCGCAGGCGGGCGCACTTCCGCCGGGCCCACTTCGTCGGTGAGCCCGCCCGCCACGTACTCCTGGAAGCGTGGCGAGGCCCGGAATTCATCGGCCCAGTCGCGGTCTTCCTCGCGGTCGAACGCCTGGAACACCTCGGCCCAGCTGCGCTTACCGAACTGCTGCAATCCCTCCTCAGGAGGCCCGTAATAGGCCAGCCGCCCGCCGGGGACCAGAACCAGCAAGCGGTCACAGAAATCGAGATTCGCGACGCTGTGCGTGACGACGATGACGGTCCGCCCGTCATGCGCCAGTTCGGACAGCATTTCCATGACCGTTTTGTCCAGGCCGGGGTCGAGGCCGGAGGTCGGTTCGTCGAGGAACAGCAGCGACGGTTTGGTCAGCAACTCCAGCGCCACGCTCACGCGTTTGCGCTGCCCGCCGGAGAGCCTGTCGATGCGGGTATCGGCGTGCCGCGCCAAACCGAGCTCCTCGAGAACCTCGTCGACCCGTTGCTCCCGCTCCTCCCTGCCGGTGTCACCGGGGAAGCGCAACTCGGCCGCGTAGAGCAGGGCGCGCCGCGTCGGAAGCTGGCTGTGCAGGATGTCTTCCTGCGGAACCAGGCCGATCCGGTGCCGTAGCTCGTCGTATTCGGTGTACAGGTCGCGTCCGTCGTAACGCACCGTCCCCTCGGTCGCGGGCCGCAGTCCGGTCACCGCGCCGAGCAGCGTCGACTTGCCCGCCCCACTGGGGCCGATGACGCCGACGAGCGAGCGCTCCGGGATGGGGAAGCTCACGTCGTCGAGCAGCACCTTCCCTTCCGGCGTCCGCACGACGAGGTTCTGCACCGAGACCGACACGTCGCCGGTGTCGACGAACTCGCGCAGTTCGTCGCCGACCAGCCGGAAGGTGGTGTGTCCCATGCCGATCAAATCGGATTCGGAGAGGTCGACGGAGTCGGCCCTCGCGCCGTTGACATAGGTCCCGTTGTGGCTGTCGAGGTCGATGATCCGGTATCGGCCGGGGCCGCTCATCCGCAGTTCGGCGTGATGGCGGGAGACCATGAGGTCGGGCACGACGATGTCGTTGTCGGGAGCGCGCCCGATCCGCAGCACGCCCGAGGTGATCCGGACGACCGAGGCCGCGGGTGCCTCCGCGGAGGACGATCGGGACACCCGTCGGGGCAGGGCGGAATGGAACTCGGTGACCGTTGCCTCATCGTCGAGGTCGTAGCCCGGATCGCGGACCAGCATCGTGTCGCCACCGGCACCGCCATCGCCATCGGATTCGTTGCCGGGCGGCGCTTCCAGCGAGCAGGTCAACTCCTCGCCGTCCACGGCGTGACCGAGCTGAAACGTCTCGTCGTGGTCGATCACCATCCGCTCGACCCGGTGACCGTCGAAATACGTGCCGTTGAGGCTGCCCGCGTCC
>NZ_JABLTE010000114.1 GCF_013315795.1 Nocardia barduliensis
CCAGCTCCTCAGCCGACGCCTCGGCCTTCTTCTTCGCCACGGCATCAAGTGTCGTCATCACGGCACCTTCCCGCTGACCATCCGATCAGCGAATCAGGCCGGAAACACCCTTAGATCCACAGTCCCCCGTGGAGAAGGCGGCCGGTCGGTGCCGACTGGCCGACGACGCGGTTGCGCGGGGCGGATCTCTCGTGTGCCCGGCAATCGCGCCGTCGCGCCGCGTGCGAGTTCAGCGGAGGTTGTGGGTGAAGAACCGGTCTTCGCTGGAGGTGTTGATGGTCAGGTCGATTCCGGCGAGTTTGCCGAAATCGATGGCGGCGCCGGGGGTGTGGACGGTGAGTCCACAGCCGTGATAGAAGCTCAACAACCGCGGTGTGTTGGGGAACTGTCCGTAGAGCACGTGGGCTTTCAGGGCTCGCGAGGATCGGATGGCGCTGTTCACCAGGGCTGCTCCCGCGCCGGTTCGTCGATGCTGTTCATCGACGGCCAAGACCTGGATCTCGCTGGTGCGCAGCAGCGCGAGGAGTAGGTGGTCGGGGCTGGTGGCGATGACGCGGGTGAGCAGCCATAGGGTGGGCCCGCTGAGGATGCCTCCGGCCAGTTGGCCGTCGACCACGGCGACCGAGGCACTGGTGCGGGTGGCAGCGGCGGCGGGCACGCCGTGGCTGTCGAGGGTCCGGCGCAGTGTGGCTCGGGTGGTGACGAGGTCGCTGCCGAGCAGTCCGTCCTGGTGGAACCCGAGCAGGTACTCGACCAAGAAGTCCGGATCCCCGACGCCGCTCATCGCGGCCCAGCGTACGAACTGGTGCAGTTCGGCTTCGCTGTCGATATCGCGCACGGCGATGCGGGGATCCGGTCGGTCGGTGTTGACGGTGGTGGGTCGGTATTGGGTCATGGTGTCGTCCTTCATCGGTGTGGTGGCGGGCGCTATTCGGGCTGCCAGTGGTTGGTGTGCTCGTGGGTGACGAGGCGGCCGAACTGGATGTCGGCGAAATGCATGCCGAACCCGCGGGTGTGCGGCTCGGCGAGTTCACGCAGAAGCCGGGCGGCGGAGTCCCGCGACTGTGCGTGGTCGTCGTCAACGGCGGTGGTCAGGTGCGGGTGGGTGATCTGGACGGGGGTGGTGAGGGCGTCGCCGAACACGATCAGCCGCTCGCCGAGGCTGCTGAGTAGGTAGCTGGTGTGGCCGAGGCTGTGTCCCGGTGTGGGTAGGGCACGCACGCCGGGGAAGAACTCACTGTCGGGGACGGGACGGATCTGGGTGGCGAAGGTGGCCAGTACTTCCGGGGGTGTGCCGTCGGCGATGGCGAGGTCGCGCATGTCCCATTCGGTGGTGCTGACCAGTACCGGGATTCCGGCGAAGACGTTGATGGTGGTGTCGGTATGGGCTTGCCACAGCCAGCCGATGTGGTCCATGTGCAGGTGGGTGAGAGCGACAAGTTCGATGTCGTTGACCGATTTCCCGGCGGCGGCGAGGCTGTCGATCAGTTGCCCGCCGCGCAGTTGTCCTACCGGGGTGGGCACGGCCAGCGGCCCGAATCCGGCGTCGATGAGCATGGCGCGGTTGCCGTATTCGATGAGCAGCGCGCCCACGCTGGCCACGAGGTAGCCGTCGGGATCGAGCAAGGCGGTGAACTGACGCCACACGTGTTCGTCGGCGTCGGGCAGCCAGCGCCGGGCATCCAGCAGCGCCACGCCGTCGGGCAGGTAGGTGACGCGAAGGTGGCCGAAGACTTGGCGGCGAAGTCCGGCCGGTCGGGTGAGTCGATCGTTGGTGACGGACACGGTGGGTTCTCCTTCTGATGTTCGAGACCTGTTGTCTCGGTGCGGGATCGGCCGACTGCGTCGTCGGCGGTTGTGGCGGTTGTCGGGGCCGGGCGGGTCGTGTCTGCCGCGAGGGCGGGTCACGTCTGCTCCTGTGCTGGTTGCGGGCGCGCCGATGTCGGACAGATCACGGGTCGGGTCCGGACTCCGTCGCGACCTGGTGGTCGGCGAACTGGTCCACGACGGGGTCGTGGTCGCGTTCTCGCTCGGTGCCCTGGTCGGGGTCGGTGTCGGTGACGGCTGCGGCGACCGCAGCGGCGATGTCGTCGGCGGGGTCGGTGGGCAGCGTGCTGGACAGACCGGTCCGGGCCTGTTCGAGCCAGTCCGTGGGAGCGGGAAACGCGGCGTTGGTGGTGTCGCGTTCGGGCGCCTTGGTGAGCTTTCGGCGCGCGGTGTCGCCGAAGGCGGCGCCCGTGTAGGCGTGCCACAGGGTGTCGAGGTCGTCGAGGGTGAGATCCCGGTAGATGCTCAGGCGCTGGTCGAGGCCAGCGGCGGCGGCATCGGTGATGCGTTCGCGCTGGGATGTGGGCATACCGATCGCTGCGGCGGTGACGACGGCGCGCTGCCAGACCGTGTGCATGTTGCGACGGAACTGGTGTTCGGCGACCGAGTTCGGGTCGATGCTGATCTGGTGGTGGGTCAGCAGGTGCTGGCGCACCGCGGAGACCGCGGCCATGTCGGCGAGCAGATGGGTGTCGGAGGCGACCCGGTTGCGGTTTCCGCGCGCAGGTGTCGAGGGCGAAGGCGGGGGCAGGATCTGTGCCGGGGTCCAGGGCTGTCGGGAGAATCCGAGTCGCCGGGCGAGGTCCACCCATTCGGTGGGGACGCCGTTGCCCCGGACCGTGATTTCGAGCAGGCCCCGCTCGCGGTCGGCCTGATCGATCTGTTGTTGCCGGCCCAGCCGCTCGGTGACCGACGCCCCTGCGGTGTTCTGCAGATGGTGCAGGCGGGCGCTTTCGGCGGCGAGCTCATGGATGCGCCGCAGTCCCTGCGCGTGGTCGGCGGGGATATCGCGCACCCGCACAGGCATCGCGACCCCGCTCACCACGGACTCCCCTCCGCGCTCAGGAATACCGGTTCCCCACCGGCGTGTTCGGAAACCCACGGTTCATCGGGGGACGGTGCGTCGCTGAACAGCACCTCGGTGCTCGGCGATTGCTGGTCGGGTTCGGGGATCGCCGCGTCCAGCGCCGCGCGAAGCTCGGTGTCGCGCGCGGGAACGAGCTGCGCGTGGACCGGTCCCAATTCGTCGGCGATCGCGGTCCGCAGGGCCGCAGGGGCGGGCAGCGCGGGGCTGGTGTTGACGGCGATCCTGGCGTCGGTGGCCAGCGCGGTGGCTTGCCCGGCCCAGGCGCGGGTGTCGGTGTCGGCGGCGGCGTGCCAGCGGTGCCGGATCTGTTCGGCGGGCAGTCCGTCGAGCGTGGCGGCGGCCGAGCGTGCCCAGTCGTCGAGTTCGCCCCACAACTGGGTTCCTTGATCGGCGGTCAGTCCCAGCAGATTCGCGACACCGGCGGTGCGCATGTGCAGGGCGGTCAGGTTGGTGCGCAGGCTCGCCGACGCGCCGCCTGGGTCGTGGGCGTGCAGCTGCCGGTGGGCGGTATCGAGTGCTTCCCATTCCTGGATCCGGGCCACATCCCCGGTGAGATCGCCGAGGATCCGGTCCCAGTCTGTCGGGCCGGGGGTCACCAGATACAGATCCGCGCGCCATCCGATCCCGCGCTCGCCGCGCGCCTGGGCCTGGTCGAGCCATTCGCTCGGTAGTCCCCCTGCGGTGGCGGCGGCGATCAGGTCCGCGCGCCCGATGGCGTGGTGCTGGTAGGTGCCGAACCACTCCTGCGTCGGTGAGCGGTCGAATCCTTCGGCCTCGGCGAGCATGGCGGCGATGGCGCGACTGCGGTTCTGGACGGCCTTGAGCACCCGTGTCTGGACTCGGGAGGGCGTGATCACGACAGCTCCTCCTCGTCCTCGCCGGGAGCGAGGGCTCGGAAATCGGGCCCGAATCCCAGCCGTTCGATCGCCGGCCGCGCGCCGGGCGCGCCGAACCAGTTACGGGGTACGCGGCTGGCGGCCAGTCCGGGCAGCTCGACGTGGTCGCTGGGTGTGCAGCGGTGCAGCGGCCCGTTGGCGGCGTCGAGGACCAGGCGCATGGTCGGATCGATCTGACGGGTGAACAGCGACGACATCGCGGTCTTGTCGGTGGAGATGACCGCGGCCTCGAACGCCGCGTGCAGCAGCGCGAACCGAACTGCGACGCTGTGGTGTTCCCACCAGCGGGTGCACCAGGTGTAGGTGCCCTCGCGATGCTGGGCGGCGATGCGTACCGAGGTCACCGGTAGCAGCCACTGCTGCACCCAGAGTCCGTAGTTGGTGAACCGCGGTGGCGGCTTCTTCTTCTCGGAGTCGGTGTTCTTCGTCGAGCCGGTACCGGTCTCGGTGGGTGCGACTTGTTCCGCGCGGTCGGTGGGCGGGATGCGTTCGGGGGGAACGGGTTCGAACGGCAGCGATGGTGTCTTGACGTGGTCGGTCGGGGTGCAGCGGTGCAGGGGTCCTTTGGCGGCGTCGAGTATGACGCGGAAATGGGGGTCGACGTGGCCGGTGACGAATCCGCTGGCGCCGGGGCCACGGGAGGCTTCGAACGCGGTGTGCAAGAAGGCGATGCGGACCGCGACGGGGCGGTGTGCCCACCATTGCTCACACCAGGTGTAGGTGTTCTCGCGTTGGCCGCCGGAGATCCGGACGCTGATCAAGGGCAGCAGCCATTTCTCGGCGAAGGCGACGAAGTGGGGATAGGAGGGTTTGCGGGCCTGCGCTGGTTTGGCGGCTGGTGCCGTCGGGTTCGTGGCGTTCATGACCGTTGCCCTTCGGCGTCCGGACCGTCGTCTGCGTCGTCGGGTTTCTCGGGTACGACGAGGGCGACGGGCTGGCTGTCGGTGGCGAATTGCTTCAGCGATCGGTGGATCAGCGGTGCGTATTCGGTGTCCTGCCACCAGGTTTTGGATACGAGGACTGGTCCGTGTCCGGGCAGCCGGACCAGGGCGCGGTCTTTGGGGAGCGCGGCGAGCTGGGAGACCTCGAGGATGGGTTCGGCGCGCCACGACAGCGTGCGGTTGGTGCCGCCTTGGCCGCGGCTGCGGGAGCGGTCGGCGACATCGTGCTGTCCGGCCATCTGTGACCAGTGCTGGAGGTAGTCGACCGCGGCGATTCCGCCGCCGTAGACCTCGATCGACTGGGCGCGCATCGTCTTGAGTCCGTTGGCGCCCCACAGGTCTTCGCCCTGTTCGAGAACTTGCAGGATGGTCATCAAGATGATTCCGCAGCCCCCCGAATAGGTGTAGTAACTGGGGAGTTCGCTGATGCGGGCGCAGTTGGCGGCCTCGTCGAGCACACCGAGCAGCGGCACCGCCAGCCTGCCGTCGGGCCGGGCGCGCGCGGCGCTCAGTGCGGCCTCGATGATCTGCCCGACCAGCGCCGAGGTCAGCGGGGTCGCCCCGTCGGGTCCGGCCATGCTCAGCGCGTACACGGTGTCGGTGGATTCGACGAAATCGACCGGCTTGAACTCCGGCAACTCGTGCGTGCGGGGCTGGGCCGTGTTCTCGATCACGACACCCGCTTTGCCTTCACGCACCCGCAGATGAGTGCGTGAAGGCGGGGTCACCATCCGCGCGTAGTCGGCGTCGGCCAAGACGTTCAGAAACCTTCTGGCCATGTCGTAGAGCCCGTCTCTTTGGCGGGAGTAGAGGGCCTGGGACTCGCGGATACGTTCGGCGGGACGGCGCTGGCCGTGGGCATTCAGGATCAGTGCCGGGGTGGGATCCTGATCCTTGCCCAGCCATTCGGCCACGTGCAGCAGATCCCCGCCCGCGCGGGCGGCGGCGAGTATGTAGAGGGCGAGTAGTTCTTGGGCGCCGCCATCGAAGTAACTGTCCACCTTGGCATTCGCGGCTTGGGCGGCGGTTCCCGAGGATGCGGAGACGAAGAACCCGGCCAGTTTGCGTGCCGCCGGCAAGCCTGTGACCTGTGTCAGCAAATTCACCCAGAACCCGCAGGTCGGTGTTCCGGTGACCCCTTGCAGGTCCGAGAGCCAGATATCGCCCGCCTCTTGCCGTCCGGCGAGGGTGTGGCGGTAGAGATCGGGTTTGTTCGAGGTGGCCAGGCACGGCCCCCACGCGGCGAGGACCGCCGGGATGGCCCAGGCCATGGTCTTGCCGGTGCGGGTACCCGCCGCGATCGTCACCCCCAACTCGGCGGGCACGAACAGCTCGACCCCGCCGACGACCGTTCGGCCCAGGGGCGGGCCTTTGAGTTCTTGGACGTCCTCGGGTGCGTCGGCCAGCAACCGCCGGTTGGCCGCCGCGTTGTCGCCGGCGCGTGCGATACGGATCTGGCTGGGGCGCTGCATGGTCCGTGCGGCGCTGTCGATCTCGTGCGGTGTGCGCAGCAGTCGCCATCCGGCGACGAGCGCGCCCGCTTCGAGGCCGTAGAGCGCGACGGCCACGAGCGTGGCCTGCC
The DNA here is from genome assembly GCF_013315795.1 of Nocardia barduliensis. Classification (GTDB taxonomy): domain Bacteria; phylum Actinomycetota; class Actinomycetes; order Mycobacteriales; family Mycobacteriaceae; genus Nocardia; species Nocardia barduliensis. The sequence goes on from NZ_JABLTE010000114.1 coordinate 6,334, forward strand.
ACGGCCAGCTCGCTTTGCCGAGCGCGACGGCCAGCAGCGCGGCGGCCGGGTTCCCGGTGACCGGCAATCCGGCCCACCACCGGCCCAGCGACAGCGCCGCCCAGGCGGTGAGCGCCACCGCGACCGCCGCAACGAACAGCATCAGGATCGTGGTCTCTTCCCCGATCCCGCTCTTGGTCCGTCGACGGGTCTCCCGTGTCGAGATCATGCGCGCACTCCTCGATCGGTTTTCGATATCTGTTGGTGGACAGTCGTTTTCACAGCGACACCTCGATGTCTCGGGACGGGTCGGGCTCGGTATCGAGGTCGGGCTCGGGCCCGGCGCCGGGTGTGTCGACCGGGTCGGCGGGGATGGCGGCCGAGACTGCCGCGCCGATGCGGTCGGCGGCGGTCGCATCGGGTTCGGTGGTGGTGTGGGCGTAGGTGCCGTCGCGTCCGGCGAGGTAGGCGAGGTCGATCTGGTCTTGAGTGGCCCCGGCCCGTGCCGCCTCCGCGCGGGCGTCGCGGGTCTGGGCCAGCAGCTCGTCCAGGCGCTCGATGAGGTCCTGGTCGTGGCTGGGCACGCCGGCGAAGCGGGTGCTGGTGCGGGTGTGCTCGGCCGACAGGTCCTGGACCCGCCGCAGTGCCGCTTGCCGCTCGACGCTGCGTTGGTCTGCGCCGGTATCGAGGTCGCCGTCGCGTTCTTCGGCGTCGAGCAGCTCGTCGGTGGAAGCGATGAGCGCGTCGACTTCCTTCAGCGAGATCTCGGGTCCACGTCCGCCGAGTGCGCGGTCCACCCGGCTCGTCGGGCGCAGCTCGATCACTTTCGCCCGGTCCTGGGGGCGTGAGCGTGCGCTGTCCTGTACCGATCCGGTGATGCCGGGTTCGATGCGTCCGGTCAGGATCGCGGTCTGGCGCAGGGTGCGCCAGGTCAGGTCGTCGACGAGCTGATCACCTGTGGCATGTGCTTGTGCGAGGCGGTCGTAGGCGGCGCGCGTGGTTTCCGGCCGGGCCAGCCAGGCAGCGGTGCTGGCGTCCAATTGCATCCACAGCCGGGCGAATTCGGTGTGACCGGCACCGGTCCACCGCTCGGCCAGCATCTGGGCTTGGGCGGTCAATTCGGCGACTTGATCGGATGTTTCGCCGAACGGCGCGATTTCGCGGAGGTTGTGGTAGAGGGCGAAATCGGCGCGCAGTTGGGCTTCACGCTCGTCGGCGGCGTCGTGGTAGTAGCCGGGATCGGTGGGCGATCCGGGGTGCGAGTCGGGCCAGCTCATCAGCGCCTGCCCGCGGTGTGGTCACGGTGTCGCGGTGTTCGGTGGTGTGGTGCTTGCGGGATGGACATCGGCAGCCTCCGAAACAGAGAGGAGGAAGAATCGGTGTCCCCGGTGGCGGGTTCGATGTCGCGGCCAGTACCCGTGACCGACGGCATCGACGAAACGCAGGGTCTGTCAGGTGGTCAGGGGTCGGTGCCGTAGTCGTGGCGATATCCGCCGTCACTGTCCGGATCCGGTCCGAGGTCGGGGTCGATGGCGAGGCCGGTGTCCTCGGCGGGCAGCTCATCGTCCACGGCAGCGGAGATGGCGCCGAGCGCGGTGGTGGTGTCGGCGGCGACGTCGGTGTCGGCTAATGCGGCGTTGATGAATTCGGCGCGCAGTGTCGCCGCGGCGGCGGCGATCATCTGTTGCGGTGTCGGTGGCAGCGTGTGCGCGCCGACGATTGGGGTGCCTGTGGCGGGGTCGGTCGGAACGTAGGGCGGTACCGACAGTTCGGTGCTGGGTTTGGTGTAGGAGTGCCATGCTCGGGCCACACTGAGTTCGTCGCGGATTTCCAGCCGTACGGCGTGATCACGCCGGTAGGGTTCGGCAGCGTCGCCCCACAACATGTCGGCCTCGTCCTCGGTGATCTGCGCGGCGTGTGCCAGCGCGACCACCCGTTCGTGACGTAGCTCCATGTTCTGGGCGAACTGCTTTTCCGACATCGGGTTCTTGCCGTAGCTCCAGCGGCCGGTCGCGACGCGGTCGTCACGTTCGGCCGCCAACGCGGCCATCCGCTCCAAATGCCACAGGTCCAGCCCGAGCATGCCGACGAAGAATCCTTGGGCGGCGTTGTCGCGCCAGGGCATCGAATCCAATCTCGACAGGGCATCCACACGGGGCCGGGCACTGTTCTCGCCGAGCGCGACCGCGTCGTCGATCCATTCCTGCCGCACACCCGCCGAGAGCGCGGTCTGCTCAGTGCGCTCTCGCTCGGCGGACAGGGCGTCGAGGTGTTGCCGCCAAGCCGATTCGGCGTCACCGCCGGAATCCAGCGGTTCGAACCCTTCCCAGCCTGCACCGAGGATTCGGGTGTGCTCGCCGGTGAGCAGCCGGATCTGGGAGAGCAGCTGGGCTTGCCACTGCACGACCGATTCGCGGGATCCTGGCGCCGGGGGCGGAGTCGTCATGATCGCCACCCGCTCACAGCTCGACCCCGCCGGTCGGCCCGTTATCCGGCGGGTGATCGGGTGGTTCGAGCCACCGATCCGTGCTCGCCGCCACCAGCCGCGACCAGCCGAGGTCGTCACGTCCCCAGAGTTGATCGCGTTCGGCCAGGGTCAGTTCGGCGAGCGCCGCGACGGAGTCGACGCGTTCCCACAGCAGGTCCATGTTGATCAGGTACTGCTGGTGACCGGCGCTGTCGGTCGGGTTGCCGACCTCGCGTTCTTCGCGCGCGATGGCGATGGCAGCCATGTGTTCCAACGTCCAGATGTCCTCGGCGATCGCCGCAATCATCTGCGCGCGGACCGGGTCGTCGCCGTGGCGGGTTGTCGGTGGGTCGGTCACGGCCTCGCCCCACCGTCGGCCCGCCTTGCCGTTTTCCACCGCCGCGGCGATCGCCGTGGGCGGGATTCCGGGGGTGTCGGTGCGCACGATCAATTCCCGCTGTTCGGCCTTGAGGTCGCGCAGGTGCGCTTGCCAGGATTGGATCGCGATGTCACGGCGTCCGAAGCCGGTGCCGTATTCGGGATATCCCCGATACAGCAACCGCGCGTCCTCGACGCCACGCTCTTGGATCCGCGCGAGCAGCCCGGCTTTCCAGCTCGCCAAGTCCCCGAGATCATCGGTTCGACTCATCTGCCTTCTCCTTCCTATTCGAGGTTGTGGCACAACGGTTTTCGGTTGCATCGCTGTAGCTGCCGTCATGGTTCGGCTCCGTCGCTCGGATCGGGGTAGGAGGGCAGGGAAATCTGTTCGCCCGCCGCGGTGGAGTCCGGGTCGGCGAGGGCCGCGCCGGGCTCGGGTGAGGGCTCTACCGCGGTGGCGATCGCAGCGGCCGTGCGGGCGATGGCGGGGTCGGGAATGTGGCGTTCGTCGAGCAGGGCGAGGGCTTCGGTGACCTCGGTGACCATGTCGTCGGGCGAGGTCGGCATCGCCGCGTGGGCGTCGGCGGCGGTGATCCCGGCCGCTTGCAGCACGACCACCGGGATGGTCGCCGCGCTGAAGTCAGCGGTGACGATCCGGTTCCAGTCCTGTGCCAGCGACTTCAAGTCGGTGTCGCGGAGTCGCTCGGCGACCGCAGTGGACCAGTGGCGCTCGCCGCGGGCCCAGACCTGGTGTCGTTCTTCGGTCGTCAACCCCAGGGCGTGGGAGATCGCGCCCAGACGCTGCCAGGTCATGCCCATGATCCGGCGGAAGCGGGCGGTGACCTCGGCGTCGACGCCACGGTGGGTGAAGACCGCGCCGATACCGGACATGTCCTGCAAGCCGCGAACGTCTCGGCCCAGCGCGGTGATCAGCACTGAGCGTTCGACGCGCCCGGATCCGAGCATCTGCCGGCCCGGCTGCCACCGTTCGCCGCGTTGCCCGGATGCGCGGGCGTAGTCGATCCACGCGTGCGGTACCCCGATTCCGAGGGCGACCTGTTCGAGTTGGTCCAGGCAGCGCTGCCCGATTCCCCACTGTTCGTCGGTGGCGGCGGGTTCGCCGGTCTCGGTCGGGCGCGGGCGGTGGCGCTCGTTGTCCAACGACAGGTTCTGGATGCCCTTGAGCAGGTGGGCCTGCAGCGCGGTCGGGCTGTCCATCACCGACTCCTCGACCCGGTCACAGCTCCCACTCCGGTTCTGGACCGAACTGCTCGGTCGTGGGATCGATGCCTGGTGCGTCCTCGGGCAGCGGTTCCTCACCGGTGCCGCTACCGACCGCGGCGTCCACGGCGTCGGCGACCGCCGATGCCATCGGCAGATCAGGCTCGGGCGCGGGATCGATCAGTTCGTCGACCGCGTGTGCGAGGCGGGTCTCGGCGGTCAGGTTTTCGGTCAGTCGCTGCCACGCATCCGGTGCCACCGAATCCGGGTACTCGGGTTCGGTGGATGCGGTGGGGTCGGTGACGCCGAGGTCGTCGCCGCCGGGTTGGTCGGGCTCGATGTCGAAGAATTCGACGTCGATCACGGCGTCGGCGTCGGCAGCCGGGAGGGAGGGAGCGTCGATGACCTCGGTGACGTTGTGGCCGGTGTCCTCGGCGAAGCGCTGGTCGTATGCGTCGGCGTCGCGCTCGTGTTCCTCGGACAGGTCCCGGTTGGCGTCGGCGGCGGCGAACGCCGCCGTTGATGCCGCAGTCTCACCGTCGGTGCCTTGGCTGGTGAGGGTGTCGGTGAAACCGGCTGCGCGCTTACGGATTCCGATCAGCAGTTGCTTGTATTCGACGTCGAGGCTGTGGAGTTCGTCGGCGCGTTCGATGCGTCGCTTCGTTTCGGTTTGTGCGAGGGTGTGGGCTTCCTGGTTGTGGGTGGTGCGACCTTTGATTTCGGTGATGCGAGCTTCGTTGACCCGCCAGTCGGATGTCGATTTGTCGATCGCGGCGGCGACCCTCACGTTGTGCTCGCGGATCGAGCGCAGCTCGCGTTGATCGGCTTGTTCGACGCGCTGGAGGTGTTCGGTGCGGGATCGGCTATCGGTGCCGCGTCCGCGCATCAACGCCGCGGTGGTATGTGCGGTTTGCAGGGCTTGGACGAAGCCCTGACGCATCTGCTGGCCGCCCTCCTCGACCGGATCCCCGCTCACTGGGTCACCTGCAATCCGGACAGAAGCCATGGCATCTCGACGCTGCCGCGGGTCGCGGTGGCGTAAACCGCGAAGGCGCCAGGATCGGACTCGGGCGCGTCGATGTCGACGGTCACGACTCGGGCCACCCTGGTGGTGGTGTCGGGTGGGTGGTCATCGGCCAGTACTCGCGCGGTGGTCGCGACCTGCACACGGTCGTGGCGCCACTGCTGCCAGACGGCGGTGGTGACCGGCGCCCAGACCAGCGCGCTGGATGCGGCGCTCGCGGCGAACCGGTCCTCGAGCAACGCTCGTGCCGAGGCCAGCGCCTCGGTGGGGTCGGCCTGCTCACTGGGCCGGTAGCCGAAGATCGCGCCGAGCGCGGCGGTGAGTACCTGGTCGGCATCGCAGGGATCGACCTGATCGAACGGTGCGGTGAAACCTTTTGCGTAGCAGTTGTTCTGGGTAGTCGTAGAGCTGGCGGGAATTTGTGCGGCACATCCTGTCGCGCAGATCGCGACGGTGGCGATCCATGCCGCCGTTGTGCGTCGGCTGCTCATGACTGGTCCGGGTCGTGGTCGGGGTCGGTCAGCGACAGCAGGTCGCTGCCGCGCCATTCGACGCGGGGGGCGCTCGAGGCGCGGGCTGCCGGATTGCGGACGGGATCGGTGACGATCTCGAGCAACAGATTCGCGGCGAGGGCGGCGCGGTAGAGCCCGGCCAGATCGAGCCCGTGGCTGCGTGCGACGGTCAGGCGCAGGGCGGCGGCGTCGACATCCCACCGTCGGCACGTCTGCCCGGCGACCCGGATCGCCTGGAGTGCGGCGGATTCGGCGGCCTGCGCCGCGCTCTTGACCGTCGCGTCCGGCGGGTGGCGGTCGCGCCAGACGATCTCTCCGCCCGAGCGGATGACGGTGAAATGAGCACGGGTGCCCGCGCACCACAGCGCCAGTCGCGGACCGTGGACCGCGCGGACCGCGAAGATCGGGTCGGCGCCCTTCTGCGCGATGTTCAGCGCGCGCACGGCCTCGTAGTCGACCCCGGCCATCGAGCGCAGAACGCGGACGAATCGCTGAAATCCGGCCGGATCGTCGAGTCCGTGCTCGAGCGCGAAGCGCTCCAGGTCCAGGGCACGGGTGGTGCGGCGAAGCAGCGCGGTGTTGGTGGTGACCAGTAATTCAATATCGCGCATCGTCGTTCCCGCACCGGCGGCGGGGCGGTCTGTGGGGTTCTCACTCACGGTTCGACCTCCGTGTGTCGTTGTCTACGTGCTGTTTCCGGTTCTGCGGGGGCGTCGGCAGATGGGGCGGTGATCGCGGCCGGGGTATGGGTTCTCGCGGCATGCTGTGGGCCGTGCACCGGTGCGCAACGGGATCGACGCAAGATCCGGTGAGAAGACGCAATCGGTCATGACAACCCGGTCGATTCGCGGATTTCGTAGCGGCGTACGTCCATTCGCTCCCCCTCGAATCCGCTGAGGGCAGTGGTGGTCACCGTCTGTCCGGATTGGGGAGCGTGCAGGAGCTGGTCGCGTCCCTGATCGTCGGGCCCCAGATAGATCCCGACGTGATGGGAATCCGAGTCCCCTCGGGAGGTGAAGAAGATCAAATCGCCGGGCTGTCGTTGCGCGAACGGGACGACGACCGCGCTGGGATGGTCCTGCTGGGCTTGGGTGTAGTGCGGGAGCCGGATTCGGCCGCCGGAAGCGTGGTAGATCGCGTACAGGGTCAGTCCCGAGCAGTCCAGGCCACCGTTGGTCGGGCCGTTGATATCGCCGCCGCCCCACACATACGGGGTGCCGATCCAGCGGGAGGCGTGCTCGATCACCGCGCGCCCGAACGCGCTGGCCTCGGCGGGACTCAACACCGCCGCTGCCCCCGACCCACAGCCTGTGGGCGCCGCACCCGCCGAGGCGGGTGCGGTGCGGGGGTCGATGTCGGCGAAACGCTGATACAACTCGCGTGCGAGTTCGATCTGCCCGGCGTAGGCGTTGGGTGCCGATTGCTCGATGTGCTGGGCTAACTCCGCGGGTGAGAGCTGTTGCGCCAAGAGACCTGATTGTTCGGCGCGGTCGTAGAACCAGTTGATCTGGTAGCTCGATTGCATCAGCTTCGCGATGCCGACCGATCCCCACACGCTGGCCCGGAGTTGATGCGGGCCGACCGAGTCGTGGTCGTGGCCCAGCCCGTCGTTGGGATAGGTCAGCGATTCCGGCACCGACGGATTCGCCAGATTCCGGAACCCGGACTCCGTGGCTTGGGCGGCGAGTTCGGCGATGATCACCGATTCGGGCATCCGGCGTTGTTTGCCGATCACGACCCCGTCGCGCGCGAGCCGCAGCTGCGCTTCGCTCAACCCCGCGACCGTTTGCCCGGTCGGCCCGCCCGCTCCGGCGGCCAGCGGTGTGGCGCAGGAGGTGGGTGGATCGGCTGCGATCACCCCGAGTAGCAACACCAGCAGCGTGATCGGTAGTAGGATCGCTGCGGCGGCGGTCGTTTTCGAGGTCGCGTTCATCATCGTCGCCGGTCATCGCCTTGTCGCCTCGCTGTCCAGATCGAAACGTTGATTCGTGTTGTGGACCTGGCTCGCCCGTTCGGTCGGGGTGAAGGTCATGCGGAAGGCCACACCCGGCTCGGCCGCTTCACCGGTCTTGAGGAGGAAACATCCTGTGCCGGGCGGTGTTTCGCGCTGTCCGGGGTCGAGGTCGTCGTCGGTAGGTGGGCGTGGCGCGGCCCAGGAGGTGACGAGGAGTTTCTCGGTGTCGGTGATGCCGACGGCGGCGCGGATGCGGTCGATCTCTTCCGGGCCGACCGGGCCGATGATCTTGGCGCGGGCGCGTTCGAAGAACCCGAGCGCTTTGGCTTGTGCCGCAGCGGAATCGAAGGCGGCGAGGTCTTTGATGGTGTGGCTGCACATGATCAGCCCGGTGCCCAAAGTCCTGTTCAGGCGCGTCAGGGCGTCGACGCGGTCGACCATGAATTCCCCGACCCCGAGGACGCGCCAGATCTCGTCCATCACCACTTCGAAGGTGCGCGGCGGGGCGAGTCCGGCATCGGAGAGGGCGTGCGCGGCTGCAACGGCACCGAAGCCCTCGCTCCAGCACACCATCAGCACCGCGGCCAGCAGTTTGGTGTCACCTTCGGGGATCCGTGAGACATCCACGCACACCGCCGGGCTCGCCAGGTCCAGCCGCGTGGTGGTGGGGCCGTTGAAGATCGCCCCGAACGGCCCCTCCACCAGGGCACGCAAGGAACGACGCAGGGTCTTGGTGGAGGCGCGATAGCTGGTTTCGTCGTCCTCTTCGGCGAAGCGCATCATCCGGTCGCCGCCGGTGGAGATCACCGCGAGCAGGTCCTCGATCAGCGGTGGCCGCTCGTGGGTGAAATCGTTGGCGGCGCTGTAGAGTTCGCGCAGTCCTGCGGCGATGAGGACTTCTTCGTAGTCGGCGACGCGGGAGCCGCGGACGAGTTCGATCAGGCCGGCGACGATGTTGACCTGTCCGGCTTCGACCCGTGCGGTGACCTGGCGGCGCTGGTCGAGGTCGGTGAGCCGGTCCACGATCGCCCCGAGCGCTCCGACGTCGAGGGGGTTGAGGGTGCCGTGCCCGTAGCCGACGTCGACGACCTGTCCGCCCAGGCGCAGCACGAGGTCGCGGTAGTCGGGTTTGGTGTCGCCCATGCACAGCACGGTCTCCCCCGCCGCGACCGCTCCGGTCACCATGCGCCGGATGAGGGAGGATTTGCCGAATCCGTTGAGTGCCAGCACGAATGCGATCGGTGCGGTGATGAATCCTTTGAGGAACCAGCTCATCGGGTCGAAGTGGACCGGTGCGCCGGTGATGTAGTGCGAGCCGACCGGGGTGCCGACGGTGGGTGCGCTGGCGCCGACGGAGAAGGGCCAGAGTCCGGCGACTTGGACGGTGGTGGCGCGCCATTCCGGGGTGGTGGGGACGACGGCGGCCCGGCCGCCGCCCGGCCCGCGGTATCCGCGGTCGGTGAGCTGCGCCAGCGATCGGTCGAAGCCATCTCCGGCACCCGCGTTCTCGGTGCGGCGGGCGGCGGTGGCCCGGCGATGATCATCGCTCGATATCGCCAGCCGCGCCCACCAGCCCCGGATCCCGGGCCGGGCGGCAGCGGCTTCGGTCGCCGCCCGCGCGGTCGCGGTGAGCACCCGCACCCCCGCGACGGTCTCGCTGCGCCGCCGATCACGGTGGTTGCTGTTGCCGGTCATGCGAGCTCCCCATCACTCGGGTTCGACCGGTGGTGGGCGGAGGTCATGCACCGCAGATCAGGGGCGTTGACCGTAATTCGTGTAGTGATCGGCTTATTGAGGTTGTTTCGGCTTTTCTGAAGTAGTGTCATGGTTCTCGACCTCTTTCCACGTCGGGTGAAGGCGAGGTGTGTGGGTTGGGAGTCACGGCGGTCCGGGATCTGCGGTCGGTTCGGCCGGCGGCCTCGGCCGAGGAGTTGGAGCGGTTCGAGACCGATGTGCTGGCCGAGTTCGTGCTCGCGCGCTCGGCAGCGGGGCTGACCGATGCAACGATCCGGGGTGACCTGAGCAATCTCGAACAGATCCGGTCGTGGTTCGGTCGCCCGTTGTGGGAGATGGAGCCGCCGGACGCGGACACCTACTTCGGGAGGGAGCTGCGCGGGTCGCCGAGCGGCACGAGGTTGGCCCGTTGTGCGGCGTTGTCGGTGTACTTCGAATTCCTCGAGCTTCGGCATAAGGTCGAGTTGCATGCGATGACCGGCCGGGTGGTGGAATGCCCGATCGATGAGATGAACCGCCCTCGCGGCCACAAGGACACCCGGGTGCGGATCCCACCTCAGCGCGAGGAGGTCCAGACCTTGTTCGCGGGATGGGCGCAGGAGCTGGCGACGTGCAGGAAGTTCGCACCGGCCGCCCGGAACTACACCGCGTCGCGTCTGATGGCCGATGTGGGGTTGCGGATCAACGAGGCTCGTCATCTCGATTTGGACGACATCCGGTGGGAGCTTGGGCATTTCGGCAAGCTCCATGTCCGGATCGGCAAGGGCGCGCGTGGGTCGGGACCGAGGCAGCGAATGGTGCCGTTGCTCAACGGCGCCGACCGCACCTTGCGCTGGTATGTCGAGGACGTGTGGGGACAGTTCGGCGACGATCACACCCGCCCGGGCGCACCTCTGCTGCCCACGGAACGCATCAGCGCGGACGGGTCGCGAAATCGCGTCGGTTACAACGCCTTGCGTCGCAGTTTGGCCGAGGCGACGCGGGCCCATCTGCCGACCTGGGTAGGGCGGATGTCGCCGCACGTGTTGCGCCACTACTGCGCCTCGCAGCTGTACTTGGACGGCGTGGACTTGATCTCGATCCAGGAGATGTATGGCCATGCCTGGGTGACCACCACGATGAAATACGTTCACGTGCACCGAAGCCGGATCGAGGACGCCTGGATCGCCGGTCAGCAACGCGTCGGTACGCGCTTGAAGGGACTGATGTGAATGCGCTGGAATCTGCGCTTGGCTGCTGCGAACCGCGGTATCTGGCAGGCATCGCAGATGCAGCGCCTGCTGGCCGAGCACGGCCTGGTCATTTCCGCGGGCAAGATGTCGCATCTGTGGTCGGGCCAGCCCGCCTCGATCAAGCTCGCCGATCTGGACGTGGTCTGCGCCGTGCTGGGCTGCGAAATCGGTGAACTGCTGATCCCGGAACCGGATTCGGTGCCCCGTCCCGACTCCGACAGCGACAACGATGTGCTGGCTGCGGCGGAACGACCTCGCCCCTGGGTGGTGCCCCGCCGCAGGGACGGGCGTTCGCTGCCGCCGACCTGAGCGATGGCCGCCCGGAATGGTGCCCGGCCACTGATCGCGCGCTCGGTGACCAGCTGCCTCGAATGTCTGGCATGGGGCCCGACCTATGCTCGGGGCCTGTGCATGGCCTGCTACAACTTCGCTGTCGGCTATCGCCGACCCGTCGGCGACTGTTCGGCTTGCCGCCGCCGGGTCCCGCTCAGAGGCAGCTACTGCCGCCTGTGCTGGTGCCAGGCCCGGCTCGACCGGGCCGCCACCGCCGAGAACGCCCGTGACAGAACCGTTCTCGCCCCATATGTAGCGAAAGTCCGCTACCATCAGCTGTTTCTGTCCGACCTCCATCAGCCCCACGCGCCGCCGCCGGCAACGCCGCGCCAACGCGGGGCCAAGGGACGTCGACCCAGACAAGCACCGCCGGTCGCGTCGCGCCCCAGTCTCGACTCCGCGCAGCTGCTGTTGTTGACAGACCTGCCCCGCACCTATCGGCGTGGCCGTGTCGATCTGAGATCGGATGCCGTGCCGGATAATCCGTGGCTGGCCTGGGCCCTGCACCTGTCGTGGACAGCGGCCGAGGCCCACGGCTTCGCCCCTAAAGTGCGCTGGGCACTCGATCGGAACCTGGTCATGCTGCTGGCCACCCACGCTGACGGCGACCTCGTGCGGGTCTCGCAGTTCCACCCGCTGATCTCCCGCCAGTGTGGCGGCGCGCTGGTCCACGTCATCGACATCTTGTCGGCGATGGGAATCCTCCTCGACGACCGACCCGCGGTGTTCGATACCTGGCTCGACGCCAAACTTGACGGTCTCGCCCCGGCGATCGCCCAGCAGGCTGAATGCTGGGTTCGCACCCTGCATGATGGCGGGCCCCGCCAGCACCGCCACACCCGCGCGAACGCGATGGCCTACTTCAACGGGGTGCGGCCCGGGCTGCAGGCATGGTCGGCTAGCCACGATCACCTGCGCGAGATCACTCGTGAGGAGGTCCTCGCCTATCTCGCCGATCTGGACGGTGAGCCGAGGATGCTCGCGTTGGGAGGGTTGCGGTCGTTGTTCGCGTGGGCCAAACGTAACGGCGTGGTCTTTCAGAACCCCTGCGCCGGCATCCGGCATGGACCACGAGTCCGACGGATCTGGCAGCCACTGTCCGACGACGAGATGGCTGCCGCGCTGCGCGCCGCCGACACTCCACAAGCACGTCTGTGCGTTGCCTTGGCCGCCATCTACGCCGCCCGGCCCGGACAAATCCGGGCGCTGCTGCTTGACGACGTGGACTTGGGCAACCGACGCATCACCATCGGCGGTCGCGACCTCCCGATCGACGAAGTCACCGCCACTGCACTGCGCGAATGGCTCGACCACCGACGCAGCCGCTGGCCACGCACCGCCAACCCGCACCTGCTCATCAGCAAGGAAACCGCACTGCGCACCGGACCGGTCAGCACGGCGTTCCTGCCGAACCTGCGCGGCATGACAGCGACCCTGGAACGCCTGCGCATCGACCGTAAACTCGAAGAAGCCCTCGCCTGCGGCGCGGACCCGCTGCATCTGTTGGTGATGTTTGGGATCACCGGCACCAACGCGGTTCGGTGGGCCACCAACGCCCGGCAACTGGCCGACCCCCACACCGCCGGCCCGACACGCTGGGTTTGAGTTCTTCTCTCTGGATGGGTGACTGGCTGGCTGATAAAGCCGAGAGGGAGTGCCGACATACAATGTTGGGCCATGGCCAAGCCACCGAAAGCGCCGCGACGTCCTACGGTTGTGCGTCTGTTTGCTGTATCGATGAACCGGTGCGCTTTCCCTGGTTGTCGCACACCGTTGATCAGTCCGACCGGTGTCGTTCTGGGGCGGGTGGCTCATATCAAGGCGCAGAGCGTGGGCGGTCCGCGGTATGACGCGAACCAAACCGCCGAAGAACGGCACGGTTTCGACAACCTGATACTGCTGTGTGCCGTTCACCATATTGAGATCGATGCCGATGGCAACCTTGACACCTACACGGTCGACCGGCTTCTCGAGATCAAACGGGCGCATGAGGAGGAAGGCGCTGCGTCGGGTCAACCAGTCGCTGAGCTTTCGGATGCAGCGATCAACGGCCTCATCATCCAGGGTGTTGTCAACGAGGCGAGCGTGCACATGGATTTCCGTCACGCCGTGTTCAAGGTTGGAGGCGAGGGCGGTCAACCACTCGGTGGCGGCGGCCAGGGCGGCGTGCTGACGATCGTTGGCGTGGCAAGTCTGCCACCGGACCTTGAGATCGAGTTGGACGGGAAGCCAGGCCAGTGCCCTGGTGGTGGAGGCGGGGGAGGCGGCGTCCTGCGGTTCGAGGGCAGACCCGTTACCGCGGCCGACTTGACCGACGGCGTAAGTGTTTCCAGCTTCTTCGCCGCCAACTCGACCAGTCTGCGCGACGGTCTGTTCAATGTGCTTGACGGGGGCTGTAGCTGGTATCCAAAACCTTTGCCGGAGCAGCCATTGAGGATTCCCGTGGTTATTGTGCTCGAATGTGGCACCGCTCAACGGAATGAGCTGCTTCGATTGAATATTGTCGTCGAGTCGCCTTCGGGTGTTGAGGGACCGCCCCAGCCAGTGGATGTTCGGGTGACGTATGCCGAAGGTGATCTCGTGCGGCGAGCCTGCGTCGTGCCGATAGCGTCGTTTTCGGTCGCAGACACCGGCAAATACATTCTGCGGGTTGAGTCCGAGGGTATCGCTATGGCCTCGTGCCCGATCGAGGTCCGCTGATGAATTCGCCCGATCGACTCTTGGAAGGAGAAGAGGCGGTTGTATCGAAGTCATGGAGCCACCTCTGAAATGAAGGCGGGAAGTCCGAGCTGGATTGTGGCTGGCCGGAGCCGGTTGGCTTCGAACCGCTTCGTGGGCAAGAACGACCCCCACACCGCCAGTCCGCCAGCTTCCACACCAACCTGAGCACCAATCCGCCCAGATGCCGGTGGAGAGCACTCGGGTTCCCCCTGAGAACACTTCAGTTTCCGTGAACCCGTTCACATCCTTACCCGCTTGGAGATCGAGGAGTGCTCGGGCAGGATCAACCCGATCCCCAGTGACGCGGCGAAGCTCGCGGCCTGGGAGCCGTAGCAGCGGCGCACGCTCAACCGGGACGCCGCGCTCATGGCCTTGACCGATGCCTCGATACCGGGCAAGTCACCGTCGAGGTGATCGGTGACCGTGACCAGCGCCCCGAAGCGGGTCAGGCCCGCGCCGCGGGCTTGTTCTTCGCGGGCGGCTTGGGTGTTGCCGACCCGGATACGCGCCGAAGCCGAGGCGATCCCGCGTTCGGTCTGTTCGGCGGCGATGGCGTCACGGAAATCGGAGTCCACGAGTGAGGTGGCTTCGGCGGCCGAGTGCAGCCGGTAGAACAGGGCCACGCGTTTGCGTGGCACGTCCGCGCGGGGGCGCAGTAGTTCCTCGAGAACGGTTTCCATGACCGCGCCGCGGGGGGCGGCGTCCATCTCCCAGGTGATCGAGCGGGCTCCGTCGTGGACGTAGTGATCCCAGCGATCGACGTGGGCGATCGGCCCGACCGAATCCCAGGACTGGGTCTCGAGCAGTGACGCGCCGGCGGCTTCGACGTCGCGTTGGGAGGCCAGGTCGTAACGGGTCCGCACCAGCGCCAGGACTTCCCACGCTTGGAGCGGGGTGGCGGGCAGGCCGGCGCGGGCGAGCTGAGACAGCACCCCTTGCAGGCGTTGCCCGATCTCGCGGGCCTGCTCGGCGTCGTCGCGGCGCACGCGGCCCTTGCCGATGGCGCGGTAGGTGATCGCGATCCGGGCCTCGATCCGCACACCGACTCCGCCGAGGTCGGCGGCGGCTTCGCGCATCACAGCCTGGGCGAACTCCGGGGCCTGCTCACGCACCAGCCGGGTGACCTCGCGGGCCTGGCGCAGCCGGGTCTCGACGACGTTGTCAAGAACTGCGGTGACCGCCACGACCTCGCCGCCGCGGCTCTGGGTCGCCAGGAAATGCCCGTACCCTTCGACCCAGGCATCGATCTGGGGTTGATCCACCAGCTCCTTGCCGCGCGGAACGACCCTCAGCACCACCGCGTAGTGGTCGCTGCGGCGGATGTGCAGCATCGCGAACCGGCGCCCGCCCGCCGTCTCGTACTCCGACAGGCTCGAATCCGCCAGCAGACCGGGCAGTTTCGCGATGCCAGGGATGCGGGCGAAGCGCCCGGCCCGATAGAGGTGTTCACCGCGGGCGCGGGCGGTGGCGAACTGGACGCGCAGCAGCGCAAGTTCCCAGCCGGTGCGGCCGTTGATCGTGACCGCCAAAGGTGCGAACACCGCCGCGGCCACGACCACCAGGACGGCGGCGACGCTGAGCGAGCGCGAGATCAGGAACCCGGCCATGATCGTGATCACCAGCCCGAGCCCGACCATCGACACACCCCACGTCAGGCCGAAGAAGCCTGCGCTGCGGGGGCGTTCCCACCGGCCGTACATCCGCGCGGTCATCGCCGCACCTCCGCCGGGGTCAGCGAATCGGGATTCCAGCCCCCGTCGGCAGCGTCGCGGGTCTGCGCCTCGACCGCGGCGACTCCCTGCTCGCCCGCGGCTTTGATCTGCTGCGCGGCCATCACCGCCGCACCGGCCGCACCGGCACCGGCAGCAGCCCCACCACCACCACCAGCAGCACCCCCGGACTCCGCTCCCGCTCCGGAGGACGGCTTCGCGTTCGGCGGGGT
>NZ_JABLTE010000115.1 GCF_013315795.1 Nocardia barduliensis
GGGTGGGTGCCGACGCGGGCGGTGGTGGCCTGCCAGGTGCGCGCTACGAGCAGCGATCCCATCAGGCGGCTGGTGTTCTCGCCGAGAGAGCCTTTGGGTATCCGGGCCAGGCAGATGCCGCCGTGGTCGAGCACGTCACCGAGATCGACGGTGGAGGGTCCGGCGGCGAGTGCGTCGCGTACGAATTGCCGGAACAGAAAGTGCCGCAACTTGTTCAACAACGGTCCGATGACCTGGTTGCGTGCGGAGTCGGTCAATTCCTCATACGAGGACCAGAATCCACGCAGGACGGGGTCGGTGGTGGCGCGGGTGACCCGGGTGCGGAACGCGGGCTCGGTCAACAAGCGCGGTAGATCGGTGAGGGTGGCGACGCCGGGTTGGCGGCACAGGGTGAGCAGGCTTGCTCGCAGGACGTCGTCCGTGCGCGGGCCCCACCATTGGGCGAAGGTGCGGTGGAAGATGGTGGCCAGGTTGTCGACCGCGCGGTCGGTCCCCGCTCGGTCGGCGGGGGTGTCGAGCGGGTTGAGGCAAGGCGGGCGGCTGCGGGAGTCGGCGTCGAACAAGACGACTCGGTCGGCGCAACGCCGGGGCAACCGGGCGAGGATGTCGGTGATGAGGTCGCCTTTGGGATCGACGACGACCACGCCGCGGTCCTGATCAGCCTCCTCGAGGATCAGCCGCCCCAGCAGTGTTGACTTCCCGACGCCGGTTGGGCCCAGGACGTGCAGGTGGTGGCGGGCGTCGGCGACGCGCACCGCCACCGAGCGTCCACCGGGACTGTCGGCAACGCCCAGGGGTTTCGAATACGGTCCCGCCGCAGGGATTTCCGGGGTCGGTGCGATGGCGCGGGCTCCGGCCCGCTGCACACCAGGAATGGCCGGATCATGCGGAAGATGGGCGAGTGCGGCCAGCTCCGGCACCGACAACAGATCACCGCGGCCCAGCCGCCGCTGCGAGAGCGCCGAGCCGAGCCGCCGCGTGCGGCGGTGCCGGTAGTAGTTGTGATCGGTGCAGGACCCGAACACCACCGCCAGCGCATCCGCCCGACCCCGCGCAACGGCCCGCGCCGCGACCCGGTCACCGGTATCGGGCACCGACACGGCATAGCGGATGACGGTCTCCCAGTGCGCACCACGGGCTTTACCGGCGGCGGCCCGCTGCTCGGTCGTCTCGCGCATCGCGGCCTGCCGATCACTCGACTGGGCCGCCGCCGCGGCACGGACGCGGCCAGCGCGGCGGACCGGGCCCGGGGTGAGCAGATCGAGCACCTCCCGCAGCAGCGGGATAGGCCATGCCGCACCGGTCCCGGTTCGGGTGCCGCGCCGCACGCGGCGGCCGGTGACCGGTCGCGCCAGTACCTGCACGCAGGCGGCCTGCCCGGGGCCCAGATCATCGGCGGCGGAGATGAGATCACGAACCAGGTCCGCGCCGCCGTAGTCGGTGCGGATCGGCAGTGCTTCCCGGCGCCCGAGCCGCAGCTCACCTCCGGACAGCAGCCGACGATCCTCAAGCCCAGGAGGTGTGAGCGGCGGGGAGACCGTATGGGCGGTGCGGGTGTGCGCGCCCGGCCACGCGGAGGCCACCGCCCGCTCGACCAACCCTGGCGGAATCCGGCCGGGTACCCAGAGCCGAATCGCCACCCCGTGCTCGGGGGTGATGCTGTACTCGAACCCCAGATGCGGTTGCCCGAACAGCATCCGCCGCCAGGACGGGCGCAGCTGCCCGGTCAGATGCGCCCACAGTGCCTCCGCCCCCTTCGGATCGACCTTGGGAGGCGTGAGGACGGTGACCTGGCGGGCGTCGGTGGCCAGCCGGTGCCGGCGCAGTCGCTCGGCAACCCTCGCCGCGGCGAGCACGCCCACCATCAGCCCCACAGCGATCACCGCCGCCGGACCGGTCACCACCCGTAAAGCGGTGTCGGCGAGTTCGCGCATCGCTGCGGCGGGGTCGAGCAGCAGCTCGCCCACGATGCCGTGGTCCGCCGCAAACAGCATGAGGGACATGGCCTATGCCGCCTGCACATCGACGTAGACGTCCCCGTCGCCGTCCTCATCCGCCAGTCCGGTGTCGACATCGGCGTTGTCGTCGGTGACAATCGGAGTGAACGGGGCGGGTTCGGTGATGTCGAGACCTGACTCCTCGGCATCTGCGGTGTCGGCGAGTTCGCTGGGATCGGTGGTGACCAGCGCGTGCTCCTCGACGGAGGCCATCGAGGCGAACACGGCTCTGTCAGTGCCGTCGAGAGCGATCAGCCCTTGCCCGCGGGCCGCCGACAACAAGAACTGTCGTTCTCCGTCCGAGAGCTTGAACGCGGTCGCGACCTCGTCGATCGCCTGCGGCGCTTGATGCAGCAGGATCTGGGTGGCCGCATTGGACACGATCGCCTTACCGAGTTCGGTGCCCAGCACATCCGCACAGTCCTGGGTGGCGACCGTGAGGCCGGCCCAGTACTTGCGGAACGACTTCGCGGCCCGGAACAAGAACTCCGCACCGGCGGTCTGGCGCATGATCAGCCACGCCTCGTCCACGGTCACCATCCGCGGCCGACGATTCGCCGGGTTGGCGACTCGCCGCCAGGTGGCATCCAACACGAGCAGCGTCCCGATCGTCTTCAACTCATCGGGCAGCTCCCGCAACGAGTAGGCGACCATCGCCGCATCCGGGCTGACCGTCGTCGGCCCATCGAGCAGGCCCGCGAACGCGCCCTCGCCGACGAACGGAGCCAACGACGCGGCAAGGTCATCAGCCACGGCCGAACCGAGCGCGGCCAACTGCTCACACAGGACACCCAGGGTCGGGGCGGGCCTGGTCCACGTCGCGGGGTCCTCGGTGATCCCCGCACTCGCGTAGGTGGCGGTCACAGCGGTGTCGAGCGTGGCACGCTGCGCAGCCGTCTGGTCACCGAGCAGGACCCGGATCACGGTGTGACAGAATAGTTTCCGTCGATTCAGTGCATCCGACGGTGCGGTGCGGCGGCCGTCGGGGCGGGTATGGACCTCCAAATCGAAGGGATTGAGCCGGATCCCGGGGGCGCCGAGGTGGATATAGGTGCCGCCGACCGCCTCGGTCAACGCGCGATACTCGTCTTCGGGGTCGATGATCACCTGTTCGATCCCGCGATACAGCGACCGCAGAATATCGGTCTTGACCAGGTAACTCTTACCGGCGCCGGAACGGCCGAGCACGACGGCGTTATGGTTGTGCGCCTCGGGACCGAACCGGTCGACGAACACCAGCCCGGATGCGGCGTCTCGCCCGTAGAGCACCCCTTCTGGCGATGCCGCGCGGGCCGGATCACCAACAGGCAGTTGCGGACTGGAGAACGGGAACGCCGCCGCAAGGGCATTGGTGTCGAAGGTGCGGCGCACCTTCACCAGATCCAGACCCAGCGGAAGCGTGGAAACCCAGCCCTGGGTGGTGCGGTAGGACAGATGGCAGGTGTCGACGAGCAGACTGGCTGCCAGGGCGCGGACGGCGGCGACCTCGTCGGCCAGCTCGGCTTCCGAGCGGGCGTGCACGGTCAGATACAGGCCGATTCGGAACAGTCGAGCTTCGGCGCGTGCCACCCGGGAGGACAGTTCTGCGGCATCCTCGGCCGCGACCTCCACCAGGGGATCGGTGCGGCGGCCGTAGCTGGCATCGTGAAATCGGGTCGACTCCAGCCGGGCGAGCTGGCGCCGCAGCCGGGAGGCGGCGGTGACCGGGTCGACCGGATCGATATGCAGGGCAACGTCGAGGCGGCCGGGGTGCGACAGCAGCGGAGCCAGCCAGCCGGCGGTGACCTCACGCGGATACCCGGTGACGGCGAGCGTCGCCACCCATCCTGTCCCTACTTCGAGGTGCCGTGTCCCGATCGCCAGCGAATCCGGCCCGAATCCAGCTGCGGCACCGGCGATCTGGCGACGTCGGCGACGCAGGGATCCTCGCCGATGCGGGTGTGCGTCGATATCGTCGGCCAGTTCGATATCGGTGGAGGTCTCGGTGTCCGGGCCGTCGGTGGTGATGACGGTGTGGGGGCCGGCGATGTCTGCGGAGGAGGGAACGAGACTGCCGGGGTTGCAGGCGCCGGTTACCACGGCGGTGGCCTGCGCGTCATCGAGCGGTGTCACGGTGACACCCATCGGGGCGAGGAGGTCGGCGGCCTCATGCACCCGCCGCAGTAGCCGGGCCTCCGCGGCGCGCCGTGCCGCGGCCGACAATTCCCGTCGAGCACGCCGACGCCCCGCGACCAGCCAGCCCAGCATCGCCGCCGGCGTCGGTCCACCCAGCCTGTCGCTCGTCGCCGGGAGGTCGAGGGGTTCACGCCAGACCAGCAGTACTTGCCGGTGCATCAGGTCCTCCCCGGCCGCGAGTCCGGCCAGGTGGTCGGCGTGACCGTGCGCGGCAGCGGCCAGCTCCGGTGACATCTCACCGACCGAACGCCACAGACTCTGCAGCTGGCCGGTCAGATCCAGGCGCGTCGACCGCAACAGGATCTGCACCGGTTGGCGCAGCGTGTGCAGCCAGCCCCCGAGCTGTGAGACCAGGGCATCCTGCTCCTCGGGAGTGCGCAGGGCGAGGTTGACCGTCCCGGCCGCTGCGACCACAGCCAGCCCGTCCGGGCCCAGATCGACCACCCCGACCCCGTTGGCGCTGGTGACCGCCTCGGGTAGCTGTAATGCTTTGGCCGACAAAGGCTGCGGCACCAGCGGCTTCTTCCCTCGACCCGCAGCGCGGGTGAGCCACCGTGGTGCCGTAGCGATCCCTTCGGGCGCGGCTACCAGGCGAGAAGGCCGCAGACGTTGCCGTACGGCGGCCAGCAGCAACCGGTCGCCCGACAGGCCGTCGCGGGTGGTCAAGATCAGCACCGCGACCGCGGTGCCCAGCGGGACGGCTCCGGCCAAGAACGCTGCGGGGGCGATCACTTCACGAGTTGCGGTCCACGCGAGATACAGCAGTAGCGCGGTGACCGCGAGGACTGCGAGCTGGCGGGCGGTGAATGGGCCGATCAACCGGTCTTGCCGGTCGACATCGGCAGGAATACGAACGGGCGTGCTCATCTGGGGTTTCCTCCTCGGGGAGTGCGGCGTGCGCGCCGGCGGACAGGGAGATCGGGCAGCGGCAGATGCAGCTGACGACCTGCCGGTGTCGAGGGACGTGGCGGCGGAACCGGTGGCGGCGTGCTCGCTCGCTCGGCGGGCCGGACCCGGGTCACCGGGAACGGCAGCCGGTACTGGCCGCTGCGCAGCGGCCGGTTGCCCTCATACGGATCGGGCGGATCGAACTCGAACGCCAACTGCGTGCCCTGCCGAGGACGCGGCGGCGGCGACGCCGACGCCGGTGCCGGCGCTGCGGGAGGCCCGGCAGGGGCGGGTGTCCGTCGGACCCGGGCAACAGGGATCGGCAGCGGGTACTGGCCGCGGTGATTGGCGCGAATCCCGCTGTAGGGGTCTGGCGGGGTGAAATCGAACGCGAGCTGGCGGCCTCGCGATCTCGGGCGGGTCGTCGGCCCAGGGGCGGTGCCGGGTGAGGCCGGAGCCGATGTGGTGGTGGCCGACTGCGACGGTGGTGTTGCAGGACCCTGCGTTCGCCGGACCCGGTGGACTCCTTCGAGGGGCAACATCAGCTGGCCGTCCCGCGTCGACCGTGTCCGCGCATACGGGTCGGCGCTGCCCACTGCAGCGGCGGCACCTCGGCGGCCGTTGCCCACCCTGTTGGCAGTGGCTGCGTTGCCCTGTGGGGTGGGGCGTCGAATCGCCGTGGCGGCAGCCTTCTCGCCGCTCTTGAGTAGGCCGAAGGTCTTGTAGGCGACGTATCCGCGGACCAGGGATCCGACCATGCTGCGGCCGTGGCCGATTCGCATGGTCGACATCAGCCAGAACGGGATCTTGATCAACACGCCCATCAGGGCGAGCCCGATGATCAGGCTCACGACGCCGTCCATGTTGGGCCCGAAGAATCCCCATCCTCCCGGGGTGAGGAAAACCCGCAGGGTGGTGACCAACACCAGCGACTGGACCACCTGAATCGCCAGACACGCGGCGAAGGAGCGCCACCACCAGCGAGCGATCGAGTCCAGACCAGGCAGCGCATGACACATCAAAGCCAGTGGTGCCGCTACGATCAGGATGATGGTGATCGCGACGCGCACGACGTAGGTGATGAGCAGTACCACCAGCATCACGACAAGCGCAGTTCGCAGCAGAACCAGGAAGATTCCGTTCCCGGTGACCGACCCGGTCAGTTCCTTCAGCGCGGTGGTGGCAGAGTCGGACTCGACCCCGCTACCGGCGAATGCCTCGGCCAGCGCGTTCGCGAACACGATCGCCTGGGTCGCCAGCAGCATGCTCATGGCACCGGCAATGAACCCGACCACGATCCGTGGCAGCAGTTCTTGCAGTGACCAGCGGGTCTGCAATGTTTCGCGGACCATCAGCAGGATGCCAGCGGCCACCACCAGCAGCCCGTACATGGCCAGCATCAGATGCCACGACGAGTCCCACAACTCACCGACCCGCGGCAAGTCACCGGGCTCCGGGGTGGTCAACAGTGTTTGCGACAGTAGCTCGAGCAGCGGATTGAGCGCCGAATCCACCAGGCGGGCAAAGAAACCGTCGATAGCATTCGCGACACAACCGGAGATATTGCGAATTCCGCAGTCGGAATCACCTGTATCCGACGGCTCAACCGGTACTTGACTGGAGTCGCCCGGCCAGGAGCCGCGCGGAGTAGGCGACGGAGTCGCGGGTGTGCTCGGACCTTGCGATGTGGGCGGAGGCGTGGGCGTCGGCGCGGTCGGTGCCGGTTGCTGGGGTGTCGTCGCCACCGGCGGCGGTGGCGGTGGGGCGGTGGGCTCGGCGGCGGCAGTCGCACCGATGCCAACCCCGACCACCAGCATCGCGACCACGGCCGCCACCACCCGCAACGGCCAGCCTGTTCGGGGGTTCGGTGGTGAGGTGCCGATTGGGAAGGCCGCGGTCATGGTCAGGCACCCACGATCGACTTGAGAACGGCGACGATCACCGGCGCGAGCATCGCCAGGCCGTAACCCAGGCATGCAGCGCGCAGCGCGGTCTTGGACTTCTCGACCTCGCTGGGGTCGCCGGAGGCCAGCACATAGCGGGCGCCGCCGATGGTCAGGAACACCGTCGCCAGCCCGGCAAGGATGCCGACCAGCCAGTTCCGGATATTGTCGAGTACCTGGTCGAACGACTCAGCGATGGCGAGTACCGAAACGGGTTCTGCCGCAGCGGTACCCGCGGTCGCTATGGCGGTCAGCGCCACCGCCGCGAATACCGCGATCGGGGCAAGGGCCCGCCGGATGGTGCCGGGCTGGGCCGTCCGGTGTGACGAGGTCGCAGAACGAACTTCAGGGAAACCGATCATGCGCATCGGCGATTCACCTCCACCTGGGTTGCCGGTTGTGCGGGGGCAGCCGATGTCCGCCCGCACTGGCTACTCCGCGTTTGCGAGCCACATTTGGACCTGGGAGTGTCCGGAAAATCGCCAGATCGGCCAGCGCGGGTAGTCGGCTGCGAGGTGGTGAAGGCGGTCTCCGCCGCGGGAGTACCTGTTGAACCCGACCGCCGCGGTGCGTGCTCGCCAGTGATCTCGCCGTGCCGTGTGGTGTTGTGCAGGCCGACAGCGAGGATCGCCGAGCCGAGCGGGCTGAGGGCGTACTGCCACGGCGGCACACCACGACGCCCCACACCGGGGCGGGTACGACGGCAACGGGTGAGCACCCCGCGACGGGTCAGCGCCGTCAGCCTTTTCCGTGCGGTGTCGACGCTGGGGAACAACAGGTCGGCGACCTGGTCGGCACTCAGACCCTGCTCAGCATCGAGCAGCCGCAGCACTTCCAGGTCCCGCTCGGTGAGTCGCTGTCGCTGCGCGGCCACTTCTGAGCCCTGGTCGTCGGCCGAACAGGACAGGAGTTGCAGGGCGCGGTGCTCGACGGTGCTGGTGCGTGCCGGATCGGTGGCTGCCGTGCGCGCGACCAGCCAGTCGAGGAGATCGTGTTCGCCTCGCTGGCGGGTCTTGCGCAACGCCCAGTGCGACAACCCCGTCGAATCGCTTGCCAGAGAGGTCACCGACCGCCCCTCCAGCCGGGTGGCGGCGATCAACTCGGCGACCTCGGCGGTAATCACGTTCTCCGCGACCGCCTCGGCGAGAATCTGTTCGGGATGCCCCGCCGGGGCCCACATCACCTGCACCGGTTCGTCCGCTCTGGTGTCGATGTCGGCTCCAGTGCCGACATCCGCACCGGGCACGGGGGCAGCGGCCTCCCGCCGCACCCAAGCCCGGCCACCACGGAACAGCGCCCACCGCAGTCGGAACCACAGAAACGGGCGCTCGACATCTATGCGCGGCAATTCGGCGAAGAACTCGGCCAACAGATCGGCCTCGATGTCAGCGCGGTCCTCGCGCCGGCGAGGTCCGAACACGCTGGCCATCCCCGCCAACATCGGTGCCGCCATCCCGGCACACGCCAAGGCTGCATCCGAACCGTGGGTTCGAGACCGGCCGATCAGCCACACCCAGACCGCATCCACGGTCTCGATCGGCAGCGCCGGGTCCGACAGCACCTGCCGCAACTGGCCCCAGGTATCGACCTGCCTGCCGAGTCCCGATACCTGATTCCTCACGACAGGTAGCGGGTGATCGGCTATCCGGTCGAGCGCCGACCGCACGACCGCCAGCGGCGAAGCTTCCGCATGATCCGGCCTCTCCGCAGAAATACTGTAATTCGCATTCATTGCCATTCCCCTTGCTCGAAGCGTTGATAAATCCGACTCGGCAAGGACACAGAACGGCCGCCACCAAAAAGCCTCCGAATAACCTCCAAACGACCTCGAGATGACCTCCGGCCGATCACCGATCAGCCGGATTCGACCACACGGAACCGGTACGGGAGCTTGAGCGCGGTGCCGGGAAACTGCTATCTACCAGGGGTTGTGTACGTTTGGTGGCGTTCCGGTGGCGCTGTACACCGCGCGAGAAGCTTTCGGGTGGACCGTCGAAAAATTGGCGTCAGATGTGGCGCTCTACAACTGTGGATATCGAAGATCGATCAGTCGATTTGCATAGTTTTCGGGACGGTTCGATGTCCAAAAACGGCGAATTCGTGAGGAGTTGACCAGTGCACACATCCCATGCACTGGAATCGACAAGGACCGCGCCGATGACCGAACACACCCCAGTCCGCCGCCGTCGCCACACCGGCTCGTCCGGCTCGCGCCGCGCTCCGGCGGCCGAGGTTCCCTCAACCATCTGGGCCTCCGGAACCGACCCGATCGACCCCACCGACCAATGGCCGACGCCGATCGTCTCCCGCGCCGTCACCGAGTTCTCCCGCCCCGGAGACCAAGTGCTGCTGGCGCCCCCGGCCTCAACCGCCCCCGACACACCCTTCCCGACGCCGGACACTGCCGACGTGCTCGCCGTGATCGACAGCCTCGGCCGCGACAGCCTGATCGAACGCCCCGATGCTCACCAACATCGGCCACCGCACGAAGGAGCTGTTGCCCTCGTCCTGGCCAGCCTGCTCGCTCCCGAGGCCACATCACCTTCGGCAGTCGACGAGATCGTCGCGCTCGCCGCAACCCGGTTGAACCCCGGCGGCGTGCTTGTCGTGTTCACCCGCTGCACGCACACCCGCGACGGTGTCCTGCTCGATCCGACCGGCTGGACAGTAGCCGCCGGTCAGGCCGCCGACCTGCTGTTCCTTCAGCACATCGTCGCCGTCCCGATCGCGGGCGACACCGTCGCGGCACCCGGACTCGACAACACCGGGCACGCCCGCACGCACAGCATCGTGCATACCGATATCACCGTTCTTTTGCGCCCCTGATCGCCGCAGTGGCCCTGCCGTACTGGGCCCCGCCGTACGACGCTGGGCACACGATGGCGGCATGTAGCTCCTGACCACCGAATCTCGAATCGAGGCACCTTTCGATGACCGCAACCCACAAAACGGAGAACAACATCGCCGCGGTATCGGTATGGCCGACCGCGCAGGCCGCG
Organism: Nocardia barduliensis; assembly: GCF_013315795.1. GTDB lineage: Bacteria > Actinomycetota > Actinomycetes > Mycobacteriales > Mycobacteriaceae > Nocardia > Nocardia barduliensis. The sequence goes on from NZ_JABLTE010000115.1 coordinate 10,003, forward strand.
CCCGCTACTCAACGCACCGGCCGCTACCACCCCGACAGCGTCAAACACCCCGCGAAAATGCTGCCCGCCATCGCCGCCCACGCCATCGAGGCATACACCCACCCCGGGGACCTGGTCCTGGACCCGATGTGCGGCATCGGCACCACCCTCGTCGAGGCCCTGCACCGAGGCCGCCGCGCCATCGGCGTCGAATACGAAACCCGATGGGCCGACCTCGCCCGCACCAACATCGACCTCGCCTACGGTGCCGGCATCGACCTCGACGCTGCCGTCTACCAAGGCGACGCCCGAAAACTTCCAACTCTGCTTCCTGCCGACCTGCGCGGCCAGGTCGACCTCGTCATCACCTCACCCCCATACGGCGACTCCACCCACGGTCACGTCCGAGTCAAGCCCGGCGAAGGCGTCCGCAAGTACGACCACCGCTACGGAGCCGTCCTCGACCGCGGCAACCTCGCCAACGTCGGCATCGGCCGGCTCCTGACCGGATTCACCAGAATCCTCACCGGCGTCGCCGACTACCTCAAACCCGGCGGACACGTCGTCATCACCGCTCGCCCCTGGCGACAGCACGCCGAACTCATCGACCTACCCACCCACATCACCACCTGCGGCACCCTTGCCGGACTCACCCCCGTCGAACGCTGCGTCGCACTCCTCGGCCGCCTCGCCGACGACGACATCATCGCCCGAAGCAGCTTCTTCCAGCGCGACTTCATCGTCAAGAACCGCCGCGGAGGGCTTCCCGTTCACCTGATCGCACACGAGGACGTCATTGTGCTCGAGCGCAGGGACGTGCCAGATTCGTTGCAGCTCAAGCAAACTCATCCAAACCGGAGTTTGGTGTCGACGGCTGCCTGGGTCGACCGCAAATGGGCGGCATGAACTACGAGAATAGCCACGCGGGAGAACCGGGTTCGCCGGAACCCGGTTCTCCCTGCCTCCGGAAGCAGGTCTCGCGAGGCCGTGGCCGTGCCGGAATGGACATCGCCGCCGCGTTCTAGGATCAAGCCAGTGGGGAACGTTGTAGAAACCGCTGAGCTGGCCTCGTCATTGACAAGATGGCTCTCCGAAGTCCGGGTCACCGGCCTGTCCGCGCGGGAAGCGACAGCGTTGATCACCCAACACACGGTCCGGTGGGGGCACGCCAACGGTTGGACGGTCGACCTCGAGCGAGAGGCATTGATCGCCAGGCGTACCGGACGGCGGATGTACCACGGCCATTTGGACGTCTTCTGCTGGCGCGACGACCATTTGCCGTGCATCGCCATCGAGATCGACCGCTCGAACAAGCGATGGTCGGTGGAGAAGCTGCTCGCCGAGGCCGACACCGGCAACATCGCACTCTGGGGGCGCTGGTACGGCACGACACGAATCGCCGTGCCGGACACCGTCGGCCTCGTCGACATCAGCGCTACGGCAGGGTTCGAACGCCCCAGAAAGGAAGCCCGCCGGAGGGAACGGCGAGCGCCCGGCGCACCCGGCGCATGACCACCCTGCCGCGTCAACCGGCCATCTGTCCAGGCTGGTGTACCGGCAGGCCCGGGTTGGTGAACCGGAGGCGGGGAGCACCGAAAGGGCAGGGCATTCCGAGGTGTCGCAGGGCGTGATTATGCTCGCGCGACATGGAGCCCGCCACCGCAGCCATCGCTGATCTTGTTGCCGCGATCACGCCTATCGACGAGGTTGAACAGCAACACATCGAGCAGACACTGGCCTGGCTCGCCCAAACCAATGACATCTTCCGCCGAGTTCCACCAGCGACTCCACCGCAGCACTTGGTCGCGTACGTGGTCTTGGTCGACCCCACCGAGCGCGGCATCTACCTCGGTAGACACCGCAAATCCGGTCTCGAACTCCCGATGGGCGGGCACCTGGCTCCCGGCGAAGACCCATGCACTACGGCGCGGCGGGAAGCACGCGAGGAACTCGGGTTCGACCCGAGATTCGATGTCGTTGGGGATAAGCCCCTGTTCCTGACAGTGACTCCCACCGTCGGCCCCACCGCTGGCCATGTTGATATCTCTCTGTGGCATGTCGCTCGGGGTGACCGGGCCCAGCACTACGACCTCGATCCCGCCGAGTTCGACGGGGGCCGCTGGTGGGACCTCGACCCCACGGCCTGCCGAGCACCGATCCCCACCTCCCACGCTTCATCCGCAAGCTCGACACCGTCCTCCAACCCGCTGCCGCTCGATGACTACGCTGGTCGTCATCCGCGGTAATTCCGCGTCGGGCAAATCGACCGTCGCCGCCGGCCTCCAACGTCGCTTCGAGCACGGCCACTGCGCGGTCATCGGTCAGGATGTAGTGCGACGGCAGATTGTCCGTGAGCGCGACGAGCCCGGCGGGTGGAATATCGAGCTGATCGAACATATCGCGACACTGTGCCTGGCCCGTGGGATGGTGACGATCGTGGAAGGCATCCTCGACGCCGATCGCTACGGGGCGATGCTGCACCGTCTCGCCGACACCGCCGGCTGTGCACTCCACTACGGCTTCGACCTCACCTTCGACGAAACTCTCGCTCGCCATGCCGGCCGGCCGCAGGCCGCAACGATTCCTCCTGACCAGATGGCCGAGTGGTATCACGGTTGGCAACCCCTGTCCTACGTTGAGGAGGTCCGCATCGACTCCAGCTGGAGCCGCGACTCCATTATCGAGCGGATTCACACCGACATCCTCGCCACCGACCGACTCCGCTGACGGTCAAATGAGGCGCGGCAGGCAATATTGGATTGCCTGCTGGCGCAGTGAGTCCTGATCGTTCTGTACATGATCGTGCGCCGCCTGACCGCCGACGGCTGGCAGACAGCCCGAACAGTGCGCCTCGACGCACTCGCTGGTAGCCCCGCAGGCACCTTCTCCACCACCTACGAGCAGGCACTGGCTTGGAGCGTCGACCAGTGGAAGCGCTGGACCCGGACTCGGGCGATGTTCGTCGCTGAGGAGCACGACACAGTGCTCGGATCCGCCGCCGTGCGCGTTGCAGGAAACGGACGAAAAAGTTGTCCGCGCCGCGCATCTCGAATTGGCCGAGGGCGATAGCTTTCCGTTTGCATTGGGTCTTGAACCCGATATGAGCTGGGCGGACTATCTCCGCGCCCGGGAGGAACAGCGGCAGGGTGCCAATCTGCCGGATGGCATCGTGGCCTCCACATATCTGCTCGCAACTGTTGACGGCCAAGTAGTCGGTCGAACCTCGATCAGACACACCCTCAACGAGGGCCTACGTCGACGAGGCGGGCACATCGGGTATGCCGTGCTGCCCCAGTACAGGCGGCGTGGGTACGGTGGCGCCATTCTCCGCCGCAGTATCGTCGTTGCCCGGTCGATCGGTATCGACCGGATACTGCTCACCTGCGACGATTCGAATCTCGGATCGCGACGGATCTTCTCTGAACTGTCTGGGCTTCATTGACTGCCAGAGTTCGTCGCACTGCCGAATTGAGTCGCTCGCGGCTGCGCGACCTACAATGCAGACTGTGACTACCGTCAATCGTTGGCTAACCGACGTCGAGATCGAAAAATCCAAGGAAGAGACTCGTAAAAACGCCCAAACCACATTCCGACACCACTACGTGCCAAGAATGTATCTCAAGCGGTGGACTACCGACGGTAGCGGGGAAATTCAGGTCACAAACGTTGACACCAAAGAATCAAATTGCGTACCCATAGAATCGACAGCCGTCGAGGATAACTTCTATCAAATATCGGCACCCGACATCGATGCCGACGCAAATCCAGACATGTGGTTCGAGACCCACATGGGACGCATAGAGGGCCGGGCCGCGAACTGGCTTCGCGCGCTCGACGGTCAGCCCGATGGGAGGATCAAGGATAAAAACCTAATCTCCAACCTAGCCGTATACATCAGCCTACAAAGCCAGCGCACCCAGCGTGGGCGACAGACCGACGTGGGCATCGACGCAGCAGTGAACCGTTACGGAGCCAGCCATATTCTGAACATTACCGGCCTGCTTCCGATCTTATGTCGCGAGTACGGCATTGAGTACTCAGAAGCGAGACACCAGGCTATCGTGAATCAGATACTCGCCAAGCGGGCCGTCAGCAGCGAAACCAAGCCCAAGGCAATCGATGCAGCCATCGGCGCCTGGAAGAACGTTCTCGCCCCGCTGATTGAAAACGATCGAGACTACTGGCTGGCAAGCTCCACAGGCGATCTATTGACCTGCGATGAACCCGTACTCGGAATTCCAACGAAGCGAAACACTCGCCAGTTTCCGGTCTCGATAAGAAATTCTGAAATAATTGTATTTCCGATCAGTCCTAATCGACTCCTAATTCTGAGCCGGAAGAATGTGAAGATCAAGCCCCCGTTCGAACTATCTTCGACTGAGGCAAAGTTTCTAAATCGCGAATTCTGCTACAACTGCAATCGGCTGGTTTTCGAAAAAAGCGGAACCTCGATCGCATCGCAGATTCAGATCCCCAACTACCCAGAGAAGCAGGACTGGTCAAGTAGCATCACCTCCGCTCCGGAGTTCGCTCGCGCCGTTCTCCTGCCGACCCGATGGACCGACGCGCCCCATTCGCCGCAGTGGCCCTTATCTCGATGGACCACTGACTAGGCCGCGTTTCATAAGCCCGATGGTGTGGGGACGGAACCCGTTGTCCGGGTTGAGAAGTTGGTGATATGGCGAGGTCTCCGGTAGTTGGTTGAACGACCAAGCACAACCGGAAACCAACCGGAGACCTCGTGAACAGCGTAACGGCAACGTGCCGTGCGGATCTGACCGATGCTCAGTGGGCGAAACTGGAACCGCTACTACCTGCTGGTATGAAGCCGGGCCGGCCACCGCGGTGGTCGAAACGACAGTTGATCGACGGGATCCGGTGGCGGATCCGGACCGGCAGTCCGTGGCGTGATATTCCGAGCGTGTATGGGCCGTGGCAGACGGTGTATGGGTTGTTCCGCCGCTGGCAGCGTGACGGCACGTGGGAATCGGTGCTGACCGCACTGCAAGCCCACGCCGATGCGGGCGGTGAGATCGAGTGGACGGTGAGCGTGGACTCCACGATCGCCCGCGCGCACCAGCATGCGGCGGGTGCGCGCCGCGACTTCGCCGGCCAGGTCGAGGCGGCGGGTGGTTTCGACGACGAACCCGCTGACCACGGGCTGGGACGGTCGCGGGGCGGGTTCACCACGAAGCTGCACCTGGCCGCCGACCAGGGGCAGCGGCCGCTGGCGCTGGTGGTCACGCCTGGTCAGTGGGCTGATTGCCCACAGTTCACGACGGTGCTCGGCGATATACGGGTGCCGCGGCTCTCGGTCGGTGGTACCCGGTCGCGGCCGGATCGGGTCCTGGCCGACAAAGCCTATTCTTCGGCGGCCAACCGTGCTTACCTGCGGAAACGCGGGATCAAGGCAACCATCCCGATCAAGGCGGACCAGGCAGCGCATCGTGTGGCCAAGGGCAACGCCGGTGGCCGGCCGCCGGCGTTCGACCCTGGTCTCTACAAACTCCGGCACGCCGTGGAATGCACGATCAGCCGCCTCAAACAGCACCGCGCTGTCGCCACCCGCTACGACAAACTCGCTGTCCGTTACCTGGCCACGGTCCGCGTCGCCGCAATCAACCTGTGGTTATCCGGCCAAGGCTTATGAAACGCGGCCTAGGAGCACGATGCGGACACCCTGGCCACCGGAGTCGGCGGCGCTACCACCTATCGATCCCCTAAAGGGGTAGCCGTAGCATCCGCCGAAAATCAGGCGGATATGGCGTAGCCGCCTGGTAGGCATCGGGTTTCGGGTTCGGCATGCGCTGTCGGCTGGTTGGTGCTTGGCTGCCGGTGTTGGTGTTGGTCGGCGCTGGTGGAGGCTGGGGTTCGTGGCGACGCGGATGTTCGCGGACGAGGAGTTGGAACGTCTGCGGGGATTCCCGGAGATCAGCCGCGAGGAGCTGTTTCGATACTTCACGCTCACGTCGGCGGATCTGGCGTTCGTGGATCCGGGCCGCGGCAGGGGACCGGCCGAACGGCTGGGCTTGGCGATCGCGTTGTGTACGCTGCCGTGGCTGGGATTCGTGCCGGATCGGCTGGTCACGGCCCCACCGGGGGCGGTGGCCCGCCTCGCCGAGCAGCTGCGGGTCGACCCGGTGGTGATCGGTGCCTATGGCAGGCGAGCCAAGACCCGCACCGAGCATGTGCGCCTGGCCGCGCGGTACCTGGGATGGCGTGCGGCCGGTGCGCTGGAGTTCAAGGAGCTCGACGAGTTCCTGCTCGCGCGGGCGATGGAGCACGATTCCCCGACTCTGTTGTTCCGGCTGGCGTGTGAGTATCTGATCTCGGCGAAGGTGATCCGGCCGGGCCCTGTCACCGTGGTGGAGCGGGTCGCCCACGCCCGGCACCAGGCCCAGACCGAAACCTATGACCGGCTCGCTCACGAGTTCACTGCGGCGCGGTGTGCGGAGTTGGACGGCTTGCTGGTCACGGACGCGTCGCTGGGGATCTCGCGGTTGCGGTGGCTGTCGACCGGGCCGGTGGAGGCGTCGGCGGCTGCGGTCCGCGCCGAGGTCGACAAGCTGGGGTTTCTGCGGGGTTTGGGTGCTGATCGGCTGGATCTGTCGGTGCTGCCCGCCGAGCGGCGCCGGTTCTTGGCCACGATGGGCCGGCGTCTGAGTCCGCAAGCCCTGGAGCGTCGGGATCCGCAGCGCCGGTATCCGATCCTGCTCACGGTGCTGGCCCAGTCGGGCACCGATGTGCTCGATGAGGTCGTGGTGTTGTTCGATCAGGCGATCTCGGCGAAGTTCGGTGCCGCCGAACGGAAGATGCAGCAGCAGCTGGCCGAGCGCGGCAAGACCGGCGAGGACCGCCAGGCGCTGCTGGACGATCTCTTGGAAATCGTCACCGACCCGACGGTGGCTGATGAGGAGATCGGCGCGCTGATCCGCGGCGAGAAGATCGGGTGGGAGCGCCTGCGCGCGGCGATCGCCCAGGCCAAACCCAGGTTGCCGCGTGATCACGGGCATCTGGCAGCGCTGGATTCCTCCTACAACTACCTGCGCCAGTTCACCCCCGCAGTGCTTGAAGCGGTGCGCTTCGCCGGCGGCACCGCCGCTACCGAGCTGCTGATCGCGGTGAACATGCTGCGCGAGCTGAACGCGACCGGGCGGCGCAAGGTCTTCGACGACGCCCCGACCGGGTTCGTGCCGACGAAATGGCGCGGCTACCTCGACGAGGCCCGAAAGACCGGTAGCGCCACCGCGTACCGGCACTACTGGGAATTGTGCGTACTGCTCGGACTGCGCGACGGGCTGCGCAGCGGGGATGTGTTCGTGCCCGGCTCGCGCCGCTACGCCGACCCGGCCGCCTACCTGATCACCACTGGGCAGTGGGAACCGCAACGCGGCGAGTTCTGCCGCCTGGTCGGGCGATCCGCCGATCCGGGCGTCGCGCTGGCGGCCGTGGTCGCCGAACTGCACGATGCGGTCGGTGAGCTGGAGGCGGTGCTGGCCGGCGGGGACGGCCCGGTCAGGGTGGACGAGGGCGGGGATCTGGTGATCTCGCCGCTGAGCGCGGAAGATGTTCCCGCCGAGGCGATCGCGCTCAAGGCCGAGCTGACCGAGATGCTGCCGTTCGCGCCGATCGTTTCCTTGTTGATCGAGTTGGACAAGCGCACCGGCTACCTGGACTGCTTCACCCACGCCGGCGGCCAGGCCACCCGGACGCCGGAGCTCAAACGCAATCTGATCGCGGTACTGCTGGCGCACTCGACGAACCTGGGGTTGACCCGGATGGCGCAGGCGTGCGGGATCACCTACGACATCCTGGCCTGGACCGATGAGTGGTATGTGCGCGAGGAGACCCTGCGCGCGGCCAACCTCGTGTTGATCGGCTACCATCAGCGGCTGCCGCTGACCGCGGTGTTCGGTGCCGGAACGCTGTCGTCGAGCGATGGGCAGCGGTTCCCGACGCGTGGGAAATCAACCACGGCCAGGCCGTTGAGCCGGTATTTCGCCAGCGAGGGCCTGTCGACCTACACCCATGTCACCGATCAGCATGCCACCTACGGCACCAAGGTGATCGTGGCGACCAAACGTGAAGCCCATTACGTGCTCGATGAGATCCTGGGCAATGCAGCGGATCTGCCGATCACCGAGCACGCCACCGACACCCACGGGGTCACCCTGGTCAACTTCGGGTTGTTCGACCTGCTCGGGATGCAGCTCTCGCCGCGGATCCGGGATCTGGGCCGGATCACCCTGTACCGGCCGGGCCCGCGCGCGCAGGCCGAGGCCCGGTTCCCGCACGCGGGCCCGCTGATGACCCGCAAAGCGAATCTCGGGTTTGATCGCCGAGCACTGGGACGATCTGCTCAGGTTGGCCGGATCGTTGAAGTTCGGGCACGCCACCGCGTCGCTGCTGGTCGGCAAGCTCTCGGCGTCGGGGCGGCAGAACACTCTGGCCGCGGCGCTCAAGGAGTACGGGGCGCTGCGGCGCACCATCTACGCCGCGAGGTACCTCTCCGATCCGGACTATCGGCGCAAGATCTCGCGGCAGCTCAACAAGGGCGAGTCGCTGCACGCGCTGCGGCGCGACCTGCTCTATGCCCATAAGGGGATGATTCGGGCACGCCATCTCGAGGACCAGACCGAGCAAGCCTGGTGCCTGACCTTGGCGACCAACGCTGTGATCGCTTGGACCACGGAGTATTACGGGCTCGCTGTCGATCAGATGCGTCGGGCCGGGCAGCGTATCGATGACGAGGTCCTGGCCCACATCAGCCCGGCCCACAGTGCCAACATCAATTTCTTCGGCGCGATCGAGGTCGACATCGACGCCGAGCTGGCCCAGCTGGGCCCGACCGGGTACCGGCCGCTGCGGGTGCGTGACACCTTGTTCTGACTGCGCGGCCGATCTGTGGTTACGGCCTGCCGGTGCCGGTCGGGCTGGTTGATGCGGTGGCTGTTGAGTGAGCGGTGAGGAAGTTGTCGACGAGCCGGGCGCAGTCGTCGTGGTCGATGGTGCGTAGTCCGGTGAGGCGGGCGAACACGATCGGGCCGAGGAGTTCGATGATGGCGAAGGTGGTGTCGAGTTCGCCGAGTGTGGCGCGGGCGTCGGGGCTGGTGAGGATCTGGTCGAACGGTCGGCGGTATTGCTCGATGACGCGGGCGCGTAGTGAGGTGAGCGCGGCCGGGTCGGTGTGGTTGTCGTCGATGGATCCCATGGCCAGCCAGGCCAGGGTGGTCATCTGTACCGGGGCCTGTTCGATGAGGTCGGCTTGGGTGGTGAGCAGCGTGAGGAGCTGCTCGCGTACCGGGGTGGTGCCGGTGAGGGCGTCGACGTGGGGGAGCAGCCGTTCGAAGGTCGCCGCGAGCAGATGGGTGGTGCTGCCGAAGTGCCGGTAGAGGGTGGCGCGCGCGACTTTCGATACGCGGGTGACCGCTTCGACGGTGACCGCCTCGACACCGCCGGTGGACAGCAGATGGGTGGCCGCGTCGAGCAACCGGTTGCGTGAGCGTGCCAGCCGCGGATCGGCCTGCTCGTCGTCCGCGGGGTGCGGGTCGGTCATGGACGCGTGTTCCTCCGGATTCGTGCCGTGCGGCTGTGGGTGTGAGTGGACTCTATCCCACACCCCGACCCCTATGATACGAATGGTCTCGCACAGAGACTATCGGTCTCTAAAGTCGGGAGGTGCCGGTGGACACGCCTGGGACGGACACTGTCGAGATCGCCCGGTGGACCCGGGCCGAGTGGTGGATGCTGACGGTGTCGTGCCTGGCGGTGGCGCTGGTGGTCGCGGCGATGGCGGCGTTGTATTCGGCGTTGCCGCAGATCGCGGTCGCGACCGGGGCCACCCAAGCTCAGCTGACCTGGATCGTCGACGGCTACACACTGGTGCTGGCGTGTCTGGTGCTGCCCGCCGGCGCCGTCGGTGACCGTTACGGGCGACGTGTGGTGCTGGTGGCGGGATTGGTGGTGTTCGCCGCCGCCTCGGCGCTGCCGCTGCTGCTGGACGAGCCGGTGTGGCTGATCGCGACGCGCGCCCTGGCCGGGGCGGGCGCGGCGCTGGTGATGCCCTCGACGCTGTCGATCCTGACCGCGGGGTTCGCCCCTGTTCATCGCGGCCGGGCGGTCGGGATATGGGCCGGGGTCGCCGGATCCGGGGCGGTGCTGGGGATCCTCGGTGCCGGGGTGCTGCTCGAACGATGGTCGTGGCCCTCGGTGTTCGTCGGGTTGACCGTGGCCGGGACGGTGCTGGCGGTGCTGGCGTGCACCATCGCCGAATCCCGCCACCGTGAGCATCCGCCGGTGGACTGGGTCGGCGCGGGCACGGTGGCGGTCGCGGTCGCCGCGATCGTGTTCGCCGCGATCGAGGTCCCCGCACGCGGCTGGGCCGACCCGCTCGTCGCCGCCGCGGCCGGGATCGGTGTGGCCGCGGCGGTGGCGTTCGTGGTCGTCGAACTGCGCAGCGCGGCGCCGCTGCTGGACGTGCGGTTGTTCACCCGCCGCGGTTTCGGTGCCGGGTCGCTGTCGGTGACCATCCAGTTCCTGGTCACCTTCGGAGTGTTCCTGCTGCTGGTGCAGTACCTGCAGCTGATCTTCGGTTACGGGCCGCTGGCCTCGGCGCTGGCACTGGCACCGATGGTGGTGCCGCTGGTCGCGATCTCGGTGATCGCGCCGTGGCTGTCGAGCCTGGTCGGATTACGGGTGATGACCGTGACCGGCCTGCTCACCATCGCCGCCGGGCTGGTGCTGGTGAGCCGGTTGACCCTGGCCGCAAACTATCCCGACCTGCTGTGGCCGCTGCTGATCATGAGCGCGGGCCTGGGATTGTGCACCGCCCCGGCGACCTATGCCATCGTCGCCGACACCCCAGAGGCCAAACACGGGGTCGCCGCCGCGGTCAACGACGCCGCCCGCGAGATCGGCGCCGCGATCGGGATCGCCGTGGCCGGCAGCGTCCTCGCCGCCGGCTACACCCACCGCATCCAGCCCGCCTTGGCCCGGCTACCCGAGCCCGCCCGCGGCCCGGTCGCCGATTCCCTGGCCGCCGCCCTGCAAGTCGCCGACCAGGCAGGACCGGTAGCCGCGCCGCTGGCCGAGTTCGCCCAAGCCGCGTTCGTGCACGGCAGCGGCCAGGCCGCGCTCGCACTGGCCGCCCTCACCACCGCCACAGCGATCGTGCTGGCCGTCCTGGCCCCCGGCCGCACGCCACGCCCGCACATGAGAACCTCTCCCCCCTCCTCACACGCCTCTCCTCGTGAAAGACGCCCGTCATGACGGCCTACCACACGATCATCGTCGACACCGACGGATCCGACCGCTCCTACCGTGTGGTCGAGCACGCCGCAGAACTCGCCCACGCCACCCACGCCCGGCTACTGATCGTCTGCGCTCGCCACCGCATCGACGAACACACACCCAAGGCCCACCTCGACCGGCCCGGACCCGAGACCTCCCCGCTGCACGGCAGCACCCCCGCCGACAC
>NZ_JABLTE010000116.1 GCF_013315795.1 Nocardia barduliensis
ACATTCCGCTCACGCTCTACTCTGACCCGCACGCCCCCGGGCTGGAGTACCGCCCCTTCGTGGCGGCGACCGCGTCGTCGGAATCGATGTCGGTGTTCGACAACGGCTTGCCCGCCGAGCGCGTCGACTGGCTGCGTGACGGCGTGGTCTCCGCGCTGATCTATCCGCGCGCCACCGCCGCCGAGTTCGACGCGCCCCCGACCGTCCCCGGAGAGAACCTGCTGCTCACCGGCGGCTCGGACGCCACGATCGACGACATGATCGCCCGCACCGAGCGCGGCCTGCTGCTGACCACGCTGTGGTACATCCGGGAGGTCGATCCGGCGACGCTGCTGCTGACCGGTCTCACCAGGGACGGGGTCTACCTGGTGGAGAACGGCGAGGTCACCGCCGCGGTGAACAACTTCCGGTTCAACGAGAGCCCGCTGGACCTGCTCCGGCGGGTGAGCGAGGCGGGCGCGACCGAACTCACGCTGCCGCGCGAATGGAAGGACTGGTTCACCCGGACCGCCATGCCGCCGTTGCGGATTCCGGACTTCCACATGTCGTCGGTCAGCCAGGCGACCTGAGGCCGGGGGTCAAGCGGCCGGGGTGATCTCGATGCCGATGGTCCCGGATTTGCCGCGCCGCAGGTTGCTGCCGAAGATGATCAGCGGACCGGTGAGCCAGTACTTGCGCCGCAGCAGCTTGCGCACCCGTTCGGTGCCCTCGGCGTCGAGGATCCGCCCGGTGCCCTCGACCACCGCGCCGTGCGGCTTGCCGGTCGCGCTGCACGGTTGCAGAGTGACCGCCGGATTGCGCCGCAGTCGCTTGACCTTCCAGCTGTCGGTCACGGTCCAGACGTACAGTTTGCCGTTCTCGGAGACCGCCCACACCGCGGTGCCGACGGGCGTTCCGTCCTTGCGGAAGGTGGTCAGCAGCACGTAGTCGGCCTTCGCGACGGCGTCCAGCGAATTCGTCATGTCGGCAGCGTATCCCGCGTCCCGGCGCGGCGAGCGGCGGAAGTCCACGGCGCCTCGCCGCGGACCTACTCCGGCAGCCGGTACTCCCCCGCTTCCAGGCGTGCCAGCACGCCCGCGGTCCACTGCGACAAGTTGTCGAACGCGCCGCTCCACAACTCCAGCAGATCGGTCGCGTGCGGCGCCTCGTACCGCCCGGGGAAGTCCGGGATCATGGCCAGCAGGCCGGTGCGCACCTCCTCGCTGCGGCGGCGCTGTTCGCGCAGCTTCGCGATGACGTGCGAGCGGGGCAGCGCGTCCATGAAGGCGATGGCCGCGCCGAGTTCCTCCATGTCGATGCTGACCAGCGCCTCGTCCATGAGGTTGCGGAACTCGGCCTCGCCCGCCTCGGTCAGCTCGTACAGGGTGCGCCCCGGCCCCTGGTCGCTGTTCTGGGTGCCGAAGGTGCTCAGCTTTCCCTCGCGCGTCAACTGCTTGAGGGCGTGGTAGATCGAGCCCGGTTTGACGTTCGTCCAGGTCTCGGCGCGCCAGGACAGCAGTTCCCGACGCACGGCATAGCCGTGCACGGGCTGGCGCAGGCGCATCACCCCCAGTACCAGCAGGCGCACGGCGGACACGGCGAACTCCTTTCGTTCCCGAGGGATGGTAGTCAAGTTTGAATTCCGGCGCACCACCGCCCTAAACTCAGCTAGTCAAGTTTGACCACCGCAGGTGACCAGGAGGACCAATGGCCGATACGGCAGTACCGCAGCTCTGGACCGGAGACCTGTCCGGCACGCTGGACTTCTACAAAACGCTCGGCTACTCCGTGACCCACGAGCAGATTCGCCCCTACGTCTACGGCGTCGTGGAGGATCACGGCTGCGCGCTGCATTTCGTGTCGCCACCCAGCGGTGGCGACATACCCGCCGAACGGGCCGGCTGCCTGGTCATGGTCGATGACGTCGCGAGCAGGCATCAGGTCTTCACCGCGGCGTTGCGCACCCGTTACGGCAGGGTTCCCGCGAAGGGACTGCCCCGGATCACCCGCTTCCGGCCGGGACAGTCCCGGTTCACTCTCGTCGACCCGGCGGGCAATCAGGTGATCTACATCCAGCGCGACGAACCCCCGAAAGTGGAATACGGCGGATCCAAGGAACTCGACGGACTGGCCAAGGTGCTGGACAACGCCCGCATCCTGCGCGACTTCAAGAACGACGACAAGGCCGCGTTCCGCGTGCTCGAAGTCGGTCTCGGCCGGTTCCGCGCCGAAGCGCCGCGACTGGAGGTGGCCCGGGCGCTGGCGGCCCTGGCCGAACTGGCTGTCGCCAGCGAGGATCCCGGCCGCGCCGAGCAGTTCCGGGCCGAGCTGCGCGCAATGGGGCTGTCCGCCGAGGAACGCGCGTCCGTCGCCGACGAGCTGCGCGCCGCCGACGAGCTGGCCGCCTGGCTGTCCGAGATGTAGCCACTCGGCGCGACCCCTCACGCCGCGGTCAAGACCTGCGGCCCGTCCGGCGTGATCGCGACGGTGTGTTCGGAGTGGGCCGTGCGCGAGCCGTCCGCCGAGCGAATGGTCCAGCCGTCGGGATCGGTGACGATGCGGTCGGTCGTGCGCGCGAACCAGGGTTCGATGGCGATGGCGAGTCCCGGCCGCAGCCGATAGCCGCGCCCGGGGCGGCCGTGATTGGGCACGTGCGGGTCCTCGTGCATGGTGCGGCCGAGGCCGTGACCGCCGAATTCGGTGTTCACCGGGTAGCCGTACGCGCGCGCCACCGCGGCGATGGCGGCGGAGATGTCGCCGATGCGGTTGCCCGGCAGCGCGACCGCGATCGCCGCGGCCAGCGCGTCCTCGGTGGCTCGCACCAACCGCACGTCCTCGGGCGCGGGTGATCCGATCACGACCGTGGTCGCCGCATCGGCGACCCAGCCGTCGATCCCGACCGCGAGGTCCATGCTCAGCACGTCACCGTCGCGCAGCGAGTAATCGAACGGAAGCCCGTGCAGCACGGCGTCGTTCACCGAGAGACAGACCGTGTTGCGGAACGGCCCGCGCCCGAACGAGGGCGCGTAGTCCCAGTAGCAGGACTGCGCGCCGCGCTCCCGGATGCGCTCGCGCACGTGCGCTTCCAGCTCGAGCAGGTTCACCCCCACGCGGGCGCGCTCACGCAATTCGGCGAGCACACCGGCGACGAAGCGCCCCGCCACTCGCATCCGCGCGATCTCCGCGGGGCTCTTCAACTCGACCATCGTTCCTCCAATGCGCGGTATTTTAATACCACGATAGTCGCGTCGGTATTTTAATACCAGCCACGCTGGTTGCGGTATTTAAATACCGTCCGTAACCTGAGCGCATGGTCCGCCTCCCGTTGACGCCCGCGCAGATCGACGCGGGCCGCCGCCTCGGCGCCGCCCTGCGCGCCGCCCGCGCCGACCGCGAACTCGCCGAGGTCGCACGCGCCGCCGGGATCTCCCCGGAAACGCTGCGCAAGATCGAAACCGGCCGGTTGCCCTCCCCCGCCTTCGGCACGGTGGTCGCGTTGGGCCAGGCACTGTCTGTCCCGCTCGACGATCTCGCGGACATCTGGCGGTCCGCGGGGCTGGCCGAGTCGGCCTAGGACGTCGGCTTCGGAACGATCGCGATGCCGACGGACGCGTCGGCGCCGCGCGGCAGCTCGTGCCCGCGAATGGCGAGTTCGCCGAGAACGTCGCACTCGTCCGCGACCATGTCCGCGCTGCGTACCGTCCGCGTCGAGGACGCGCGCCGCCCGGCGAGACCTCCGCCGAGGCTCACCGATCCCTGGGTGCGCGCGCCGCGGCGAGAAGCCCACAATGGAGGCCATGACGGCCTGGCACCCCGACGGCACCGCCGCTGCGGCGGCGCCCCGAGCGGAACCGGACGCGGACCGGCAGGAGACGAGCGGGGATCTGGTCTGGTACGCCGCGTACGGCTCGAACATGAGCCTGGCCAGGCTGCGCGCCTACCTTCGTGGCGGCAGGCCCGAAGGGGGAACCCTCACCTTCCCCGGCTGCCGCGACCGAGCCGACCCGATCCGCTCGATCCCGCTGCGACTGTCCGGCGTGCTGTACTTCGCGACCGAATCGCTGACCTGGACCGGCGGCCGGGCGTTCTACGACCCGGGCTGTCCGGGCGAGATCGCCGTGCACGCCCATCTGCTCACGGCCGCGCAGTTCTCCGACATCGTGGCGCAGGAGATGTACCGCGCCCCTGGCACGGAGGTCGACCTGACCGAGGTGATCGAGGCGGGCACCACAACGCTCGGGCCGGGACGGTACGAGACCCTGGTCTGCGCGGGAACCCACGCGGGGCACCCCGTGCTCACCTTCACCGCGCCCTGGCGCTATCGCGACGTGCCCGGCAATCCGCCCGCCGCCGCCTACCTGCGGCACCTGGCCGCGGGCCTGCGCGCCGCGCACGGCTGGTCCCGCCACGCGACCGCGGGCTACCTCGCCACCCGTCCGGGAGCCGACCGTCGATGGACCCCCGAGACGGTCCACGCACTGCTCGGCGCCCGCGAGGTCCGGCCCTACGAGGAGGCCGCGGCCCCGGCCCACCTGCCGACTGGCCTCCGGTCCTCGGAGTCCCGGTAGCTGCGTGCCACCAGCGCGGCGCGCAGATACCAGACACCGGAGGCCTGGGCGGGGTCGAATCCGGTGAGCTGGCCGATGCGCTTGAGCCGGTAGTCCACCGTGTTGGTGTGAATGTGCAGCGATCGCGCGGTGCGTTGGCGGTTCAGATTGGTGCCGATATGGCGTTTGAGCGTTTCCAGGAGTTCGGGGTGCTCGTCCAGTGGATCGAGCAGGGTGCGAAGCGTTTCCAGCCCGGGGCCGGGGCGAGTGAGCTGGTATTCCAGCGCCAGGTCGTCGAAGCGGAACAGCCCTCGGGTCCAGCGCAGCCGCTGCACCATGTCGAGCAACTCGTGCGCGCGATCGGCGGCGGTCGGCACCTCGACCGGCGTCGCGGCGATCACCGTCGCGGCGATCGGCACCTGGGCCGCGCGGCCGAGGCTCTCGACCAGTTCGTCGAGCGTCTTGTCCTCCGGCGACACCGACGGCAGCAGGACGGTACCGCCGTCGACGCTGAGCAGCGACAGCGCCGTCTCACCACAGCGGGTCGCGAGTTCGGATTGCACCCTGCGCAGCTTTCGCCGCGCGACCACCGCACCGTCCAGTTGCGGGTTGCGCTCGTCGGGGTGGGGCGGGATCGCCAGCGCGAGAACCGAATACGTGTCGGCGATCTGGATGCCGCATTCGCGCGCCATGGTGCAGGTAGGGTGCCCGCCGAGCAGGGCAGAGGCGAGCGTGTGCGCGGCCGTGTGATGCTCGCCGACCACGGCGCGCAGTTCGGTCACGTACGCCCGCGACACGGTCGAGGTGATGGTGTCCAGGATCTCCAGCAGGCGGCGGCTGATGTCCTTGAGGCTGTCGAAGTCCGCGGCGGTCGCGTTCGCGACGATCAAATCGAAGCCGAGTTTGAAACCCTCGTGCACGGCGTGGTGGATGGTGTCGATCGGAATGCCTTCCCGCGCCCAGCCCGCTGCGGCGTTGCGCAGGAGCAGGGTCTTCTCGGGGATGTCGCCACCGTCGAGCATGCTGACGGCCAGTTCCAGGCACAGGCGGGTGATGTTGGTGATGTCGCCGTTGAGCGCCTCGCCGGGCAGGGTCCGGCAGTGCGCGACGGTCTCGATGAAGTGGCCGACCATTTTGCGCGACAGATTCCGCACGTCCCGTAGTGAAGAACTGGCCGGGCGGCCCGACAGGGTCAGATCCGGACCTGCCGAATCGGTGATGGACATGTGACTCCTTCCCTCCCCGATCGCGGAAAGTACTCAACGGTAACTTGACCGGAACGACGTGCCGAGGGGCGAGCCCGCGGTTGGGGACACCGCCCCACCTCGGCGGCTCCGTTCTGTGAAGCCTCACAACTCGCATTCGCGCGGTCGAAAACTTTCGATCCCCGTCGTAACGTCGGTAGCAGCAGGGTCGCCGGGCGGAGGGAGGGCCATGAATATCGGCCCGCACGAAGAAGATCGCGTCATCGCCGAGGCGTCCCCGAGATTCGATCGCGGCACCGATCGCAGCGGCCCCGACGCGCTGATCCGCATGGGGTTGGAACTGGCGCTCGTGCTGGTCGACGCGGCCGAGGCCGCGGGAAGTCTGGCGCTGGGCCGGTTCGAGCACGCGGCCGCCCGGTGCGCCCAGGCGGGCATCCCGATCGAAGCCGTGCACGCCGTCCTGCGCGACAGTGTCGACGCGGGTCTCGCGGCGCCCGCGACCGACTCCCCGGAGCGCCGCACGCCGCGTGAGCGGGTCGAGCCCGGCGTCCTCAGCGAATTCCTGGAGGCGCTGAACTCCGTGGTGGCGCGCAGCTACGCCGGCTGATCCGGCCCGCCGTTCACAGCGCCGCGACGAGAGCGGCGCTCTCCAGCGCGCATCCGTGACCGATGGTGATGCCGGAGCCGCCGTGACCGTAGTTGTGGACGACGGGTATCCCGGGCAGCACGGTGGTGTCGAGCTCCACCCGGACTTCACGGCGACCAGGGCGCAGCCCGACCACGGTCTCCAGGACCGCACTGTCGGCGAGCGCGGGCGCCAGCTCTCGGCAGCGCCGCAGAATCGATCGGGTGAGATCGGGATTCGGCGTGGTGTCCCACTCGCCGGTGTCCAGGGAACCACCCAGGACACAGTCGTTCGCACGCGGATGAACATAGGCGCGCCCGAGCGGGTGCGCCTCGTCGCGAACCGACACCGACAGACCCGGATTCGCGACCCGGACGATCTGGCCGCGGATCGGATACGCCTCCGGGTCCGCCACGAGTTCCGCGGCCCGCAGACCGGCACAGTTCACCACGACGTCCGGCGACAGGTCGGCGAGATCGTCGAGGCGCCGCACGGAGCGCACCACGCGGCGCGCGCCCGCGGCGTCCACTCGGGCGCTGAGGAACGGCAAGTAGACCGGCATCTCCACCAAGGGAACCTCGAAACGGAACCCGAACCGGTAGCCGGGGGGTAGTTCGTTCCGGCCGGCCGACCGGAACGAGCGCACCGATCGTGACCACTCCGGAATCGCGGGCTCGTCGCGATACAACGCCAAGGAAGAACACATGCGCACGCCGGGCGCACCGGCGGCGGCCAACCCGGCCAAGTGCTCGAAAGTCGTCTCGCTCCAGGCCCGGACACGCTCGGGCGGGCCCGCGGCGGTCGGAAACCATACCGCGGCGGCCAGGAAGGACGTGGTCGCGGTGATCGGCTCGGCGCTGACGACGATCACCTCGTGGCGGCTTCTGAGCAGTTCGGCCGCGGTGGACAAGCCCGAGATGCCCGAGCCGAGGACGACGATCCGCATGGGAGCGAGACTATCGAGCCGGTCGGACCCGCGCGGTTTCCGCAGCACCGCCCCTGGGAGGCGCGAGGTGGGGGGTCAGTCGGCGTCGTCGAGCGACGTGACGCCGGTGGTCGTGGCGACCATCGGCCACTGCGGCCCGACGCAGGTCGCGGCCACGGTGCTGCCCGCCGCGAAACCGCCTCGGCTCTCCCCGGTCCGGGCCACGTCCACCCGCGGACCGGCCTGCTCGGCCGAGCCGATCAGTACACAATCCCAGTTCTCCGACGGCGGCTGGCTGCCCAGCGCGATGGCACCCTCCTCCTGGGTGTCCGGGGACAACGTCGGGCCTGCGGCGGCCAGCCCCGCGCCACCGGCGGCCACCACGACGGCACAGCCCCCGATCGCGGTGAGACGTAGAGCGATCCGAAACATGCGACATCTCCTCTGCGTACGGCCCCCTTGCCGTTCGCGTTGCCGTCTCCGCACCGTTCAAACCGCGCCGGAAACGCGGACTCGACCGCGATGAGCTGACTAGCCGACCGGGACGTGGGTATTGCGAACGGCATGGACGATGGCCGCCTGACCGTGGGTGTGGAAGAGGAGTTCCTGCTCGTCGACCCCCATACCGGCGAACCGCTGGCACGCAATGTCGAGGTGGCGCGCACCGCCGAGGAACTCGGCATCGACCTGCAACTGGAACTGACGCGCTGTCAGGTGGAGGCCAGCACCGCGGTCCACACCGACATCGCCGCGCTGCACCGGCAATTGCGCGAATTGCGCCGCGGCATCGCCACGTGCGCCCAGCGCAACGACGCGCGCCTGCTCGCCGTCGGTATCCCGCCGACCGTACCGCACGAGTTCCCGGTCACCGATACCCCGCGCTACCAGCGCATCGCCGAGAACTTCGGCATGCTGGCCCACGAACAGGGATTGTCGGGGTGCCACGTGCACGTCGGCGTACCCGACGCCGAAACCGCGATCCAGGTCAGCAACCATTTGCGGCCCTGGCTGCCGCAACTGCTCGCCATGACCGCGAATTCGGCGATCTATCGCGGCACCGAGACCGGATTCGCCAGTTGGCGCAGCATCCTGTGGCGACGCTGGCCCAGCGCGGGGCCGCCGCCGTACTTCGAGTCCGCGCGGGACTACGAGGCCATGGTCGCGATGATGCTCAACAGCGGCAGCATCCTGGACAAGCAGATGGTCTACTGGGACGTCCGGCCGTCGGTCTCGTTCCCGACCGTCGAGATCCGGGTCAGCGACATCCCGGCGACGGTCGAGGAAACCGCGCTGTTGGCGGCGCTGGTGCGCGCGATCGTCGGCACGGCGCGCAGGTCGCTGGCCGCCGGAGAGGTCGCGCCGCCGGTGCCCGCCGAAGTGCTGCGGGCGGCGTACTGGAAAGCGGCGCGTTCGGGACTGGCCGGGGACGGTGTCGATCCCCGCGACGGCAATGTGGCGCCGGTTCGCACCTTGCTGAACCGGCTGATCGACCATGTCGCACCCGCGCTGGAGGAGGCCGGTGACCGCGAGTTCGTCGACGAGGCGTTCGCTCGCCTGCTCGCGCGGGGGAACGGGGCGCACCGTCAGGTGACGGCGCTGCGAGCGCGCGACGCGGTCGACGACGTCGTGGAGGAGGTGGCGCGGGCGACCCTCGAAGGTTGCGAGTAGCCGGCTACGGCAGCTGGCGCAGCGTGGCTCAGCTGAGCTCGACGGTCGCGAGCTGCGGTGAGGTCGGTCGTGGCGATCCGTTCGCGGGTTCGATCGTCACGGCGACGACATCAGTCCGGCCGAACCCGGTCGCCACCACACTCGACGGCACCGTGGTCAGCACACCGGCCGACCGCGCGGTCCCCCCGGGGGACACCACCCAGAGCTGGTAGGCCTGTCCGGGCGGTGGCGCGGGTACCGCGTCGAAGATCACCGCAGCGGCGGCGAGCCGGTCCGAGGCGCTCACCCGCAGCGTGCCCCCGACCGGCAGTTCGACCACGCGGGTACGGGAATCCGGATGCCCCAGGATCTGCTCGGCGGTGATCGGGGTGGTATGCGTGCCGGCGATCCGCTCGGCCACCACCACCGTGCCCGCTCCGACACCGATAACGACCGCGGCGGCGACCGCCAGCCGGACCAGGCGGCGCCGCTCGACCAGCCGCCGCGGAGCACGGCGACGGTGGCGCGCAGGCGGAGCCGAGTCGTCGATCGCCCGCAGGATCTTTGACTCCAGCGTGGGCGGTGGATTGACCGCTTCGGCCGCGCTCAGCGCCGCCAGCGTCTCCCGGATCCCGCGCACCGCGGCCGCGAACGCCGCCGCGGTGCCGGAATCGGCCCCGGCGATGCGATCGTCGATGTGCCTTCGCTCGATCTCGGCCACCGCGTCCATCGCGTAGGGGTACGCCAGATCGAGCAGATCCGCGCGGCACGGCTCGGTGTCGGTCATGGCCGGTCGCCTCCGCCAGGACGCCCGCAGTGCGCGCCACCGGCCGATCGGGCGCCCGCCGCTACTGCGGCGTGCGAACGGACCGGAGACCACGCAGGCGGACGATCGCGCGTGGCTCGACCCGCGCCGCGGTCTCGCCCCTGCCCTGTGCCAACCCGCATGCCTTGACTTCGCGGCGCACCGCCGCACGGATTGGATTCTCGCCATATTTCGCCCCCGCACGGGTACGCTGCTCGTCCGCCGGATCGTCCCGATCGTCTCGGCCGAACGTGCCCCTCCGCTCCACGGGAACGGCCCGCGCGCTTGTCCGCTCTCCAGCGCAGAGGAGAACCTCGATGTGCACCGAACTTCGCGACCAGGGCGGCACCCCGCTCGCGCATGTCACCGTGGCACTCGGCTGGGACCCGGCCGCGCGCCCGCGCCTGCTGGGCCGCCGTACGGAGATCGACCTCAACGTGGCGGCACTGCTCTTCGCCGCGGACCGGCTCGTGGACGTCGTCTACCACGAGCAGCTCAGTTCGACGGACGGGTCCGTGCGCCTGCACGGGGACAGCGTCACCGGGGCGGGCACGGGCGACGACGAGGTCGTCAGCGTCGATCTGTCCCGGCTTCCGCCGCACGTCGGCACGGTCCTGTTCCTCGTCACCTCCTACACCGGCCGGACCTTCGACCGGATCGCGAACGCCTACTGCCGGGTGATCGACACGGTGGGGCGTACCCAACTCGCCCGGTACGACCTGACCCGCAGCGGTTCGCACACCGGCCTGGTGCTCGGTCGAGTGCGCCGCGAGGCGGGCGGCTGGCGGTTCGAGGGTGTGGGCGAAGCCTTGCAGGCCAGGCACCCGGTCGAGGCTGTTCCGCAGCTCGCCGACTACCTCGACCGGGCGTGAGGCGACTTCGGTTGCCTCCCAGCGGCTTCGACGCAGGTCGCGCTTCCTGATCGCGCGACGGCCCGTTCCCCCGCCAAGGCGCTTACGCCGCGGCACGGCGCCCGATTGGAATCCGGACGCGCGGGTAGTCGCCGTGCAGGAGGTGTGATATGCCGAAGGAGGTCTCATGACCGAGACGACACAGTCTCGCCCGCCGGCGAACGCACGGTCGGTCACCGAGCTGGTCGAGGACGCCACGGCCCAGCTGTCCCGGCTGATCCGCGACGAACTCCAGCTCGCCCGTATCGAGATGCGGCAGAAGGGCAAACGGTTCGGCCGCGGCGCGGGACTGGCGGGCGTCGCGGCGCTGCTGGCGTTCTACGGCGGGGCGGCGCTGGTCGCCGCGGCGGTGCTCGGCCTCGCCGAGGCGGTGCCGGGCTGGGCGGCCGCGCTGATCGTGGCGGGCGCGCTGCTGGTGGTCGCGGCGATCCTCGGACTGTCCGGGAAGAAGAGCGTGGAGCACGCGAACCCGCCGATCCCCCAGGAGGCGGTCGAGGGTGTGCGCGAGGACATCGAGGTGATCAAGGACAGGAGGCGGGGATGAGTGACAGCCGACCGCAGGCCGGGCAGCCCACCGACGACGTCGCGGCCCTGCGGCGCGACCGCGATCAGGCCAGAGCCGAACTCGGCAGGACGGTCGAACAGCTCGGCCACAAGCTCGACGTGCCCGCGCGGAGCAAGGAGAAGGCGCACGAGGCCGTCGAGGCGACACAGCACGCGGCCTCCGAGGCGGCGCTCGCTGTCACGGACAAGGCGCAACAGGCCAGGAAGGGCGCAGCGGACCTCGCCCACCGGGTGGCGGCCGCGACACCGGAGCCGGTCGCCGCGCGCGGCAGGCAGGCCGGTGGCGCGTTGCGCGCGCACCCGATCCCGGCGGCCCTCGGCGCGGCGGTGATCGCGGCGGTGGTGTGGCAGATCGTACGGAGGCGGCGATGAAGACGCTCTACAAACCGCTCGGCTTGGTGATCAGCGTGCTCGGCGGCCTCGCGGCGAACGCGGTGTTCACCAGGGTGTGGACGCAGATCACGGGTGAGGAGCAGGCCCCGGCGTCCACCGCGCGGGATCATTCCTGGCGCGAGGTGCTGTTCGCCGCGGCGTTGCAAGGCGCCGTTTTCGGTCTGGTCAAGGCCGCGATCGATCGCGCGGGCGCGACCGGCTACGAATCGCTCACCGGCACCTGGCCGGAGTAGCGCCACAGGCCAGAGCGCACCGCGCTACCGCTCGATTCACTGCCGCCGCCGTGAGTTCGGATACTCCGCTCAGGAGTTCCGGATCACGGCGGCGGCAGTGTTCTTTCTTGCCGCTCTGCTCCTCGGACCTGCCAGACCTCCTGCGCAGCGACTACGCGCGCAGTGCTCTCCAACCGGCCGCGACGGCGCGTTCCGGGGGCGCGATACGGCCGGGCACGAGGGGGGACGCACCGCACAGGCTGATCGTGTCGCGGCTGGATGGGGTAAGTTGGCCGCGGAATGCTCGCTCTCTGCGCTGTGCCCGATTGCGCCAGAGACGCGAACCGGAGCGGAGGTCGACGTGGCGTACTGCCGAGGACGCCTCGCCGGCACGGGAGGTGGATGGTGAGTTCCGAAAGCGCGCACCGAGCGCTGGAGGTCGAGGTGCGGTCGGCGGACGCCACGGTGGTCGTCACCGTGCACGGCGAGATAGACATGGCCTCCGCGCCACGCCTGCAGTCGGCGCTCGACGAGGCGCTGCGCGACGCGCCCGCCGCGGTCGTGGTGGACATGTCGAACGTCGGATTCCTCGGCTCCGCCGGTCTCAGCGTCCTGCTGGCCGCCTCGGAGGCCACCGGCTCCGGCGGTTTGCGCGTCGTCCCGAGCGACGCGGCGCGCAGGCCGATCGAGGTGACCGCCCTGGACCGGCTGCTCACGGTGTTCGACTCCGTCGAGGACGCGCTCGCGGTGGACGAGAGCCAGTCACCGAGCTGATCCTCCCGGCACCGCGAAGGTGCAGCGCAGACCCGTCGCGGTTTCGACCCGGCGTCGCCGGGTATTTGCCCGGTCGTCGGCATCGTGTCGATTGAGCGCACCGGGAAGGAGGCCGTATGGCAGACAACCGCGAACACCGACTGGTGGGGGTGCCCGCTGTGGCGGCATTGGCGGATCTCGGATTCGCCTCGGTCGCTTCGGGCGTCATCGCGCGGCGTCGGCCGGTCCTGGGCTTGCTCGAGCGCACCGGGGCCGATTCCCGGGCTATCGAACGCGTGCGGCAACTGCGGCGCGAATTCGGCGCCGGACCGGTCGAGCTCGTGGTGCCGGGCCGCCGGATCGTGGTCGTTCTCGACCCGCAGGACGTCGGGCGGGTCCTGGCCGACGCGCCGACACCGTTTCACCCGGCCAATCGAGAGAAGCGCGCCGCGCTACGCCAGTTCCAGCCGCACGGCGTCCTGCTGTCCCAGGGCCCGATCCGGGATCAGCGCCGCGCCGTGAACGAGGCCGCGCTGGACTCGGCCGAGCCACTGCATCGCCTGGCCGGGCCGTTCGCCGAGGCCATCGCGGAGGAGGCCCGCGAGCTGATCGTGTCGGCCCTCCACCGCGGTCACCTGGACGCGCGGCAGTTCACCACGCGATGGTGGCGGCTGGTGCGGCGGATCGTCCTCGGTGAGCGGGGACGCGACGACACCGTCCTCACCGACGAACTCTCCCGGCTGCGCTCGGCGGGAAACTGGTCGTTCCTGGCGCCCGCGCATCGCAGGCAGCGCGACCAGTTCACCAATCGGCTCTACCGCCACGTCGAATCCGCTCCGCCGGACAGCCTCGCGGGCGCGCTCGCCGCGGTGCCCGCGGGCGGGGCCACCGATCCGGTCGGGCAGATACCGCACTGGTTGTTCGCCTTCGACGCGGCGGGCATCGCGCTCAGCCGCGCACTGGCGGTGCTGAGCACCCACCCCGAGCATCACGCCCGCGCGCTGGCCGACGCCGTCGACCCGGGCCGCGTCGATTTGCGCGGCTATCTGCGCGCCTGCGTGCTGGAGTCGGTGCGGCTGTGGCCGACCACGCCCATGCTGTTGCGCGACATCACCGCCGACACCCACTGGCGCGACGGCGACGAGCGCTTCACCATCGCGGCCGGTGCCGCCTTGATGATCGCGGTTCCGGCCTTCCACCGGGACGCCGATCTGCTGCCGTTCGCCGACCGATTCGTCCCGGACATCTGGCTCGACGGCCGCGCGGAGCAGTATCCGCAACTGGTGCCGTTCAGCGCGGGCCCGGCCGACTGCCCCGGCCGCAATCTGGTTCTGTTCGTCACCAGCACGCTGCTCGCACACCTGCTCACCTCGGCCGACTTCCGGCTGCGCTCCACGCCGCGCCCGAACCCGGACGGCCCGCTGCCGGTGACCTTCAACAACTTCGGTCTCGACTTCACCGTCGAGCCGTGCATGACACAGGCCGGCTGAGCGCCCGTCGCGCGTTCCGGCGGGCGGCCGGGCAGTGCGGGAACGAACGCTGCGGGCAGAGAGACGAACGGCCGCGCTCGGCGCCGGAGCGCCGAGCGCGGCCGATACCGTCACCGCGGGTCAGTTCAGCATTACCGGCTGGCACCCGCGGCGGCGCCGATGAGGCCGCCGACCACGCAGCCGGGAAAGACCCCGACCACGAAGAAGACGAGCCCGATCAGCGCACCGACGGCACAGCCGATCGCCAACCCGCCCAGGGTGGTCGCCGGGTCACCGATGAACCGCGGCGCGCCCGGCTCCGGCACGGCGGCGCCGACCGGCGTCAAGGTCAATGTCGTCCCGGCCGCATCGATGTCCGGCGTCACACCGACCTGCTGTCCGAACGCGGACTGCACGGTGGTCGGCACCGTCGTCAGCACCGCGCCGTCGGGCCCGACCACCGCGATTTCCCCGTCCGGCAGGTAAGCGAAGGTGCCGGAATCGAGCGTGACCGCCGCGCTCGACCGGTCCGGCGCGACGGTCGCGGTGTAACCGACACCGCTGTCGTTCGCGCTGAGCGCGGGGCTGTCGAACTCGGTCTGCCCGTACGCGGTCGCCGCGGTCACGCCGGTGGCGGCAATGGTCAGCAACGTGGTCGCAACCAATTTCGTGAACTTCATGAGCCTTCCCATCCTCAGCAGATTCGATCTGTCGTTACCTGGGTACAGCCGTGGAGCACTAGCGATTATAGAGGTTACGCATCACTGTCTCCGGCAACTGAGAATGCCCGAAATGTCTTGCCAGCCAGGGCCTTCCGCTACTCCAGCTCGCCTTCGGTCGCCAAGTAGACCTGACGCAGCCGGTCGAGCGTGTCCGGTTCGGGATTTTCCCACAGCTTCCGCTCGGCCGCCTCCAGCAGCCGCTCGGCAATGCCGTGCAGCGCCCACGGATTGGACTGCTCCATGAACTTCCGGTTCACGTCGTCGAAAACGTAGCTCTCGGTGAGTTTCTCGTACATCCAGTCGGCTACCACGTTGGTGGTGGCGTCGTAGCCGAACAAGTAGTCGACGGTCGCCGCCATCTCGAACGCGCCCTTGTAACCGTGCCTGCGCATGGCCTCGAGCCAACGAGGATTCACCACGCGCGCGCGGAACACCCGCGTCGTCTCCTCCGACAGCGTCCGGGTGCGCACCGCGTCCGGACGGGTGCTGTCGCCGATATAGGCCTCCGGATTCTTGCCGGTCAGCGCACGCACCGTGGCCACCATGCCGCCGTGGAACTGGAAATAGTCGTCGGAGTCGGCGATGTCGTGCTCGCGGGTGTCGGTGTTCTTGGCGGCCACCGCGATTCGGCGATACGCGCCGCGCATGTCCTCGGCGGCGGGCGCGCCGTCGAGATCGCGCCCGTAGGCGTAGCCGCCCCATGCGGTGTACACCTGGGCGAGGTCGTCGTCGGTGCGCCAGCTCTTCGCGTCGATCAGCTGCAGCAGCCCCGCCCCGTAGGTGCCCGGTTTCGAGCCGAAGATGCGGGTGGTGGCGCGCCGCTGGTCGCCGTGCTCGGCGAGATCCGCGAGGGCGTGCGCGCGCACGTAGTTCGCTTCGACCGGCTCGTCCAGGTCGGCGACCAGGCGAACCGCGTCGTCCAGCAGAGCGAGCACATGGGGGAAGGCATCGCGGAAGAAGCCGCTGATGCGCACCGTGACGTCGATGCGGGGACGGCCCAGCTCGTCGAGCGGGAGCACCTCCAGCGTGCGGACCCGGCGGCTCGCCTCGTCCCAGACCGGCCGGACGCCCAGCAGCGCGAAGACTTCGGCGATGTCGTCGCCCGAGGTCCGCATGGCGGAGGTGCCCCAGATCGACAGACCCACCGACCGCGGATAGTCGCCGTGGTCGGCCCGGTAGCGGTCGAGCAGGGATTCCGCCATGGCCTGTCCGGTCTCCCAGGCCAGCCGGGACGGCACGGCCTTCGGGTCGACCGAATAGAAGTTGCGTCCGGTCGGCAGGACGTTGATCAGACCGCGCAACGGCGAGCCGCTCGGCCCGGCCGGGATGAACCCGCCGTCGAGCGCGTGCAGCACCCGCGCGATCTCGACGCCGGTCTGCCGCAGGCGCGGCACCACCTCGCGGGCCGCGAACCGCAGCACGCGGCGGACCTCGGCGTTGTCGGTGAGACCGTCGACCGCGTCCGCCGACCAGTCCGCCGCCTGCAACGCCGCGACCAGCGCGCGGGCGCGTTCTTCCACCGCGTCGACGCGCTCGCGCGCCTCGCCGCCCGACTCGTCCAGGCCGAGTGCTTCGCGCAGGCCGGGCACGCTGCGCTCACCGCCCCACAGCTGACGCGCGCGCAGCATGGCCAGCACCAGGTCGAGTTCGCTCTCCCCCACCGGCGCGCGGCCGAGCACGTGCAGGCCGTCGCGGATCTGCACGTCCTTGATCTCGCACAGCCAGCCGTCGACGTGCAGCAGCATGTCGTCGAAGGAGTCCTCGTCCGGGCGCTCGGTGAGGCCGAGGTCGTGGTCCATCTTCGCGGCGCGCATCAGCGTCCAGATCTGCTGACGGATGGCGGGGAGCTTGGCCGGGTCGAGCGCGGAGATGTTGGCGTGCTCGTCGAGCAACTGCTCCAGACGCGAGATGTCGCCGTAGCTCTCGGCGCGGGCCATCGGCGGGATCAGGTGATCGACCAGGGTCGCGTGCGCGCGCCGCTTGGCCTGTGTGCCCTCGCCCGGGTCGTTCACCAGGAAGGGGTAGATCAGCGGCAGGTCGCCGAGGGCGGCGTCGGTGCCGCAGGAGGCCGACATGCCGAGCGTCTTGCCGGGCAGCCATTCCAGGTTCCCGTGCTTGCCCAGGTGCACCATCGCGTCGGCTCCGAAACCCTGTGGGTCGCTGAGCCACCGGTAGGCCGCGAGGTAGTGGTGGCTGGGCGGCAGGTCGGGGTCGTGGTAGATCGCGACGGGGTTCTCGCCGAAACCGCGCGGCGGCTGGACCATGAGCACGACGTTGCCGAAACGCAGCGCGGCGATGACGATCTCCCCGTCCGGATCGGACGAGCGGTCGACGTAGAGTTCGCCCGGCGGCGGGCCCCACGCGTCCACCACGGCGTCGCGCAGGTCGTCGGGCAGGGTGTCGAACCAGGCCGCGTAGGTCGCCGCGCCGATGCGGATCGGGTTGCCCTCCAGCTGTTCGGCGGTCAGCCAGTCGGGGTCTTGGCCGCCCGCCGCGATCAGGGCGTGGATGAGCGCGTCACCGTCCTGTTCGTCCAGGCCGGGGACCTCGCCGGGAGCACCGAGATCGTAACCGGCGCGGCGCATTTCGGTGAGCAGACCGATGGCGCTGGCCGGGGTGTCCAGACCGACGGCGTTGCCGATGCGGGCGTGCTTGGTGGGGTAGGCCGACAGCATGACGGCGACCCGCTTGCGGGCGGCCGGAATATGGCGCAGCCGCGCATAGCGGGTCGCGATGCCCGCGACACGGGCGGCCCGCTCGGGATCGGGGACGTAGGTGGACAGGCCGTCGGCGTCGAATTCCTTGAAGGAGAACGGGACCGTGATGATCCGCCCGTCGAATTCCGGCACGGCGACCTGGGTCGCGACGTCCAGCGGGGAGAGCCCGTCGTCGTTGGCCTCCCATTGGTCGCGGCCGGTGGTCAGGCACAGTCCTTGCAGGATCGGCACGTCCAGGTCGGCGAGCGCACCGACATCCCATGCCTCGTCCTCGCCGCCCGCCGACGCGGTGGCGGGCTTGGTGCCGCCCGCGGCAAGCACCGTCACCACCAGGGCGTCGGCTCGGCGCAGCGTGGCGATCAGCTCGGGTTCGGCGGTGCGCAGCGACGCGCAGTACAGCGGCAGCGCCCGCGCGCCCGCCTGTTCGACGGCGGTGCACAGGGCGTCGACATAGGCGGTGTTTCCGGCCAGATGCTGGGCGCGGTAGTAGATCACCGCGACGGTCGGCCCGTCCGCGGGCGTGGCGGCGGCCCGGTCCAGTTCGCCCCAGCTGGGGAGCTGAATCGGCGGTTCGAAGCCGTGGCCGGTCAGCAGCACGGTGTCGGACAGGAAATTGTGCAGCTGCCGCAGGTTCTCCGGGCCGCCTGCGGCAAGGTAGTTGTGCGCGTCGGCCGCGACGCCACCCGGAACGGTGGAGCATTCCATCAGCTCGGCGTCCGGGGCGAGCTCGCCGCCGAGCGCGACCAGCGGAATCCCGCTCGCGCGCAGCGCCTCCAGTCCGTCCTCCCAGGCTCGCTTGCCCCCGAGGATGCGCACGATCACCAGGTCGGCGCCGTCGAGCAGACCGGGCAGGTCGTCGACCAGCAGGCGCGCCGGATTTCCCCAGCGGTAGTCGGCGCCGCTGGCGCGGGCACTGAGCAGATCGGTGTCGGACGTGGACAACAGCACAATCACAGGTGGCAGCCTTCCTCGGGTGACGCGCCCATCAAGGGGTTCGCTGCTCGCCGGAGAGGGTCTGGCTTTCTACAGTGGCGCGACCGCACCGGACTTCCACCGGTTTCCTCGTCGTCCGCCGAGCACGCCGAGCCTACCCGCCGCCGCGATCATCCTCGAGCGCGTGTCCGGTGCCGTGGTCACGATCGCGGGCGGCCAGGAAGTCGTCGACGAGTCGCGCGCACTCCTGCGCGGTGGTGGGCGGGAAGCCGACCAGCCTGGTGAAGACGATCGGACCCACGAGCTGGGCCAGGGCGAGCATCACGTCGAATTCGCCGAGCTGCGCGCGCACCTGCGGATCGCCGAACAATTGGTCGAACGGCTCGCGGTACTGCTCGATGAGCCGCTGACGCAGCGAGGTGAACGCCGGGCCCGCGCCGGGTTCGCCGCGTTCGCCGGTGGCCAGCCAGGCCAGCGTGGATATCTGCAGCGGGGCCTCGTTGATCACCGCGGCCTGCCTGATGAGCAATTCGGTCAGGCGCACGCGCAGCGGCCCGGCGGGCGGCGCCTCGATGACCGGAGGAAGCAGACGCTCCAGCGTGGCGGCGCGCAATTGCATGGCGTTGTCGAAATGCCGGTACAGCGTGGTGCGCGCGACCTTCGACATGGTGGTGACCGCTTCTACGGTCACCGCCTCCAGCCCACCGGTTTTCAGCAGAGCCGTGGCGGCGTCGAGCAGTCTGGCGCGCGAGCGCAGCTTGCGGGGATCGACATCGTCACCGGACTCGGGGTGCGGCGGGGTCGGTCGGGCAGCACCGGTCATGGGTCGAACATTCCTCCTCCGGGACGCCTATCGCCACCCGGTCAACTTATGATACTGCTAGTAGCGTAGCGATACTGACAGTTCTGTTCTGCCGGGAGGCGCCATGGAGTCCACCACGACGCGTTTGTCAGCCGCTCAGCGGTGGATGCTGGCGATCTCCTGCGCCACGGTGGCCCTGGTCGTCGCCTCGATGGCGGCGTTGTACACGGCGCTGCCGGAGATAGCCGGCGCGACCGGGGCCAGTCAGCACCAGCTCACCTGGATCATCGACGGGTACACCCTGGCGCTGGCCTGCCTGGTGCTCCCGGCGGGCGCGCTCGGCGACCGGTACGGGCGGCGCGTCGTGCTGATCATCGGGCTGTTGGTGTTCGCGGTGGCCTCGGCGACACCCGTACTGCTCGACACGCCCGGCTGGTTGATCGCGGGCCGGACGGTGGCGGGGGTGGGCGCGGCGCTCGTCATGCCCTCGACCCTGTCGCTGATCACCGCCGGGTTTCCCGAGTCACGCCGGGCCGATGCCGTCGGACTGTGGGCGGGCGTCGCGGGCGCGGGCGCGGTGCTCGGCATCCTCGGGTCGGGCCTGTTGCTGGAGCTGTGGTCGTGGGTGTCGATCTTCCTCACCATGACCGTCGCAGGCTTGCTGCTGATGATCGCGGGATGCACGCTGCCCGAGTCGGTCGACGTGGCTCGTCCCAGGCTGGACCTGTGGGGCGCGCTCACCTCGGCCACGGCCGTCGGATCGCTGGTGGTGGCCGCGATCGCGGCGCCGGAGCGCGGGTGGCTGGATCCGATGGTGATCGGCACGGCCGTCGTGGCGGTGCTGGCGGCGGTGGCGTTCGTGGTGGTCGAGACCCGGGTGGCGCACCCCTTGCTCGATGTGCGCCTGTTCCCCCATCGAGGCTTCGGTTCCGGCACGGCGACGGTGACCGTGCAGTTCCTCGTCTGCTTCGGAACCTTCCTGCTGATGGTCCAGTTCCTGCAGCTGATCCTCGGGTACCGGCCGCTGATGTCGGCGCTGGCGATGGCGCCGATGGTGGTGCCGATGGTGGTGATCTCCGCGGTGGCGCCCCGGCTGGCCGAACGGGTCGGACCGCGCCTGCCGATAGCAGGCGGGCTGGCGAGCATCGGGATCGCGCTCATCGCACTCGCCGGCCTCGACGTCGACAGCACCTACGTCGACCTGCTCTGGCCGCTCCTGATCATGAGCGGCGGCACCGGACTGTGCACCGCACCCGCGACGGCCGCGATCATCGCGGGCACCCCGGCGGCGAAGCACAGCGTCGCCGCCGCGGTGAACGACGCCGCGCGCGAAGTGGGCGCGGCGGTCGGCATCGCCATCGCGGGCAGCATCCTGGCCGCCGGGTACAGCAGCCGCATCGCGCCCGCCCTGCCGAAAGTGCCCGAACAGCTCCGCGAACCGGTCGGCGACTCGCTGGCCGCGGCGCTGCAGGTCACCGACCGGGTGGGCCCGCAAGCCGCGCCGCTGGCCGAGTTCGCCGAGTCGGCTTTCGTCTACGGCGTCCAGCAGTCGGCGCTTGCCCTGGGCATTCTCACCTGTGTCGCCGCCATCCTCATCGGCGTGTGGGCGCCGGGCCGCGCGAAAGCGGAAGCCGCGGCCCCGCGACCGGAAACGCAACCGACGACGCCGTGATACTCGCTCGCGCCGTGCCGTCGCGGCGCGACCCCTCGAATCACGACACCATCGAGGCGACAGCGCGCAAGGAAACCGTTGCGCGCGAACTCGATTCGGGTCGCGGACCAGCCCGCTCCGCACCGGACCTAGATGTACGGCCCAGGGACGTTGGTCAATCGGCTGATGGGGGTCTTCTTACCGATGGCGGAGTGTTGCCGGTGGTGATTGTAGGCGTGGAGCCAGGCCGGTAGGGCGGCTCGTCTGGCTTGTTCGGACTGGTAGTGGCGGGCAAAG
>NZ_JABLTE010000117.1 GCF_013315795.1 Nocardia barduliensis
GATCAACGGTGCGCTCGGTGCTCGGCTGGAGGATGGGGTTGCGGCGGCGACGATCAGTTTCGGCACCGGGCTGGTAGTGCTCGCGCTGGTTTTCGCGGTGAGTGGGCGGGTTCGGGAAGGGGCGCGCCGCGTACGGGGTGCGTTGTCCGAGGGCCAATTGCGGCCGTGGCAGTTGCTGGGGGGCCTGTGCGGGGCGTTCTTCGTCGCGTGCCAGGGGCTGACCGTCGCGGCCATCGGCGTCACCGCGTTCACGGTGGCGACCGTCGCGGGTCAATTGCTCAGCAGTCTGGTCGTCGACCGCCTCGGTCTCGGTCCGAGTGGACGCACGCCGATCACGGTCGTGCGTCTGGCCGGCGCGGCGCTCGGTGTGGTCGCGGTGCTGGTCGCCGGGTTCGGTCAAACCCGTGCCACCGGGGGTCTATCGGTGCCCGACGCGCTGCGCGGCACTCCGACCGCTCTGCTGATCGTCCTGCCCGCGCTGGCCGGGATCGGCCTGGCTTGGCAGCAGGCGGTGAACGGCAAGGTGGGCGCGGTCGGCGGAGCCATCCCGGCGGCCACGGTCAATTTCTGTGTGGGCCTGGCCGCGCTGTCGCTCCTCACGGCCGCGGTGGTGGTGACCTCCGGCGGTCCGGCGCAGTTCCCCACCGAGCCGTGGCTCTATCTCGGCGGGCTGATCGGCGTCGCGTTCATCGCCCTGGCCGCGCTCACGGTCCGCTGGATCGGCGTCCTGTTGCTCGGCCTCACCTCGGTGGCGGGCCAACTGCTGGCCTCCCTGATCCTCGATGTGCTCACCCCGACCAGCGCCGGCCTGTCGGTGACCGCGGTCGTCGGCTGCCTGCTCACCATCGTCGCGGTCGTCGTCGCCACTAGATCACAGGCCTGACACTCGCCCGGCCATTCATGTTCGAAGCGCATAAGTGTGGAATGGTGCGCTCATGCTGATCGAATACGGGGTGTGGGCTTCGCGGCTGGGTCTGTGTGTCGTGTTCGGGCTGTCGGCGTGGGGCAAGCTGGCGGATCGGAGCGCGACGCGGCAGGCGGTGGCGGATTTCGGCGTGCCGCTGCGCTGGGTGCCTGCGGTGGCCTGGGGATTGCCGCTCATCGAGGCGATGATCGCGGTGGCCGTGGTGATTCCCTGGATTTCCGGGCTGGCCGCCGTGGCGGCGCTGGCATTGCTCGCCGTGTTCACGGCGGCCGTCGTGCGTTTGCTGCGCCGCGGCGAGCGGCCCTCGTGTTCGTGTTTCGGCGGTGCGAGTGCCGCGCCGATCGGGCCGAAGACGCTGGTGCGCAACGGTGCCCTCGCAGCGCTGGCCTTGGCTGTGGATATCGGCGCGCTGAGGTATCCGCGGGTGCCGATCGGCCTGCCCGCCGACCACGTGATCGGCTGTTCGGTGGTGGCCGCGCTGGTGGCGGTGCTGGTGTGGCTCATCGGGCAGTTCCGTACTTTGCGCCGCCGGGTGGACGAGCAGGCGCTGTCCACGCTGGGCGCGGAGGGGTTGCCGGTCGGCGCGGTGGCGCCCGAGTTCGAATTGTTCGACGCCACGGGAGCGAAGACCACGCTCGAGGCTCTGCTGACCGGAGGACGTTCGGTACTGCTGGTCTTCGTGCACCCGGGTTGTGAGCTGTGCGCGGCGCTGGCCAGGGAACTGCCCCGCTGGCACGCGCGCACCGGCGACGCGCTGGCGATCGTGGCGGTGGGCAACGGCGACGCGGCGGAACAAGCCGCGTGGGGCGTCGAGAACGGGTTGGGCGATATTCCGTCGCTGGTGCAGCAGGGCAACGAGGCGGCTCTGCGCTATCGCGTGCGTGGCACCCCGTCTGCGGTGCTGATAGACCCTGACGGACGCGTCGCCGCGCCGGTGGCGAGGGGCGGTATCGCGATCCGAGAGTTGATCAGGACGGTGCGGGCGGTAGGCCGCACTCCGGCTCCCGCCTACAACGGGATTCCGGCCGGGATATCCCGCTGAGTTCCTGGCCCTCCCTCCTTCTCGTCGCCGCGCGGCCGACCGAAGACCTGTTATGCGCTGGTTAGCAAATTCTCAGCAAATACCCGGTCGTGCGCCGATAGGATCGAGTCGCACCGGTGCGGAATTCGCCATCCATCGAACCAGACCCATCGACAAGAGGGGAAAGACATGGCGCTCTTCGCATTCACCGACTACTCCGGCAAAGAGTTCATCATCCAGCTGACCAACGAACAGCGGATCCAGGAAGCCCGCCGCATCCTGTCGGGTGACGAGCAGATGTCTGTGCACGTCATGGGCCGGATCCGGAAGATGCCGGCGCCCTACAACCCGGGCTGGGACTTCCATCTGGACCCCGACACCATCACCTTCTTCACCATGGCGATCGAGGTCTGCGACGCCAGCATCATGTACGTCAACGACCATCTGGACGAGGCGTGCGGCGCGTTCCTGCCGGGCTGCTTCTGGTGTCCGTGGTCTTCGAAGCTGACCCGCGAGGTTGCCGACCGGTAGCAATCAGTCGGCATCGCTTCCGGCCGGTGCGGAATCACCGGCCGGAAGTTCGGTTCAGTCCAGCTTGCGCGAGCGCAGTTCGTGGCCCTTGGACGTCTTACACCGTCCGGACGCCAGATCCCACTGCCAGCCGTGCAGGTTGCAGGTGAGGGTGTTGCCTTCCACCACACCGAATTTCGACAGGTCCGCCTTCAGGTGCGGGCAGCGGCGCTGCACCTCCCAGCCACTGAGTTCGGTGGAGGCGGAATCGTCGTGCGCCTCGGCGAACCAGCCGTCGGCGTAGGCGATCCGCTCGTCGGTGAGGCACTTGAAGAACGTGTACAGGAATTCGTTGTACCCGCCGATGCGCCAGGCTTGGAAGCGGGTGGACAGGAAGATGGTGTTCACCCAGTCGGGCTCCCGGTCGCGCAGCACCGTACGCACCAGCTCCGGCGCAATGCGGAAGCCGTAGCGGTAGCGGCCCTCGCCCTCGACCGGCTCGCGCACGGTGCGCTTGGGGAAGTCCAGCACGATCGTTTCCTCGCCGATCACCAAGCCGACCGGGTAGCCGATGCCGTCGCAGATCACATCGCTCTGCGCCATGATCGGCTCGAACAGCTTGCGCAGCGGCTCCAGCAGGGAGCCTTCGCCGCGTTCCCAGGTCGCCTTCTCCGCCTCCAGCACCGGCGCGAGGCGCTGCGCCATCCGCTCGATGTACGCGGCCTTGTCGTCGTAGATCTCGCCGGGGTCGCTCGGATGGGTGAGCGTCAGCTCGGCGCCGCGTACGTCGGCCACCGAACCGGGGATCATCAGGATCCCGCCCTTGTTGCCGTGGATTTCCATCTGCTCGAGGAACACCTTCTGGTCCGGGAAGATGTTGCCCTCGTCACCGCGATCGTCGTTGAGGTAGCGCAGCTCGTCGTCCAGGAACACCGGCGGACCGGCGGAGGGCACCACCCAGGTCGCGCCGACCTGCTCGATGTAGCTGCGCGCGCGGTCCATACCGCGCTGCCGCTTCTGCTTGCCGAAATTCGACTTGGTGCGGGCCGGGATGTCGTAGACCATCGGGTACCAGATCGCGCCCGAGTACTGCAGCAGGTGGATGTCCACGTGGCCGAACGCGTCGTGCAGCACGTCCATGTCGACCGGGCGGGCGTCGTTCATGTTGAAGCAGGTGGTCTCGCCGTCGGAGACGACCAGGCCCGAGTCGCCGATCGGACCGTCGGCGGGCGCGCGCAGCGCGATGATCATGATGTCCAGGTCGCCGCCCGGGCCGGTCACCGTGTGCTTGACCGAGTCCTCGGTCTCGAAGAACTTGTGGAAGCCCAGCTGCTCGAGTTCGCGCCGCAGGTCCGGCACCGGATAGTCGGGCAGCAGCACGGTCGCGTCCTTGTCGACGTGCTCGGCCAGCGTCCGAGCGTCGAAGTGGTCGCGGTGCAGGTGCGAGACGTACAGGAAGTCGCATGCGCCCAGCTCGTCCCAGTCCAGCCGAGTGTTGTCGGGGAACGGGAACCAGGAACCGAAGTACGCGGGGTTCACCCAGGGGTCGCAAAGGATCGACCCGGCCGCGGTACGGATGTGGAATCCGGCGTGTCCGACGCTGGTGATCTGCACTAGCTGCTCCTCCTGCTGTTTACCAGCCAACCAGGGTAGTAGTTACGGCGAGATGTCGCCGATGCAGTAGCCCTCCGGCCCGGATCGCAAGGTGAAGGTGCGGGTCTGCGTCACACCGGCGGAGTTGGTCACCGGCACCAGCACCGCGATGTAGTCGGTGTTCACCTGCTCCGACCGGATCTGCTGGTCGGCGAACTCGGTGGCCCCGGTGAGCACGCCCTGGTTGTTCGCCAGCGGCGCGGGGCTCGGACGCCCGGTGCCCTTGGGGTCCCAGGTCGCCGGGGACGCCTTACAGATCAGAGGGTAGTCGCCCTCCTTGTCGGCGGGGTCGAGCGGAGTGCCGACGAAGCGGGACAGGTACCGGCGCACGGTGTGGCGGGCGTCGGCGTCGTTGTAGGCGATTTCCGCGCCCGCCGTGGCGACGCGTGGGCAGGCGTAGCCGGTGGCGACTTCGGCGCGATCGACGGCGACCGTGGTGGTCGAGTTCGCCCACACGACGGTGGTCTCGGTTGCCGTACCGGGCTGCGCCAAGACGTCGAGGACGGACCGGGGGTCGCCGTACATGTCGGCGACGTTCTTCGGCGCGATGGTCCAGCACTTCTTCTGGAGTTCGGCGATGGTGCGGGACCGCAAGTCGGCTGCCCAGCGCTGCACCGCGGGCGCGGCGGCGGGCAGCCCGGCGACCTCGCCGACCGGTGGGGCGTCGGCGGGGACGGGCGGCAGCGCCGAGGTGCTGGGCGGGGCCGCCGACGGGACCGCGGCCGGGGGCGTGGTGCGCACGGCGGCCTGCGGCGCGCTCTCGTCGGGAATGCCGACGACGGAGTCGCAGCCGGTCAGCGCGACCGCTCCGGACAGGACGAGGCCGCCGATCAGCGCGGCGCGCGTGCGCGGGGCCCGCTTCCGATCGCGTACGGTGCGGTCGTATTCACGCGATGCCGGCCGGGCGCGTTCCACTTCGACAATCCTCTTCTCTCAGGCTTGCGGTTGGGGCTGGTCAGCTGTCCTCGCTCCGGTGCGGCGCACGACGGCGGCGAACTGCCGGTGGGGACGATCAGCGACTACGCTAGCGGACTTGTGGAACCCGTCTATCGGACGATCATCGGGCTGGCCCGAACCGTCTTCTTCATCGAAGGTCTGAAGTTCACCGTCAAGGGCGATGAACACATCCCCGCTCGGGGTGGCGCCGTGCTGGCGGTGAACCACACCGGCTACATGGACTTCACCTACGCGGGCCTGCCGGTACGCACCCCGAAGCGCTACGTCCGGTTCATGGCGAAGAAGGAGGTCTTCGACGACAAGATCTCCGGGCCGATCATGCGCGCCCTCAAACACATCCCCGTTGACCGTTCGGCGGGCGCGGACTCCTACAAGGCCGCCGTGGAATATCTGCGCCGCGGCGAGTTGGTCGGCGTGTACCCCGAGGCGACGATCAGCCGCAGCTTCGAGATCAAGGAATTCAAGTCCGGCGCGGCGCGCATGGCGATCGAGGCGGAGGTGCCGATCATCCCGATCGTCATCTGGGGCGCGCAGCGGGTCTGGACCAAAGGCTTCCCGAAGCGGCTCGGCCGCACCAACACGCCCATCTCGATCGCGGTGGGCGAACCGATCCAGCCGTTCGAGCCCGCCGCCGAACTCACCGCGAAGCTGCGCTCGACCATGCAGGAAATGCTGCTGGACCTGCAGAAAGACTACGTGCACGAGCCCGGCGCCTATTGGGTTCCGGCCCGGCTCGGCGGCAGCGCTCCTACCCTGGAGGAGGCGGACGCGATGGATGCCGCCGAAGCCGAGGCCAAGGCCGCGCGCAAAGACGCGGCGGGGTAGCAACGGGAGCTGTGATGGCGCGGGAACCGGTGTACGACGTGCTCACCGGCCTGGCCCGCGCCATCTTCGTCGCCCAGGGTCTGCGGATCGATATCGAAGGGCAAGAACACATTCCGCGCTCCGGCGGCGCGGTGCTGGCCGTGAACCACACGGCCTACCTCGATTTCATGGAGGTCGGGCTGGTCGGGCGGAAGTCCGGCCGCAACGTCCGGTTCATGATGAAGGCCGAACTCGAGCACGGCCTAGTCGGCTTCCTCATGAAGCACTGCAAGGCGATCGGCGTCGACCGCACGGCCGGGGCCGAGTCGTACGCCCGCGCGGTGATCGCGCTGCGCGGCGGCGAGGTGGTCGTGGTCTATCCCGAGGCGACGATCAGCCGCAGTTTCGAGCTGAAGGAGTTCAAGTCCGGTGCGGCACGGATGGCTGTGGAAGCCGGTGTTCCGATCGTTCCCCTGGTCATCTGGGGCGCCCACCGGATCTGGACCAAAGACATCCCGAAAAGGTTGGGCCGTCACAATTTCCCGATCAACATCCGCATCGGCGCACCGATCCCACCCGCCGAACCCGTCGAGGAACTGACCGTCACCATGCGCGCCCGGATGAGCGAACTCCTGGACCGCGCACAGCGCGACTACCCGATGCAGGAAGGAGCCCGCTGGGTTCCCGCGCGGCTCGGGGGGACCGCCCCGACTCTGGAGCGAGCGGCGGTTCTGGAACGCGAGGAAATGGAGCGCAGACGTCGGGCAAAGGAGCGCTGACGTGCGCTCACGACGCGAGCGCGATCGTTCAGGACCGCGTGTGCTCTCGATCGGATCGGGAAGCGTCGAGCCGTGTGATAACGGCGCACGCTCGCCGGGCGGTCCCGGTGCATGCCCTTCGGAGGCTTCGACATAGGAAACGGGAAGTTCGAGTGTCGATTTTCAGTTCAAGTCAGCAGCGCTTGTATTTCGGCAATGCGCCGGTCGAGCCGTGCGGAGTGTGCGGTGTCTGCCGCCTCCCGCGCCTCTCGGATGGTGGCCCGTGCCGCGTCCAGATTGCGGATTTTCAGGTACGACTCGGCGAGCCAAGTGCGATACAGGGCGACCTCACGGACACGGTCGGCGTCGAGTTGCTCGATCGCGCCGGACAGTAGCGAACTCGCCTTTCCTGGATCGTCCAATTCGACGAAGCATCTGCCTGCCATGATGTCTATCTCTGTGCGGTCCACCCAATACACCCATTCGGGCTCGGGAATGTCAGGTGACCGGCCATCGTAGGCTTCGTCCACCGCATCGAGCGCTCGTTCCGCTTCGGCGCGGTCGCGCGAGCGCGCACAGGCCCATGCCAGGCGGTCCGTGAGCAATGACCGGACTATTGGAGGCGCGTTCGTCGCTCCCTTGACCGCGGTGCGCGCCAACAGCGCTGCCTCGGACGGATTGCCGACGTTGGCGATCTGATAGCTCAGACTCGATAGAAGTTGCGCCGTCAAGACGCGGTCTCCGGCATCACCGGCCGCCGCCGCGCCGCTCAGATACAGACGTTGGGCGTCGTCGTACCTACCGGCGTCGCTCGCGACCCAGCCGGCGAGTTGTGCCAGCTCACCGGCGACGATCAGCAGTCGCTTGCCCACTCGATCGGAATAGCTGCATTCCGTGATGACCGCTCGCGCGCTTTCGAACTCGCGCAGAACCAGCGGAAGAAGTTCCTCGCCACCGATGCTGTCGTCCAGGTGTCGCAGCTCGACCACGCGCTGTTCCATCTCGGTCGCCAGTGACTCGCCGACCCGCCGACCGACGGAGGCATGCGTTTTGGGCGCGCTGTCCGCTACCAGCCATTCGTGCGCGATACGGATCGGGTCCGGCGACGGTGCCATGAGGGCGTTTATCGGGATATTCAGAGCGCGGGAGTAGCCGATGATGTGCTCTTGCTTCACACCGCGCTGCCCGTTCTCCAACATACCGAGCAGCGACTTGCTGTAATTCGTCTTCGCCGCGAGCGCGGCCAGGCTGACCCCACGGCTGCGCCGGGCAGCCCTGAGCAGATGTCCAGGATTATCCATCGGTCCAACGCACCCCCGGTTCTGTGGAATCTTGTGGACGGCAAATCAATTCCCCGCCTGTGCTTTTCAACCGACATTACTACATAGCGCCTGGTAGCGGGTGTGCGAAGCACTGCTTCGGATCCGGCTACCCATGCTTCGAAATGGCTGAGCTATTTCGAGCGGCTCAGGCCGAGCCGGACGCACGACGAACGTCTTCGATTGGAAGTGGGGGTACAGATGAAAACGTGGCGACACTCCAGGGTCGCGGTGCCTGTTCTATCGACGGGAGTGTGATCTGCCCGCTGTGGTCGACCCGCCGGAACTCGGGCGGATCGTCATGCGGGCCGGGTCGGTGTGGGCTATGACGATGCCCGCTCGGCTGGGGCAGGCGGTCAAGGCGCATATGCAGAGCGGAGGCGTTGCGCTGGGGCCGATTGTGGGGCACCCCCTTCGGGACGCTGGACGTATCTGATCCGGCCTGATCTGCCCGATGACGTGCGGTTGTTCGGCGAGTTGTTCCGGCTCGACGTGGCGGTCGCTGGGTCTGGGGCGACGATTGCGCTGCCTTCACCCACCGCATCGGTCGGCGCGATCCGGCACTGGATAGTGCCTCCGCGCAACAGCTTCCGTCCATCGGGCAGGGTCGTAGTCGCGGCTATCCGGGCCTGGGCTGACCAGATGCCGCGCACCCGGCGGGGGCCGGGAGTGGCCTACCATGCCGGATGACGAAATCCGCGCTCGGCGATTTCTCCGCGCTGCCGAGCTGCGATCCCGGCTCGCGCACGACAACCCGCACTGGGCGGTCTCCACTCCGGAAAACGCCCGGAAGGCGCTCGACCTGCACCACGACTGCGATTTCCTCAGCTGTACGACGCTCGTCGCGGCGGTGATCGTCAGCCGCGAGGACTACCGATACTTCCGCCGCGCCGAAACGAACGCGGCCGGAGGCGAGCAATTCACGGCGCCAACAGAATCGGGTGCTTGATGTGCGGTGATTCAACCTCGAACCCGTCGGAGACGGATGTCCACGTGAGCGTGTTCTTGCACGGTCTCCGGCTGGATTTCGCCGCCTGCGTGGTGGCGGCGATGACGTTCGCACGGGAATGGCGGCACGCCCACTACCCCAACGCGGTGGAGATCCTCCCGGACGGTGCGGAGGGCTTGCCCCGTCTGCCGTGCGAGCGTTTGTATTGCGAGCGCTCGTGTCCTGTGCGCGGAGGCTCGTGAGCACATTGCTCCGCGAAGGCAGGTCGGTCAGCCGACGTGGCGCATCATTTCGACAGCTTCGATCATGTCGTAGCGTTTCTCGAGGATGATCAGCAGTTCGTCGACCGATTGGGGCGGGTTGCGGTAACGGCGGGTCAGGTTCGTCAATGCCCGAAGAGCGGTCTCAGGAGCCGTCGATACCGTGTCTGCCGCGAATGGCGCCGGTTCGATTACTTGCAGGTGCGGCGGCAGCCGCGTATCCGGGAAGTCCTTCACATTGCTGGTGACAATCGCGCCCGCTCCGCCGACGACGGCGGCGGCGAGCACGTGCTCATCGTCGGGATCGGGAAGCCCGAAGGTTCCCTCGTGGGGTTCCCAATTGCGGACCAGGGCATCATCGAACGCCGCCCGCATCGTCTCGACAAGCCGACGTGCCCGCCGCTCGGCCTCGTCCTGAACTACACCCTGTGCGGCAAGTTTCGCGGTTTCGGTGTACTCCACCTCTTCGAGAATGCGGTTTGACCATAGTGGTCGGTACAGACTTTCGACCGCGAGCGACAGCAGGAAGTCCCGCTGCAGGCTGGGATAGAGCACACAGGTGTCGAGCACTACCGCGAACACACGGTGATTCTCTCAGCTCTGCGCCCGTCGCCGTGCCGCCACCGCACGGCGTGCCTCTTTCAGCCGCGCTCGCACCACTTCGGGATCGTCCTCGGTGTCGATATCGACCGCGGTCGCTTCGATTGCCTCGTACTGCCGGAGCTTGCGCGCTTGCTGGTACTCCAGAACGTCGTGCAGCCGCAGACGGTGGCGGGAGCCGATGCGCTCGGCGGGCAGTTCGCCGCGCTCGATCAGCTTGATGACCGTCGGTCGGCTGATGCCCAGCAGGTCGGCTGCCTGCTGGGAGGTCAGCGTCATGCTGCGGGGAGCGACGGTCACGGCCTTACCGGCCTGCATCGCGGTGACCACCTGTACCAGCGCCTCGTGCACTTCAGGCGGCAACTCGATTCGGTCGCGTTCACTGGCCCCGACCAGTGCGTAGCGCACCAGAGGGCGCGGCCCCTGCGAGATCGCATGCGAACTCAGGAAGTTCAGCAGTGAAGGCAGCTCCTGAGGGTGTTCCGGCACGAACGTCCGCGCTTCCACCGACGAGGTCATGTCGGCGCCTCCTTGCTCGCTCCGAAAATTCCGCAATACGTTTCGAATCTTTCGAATAGCATCGCACGACTTCGATGCGATGTCGAGAGACGTTATGGACACAGTTCGACCACGGAACCCGCTCTCGAGCGAGGTCCTACGGGCCTGGTCGACTCTGCGAACGACACAGTGCCTCGGGCACGAACGTTCGTGTTCCGATCGTTCGGTGCGCCCCCGATCAACGAAGGCGGGTGAGCGCGCGGCACGGGGAAGGATCGGGTACCTCGCCGCGCAGGAACGACGTGGGCGGCACGCCCATCAGACTGCGGAAATCGGCTGTCATGTGTGACTGGTCGTAGTAACCCGTTCCGGTGGCGAGGTCGGCCAGCGGCATGTCTTCGGCTCGGGACAGGACCCGGCGCACTCTATCGATGCGCGCGAAATGTTTCGGGGAAACGCCGATTCCGCTGGCGAAAATGTTGCGGAGTTGCCGCTCGCTCACCGCGAGGCGCGTGGCCAGCTCGGCGACGGAAAGGGGCTCGTCGGTGGTGATGGCGGCTACGGCGGTGGCGAGCAACCTGCGCTGGGTGCGCTGGGCTGGATCGTCGGGGATGCGGCGCGGCAGTTCGTTCTCGAGATACGGCACGACCTCGTCGTGATCGAGTTCGACCAATTCGGCGGACAGGCGGGCGACGGGACCCGGCAGGTCGTCCAACCGCGTCACACGGTCGGTGAGGTCCGCGGCGGGGATGCCGAGCAGGGCACGGACCGCGCCGGGCGCGAGTCGCAGGCGGACACAGCCCGCGGGTTTGCTCGCGCGCGAGTAGGTCGCCTTGGTCTGCGGCCCCACGACGAGTGCGACCCGGGTGTCATCGACCTCCCCGCGCTCGGCGCGGAGCACGATCGTGGTCGCCGCCTGCGGGATGTGCGCGAACGGATCGGTCAAATCCAGCACGGTCGGGATGCGGCCGAGTTCGGCCAACCACGGCCGCAGCGACTCCGGCGCGGGCTCGGACGTCTCGACCAGGTCGGCGGTCACGACGGACGGCGGGCGCAGCAGGGTGGTCACCGCCTCCACTGTAGGCAGTCGCGCCCTGGGCAGGTGTGCCGAAATTTCCTAGAGACCTGCGCGAATGCCCGGCAGCGTGGTCCTCATGATCGTGATCACCGGTGCGACCGGCACCATCGGCAGTGAAATCGTCCGCCAGCTCGCCGACCGCGGCGCACACGTCCGCGCCGTGACCAGAGATCCGGCCCGGACCGAAGTGCCCGCGGGCGTCGAAGTGGTACAAGGCGATTACGCCGACCTGCCGTCCATGCGGGCGGCGATGACCGGCGCGCAGGCGGCGTTCATCGTCGGCGTGCTCGGCCCGGAGTACGCGGAAGCCGACCGCGCGCTGATCACCACCGCGCGCGACGCAGGAGTGGGCAGGATCGTCAAGCTCTCCGCCATCGGCACCGGGGACACCGAACTGGGCCGCGTGGGCACCTGGCATCTGCCCGGTGAGCAGGCCGTGCGGGACAGCGGCGTCGAATGGACCATCCTGCGCCCCAGCTCCTTCGCCTCGAACACCCTGAGCTGGGCCGACGCCATCCGGGCCGGGCAGCCGGTGCCGAACATGACCGGCGATGCCGCTCAAGGGGTCATCGATCCGCGCGATGTCGCCGGGGTCGCCGTCGCGGCGCTGACCTATGCCGAGCACGCGGGCCGGATCTACACTCTCACCGGCCCGGAGCTGCGCACCACCCATGACCTGGCGGCCACGTTGGCCACGGTGGCCGGCCACCCGGTGGACGTCATCGATATTCCCGAAACCGAAGCACGGGCACATATGCTCGCGTCCGGAATGTCCGTCGAATTCGTGGACGGGGCGCTGGCCGGGCAGGCGTATGTGCGGGCGGGACACAACGCGATCGTCACCGAGGACGTGTCCCGAATTCTCGGCCGGGCGCGGAGTTTCGCCGAATGGGCAGCGGATCATGC
Organism: Nocardia barduliensis; assembly: GCF_013315795.1. Taxonomy (GTDB): domain Bacteria; phylum Actinomycetota; class Actinomycetes; order Mycobacteriales; family Mycobacteriaceae; genus Nocardia; species Nocardia barduliensis. The sequence continues at coordinate 12,239 of NZ_JABLTE010000117.1, forward strand.
GAATGCGTTCGTGACCGTGCAGAGCGCACCGTAGGCTATCTGTGATTGACATCACATCGAATTGCTGAATGGTGCATGCTCCGCAAGGGTGACATGACCGGCCGGACGGCCGGTGTGCTTACACGAAAAGGGGATTGGGATGCGTCAACGGGTCATGACGGTCTTGGTGGCAGTCGTAGCAGGCGGGTCGGCCGCCGCGTTCGGTGGCGCGAGTGCGTCCGCGGTCGCGGTGAACCCTTTCCCCGGCGGCACGGAGGTCTACTTCGACAACGGTGAATCCGCGGCGATCGCGAACCTGAACCTCGGTCCCGCGCTGAGCCAGGTGGCCGTCGCCTGGTCGCCGGGCGCGAAAGCGATGCTCGGAGAAGGGATTACCGAGCACGCCCGTTGGGCCAGCGAAACGCCGACCGGTGGCGTCTCGATCGAGGTGTACGGCCTGTTCACGCAACCCTCACTGGTCACCGTCACCACGCTGCGCGGCTGAGCGGAATCTCCATTTCGGATTTCCTTGCGCTGGGGGTACTCTCACCCATGGCGTTATGCGCATGTGCGCTGACGAGTGAGCCGCCTGGCGATGCCCGGACGGGACGGCACTCCGTGTGCGGTCCCGTCCGGTGTTTCCTCGTTACGCCGACGTGGAGCGAAAGCCGCGCAGCCGCAGGCTGTTGCTGACCACGAAGACCGAGGAGAACGCCATCGCCGCGCCCGCGAGCATCGGGTTCAGCAGCCCCGCCATGGCCAGCGGGATCGCGGCCACGTTGTAGGCGAAGGCCCAGAACAGATTGCCCTTGATGGTCGCGAGGGTGCGGCGGGACAGGCGAATCGCGTCGGCCGCGGCCCGCAGGTCGCCGCGCACCAGGGTGAGATCGCCCGCCTCGATGGCCACGTCGGTGCCGGTGCCCATGGCCAGGCCAAGGTCGGCCTGGGCCAGCGCCGCGGCGTCGTTGACGCCGTCGCCCACCATCGCGACCACTTTGCCCTCGGCCTGCAACCGCTTGACGGTGTCGACCTTGTCCTGCGGCAGCACCTCCGCGATCACCTGATCGATGCCCACCTGCGCGGCGATCGCGTCGGCGGCCGCCTGGTTGTCGCCGGTCAGCATGATCGGAGTGAGGCCGAGGGCGCGCAGTTGGGCGATCGCCTCGGCGGAAGTGGGTTTCACCGCGTCCGCCACCACGAGCACGCCGCGCGCCTGGCCGTCCCAGCCCACCGCGACGGCGGTCTTCCCTTCGGCCTCGGCCGTGCGGATCGCCTGGGTCAGGTCGTCGTCGAGGTGCTGTGACCAGTCGGCGAGCAGCCGGGCGCGGCCGACGAGCACGGCGTGACCGTCCACCATGCCCTGCACGCCGAGACCCGCCACGTTGGCGAAGTCCTCCACCGGCTTCAACTCGCCCACCCGCTCCCTGGCGCCTTTGGCGATGGCCTGCGCGATGGGGTGTTCGGACGAATCCTCCAGCGCTCCCGCCAGTTCCAGAATCCGTTCGGCCCGCTCGCCGTCGGCGGGCACCACGTCGAGCAGCGTCATCTTGCCCGCGGTGACGGTGCCGGTCTTGTCCAGCACGATCGTGTCCACCCGCCGGGTCGACTCCAGCACTTCGGGGCCTTTGATCAAGATGCCCAGTTGCGCGCCGCGTCCCGTGCCGACCATCAGCGCGGTCGGCGTGGCCAGCCCGAGCGCGCACGGGCACGCGATGATCAGCACCGCCACCGCCGCGGTGAACGCCGCAGCCACCGAACCGCCGGTGCCGAGCCAGAAGCCGAGCGTCGCGACCGACAGCGCGATCACGATCGGCACGAAGATCCCGGAGATCCGGTCGGCCAGCCGCTGCGCCTGTGCCTTGCCGTTCTGCGCGTCTTCGACCAGCTTCGCCATCTGCGCCAGCTGGGTGTCCGAGCCGATCCTGGTGGCGCGCACCACGAGCCGGCCGCCCACGTTCACGGTCGCGCCGACCACGGCGTCGTCCGGGCCGACCTCCACCGGCACCGACTCGCCGGTGAGCATCGAGGCGTCGACGGCCGAGGAGCCCTCCACCACGACGCCGTCGGTGGCGATCTTCTCGCCGGGCCGCACCACGAACCGGTCGCCGACCGTCAGCTGCTCGACCGGAATACGCCGCTCGGCCCCATTGCGCAGCACCGAGACCTCCTTGGCGCCCAGCTCCAGCAGGGCGCGCAACGCCGCGCCGGCCCGCCGCTTGGCGCGCGCCTCGAAGAAGCGCCCGGCCAGGAGGAACGTGGTGACGCCCGCCGCGGCCTCGAGATAGATGCTGCCGGTGCCGTCCATCCGGGAGATGGTGAACTCGAACGGATGCGTCATGCCCGGCGTGCCTGCGGTGCCCCAGAACAGGGCATACAGCGACCAACCCAGTGCGGCCAGCGTCCCCATCGAGATCAGCGTGTCCATGGTCGCGGCGCCGTGGCGCAGATTGGTCCACGCCGCGCGGTGGAACGGCAGCGCGCCCCACACCACCACCGGCGCGGCCAGGGTCAGCGAGAGCCACTGCCAGTTGGTGAACTGCAAGGCCGGGATCATCGCCATGGCGATCACCGGCACCGACAGCACCAGCGAGACCAAGAGGCGGGTGCGCAGGGCGGCGGCGGGATCGTCCTCGACAGTGGGTTCCTGCGGCTTCGGCGGGGCGGGCAGGGCGGCGGTGTAACCGGCCTGCTCGACGGTGGCGATCAGCTCGTCCGGCGAGACGTCGCCGCTGACCTCGACCCTCGCCTTCTCCGTCGCGTAGTTCACGGTCGCGGTGACGCCGTCGAGCTTGTTGAGTGTCTTCTCGATCCGCGCGGCGCAGGACGCGCAGGTCATTCCACCGATCACGAGTTCGACCTGCCCCGAGGGCGGCGGTTGTGTCGCGGTGGTCATCGTGGGTGCTCCGTTCTGTGCGGCGCGGTGCGGACGGCCGTCGGTCAGTGCCCGTGGCCGTTGCCGTCCGGCGCCTGCTGTTGACCAGTGTGTTCGTTGTGTGTCGAGGCGTCCACGCCGGGGGTGCCCGGCGCGACGGTGAGGGTGAATTCGGCGGTGCGGACCACGCCCTCGTGCTGGAAGTCGAGGAACAGGCGATAGTCGCCCGCGCTCGGGGCGGTGACGGCGAAGGTGATACCCGGCCCCGCCGCAGTCACGCCGTCGCCCGGATGACCCTCCGGATGGACGTGCAGGTAGCCCAAGTCAGCGGCGCGCAGGGCGACCAGGTGGCCGTAAGCCCCGAGATAGGGCTGCAAGTCGGTCACCGGCTTCCCGGCCCGGCTCACCGACAGCGTCACCTTCGAGGCCCGGCCGGGGGCGACGTCGCCGTCCAGCGTGACGGTGTAGTCGCCGACGGTGGCCGTGCGCGCGGGCGCGGGCAACCGCTGCGGGTCGTAACCGCCCGCCACTCGGAGGTCCGCGCCCAGCGTCAGGTTGTCGCCGCCCTCGGGCGTGAAGTCGGCGAACACCCGGTAGTCGCCCGCGCGAGTGAGGTCGAGCGGGACGCTCCAGGTTCCGCCGCCGTCGAGCACCGGATGCACGTGCTGGTAGGCGGACATGTCGCGGCGCACGACGATCAGGTGGAGATCCTTATCGTGGCTGCGCACGTAACGGGTGACGGGGTTTCCATCCTTGTCCAGGATGGTGAAGCGCAGCGGCACGTTCGCGGCGGCGGTGATCTGGGTGGTGTCCAGCCGCAGGGTGTAGCCGCGGTCGGTCGCCATCATTCCTCCAGGTAGTGCGTCTGAGCTGGTTCCGCCCGCTGTGGTGTGCGCTGTCGAGTCGTGGGTGGCGGGTTCGGTGGGCTCCGGTCCCAGGACCGAACCGGCCACGAAGGCGATCCCGAAGACCGCGGCGAGGCCGAGGGCGAAGCCGCCGAACTTGGTGGACGCGTGCATCGGCGTGCTCCTCGTCAGTCGGTGACCGCGTAGCCGGCGCGGGCCACGGCGGCGGCGAGGTCGGCGCGCTCGATCGGGCTCGCGCTCTCGACGGTCACCCGGCCGTCGGCGAGGTCGATCGTGACGGAACCGACGCCGGAGATGCGGCCGATCTCGGTGCGGACCGAAGTGGCACAGCCTCCGCAGGTCATGCCGGTCACGTTGACGGTGCTGATGCTCATGGATCGTTCTCCTCGTGCGATGGCTTTTGCTGCTGCGGTTACCGTACCCCCCTAGGGTATCAAGATGTCAAGTGGGACTCCCGGCGCGCACGAGAAAGCCCGGTCCGCGGCAGGGGCGGACCGGGCTCGGTGGGGAGGTCAGGCCGCGCGGTAGGTCACGAGCGCGACCGCGGGAGCCGAAACCACCTGCACTTCGGCGGAGTCGGCGACCGCGACGTGCAAGAACCCGCCCTCGATCGCGATGCGAACGTCCTCGACGGTGCGCACGGATTGTCCGTCACGGTTCAGTAGGGAGTAGCCCTCGACCAAGGTGACCTCGGTCGCAGCACGCCATTTCGCTTCCAGCGCGGCGCCTTTCCCCGGTGGCACGGGCGGGAAATCGAGTTCCGGCTCCGCGACGTGGTTGAAGTAGTTGGACAGGATGTTCAGCGCGACGTGGCCGACGATCTCGCTCAACTCGGCGTCGCTCACGCCACCCGCACGCGCCGAGGCGAGCGCGGCGTCATCGACCCGGCCACGGGTGCGGAGCACGTCACGGGCGACGCGCAGAATCGCGTCGGCGTGTGGGTCTTCGGCGTGTGCCGCGCGGGTGTCGGCGATCGCCTGCTCGGTGAGACCCATCCGGCTCGCGCGCATGGTGTGCGCGGCGGTGCAGTAGTCGCAGCCGTTCTCGCTCGCGACCAGCAAGGCGAGCTGTTCGCGAACGCGGGCGGCGAGTTTTCCTGTGCCGAGCGCTTCGCGCAGGTTCAGATATCCGCGCAGGGTGGCCGGGCTGTTCGCCATGGCGGCGTAGAGATTCGGGACGCGGCCCAGCTGGCGCTGCACTTCGGTGATCAGCGCGGTTTGCTCGGCGTCGGCGGAGTCGGTGGACACAAGGGGCAGGCGGGACATCGAAGCCTCCAGCTCGGACAAGATGGTACCGATCGGTTCCGAATTTGGACGGTACTGATCGGTTCCAACTTGGTCAAGCTGGACGGTACTGATCGGTTCCGTTCTGCTACCGTGGCAGCATGGCAACCCGGGCCAAGCAGCGCTTGCTCACCACGGCGGAGGACCTGTTCTATGCCGAAGGCATCCGTGCCGTCGGCATCGACCGCTTGCTGCAAGAGTCCGGCGTGGGCCGCGCCTCCTTCTATCGCCACTTCGCGAGCAAGGACGAACTGATCGTCGCGGTGCTGGAGGATCGCGACCGTCGCTGGCTGGACTGGCTGCGGGAATCGGTCGAGGCGAAAGCCGACGACCCGGGCGCCCGCCCGCTCGCGGTCTTCGAGGCTTTGGCGGATCGATTCGCTCGCAAGGATTTCCGCGGCTGCGCGTTCATCAACACCATGGTCGAGGTCGCTGATCGCGGGAGCGCCGCGCATCAGGTCGCCGATCGGCACAAGCGCCGTGTGATCGAGTACCTGAACGCCCTTCTCACCGAGGCGGGAAGATCCGACGCCACCGAACTGGCCGCCGAACTCGCGTTGCTGGTCGACGGTGCGATCGTCACCGCTGTCCGGGAGGGAACTCCGGACGCCGCCACCCGTGCCCGCGCCATCGCCCAGCGGCTGCTCGCCGCGTAGTGCAGGCAGCGGAGCTTCGAGGCCGCTGGGCGTCTTCCGGATGCGATGGCTCGGCGCGTGATGGCAGCGCGCCGAGCTCGGGCGGGACGGCCTGCAGAGGATGGTTCGCCGTCGCGTGACCTGTTCGATTCAGGCGGAGTGCAGTTTGCGGGCGGTGGGGGAGGATTCGGTGGTCGCAGGGTCGGGGTAGGTGCCGAAGAGGCGGTCGGCGGTGCCCGAACTGGTGACCGTGAACCAGTAGTGCTCGTTCTTGTAGTGGTGGTGGCGATGGTTGCGCCAGATCGCCCGGTAAAGCGAGCCTTGCGGCTTGTAGTCGGTGTGGATCAGGTAGTGCGTCCACTCGTAGCCGAGGCCGAGCAGGGTGATGGTGATCAGGAAGGTCAGCCCGAGACCCAGCCGCGGGAAGGCGAACACCGCCAGCGCGACGAGTACGACTACAAGCACCGACAGCGTCTTCGTCGGGATGAAGATCAGCGGGATGTCCCGCGGGTCCACGTGGTGCTCGCGGTGCTTGCGCGCCAGTTCGCTGTCGAGCGCGAGCGGCCCGAGCCGCCGTGGCCGCCAATGCAGCACGGTGACGTGCACGACCCATTCGAACACCGGGAACATCGCCAGCATCACGGCGGGCACCAGCAGGTCGGTCGGCTGCCAGTCGCCGACGATGATCCGGGCGATCAGTGCGCCCGCCAGTGTGATTCCGATCAGCCAGGGCGAAGGGTGCCGGCGGAATTCCGTGAACGCCTGGCCGAGAGTGAGTCCCCGGCGCAGTGCCCGCTCGTCCCTGCGCACCCGTGCGCGGGCGTCTGCTTCGACCGAATCACGTTCGGATGCATTCGATTTGGTCATGATGGTTCCTAGCTGTGCGTGACCGGCGGTCCGCCGAGGACCTCGATCAGGGCGGTGGTCGCCGGCTCGAGCAGCGCCCGAGCGGTGGTGGCGGCCTTCTGCGGCCGGCCCGCCACGATGGCGGCGGCCAGTTCGCGGTATGCCTCGACGTTGCCCACCTCGGCGGACATGATCGGGGCCAGCGCCGCGAGCGCCGGTTCATAGGCGGCGCGCAACATGTTGAACATCAGCCGGAAGACGATCGAGTCGGCCGCGTCCACGACGTGATCCCAGAACTCCATCGCGTGCCGCTGCTGTGCGATCGGATCCTCCGCGACGGCAAGCGCTTCGACCGAGCCTTCCAGTAGCGGGCGAACCTCGCCGGCGCCGATCGAACCGATCCGGCGCGCGGCCAACTCCGCGACCTTCGGCCCGTTGTGCAGCCGGGCCTCCAGGATGCTGCGGGCGACGGCGGGGTCCAGCTCCCCGGCCTGCACCAGCAGCCTGGGCAGCACCTCGAGCCCCGCGCCGCGCCGATAATCCAGCACGGTCGTCGCGTCACCCTGCCGCACGGACACCAGCCCGGCCGCGGCCAGCCGCTGGAGCGCCTCCCGCACCGCAGGCCGCGACACCCCCAGAGCCTCCGCCAACTGGCGCTCACTGGGCAGGGTCGCCCCCGGCGCCAGCTCGCCGCTGAGCACATCCGCGGCGATCTGCTCGAACACATCCGCCGACACCGACCGCTTGACCACAGGTTGCAACGCCATGGTCCTACTGTGCGCCTTGTTGGTCAGAAGGTCAAGTGGTCAGACCAGAGGTTCTCGTCGGTTCAGCGGAGCAGGTCCAGAGCATTCCAGTCGTCGGCGGCGGCCACGCAGCGTTCCAGGATGGGCAGTCGGGCGGGCCATCCGCCTCCGCTGCGTTCCAAGCCGATGACGTGCAGCGCGAGCGGCGTGCACAGATTCCACAAGAACCCGGCACGCAACTCGATGGTCCACTGATCGGTATCCGTCCTGCCCGCGCCGAGTTCGGCGAGGCGGTCATGGTATGCGCGAAGCAGATCGGCTTCGATCGCCCGCCGGGTATCGGTCGTCAAGCTGGTGGCGAGGAAGCGGGCGACGTCCAGCATTCCGGACGCGTGCTGCAGAAACTGGAAGTCGATCAAGGTGCAGCGGTGCGAACCGAAGTGGATATTTTGACTATGGAAGTCGCCGTGCGCGATGGTTCGGTGCTGTGGCGCGAGCAGGTCGGCCAATTGCTCGAATCCATCCACCACGAGAGCGGGAGCCTGTCCCAGCGTTTGCGGCCAATCACCCTGATAGCTACGCAACCAGCGCTGGCAGAATTGTCCGACTCGCGAATCCGCCGGTGGCAGCGCCCACTTCAGTTCGGTGGGCAATTCGCGACGCCACCACCACGCGTGCACGCTCGCCAGCGTCGTCATCGCCCGGAAGGCCAGATCCGCAGTGCAACCGTCGATCTGGCGGACGAAGCCTTCGTCGCCGAGGTCCTCCATGACGAGCCAGGGAGCCGGGTCGAGGCCGTACGCCAGTACCGCGGGCACATCGAACGGCGCGGGATGCACTTCGTGATACTGATAGAAGCCGAGTTCCACCATCGCGAGGTCGCGGCTTTCGGCGAATCGGTCCGATGATTTCTTGTAGATCAGCGACGCCGGGCCGGAACTGTCCGGTGGGTCGTAAGTGACCAGGACACGTTGCACCTCGCCGACCAGTCCGGACCCCGCGAGGCCGCGTACCGCCACGTCAACGACATGCTCGGCCGAGGGCAAACGGCCGGAGGAACGCAGTGTCGCCTCGAGCGCGGATGGATCCGTGATTGCGGGCGTAGCTGCGACTTCGCCGGTCAAGTGAGGTCCTGAGGTCGGTGGAGAGGGCGCGAAACGGGATGAGACCACTTCCTGCTCAGGCTGCACGCGCCGAGCTGGCGATGGCAACAATCACCGGTCGTCGCTTGAACAGCCGTCAGGTGGGATCCGAGCCGCGGATGGCGGACAGCCAGATAGACCCGCCGGTCGCGATGGTGAACGCGGCGAAGAAGGTGGTGAGTCCGCCGCCGTCGACATAGATCCACAGGAGCGCGGCGATCGGGGCAGCGACGGCCGACTGGGCGTCGAGCAGGAGCCGGCGACGCAGCCGGACGGCCTTCGCGGTGTGGGCGAGCGCGTCGGGGG
>NZ_JABLTE010000118.1 GCF_013315795.1 Nocardia barduliensis
GTTGCGGTCGCGCGTGGGGCGGGGGCTGCGGGCGATCCGCGACAACGAGATCGTCGCCGAGATGATGGGTGTACGCCTGGCCTACTACAAGACCCTCGCCTTCGCCTGGAGCGCCATGCTGGCCGGGATCGCCGGGTGCGTCTACACCTGGGTGATCGCCTATGTCTCGCCGGATTCGTTCACCGTGGCCCTGTCGATCACCCTGCTGGCGGGCATCGTCGTGGGCGGTCTGGGGTCGCTGTGGGGCGCGGTGATCGGCGCCGCGTTCGTGATGTACGTGCCGAGTCTGGCCCAGGACGTCAACGACGCCGCACCCGGGGTGATCTTCGGCATCACCGTCATCGCCCTGATGTACATCGCACCGACCGGATTGGCCGGACTCGCCGGCCGCCTCACCCGCCAAACCATCCCCATGCTCGTTCGGAAAGGCGAAAAATGATGGGAACCAGAGCATTTTGGATAGCCGGCGTGGCCGCGGCGGCGATGCTCGCGCTCACTGCCTGCGGCGGTCGCGGTGACACCGCGACCACGGCAGAGGGCGATTGCCAGGGACAACAAACTGTCGGTATCACCGACACCAGCGTCAAACTAGGCGGTGTGTACCCCCTGTCGGGACCTGCCTCGGCCTACGGCGACGCGGGCAAGGGCGTACGCGCCTACTTCGACTACCTCAATGCCGAGAAGGGTGGCATCAACGGTCGCAAGGTGGAATACCTCCTTCGCGACGACAGTTACCAGCCGCCCAAGACCGTGGAGGAAATCCGCCGACTGGTCGAGCAGGACCAAGTGTTCGCGATCTTCCAAACCCTCGGCACGGCTACCTCCTCCGCTGTGTGGGACTATCTGAACCAGCGCAAGGTCCCGCAAGTGTTCGTCGCGGGTGGCGCCACGAAGTGGGGCGCCGACCCCGCCCATCCGTGGACAATCGGCTGGCAGCCCAGCTACCGGTCCGAAGGACGCGCGTTCGCCAGATATGTCCGCCAGGAACGGCCCGACGCGACCGTGGCGGTGCTCTATCAGAACGACGACTTCGGCAAGGACCTGCTCGACAGCTTCCGCGCGGCGGTGGCGGGCAGCGGAGTGCGGATCGTGGCCGAGCAGAGCTACGAGACCACCGACCCGACCGTTGAGCCGCAGGTGCGCACCCTCGCCGGGTCGAAAGCCGATGTGCTGCTGAACTTCTCGACCCCGAAGTTCGCCGCGCAGACCCTCGCCGCCGACGCGCGCGCCACCGAATGGAACCCGCTGCACATCATCACCACCGTCTCGAACTCGGTGACCACGCTCGCGCCGGTCGGTCTGGAGAACATCCAGGGTGTCGTCTCGGCCGCCTACACCAAGGACCCCGCCGACCCGGCCCGCGACTCCGACCCGGCGATGCGGGAGTACAAGGACAAGCTCGCCCGCTACGGCCAGGGCATCGAATCGACCAGCGGCTATGCGATCATCGGCTGGGCGAGCGCGGACAGTTTCGCCAAAACCTTGGCCGCGACGAAGTGCCCCACCCGGGAAGGTCTGCGCGATGCCATGCGCAACCTGGACAATGTGCCGATCGACCTTCTGCTGCCGGGAGTTTCGCTGAAGACCGGCAACGGCGATGCATTCCCCATCGAGGCACTGCAAATCCAGCGCTTGACCGGTGACCGATGGAGCCTCGTCGGCGACATCATCGACACCACGAAGTAGCGAGAATGTCCGGGCCCCGCGGTGCGGGGCTCGGCTTCGAACGCTGCTGACCGTGACCGCCCCGCGCTCAGCTCAGTGTGAACGTCGCCGTACCCGAGATCTGCTCCATCTCCCTGTCGTTCACGTCCAGCGCGACGATGCGAGCCTCCACCCGGCCGACGCCCGGCGCCGTGCCGAAACCGACGATCACGCCGTCCACCGTGTTCTGGACGACACCGTTCACGACGCGGTGCTGCTGCCCGTCCGCATACCCGGAATCCAGGTTCTTGAAGCGAACGGCGACCTTCCAGTCCGAGCAGCTTTCCCCGGTCTGGGTGACGTTCACCCGCACGCCGAACGTGCCAGGCTTCTCCTGCCGCACGGTGACCGCGTCGATGATCGCGGAGCAGCTGGTCGGAACCAGGCGCGTCAGGGTCGGCGAGAACGGAAAGCCCGGGTCTTGCGGAATGGCGGTAGATGGCGCCGCGAGGCCGACCATCCCGGCGGCGGTCACCGCTGCGATGACACCGGCGCGAGCCGAAAACTGTTGCAGCGGCGGGCGATTGAGAGTCATGGACGGTTTGTCGGGTCACCGGCAGCCGTTGTTACCACGTAGTTGCGTTAGAGAAATCACTGTAACATTCGCGAACCCCTCGGCCCCGTACCCAGCCGCTGACAGCCACCTTCGACGAGGCCGTCACCTCGGCAGTCCCGTGTTTCGCGCCTCAGCGCACGTTCGTCAGGATCAGATGGGACGGAATCCGGCGCCGATGTCGTTGCGGGAGTCGATGTCGGCGAGGACGGCGTTGATGTCGGTTCCTACCTCAGGCCCGAGACATCCCATGCCCAGGTAGGCGTTGACCATTCCGACCAGGGTGGAACCGATCACCACCGGCGCGCCGGAATCGCCTTTGAGCACACACATCTGGGTCCAGGTGTCCCTGCTGTCGCCCATCATGTCACCCCAGGCGACACCGCAGGTCTGACCGGTAGTCCGGCCCTTCTTACAGACGACGTCGGGGAACTGCGCGGGAGCGCCGAGCCCGTCGATGCGGAACCCGCCGACCTCCCGGGCGGGAACCACCCGCGCGGGATCGAATTCGATGATCGCGTAGTCCAGTTCGTGATCGGCGTGGACGAAGCGCCCCAGCACCCCGTAGCTGGGATAGGTGAGGGACGTGACGCGCGCTCCGGGTTCGCCGCAATGGCCCGCCGTCAGACCTACCAACCGGCCGTTCGCGTCGTGGCCGATAGTGGTCAGCGTGCATTCGGCGTCGTCATCGATCACGATTCCCGATCCACCGCCCATCGGCGGCAGCGGAAGCTGCGGAACAGCGACAGCCGCGCCTGTGCCGACCGAGACCGGGCCGCAGGCCAGCGCCGCCGTGGCGACAACCTTCATCAGCGAATGAGTCATTGTTCCTCCAACCGGATCCGAGCGGAACTCCCGCGACCCGGCCTGGGCGTACCCGCAACTGCTGTCGACGAACTCGACATCCGCATCGTCTCCCACGGCCGAGGTCAGAACCCACGCGAACTTCGCGCGTCCAGCGGAACTACCCACGCCGGCGCGGCGGAAACCGGACCTCGGAACTCATCCGAGACGCCGTCGAACGTCGCCATGGACCTGTGCCAGGAACTCGTCTGCCAACGGGACGACCTCGGCCAGATGGGTTTCCAGCAGCCAATGTCCACCGTCGAACAGATGCAAAGGAGCATGTGGGAGATCGCGCGTGTACGCGCGGGCCGACTGCTCGGGCATGTACCCGTCGTGGACACCCCACACGATGAGAGCGGGTGGCGCCTGCTCGCGCAGGTACTGCTGTTCCTTCGGAAACCAATCCAAAGTCGACGGCTGATCCTCCAGCAGCCGGATCAGATTCGCCATGCGTTGCGGTGTGCACATCAAATTCCAGTGCAAAGTCCAGAGGTCGGGGCTGATCCGCGCGGCCATCGCGTCGGGCAATTCGCCCAGGAACTCGCTGCGAAATCCTTCCAGGCTGACGTGCTGAGCCAAGCGATGCCGCGATATAGGACCAGGATTGTTCCACAGCTGTTTCAAGAAGTCATATTTGGGACCGAAAGCATCCGCGTAGATATCACCGTTCTGGATGATCAATCCCCTGACTCGATCAGGCGCGGCCACAGCGAGCCGGAAGCCGAACTGAGAGCCGTAATCATGCAGCCAGAGAACATATTGCGTCAGTGCCAACTCGTCCACGAACGCTTGCAGGAACTCGGCGTACGCATCGAAGGTGTAATCGAATTCTTCCGGAGTCGGGGTCGCGCTGTAGCCGAATCCGGGGAGATCTGGAGCTATCAGTCGCCACCGGACACCCAATGTGGCCAGGAGGCCACGATACACGTAGGACGAACCTGGATAGCCATGCGGTAACAACAGGACAGGGGCATCCGCAGGGCCCGCTTCCCGATAAAATGTATCGATTCCGCGTATGTCCGCTCGCCGATGATGAACTGCTGTGAGACCGTTCGACATACTCTGCGATTTGACAGGTTTCGCCTCGGCAAACGCCCGCCCCGCCCGGTGGTGGGTCCTGGCGGTGTGGTCGCCCTGCCCGGCCCTGCGGCGGCCCGTCAGGTCGAGGGATGGCAGCGCCAACCGTTGTCGTATGTCACCTGGAACTGTTCGGCCGCACCGAAAGCGGCTGCGGTGGCAGCGCAGGCCGCCGCCCGCATGGCCGTCGGCTCGGTATCTACCAAACTCATCCCAGCCCACATCAACCGCACCGTCCAGTCGGACGCGTCGATACCGAGCCGGCCGAGTGCGTCTACAGCATCAGCTGCTCCCCCGAGCGCCGCGGCTACCTCTTCCCCGTCCAGCTCTGGCTGCGCGGACGTCGTGTCGGCTGGATCGACCGCCCAAACGACAGCGGAACCGCGAGCTGGATCGGCGCGAGCGAGAACCACCCGGACATGCGCGAAGCCACACCGACCACCACCCTGACGCATCAGCCGGTACTCCCCAACAGACCCTTCACTCGCTGGCATGGGACTTAGTCTCGCCAGGCGATCTCGGCCGGCGCAAGCGTGCCCTTTCGGCGGCGGATACACGCTCCTCCAGATCGAGGCTTTTGCTTCTGCCGGATGCCGACCTGCCTCGGCTGCACTCTTCGGACACTGCGCTTTGCCAGCACAGGCAAGCGTCACTCGCGCAGGGACTCTCCGAGTATGGAAACCTCGGTCGTACCGGGAGTCCTTGTTGTTTCCGCCTGAGAGGCGTCGAGGGGGCTGGTCGGCTGCGTCGAACGTGAGTGGGAGTGAACATGGTGGGGTCGGTGCTTCGGGTCGGATCGAGGCTGTTGGTCGCCGTCGCTGGTGTCGCAGTGCTGGCGGGTTGCGGTTCCGGCAGTTCGGTGGATTCGGTGGCGGAGCCGAGTGGAGCGACGAGCTCGACGGCGACCTCGACGACAGCCGTGCCGGCAGCCTGCCCAGCCCCCACTGTTGATCCCCTGGTTACCAAGGAGTTGAAGACCGCCCTGACAGCGACGCGCCTTCCGGTGAGGGCATGTCTCACTTCCGTGGACGTGGTCGAAAGATCCAACCGCCCGGATGAACTCATGTTTCTCGTCACCCTCCGCGTACCCACGGCGGCAGCACCGGATGATCTACGCCCTATCGCCACCGACATCGCACATCTGTGGAAAGAGAGCGAGCTCGGGCAGAGGACGGACGTGCTGGCAGTGACCAATTGGGGGTATGCCGGAGCGAAGTATCTGGATTACCTCATCGATGAGGACTTCCGGAACCATCCGTGGGACGGGACGCCGACTCACGAAGCCGAGCTGGCGATATGGACGGTCACGTCGAAGGGATAACGCGACTCCCGGGGAGCCGAAAGAAGCCGACGTCAGGCGGCCTACCTGCCGCCGTTGTACGTTCAGGGGTGGCCGTTGACGCACATCGACAGCTATGTGAGCAATCGGCGTGGAACATACCCCGTCCTCGTGCTCACTCCCGCCGGCGACCTGGTGAACGCATTCCATTCCGACTCTCGCACCTCACGGCACGCAGCTGCTCAACCGTGCGCACTGCCGACCGCCGCAGGCGGACCTCCCGGGGAACTCCCCACCGTGGAGCAGTTCGAGAAGTGGCTGGTCGAGCGCGCGGCAGCCTATGTGGAGTAGGCCGGCAGTATCGCTCAGCGCCGACAACACCTTGTGGCCCGTCGGCCTACGACCGCAGGCGCAAAACAGCATCTCGTGATCCTTCCGCGGAGTGGGTCTGGGAATCGAGAACTCATCGGTGGATGCGCTGCGGCCGCTCGATCGGTGGAGCGGCGCTCACGGGGCGGCGGTAGCGAGGATTTCGCGAGCGGCGCGTTGCCCGGATTCGACCGCGCCGTCGATGTATCCGGCCCAGCGGGTCGCCGTTTCGGTGCCGGCCCAGTGCAGCGGGCCGGTCGGCCGGCGCAACTGAGACCCGAAGCGTGTCAATGTCGACGGGGTAGCGAAAGCTCCGTAGCAGCCACGACTGTAGGTTTCGGTGGCCCAGTCCTGTTCGATGTAGTGGACCGGATTTCGCGCTTTGGGGCCGAAGTACGCTGCGAGGTCGTCGAGAACCACATCGCGGCGCTGCTTCGGTGAAAGGCGCGCCGCGGTCTGGGCATGAGTGGCTTCCAGGAAGCCGACCAGGACCGCGGGTTCGGCGTCCGGCGGACTGGCATCGAAGACCGTGCCGAGCGCACGTCGATCGCTGTTGGCCTGCCCGGCCAGACCGTGCGTGCGCCAGAACGGCTCGTCGTAGATCGCGTTGACCTTGATCGTCCAGCCCATCGGCAGACGTTGCAGGAGCTGGGCGCGCTCGGCGGGCAGGCCCGGCGTGAATTGCATACGCGCCAGCAGCGGAGGCGGGACCGCGACGATCGCGTGCCGTGCCCGCCACTGCCTGCTCCCATCTCGCACCCGGACGCCGTTGTCGCTCCACTCGATCTCGGACACCGCAGCGCCGAGAATGACGCGCTCACCCAACTCCGCGGCCATGGCGGTGGACAGCCGCTGGGCACCGCCGACGATCCGGTCCTGCTGCGCACCGCCGCTCGTGTTGATCAGCGAGTCCACGCCACCGCCCGAATGGATGTAGAACTGCGCCCACAGAGCCGACATCTCGTCGGGCTCGGCACACCACACCGCCTCGGTGACCAGTCGGAAGAACGCGCGCCCGGTCGCGGTGTACGAGTGCTCGCGCAGCCATGTTCCGAACGTCTGACCGTCGAGCGCCTTCGCCTGGGGCGCTGTCCACGGTGCCTGCAGTGGCACCCGTCGTGCCGCGCGGTCGAGTCGCCGTTGGGTGAGGCCTATGTCGGCGAGCACGAGCGGGTTGAGTCTCGGTATTCGGCCCTGGTAGCGGCTTATTCGGCCGCCGAACTCGCCGATCTTCAGACCTTCATCGTGCGTGGGGTAGGTGGAAATCCCGAGTTCGGTCAGCAACGCCAGCACTCGGTCCTGGCCCGGACCGACCCACATGCCGCCGACCTCCACGTACGCGGCGCTGCCCGGCACCTCGACGTTGAGGGTTCGCCCGCCCACTCGCTCCCGGGCCTCCAGCACCAGGACGTCGCGTCCGGCCGCCGCGAGCGTGCGGGCCGCCGTCAGCCCGGCCGCCCCGGCCCCAACCACGATGACGTCGGCCAGATTCGACATTCGCATACACCTAACATCTCAGATACATGATGTATGTGAATGTAGTCTGGTTGGCGTGACTGTCAAGGGACGCCGCGCTGAATACGCCGAAGCCACCCGGGCCGCCCTCATCGAGACGGGCCGTCGGCTGTTCATCGAACGTCGGTACGCCGAACTCTCCGCCGACGAGATCGCTCGCGCCGCCCGCCTGACGCGAGGCGCGGTGTACCACCACTTCGGCGGCAAGCAAGGACTGTTCGAAGCCGTGTTCGAGCAGGTCGAACAGGAACTGACCGAACGTCTGACGAGCGCGATCGGTGCGTCGGGCAACACCTGGGACACCGCTGTACATGCCCTGAACGTGTTCCTGGACGAATGCACCGACACGAGCTATCAGCGCATCGTGCTGCAGGAAGGGCCGTTCGCGCTGGGCTGGGATCGATGGCGCGAACTCGACGAGCGGTACATGGTCGGCCTGATCCGCGACTTGGTAGACCAACTGATCCGAGCCGACGTTTTCAAGCCCCGATCCACCGAACTCACGGTCCGCGCAATCTACGGGTTGCTCACCGAACTGGCCTGGAGTATGGCCGACACGTCCGATGGGATGGCGCGGCGTGAAGCGGGAGAGATTGCGCTCGACATGATCAGGTCCCTACGCCGCTAGCGGCGTTCGCCGACCTGCGTCAGGAGGGGAGGTCAGGGCAGTTTGATCGCCGACATGTACATCTCGAGCACCGGCCGGTAGAGGTCGACGTCGTCGAGTTGGGTGCCCAGCACCACCGAGTCGGTGGTGTGCACCAGCACTCGCGCGAAGGTCAACGGCGGGATCGACAGGGTGGCGCCGATCCTTTCCATCCCTTCGATGATGAAACGCGCCAGCGACTCGACGACTTCTTCACGCTTCGCCGCGACCCGTTGCCGAGCCTCCGGATTGCGCAGCAGGTACAGCGTGAATTCCATGCCCAGCGCGGCGTGATCGGCGCCTCGGTCGGCGCTGAGCCTGCGCCACAGCTGCGCGACCTGGTCGAGTTCGTGCGCCCCCACCTGCGAGGCGGCCGCCAGCACCTCGGTGAAGGTGTCGAAATAGCGCTGCCAGTACCAGTCGTTCACCGCGAGGAAGAGCTCCTCCTTGGTCGAAAAGTGCTTGTAGATCGCACCTTTCGTGTAGCCGGCGGCATAGGCGATGTCGTCGAGCGTGGCCGCGGTGAAGCCTTTCTCGGCGAACACCTCCTGTGCGGCATCCAAAAGGAGCCCGCGCGTGTGCTCGAGCCGTCGCTCCCTGGTCCACCGCTCCGCCATACCAGCGAGTATGCCACGAATCTTGGAAACCACTACGAAAGCTAGATTCCCATGGGTATATTTGCATCCGAGCGGCCACCAAGGGCTCTTGCCGATCGGGCCGCCCTCGCTCCGATCGGACTACGACGATTCAGGGGGTAGCGCGATGAGCGCACCAGCAGAGCGAAAGAAGACAGCGACTGTCACCCAATCCCTAGGCGATGCGGCCGATTTGGGCACCAAGGTGCAGTCCACGAGCAAACCGGTCGTCGTCTGGGCGATCATCGGCGGCCTGATCCTGGCGTTCCAGGTCTACATCTGGCTGCGATGGGCCACCGGACCGCACTTCGAGCGGGTGCCCACCGGCCCCAGTGACCCGCCGACCTGGATGAAGACGATCCTCATCACTTGGACGACCGTCATCCTGGTGGGCTGGCCGATCGGCGTCTATTGGTTCATCGTCCGGCCGTGGCGGCGCGAGCGCCGGATCACCCTGGACGGCATGCTGCTGGTGGCCTGCGGGCTGCTGTTCTTCCAGGACCCGCTGCTGAACTACTTCAACACTTGGAGCACCTACAACACCTGGATGTTCAACCGGGGCTCCTGGGTGGCGGAGATCCCGGGCTGGCGCTCCTACGCCGAACCGGGCGCCATGATGGCCGAACCGTTGCTGATGAACGCGGCAGGCTACTCATACGGCGTGCTGCTGTGCACGATTTTGGGCTGCTGGATCATGCGGCGCGCCAAGAAGCAGTGGCCGAATATCAACAACTACGGGCTCATCGGCATCCTGATCGTCTGGACGTTCTTCTTCGACCTCGTCATCGAAGGACTGTTCTTGATGCCGATGGGTCTGTTCACCTACCCCGGCGCCATCCAGTCGCTGTCGATCAACGCAGGCACCTACTACCAGTGGCCGATCTACGAAGGCCTCATGTGGGGCGGCGTCCAGGCCGGTTTGTGCGCGCTGCGGTACTTCACCGACGACCGCGGCCGCACCTTCGTCGAACGCGGGCTCGAACGCACCGGAGGCGGTTTCGTGCGCCAGCAGAGCACGCGCTTCTTGGCAATATTCGCCGCGTGCAGCATGTTCTTCTTCGTCTGCTACAACCTGCCCGCGCAGTGGTTCGCCATGAACGCCGACCCTTGGCCCGAGGACATCCAGAAGCGCTCCTACTTCGACATGGGCATCTGCGGTGAAGGCACCGGCCGGTTGTGCCCCCATCCGGTGCTGCCGATCCCCGGCCGCGACACCGGCTACATCGACCCCGACGGCAAGCTCGTGCTGCCCGACGGCGAGAAACTCCCGGAGATCGTTCCCTTCGAGCGAGGAAACTGACATGTCGATCAGCCAATCATCCGATCTCCTCGCGGATCTGGAGGCACCGTTCTACCGTGCGGTCGCCGACGAGGTGGAGGTCTTCCACGCCGCGGCCCGGCGCGGTTCCCCGGTCCTGCTCAAAGGTCCCACCGGATGCGGGAAAACCCGCTTCGTGGAGGCCATGGCCCACGAACTCGGCCGCGAACTCGTCACCGCCGCCGGACACGAGGACATGACCTCGGCCGACCTGGTGGGGCGATTTCTGCTCCAGGGCGGGGAGACGGTCTGGGTGGACGGGCCACTGACCCGCGCGGTGCGTACAGGCGCCATCTTCTACCTCGACGAGGTGGTGGAAGCCCGCCAGGACACCACCGTGGTGATCCATCCCCTCGCCGATCACCGGCGCGAACTCGCGATCGATCGCCTCGGCACGACAGTGCGCGCGGCACCGGGTTTCCAGCTGGTGATCTCCTACAATCCCGGCTACCAGAGCGTCCTGAAGAGTCTCAAGGAGTCGACCCGTCAGCGTTTCGTGGCCATCGAACTCGACTTCCCTCCCGTCGACATCGAGACCGACGTGGTCGCCTACGAGGCCGGGATCGGTGCCGACACCGCGAGCGCGCTGGTGCGGATCGGCCGCGCGATTCGCCGCCTGGACGGGTCTCCGTTGCGCGAGGTGGCTTCCACCCGGTTGCTGATCCTGGCCGGTGGTCTGGTGGCCGAAGGACTGAGCCTGCGCAGCGCTGTGCAGTCGGCCGTCGTGCGAACGTTGTCCGACGATCCGGATGTCGTGCGCGCCCTCGGTGAACTCGTCGACGCCGTGCTGCCCCGGCCATGAGCAACGCGGAGAATGTGGGGCTCGACCGGTTCCGGCTCCTGGCGACCTACGTCGCAGGCCGGTCGGTCGAGGTCGCCGAAGCGCCGGGGGACGAAGCCGCACACACCAACGGGCAGGTCGTTTTCGTCTCGGCGGGCCGCTCCTACTCTGAGCAGCGCCGGGAGGTGCTGGTCCAAGCCGCTCTGCTGGGAGCGGGAAGCCTGGACCGGCGGTTGGTGCGCACCCTACGGGCGCGTCCTTCGGTAGCGCGGCGCTACTTGGCGCTGGAAGGTAGACGCGTTCTCGCCGCACTCGGTGAGACGCTCCCCCTCGCAGCGAATTTCGGTGCGCACGAGCGGCCCAGCACCCGCACCGCGGAAGAGTCGCTCGAGATAGCCACCGGGCGTGCGTCGGTGGCCGATCCACCCGCCTGGTTCGGAGTGATCAAACCTTCTCGTTTGCTGTCCTCCGCTACGAACCCGGGTGGGCGCCTCACGAACAAGGAGCTGCGCTTGGAGTTCGACCCCATCGACATGCCCGAGGGCGACGACGATGACGGCGACAACGAACAGCTCGGAGACAGCAAGATACTGAAGCTGTTCGAGAATCCCCTGTTCAACTCGCGAGCGCTGTCGGATCAGTTGCGCAAGTTGTTCGGCAATTCCCGCTCCGCCGGAGACGGACCAGCGGGCGCGGAGATGCAAGTTCGCGCGATTCGACGGGTGCGGGAGGTGGGAGCCGCCGCACAGCCGCTGCCCACGCGAATCCAGTTCACCGACGACGGCAAGCCCGGCAGCACACTGGGAGTGGGCGGCGCCCTGCATCCGGAATGGGACGTGCACGCCCAGCGGTATCGGCCCGACTGGTGCCGAGTCATCGACTTCCCGTTGACGGTCGCCGCCGACGTCTCCGCCGCCGGGGTCACGCACGACGATGTGCTGCGGCGACGGCTCTCGCGCATCGGACTGGGCCCCCGGGTGCTGCGCAGCCGCCCCGACGGAGACGAGCTCGATATCGAAGCGCTGATCGATCTAGTCGTCGATCTGCGATCGGGACATTCGCCCGCGGAGAACATCTATCTGGAACGCCGCAAACTCGAACGCAATCTGGGTGTCCTCATCCTGCTCGACGCCTCCGGCTCGGCCACCGACACCGATCCAGAGGGCCTCGCCGTGCACGACCACCAGCGACGCGCGGCCGCCACCTTGGCCCTCACCCTCGAAGAACTCGGCGACCGCGTCGCGGTCTACGCCTTCCGCTCCCAAGGCCGCCACGCCGTGCATCTGCCCGCGATCAAGACCTTCGACCAGCGTTTCGGCGCGGTCGGGCGGGCCCGGCTCAATCAACTGCAACCCGCGAACTACACCCGGCTCGGCGCCGGCATCCGCGGAGCGGGCGAAATCCTGAAAAACGAGGCAGGAACGCCGAATCTATTGCTGGTCGTGCTGTCGGACGGCCACCCCTACGACGACGGCTACGAGGGCCGCTACGCCGAAAGCGACGCCCACAAAGCCCTGGAAGAACTGCGCGCCGACGGTGTGGCCTGCCTGTGCCTGTCCATCGGCACCACGACCACCGCCGACGCGCTGGAACGCGTCTTCGGCTCCGCCAGTCATGCCAGCGCAACCACTCTGAGCGAACTCAGTCCGCGCATGGACGAATTGTTCCTGTCTTCGCTTCGAGAACTCGCCGCACCCCGGCCGCGCTGACGAACACCGAAAAAGCGAGGCTCACAGTGACTCTCGATGAGACCCCGAACCTACATCCGGCCGCGCCCACCGCGGTCGCCGAGATCAAGAACTGGTCGAAGGGCTACGCACGCCGCCATCCGGTCGCGGCGCTACGGACCGTCGGCCGGCAGGTCACGCTCGGGCAGCAGGCACTGCGCCATCTCGTCAGCGATATCGCCGCACGCCGGTTCGCCTTCGACGAGTTCCTGCAACAGGCGGCGTTCATGGTCAAGACCTCGCTGCTGCCGACCGTGGCGGTCGCCTTGCCGATCAGCGCCACGCTCTCGATCCAGTTCGGGTTGCTGGCCGGGCAGGTGGGTGCCACGGCTTTGGCCGGAGCCGCCAGCGGGTTGGCCGTCATCCGCCAATCGGCACCACTGGTCACCGCCATTCTGCTCGCGGCAGCGGTGGGTTCGGCGCTGTGCGCGGACCTGGGCTCCCGCAAGATCCGCGATGAGATCGACGCTATGGAAGTCATGGGCGTCTCGGTGCTACGCCGGCTCGTGGTGCCCAGACTCGCCGCCGGTGTCGTGGTCGCCATGGCCCTGACCGGGACCAGCTGCTTCGTCGGATTCCTCGCCGGTTACCTGTTCAACGTCTACGTCCAAGACGGAACCCCGGGAAGCTATCTGGCCACCTTCTCCTCCTTCGCCACGGCGGGGGATCTGTACCTGGCCATGGTCAAGGGTGCGGTGTTCGGGGTGATCGTAGTGGTCATCGCCTGCGAGAAGGGCCTCAGCAGCCGCGGCGGGCCGGGCGGGGTCGCCGATTCGGTGAATGCGGCCGTGGTGGCCTCCATCGTCGTGCTGATGGTGGTCAACCTGGGCTTCACCCAGATATACACCATGCTGTTCCCGAGGACGACGCTGTAATGGCCACCACCTATCGCCCGCCCGGCGTCCGCACGGTGATCGCGGTGGCGCGACCACCGTGCTACGGGGTCATCCGGCTCGGGCACATGTTCACCTTCTTCGTGCGCGCCGTGGTCGCGATCCCGCTGGCCGTGCGCCACTACCGCCGGGAATCCATGCGCATCCTCTCGGATGTGACCTGGGGCAACGGCTCGCTCATCGTCGGCGGTGGCACCGCGGGGGTGATGATCATCCTCGGAGCCGCCGCCGGGGGCATCGTCGGCATCGAGGGCTTCAACGCGCTGAAACTGCTCGGTATGCAGCCCGCCACCGGGATGATCGCGGCCACCGCCGCGACCCGCGAGCTGGCCCCGATCATGGCCTCCATCGCCTTCGCCGCGCAGGCGGGCTGCCGGTTCACCGCACAGCTGGGCGCGATGCGGATCGCCGAGGAGATCGACGCCCTGGACTCGATCGCGATCCGTCCGGTCCCGTTCCTCGTCTCGACCCGGCTGCTCGCCTCCGTGGTGGCGATGGTCCCGCTGTTCCTGGCCGGGCTTGCCGCGGACTACCTCGCCGTGAAGTTGTTCGTCGGAGTCGTCGGCGGCCAATCCTTCGGCACCTACGACCACTATTTCGACCTGGTGCTCAGCGGCGCCGACATCGCCTACTCCCTGCTCAAAGCGGTCGTCTTCGTCATCGTGACCACCACCATCCAGTGCTACTACGGCTACTACGCGCGCGGCGGTCCGCAGGGAGTCGGCATCGCGGCCGGACGGGCGATGCGCGCGAGCATCACCGTGATGATCACGGTGAACCTGCTGATGACGTTGGCGCTTTGGGGTTTCGACTCCGGATCGAGGATAAGCGGGTAGCGCGATGGCGATCGTTTTCGAATCCGATGACCGGCACCTGTCCAACCCGGGCCTGTTCGTGCGCGGCCTGGCCGTCCTGGCCGTCGTCACAGCCACCGCCGTGGCGATGATCGCGCGATCCGAGGGGGCGTTCACGCGAACGGTCGAAGTGAGCGCGGTCCTGGTCGATGTCGGCGACGGGCTGCCGCGGAAGTCCGACGTCAAATACCGCGGTGTGCTGGTCGGCAGCGTGCGGGAGGTGGTGCCCGCGGCCGGCGGCCGAACCAACACGGTGCGCATCGATCTGATGGCCGAGCATGCCGCCGGGATCCCGGCCACCGTGACCGCGCGCGTCGTACCCAGCAACGTCTTCGCCGTCCCCTCGATCCAGCTCATCGACAACGGCCCCGCCGCCGCGCTGGCGCACGGTGCGCGGATCCCGGAAGACCACAGCCGCGCCGGCGTGCAACTGCAGACCTCGCTCACCGCACTCAGCCACATCGCGGCCGCCGTCGGGCGCCCCGGCTCCGACCCCACCCTCGGAATTTTGGAAACCCTCGAGCGCGCCACTCGCGGCCGAGGGGCGGACGCGCTGGCAGCGGCCACCCAGCTCGAGCGCCTCGTGCGCACCTACACCGCCGAAGCCACCTCCCCCGGTGAACCGGCGCTGCTCACCGGGCTGTCGGAGGCCGTCGCCGGATTGCAGCAGTCCGCACCCGATCTGCTCACCGCCCTGCACGAGGCGGTCGCGCCGATGCGCAGTATGGCCGAACAGCGCGCGCAGCTGGCCGCGCTGCTGACCGGTGGCATCGCGACCACCGGAAGCCTCGGCACAGCGCTGACCAATCGCGGCGACACCCTGCTCGGCCTCACCGGACGGATGGGCCCGGTGCTGCGGATCCTGGCCGCGGGCAGCGACAACTTCGTGCAGATGACAACGTCCCAGACCCGTGTCGCCCGCGTGTTCACCCACGACTTCTGGAACGCCGAGAACCAGAGCGGCACCGCCAAGGTCATCGTCGAACTCACCCCGCACAAGCAATACACCCGCACCGACTGCCCCCGCTACGGCGAACTGGCCGGCCCGAGTTGCGACAACGGCCCTACCGCGGGCCCGCCCGTGATCGGCACCCTCGATCTGCCGGTGAACGGACCCGAGCAACGACGCCGGCTGACCCAGCACTTCGGCCTGCCGCCCGAATCCGGCGGCCTCGCCGACCTTTTCGGGCTGACACCACCGACGACAACAGGCCCCGGCACCGCGCCGCTGTCCCCCACACCCCCGGCAATAGAGGTACCTCGATGAAACGGCCACGCGACCTCATCGGCTTGACCGCGTTCCTGCTGGTGGCCGCGGTCTCGACCTGGATGGTCCACGTGACCCTGCAACGCGACCTCACCGGTGCCACCGACACCTACTCCGCGGTGTTCACCGACGTCTCCGGCTTGCGCGTCGGTGACGACGTCCGGGTCGCCGGAGTGCGGGTCGGCCGCGTCGACACCATCGAGATCCACGGACCGCACGCCGAAGTCACGTTCCGGCTGCACCGCGACCAGACCGTGTACGGCAACACCCTGGCCTCGGTCACTTACCAGAACCTGATCGGGCAGCGCTACCTCGGACTGAGCCTGGCGGACTTCGGCGACCCGGAGCCCATGGCGCCCGGCGCGCGAATCCCGCTCGAACACACCCAGCCCTCCTTCGACATCTCCGGACTGCTCAACGGATTCCAGCCCCTGTTCAGCACCCTCGACCCCCGCGAGGTCGACGATCTGACCTCCGCGCTGATCCGCGCTCTGCAAGGTGACGACGGCGCGCTAGGTGCCCTCATCACCCAGACCGCGACGCTCGCGCAGTCCTTCGCAGGCCCCGACCAGATCCTGGGAACCCTCATCGACAACCTCGCCGCTGTCATGACCACACTGGCCGGCCAAAGCGACGGTTTGCAGACCACCCTCACCCAGACCCGCAAACTCCTCGACGGCCTCGACGCCCGTCGCGACACCCTGATCGCGCAGACCGACCGGATCGCCACCGTCGTCGCCGATGCCGCGGCCGTCGTCGACGGCGCCTCCCCCGCGCTGACGGAGTTCGTGCATCGCGAGCCCGGCTTCGCGCACCATTTCGTCCAGGGTCGAGACCGTTTCGCCTACCTGGGCTTCAACCTTCCCCTGCTGCTGCAAGCCATGGTCCGGGCCACCGACAGCGGCGCCTTCGTCAACGCCTATGTCTGCGACATCGGATTCAGCCTCGTCCCCGGAGTCGATCCGATGATCGCCCAGATCCTGGGCGTCTCCTCCCCGACCGGCCGCCCACAGCACTCCGCCATATGCAGGTGAACCCATGATCGAACGACTGCGCTTCCGCCTCCGCCGACACCGGCATCCGAGCAGCACCGGTTTCGACGCGACCGACGTGGACACCTCGCTGCGCATCGGTGTCACCGCCGTCGCCGCTCTGGCGGTGCTGCTGACCATCCTGGTCGTGCTCAACTCCCTGCACCTCGGGACACGCACCTACCGGGCCGACTTCGCCCAAGCCGCAGGCATCGGCGCGGGAGACGCCGTCACCTGGGCCGGTATCCCCGTGGGCACGGTGACCAGCACCCGGCTGAACGGCGACCACGTCGAGGTCACCATGGCCATCGACAACGACGACGTCACACTCGGCGCCGACACCCGAGCCGCGATCAAACTCACCACGCTGCTCGGCTCCCGCTACATCGAGTTGCGCTCCACCGGCACCGGTGAACTACCCGGCAATCGAATTCCGCTGTCGCACACCAGCGTCCCCTACGACCTCGAGATCGCCCTGCAAGACGCCACCACCACCTTCGACCGAATCGACGCCGACCGGATCGCCGAGTCGATGGCCTCGCTGTCGCGCGAACTGCACGGCGTGCCGGCTCTGATCCCCGGCATCCTGTCCGATGTCCGATCCCTGTCCGGTGTCATCGCCCAGCGCCGCGACCAGATCGGCGCGCTGCTCACCAGCACCAGCCAGGTCAGCACGGTCATCGACCGGCAGCAAGCCGATCTGGCCGCGGTGATCGGCCAGGGACGCACCCTGCTCCAGCAGATCAACGCCCGGCAGGACGCGCTGCGCCGACTCCTGGACGCGACGACCACCCTGGTCCACCGGCTCGAACCGATCGTGGTCGGTGGGCACGGCGAAATCGACCAACTCCTGACCGACTTACACGACATGACCGCCATGATCGCCGCCCACGACGACCTGCTGCGCAACATCCTGCAGATCCTGCCCGTCCCGTGGCGGCTGTTCGCCAACGCCACCGGCAGCGGTCCCGAACTCAACGCCAACGCCCCCGACGGCGCCTTCGTGGACTCCTGGATGTGCGCGTTGAGCGCCACGGCAGTCGCCGCCGGCCACAACCCCTACCTGCAGGACTGCCGATGAGCGTGATGACTTCCACCCTCAAACTGGCCGCGATCGCCCTGAGCGCCGCGGGCCTGACCGGGTGCTCGAACGGCCCCGGCGCGGACACCGCCACCATCACCGCCCACTTCGCCAACGCCAACGGCCTCTACGAGGGCAACGCCGTCTCGGTACTCGGGATGCCCGTCGGTCGCATCACGCGCATCACCGCCCGCGGCACCGACGTCGAGATCCGGATGGACGTCGATGACACGATCACGCTGCCCGCCGATGTGCAGGCCGTCACCATCTCCGACTCCATCCTCACCGACCGCCACATCGAACTCACACCCGTCTACCGTGGCGGTCCCACCCTGCCCGACGACGCGATCCTCGACATCAGCCGAACCAAGACACCGGTCGAGTTCGACGCCCTCCTGTCGATGGCGCAGAAACTGTCGACCTCCCTGGGCGGCGACGGCGACGGCAACGGCCCGGTCGCCGACCTCATGCACCTGGGAGCCGCGGCGACCAGCGGCAACGGCGCCGACATGCGAGCCGCCCTCGGAGAGCTGGCCCGCGCGCTGCGACTCGGCCCCGACCACGGCGCCGCCACCCGCGACGCGATCACCACCGTGGTCACCAACCTCGACTCCCTGACCGCGACCGCCGCACGCAACGACCGGACGCTGCGCGAATTCGGTTCCGCCGTCGCGCGACTCAGCGATTTCCTGGCCGATCAACAGCTCGGCGCCGGCACCACCGGGGCCGCCCTGAACCGGATCATCACCCAGGTAGCCGACCTGCTGATCCGCCACCGAGACAGCATCGCCGCCTTGACGACCGACGCGAACACCGTGTCGACCTCCCTGGCCGCCTACGACTACAACCTCGCCGAATTCCTCGACGTATTCCCCTTGGTCACCGACAACGCCTACAACGCCATCGATCACAACGTCGGCGCGTTGCGCGCCGCGGTCGACATCAACCGGCTGCTGCTCGACGGCCAAATGGTCAAAGAGATCTGTAATCTGCTGCAGCTCCACAATCTCGGCTGCGCCACCGGCACCATGCGCGATATGGGACCGGACTTCGGTATCACCGCGATCCTGGCGGGCCTGGCGGAAAAGAACGTCCGATGACACGACCTGAACACCTGCTGCACCTCGTCGCGACCGCCACCGTACTCGCGCTGTCGGTTACCGGATGCGCCACCGGACTGGATCGGCTGCCGCTGCCCGCACCGGGATCGAGCGGCGAGACCTTCACCCTGACCGCGACATTCGGCAATGCCCTCAACCTGCCGACCAAGGCGAAGGTGAAACTCAACGGCGCCGACATCGGCCAGGTCGAATCCATGTCGGCCCGCGACTACACCGCCGTGGTGACCCTGCGCATCACCTCGACAGTGCGCCTGCCCGCCGGCACTACGGCGCAACTGAGATCTGCCACTCCCATGGGTGATGTCTTCGTCGCGATGAAACCTCCCGTGGCCGTGGAGCCGGGAGCCGCGATCCTCGGCGAGGGCGACGCGATCCCCCTGGAGTCGACCTCGGCCGCCAGCACGATCGAGGAATTGCTCACCCGTGCATCGCTTCTGGTCAGCGGCGGCACCATCGAGCACCTCACCGCGGTGATTTCCGCGCTCGGCGAACACGTCGGAGGCCGCGGCGAGCGACTCGCCGCGCTGCTCGACCGGACCCGGACCCTGCTCGGCATCCTCTCGGCTCGATCCGCCCGGATCGGCGAGGTCCTCCGCTCCGCGGCCGATCTCAGCGCGACCGTGGTCGCCCAGCAGGCCACTCTGACCGATGCCGTCGCCGCGGCGGGACCTGCCGTGCAGGTGCTGGCCGAGAACACCGACGCATTGCTCACATTCGTCGACCGCATCGACACGATCACCGCCCAGCTCGCCCGGTTCCCCAGCATCCAGGGCACCGACGACACCGGCATGATGGCCGACATCAACCGGCTGGCTGCGGGTCTCAACGCCGCGGCGGTCAATCCGGAAGCCGATCTGGACGAGCTGAACACCATGCTGGGGATTGTCATCAAGATGATCAGCGGCCCGAACGGCCACGTCGATGTCGACGTCGCCCAGCTCGCCGTCGGCGCCGTTCCCGACCCCGGATTCCCCGGCACACCGGGCGCCAGGCCGCCCGACCAGACGGACTGGACGGCCTTCGTCGGCTCTTTGCGACACATGCTCGATCGCCTCGGCACACGGCTGGAAGGCACGCCGCGATGACTACGAATTCGCACCCCAGCAGATGGGAAGGACCCGCCCGGCTGCTCGTCGGCATGGTCGGGCGCGCGCACCGACACCGGCTCGCGATATCGCTGGCCGGTCTGCTCGCGATCCTCGCAGGCGCCTGCGGGTATCTCGGGCTGGGCACGCTCCGGATCGATCCGTTCGACAAGCCGTATCGCGTGCGCGTGGAACTGGAGCGATCCGGCGGGCTGCTCCCCGGCCAGGACGTCACCTTGCGCGGAGTCCGGGTCGGGCGCGTCGAGTCCGTGTATGTCGCCGGTGCGAAGGTCATCGCCGTCGCCGCCATCGCCGAGCACGTGCGCATCTCGGCATCCGGTCAGGTCCGGGCCGCAGCCCTGTCCGCAGCCGGTGAGCAGTACCTGGACTTCCTGCCCACCCGCGACGACGGTCCCTACCTCACCGACGGCGCCGTCGTCACCGCCGACCGCACCTCGACCCCGGTCCCGCTCTCGGAGATGCTCGAAAGCCTCAGCGGCACACTGGCTCAACTCGATCCGATCCAGCTCGCGGCGATATCCCGCGAACTCGGTGTCGGCCCGGCAGGCCCCGACAAGCTGGCCGCGATCATCGACGGCGGCACCTTCCTCGTCGCCACCCTGGACGCGATCCTGCCGCAGACGGTGAATTTGCTGCGCAACAGCAGAGTCGTGCTGGCGACCCTGCACGACGGGCGCACCGCCCTCGAGTCCACCGCGGCGAATCTGGCCGTCAGCCTCGGCGGGGTGTCCGCGATGACCGGCGGTTACGAACAACTCCTCGCGCGGACACCGCCGATGCTGTCCACCCTCGATGCCATCCTCGCGCAGAACTCCCCGACCATGGTCCAGCTACTGGGCAATCTGGTCACCGTCTCCCAGGTCGCCTACACGCGCATCCCCGCGCTCGAGGAGTTCTTCTTCCCTCGGCAGCGCGCGGGGTCGGCACTCGACGCCGTCGCCTCGGCGTTCCACGACGGCGGTGTGTGGGCGCTGGCCAGTATCTACCCTCGCTACGCCTGCGACTACGCCACCCCGCGCCGCCCCGGTTCGGCACCCGACTACGCCCCGCCCTACCTGCACGCCGACTGCACCGACCCCGATAC
>NZ_JABLTE010000119.1 GCF_013315795.1 Nocardia barduliensis
GCGCGGGCGGCGTGACGGGTGAGACAGCGGCTCCCGGGCTGTGCTCGGGAAAGATCACCGACGGCACACTGACGTGCGGCGCGTTCTGCTCCGGCAGCAGGCCCGCGGGGGGCCGCGGACCTGGGGGGTCCTGCGGCAGAGGTGGAGTGGACCGCGGCCACTGCTCCGCCTGATCCGGGCGCGGCGGGTTCGGCGTCTGCGAGATTCGCCGCGGACGAATCGGCTCGCCGTGCGGCGGCGTGGCACTGCGCGGCGGTTCCGGACGCTGCCTGGTCGGATCGAGCGGCGGCGGCGCGGGCGTCGCCTGCGGTGCGGGCGAGGGCGGGACCCGGTCCAACCGCCTGGTGGGCGCCTCGGCCTCGATCTCGGCGACGGTACGCGGCTTGCGCCTCGGCACCTTGTTCGCTGCGGCGACGGCGGGTATCTGCATTGTCACCGGGTCGGTGATCGGCGTCGTCTTGACCAGATCGACCACGTCACCGCCGCCGGGGCGTTCGTCGTCGAGGATGGGCTCGCCGAGCCCGATCTTCTGCTGGATCTTCTTCATCCACGCGGGCGCCCACCAGCAGTCGTCGCCGAGCAGCTTCATGGTGGCGGGCACCAGCAGCATGCGCAGGATGGTCGCGTCGATGAACAGCGCCGCGATGAGGCCGTAGGCGATGTACTGCATCATCACCAGATCCGAGAACGCGAACGCGCCGACCACGACGAGCAGGATGAGCGCGGCCGCGGTGATGATGCGGCCGGTGTGCGCGGTACCCGCGCGCACCGCCTCGGTGGTGGAGGCGCCCATGGTGCGTGCCTCGACCATCCGGGAGAGCAGGAAGACCTCGTAGTCGGTGGACAGGCCGTAGATGACGGCGATGATCAGCACCAGCACCGGCGACATGATCGGCTGCGGCGTGAAGTTCAGCAGCTTCGCACCGTGGCCGTCGACGAAGATCCACGTCAAGATGCCGAGCGTGGACCCGAGGCCGAGCGCACTCATGAGCGCGGCCTTGATCGGCAATACCAGCGAGCCGAAGGTGAGGAACATCAGCAGCGTCGTCACCAACATGACCAGCGCGATCATCAAAGGCATGCGTTCGAGCAGCGCGTCGATGCTGTCCTTTTGAATCGTCGGCTGGCCGCCGACGTAGAGCTGGACGTTGTCGGGGACGTCGATCGAGCGCAGATACTCGATGGTCGGATCCGCGTTCTCCGAATCTTCGAGGGTCGCGCTCGTCCGATAGACGTTCGGTTGGCTGATGGAACGGCTGGGCACGTCGAAGCCGGTGTGGCCAGGAGCCGCTTTGGCTTCCCGGTACACCTTGCCGACCGCGGTGCTGTCGTCGGAGACCATGACGATCTGGACCGGGTCGGTCTTCTTCAGCGGGAAGACCTCGTAGAAATTCTCCAGCGCCACGCGGGTTTTGTTGTCCGGCGGCAGGTATCGCTCGTTGATGCCACCGAAAGCAAGGTTCTTCACCGGGATGATGAGCAGCAGCAGGACGATGCAGATGGGCACGGCGATCTTGAGCGGGTGCTTCATCACCCACTGCGTGATCCGGCCCCAGAAGCCGTTCTCGACTTCCTCCGCGGTCTTGGTCTTGCGGAACCTCTTCAGGCCGAGCATGTCCACGCGGGGGCCGAGGACGCCGAGCATCGCGGGCAGGATCGTGATAGCGGTGAGCGCCGCCAGCGAGACCGTCGCGATCGTGCCGTAGGCCACCGATTTCAGGAAGCCCTGGGGGAACAGCAGCATGCCGCCGAGGCTGGCGATGATCATGGTCGCGGAGAACACCACGGTGCGCCCCGCCGTTATCACCGAACGCCGTACCGCCGCGCGGGTGTCGTAGCCTTCGGCCAGTTCCTCGCGGAAGCGACTGACGATGAACAAGCCGTAGTCGATGGCGAGACCGAGTCCGATCATCGAGACGACGCCGGAGACGAACGAATTGACCTCGGTGAACTTGGTCAGGAACATGATGATCCCGTTGGCGCCGATGACCGTGAGGCCACCGACGACCAGCGGCAAGCCCGCGGCGATCAGCCCACCGAAGATGAAGAACAACAGCACCGCGACGGCCGGGATGGCGAGCATCTCCATGCGCTTCTGGTCGGCCGCCATGGTGTCGTTGAGGGTGCCGGCCACGGCCTGCAGACCGGTGACCTGGACGTCGACGCCCGGAATGTAGAAGACGTCCTTCACTTTCCGGAAGTTGCGCACCATCTCGGTGTCGCTGTCACCGACGATGGCGATCGAGGCGAAGGTGTACTTCTTGTCCTTCGAACCGAAGGTCGCCGGGAAGCCGGGGCCGGTCTCGGTCTGCCAGTAGGCCCCGTTGACCATGGCGATCTCGTTCGGATGCTCCTTGGGCAACCGGTTGAGGCTGTCGACGACCTTCGCACGGAACTGCGGGTCTTCGATCGTTTTGCCCTCGGGCGGGGTGTAGAGGACGATAACGTCGCTGTTGTGATCGCGCCCGAACGCCGAGTCGGCGATTCGCGCCGCCTGTGCCGACTCCGACGTCGGATCGTCCCAACCGCTGGAGCTGAGATGCTGCTCCAAGCCGAGGCCGTATCCGCCTAGAGCCAAGAGTGCGGCCACGACGATGCCGATGACGGCGAAACGCAGCCGATATACCAGATCGCCCCAGCGTGTGAACACTAAGCGACTCCTTGGGCGGGGCGAGAGGTGAGCAGTGCCGACAGCGGCCGGAACGGCTGCAGCCAGGCACCCTCGTCGGGCAGCGAGTCGAGGCTCACGCGGGGCAGCGGTTCACGGAACACGCCCGGAATGTCCTCGAGGTCGATGAATTCGAGAGTATCGGATGTGACGGCCCAACTCGCGTGCTCGCGGAACCCGAGCACCTGGACCGGCACTCCTTTGGCCGCCAGTTCCTCCAGCGGTTCGCGGAACGCCTGGCCGTCGGCCGAGGCGACCATGATGCCCGCAAGGCCCGCGCCGCGACTGCGGAGGGCGATGTGGCCCAGCATGTCGGCGTCGACGTCGGAGTCCTCGTCGATCTTGGGTTTGGCGAAGACCGCGTAGCCGACGTTGCGCAGCGCCTCTACCCAGGGCCGCACGACGTCGGCGGTGCCCGGCGCGATGTTGGTGAAGACGGTGGCCTCGGGTTCCACGCGGTGCACCGCGCCCACCGAGAGTTCGGCGGTGCGGGCCAGCAGCCAGCGGCCGAGCGCGTCGAACCGGGGGCGGTAGGCCGCGGTGGGGCGGCCGCCCAGGATGGCGCCGAGACCCATGTCGAGGTTCGGGGCGTCCCACACCAACAGGACGCGGCGCACGTCCGGCGCCGAGCCGCCCAGACCTTCTGCTCCGCCCCCGTGCACCTCCCCGGCAACATCGACCACTTCGTGGGCCATCTCACTGACGCTCATCGGTCGATCTTCCCCCATACGAGTTCCGTGATGGCGCTACCGGCGCGATGCGCCTTGCCTTCGAATTTCGTGACGGGACGTTCGAAACCGATGGGGGCCGTGGCGCGATGCTCCGCGCTGACCCCGCCCGTGCTCTCGTTCCATCCCTCGAGCAGGGGTTCCGCCATGCCGACCGCGTGGATGTGCTCGGCGTAACCGGCATGGTCGGTGGCGACGTGCAGCACACCGCCCGGCTTCAGCCTGCTGGCGATCAACGCCACCGTCGCGGGTTGCAGCAGCCGCCGCTTGTGGTGGCGCGCCTTCGGCCACGGGTCGGGGAAGAAGACGCGGACGCCTGTCAGCGACTCCACGGCAATCATGTTCTCCAGCACGTCCACCGCGTCGCCGCGCAGCAGGCGGATGTTACCGATCCCTTCGCGCTCGATGCGCTGCACCAACTGCGCGAGGCCGGGCTGGTAGACCTCGATGCCGATCAGGTTCAGGTGCGGTTCGGCCTGTGCCATGGCTGCCGTCGCGGTGCCTGTGCCGCAGCCGATCTCGATGACCAGCGGCGCGTCGCGGCCGAACCAGGCGGCCGCGTCCAGCGGCTCGTCGGCGACCTCGCGGCCGATCGAGGGCCACATCCGGTCCCAGGATTGCTGCTGGGTCGCGGTCAGCGCGCCCCTGCGCGACCGGAAGCTGGTGACTCGTGGGTACAGGCGGGAGCCGGTCTTGTGTCCGGGCCCGCCCTCGGCCGGAGCCGAAGCTGTGGACGGCGGGCCCGGAACTGACTCGGCAGTATGGTTCGCGGCGTCGTTCACGGCGTCCATTGTCCAGCATCCGGCGATCCGTGCGGTAAGCGGTTGTGCACGGGCCGCTGAGCAGGAGGTCAGGCCGCGCGCGCGGGGGCGATTCTGGCGGCGGTCGGCTGCTGCTGACGCAGTGGACGGCCCAGCGCGACCTTGGCCGCGGTCACGGCCATCTCCAGCAGGCCGCGCACGCCCGAGGGCGAGGCGGCGACCGACCACACGGTGGTGTCGCCGACGTCGCTCACCGGTTGCCCGGCGAGCCGGTCGGCCAGCCAGTCCAGGCTGATCGGCGTGGACAGCGGCAGCAGCGAGAAGTGCTCGCTGAGCCGGTCGCGGACGTAGGTCACCGCGGCGCCGCCGCGGCGGTAGCGCGCCACCTGACCGTCGATGCCGTCCATGTGGATGATCTGGTCGTGGATGGGTTGCACCACCAGCAGCGGGCAGGTGGGCGTGGCGTTGCCGAGCCGCAGATCCTCGAACATCGCGCGCAGTGCGGGGGTGTCGAGCACCTCGGAGAGCGGACGGCTGAGGAAGTCGTCCACCTTCTTGCCCGCCAAGCCGAGGATCGCGCCCAGCGGCGTCGCGTTCTCCGCGCGGACGACGAACCGGCGGCCGTCGGAGTTCAGTTCGTCATCGATCACCGAGCTCAAGGCGGGATACAGCCTGCGGAGGGCGGCGATCACGATGGCGGGCAGGCCCGCGAAGGGAGTGCCGTTCAGCCGGTCGAAGACCTGGCCCGGGTCGCCCACCGGGGCGCCGAGCACCGCGCCGACGATGTGGAGTTCCGGGGCGTAGGTCGGCGCCATCTCCACCGTCCAGGAGCTGGCCATGCCGCCGCCGGAGTAACCCCACACCGCGACGCGGGTCTCGGGGCCGAGCCCGAGCGGGCCGAAGCGCAGCGCGGCGCGGATGCCGTCGAGCGCCCGGTAGCCGGGCTCCCGCGGCGCGCCGAAGTTTCCGTGCGGGCCTTCGTGGTCGGCGATGCTGACCGCCCAGCCGCGCCGCAGCGCGTTCGCGACCAGCAGCCATTCCAACTGGGTGACCGACCCGAGCGCCCGCGCGCCGTAGCGCAGCGCGTAGGACGGGGAGCATTTCTCGGTCACCGCGTCCATCGCGGTCTGGAAGGCCAGCAGCGGACGATCCTCGTCCGGCTCCGCGCCCAGCGGCAGCAGGACCGTCGTGATCGCCGCTTCCGGGGCTCCGTGCAGGTCAGAGCTGCGATACAGGAGCTGCCAGGCCGACACCCGCTGCGGGATGACCCCGAACAGCGCCACCTCGATCTTCCTGCTGCGCAGGATGGTGCCCGGCGCCTTGGCCGCGAACCCTTTCGGCGGTCGATGGAACGGGTCCACGCTGGGCAGCAAAGGCTTGCGGTCCGCGGGAGAGCCAGGCTCCAGATCGGTAGCGCCGATGACATTCGCGGTCATCGCAACCTCCTCATCGTCGAGGTCGGTCGCCGCATGCGAAAGATGAAGCTGCGCACCGGTTAAGGTGCCGACCACTTCAGCAGGGTAAGTGACCGACCGGGCGTCTGGGAACCCCGGAGTACACGGCGTCCGCGGCACTAGACTCCCCGGGCATGAGCAGACCGACAGTGTTCATCACCGGCGCGGCGGCCGGTATCGGGCGAGCCACGGCCTTGCTTTTCGCTGCGCAGGGATACCACGTCGGGGCCTACGACATCGACGAAGTGGGTCTGACCAGGCTCTCTGGTGATATCGCTGGCAAGGGCGGTCACGTGCACACCGGAGTGCTCGATGTGACGAACGACACGCAGTGGGCGGAGCGGCTGGCCGAGTTCCACGCCGCGACCGGACGGTTGGACATCCTGGTCAACAACGCGGGCATCTTGCGCTCGGGGGCGTTCGAGTCGATCGAACTGTCGGCCCATCGGGCGATCGTCGAGGTCAACCTGGTGGGAGTGCTCGCGGGAACGCACAGCGCGTTCCGCTATCTGCGGGACACCCCCGGCGCCCAGGTGGTCAACCTCTGCTCGGCTTCGGCGATCTACGGCCAAGCCGAGCTCGCGACCTATGGCGCGACGAAATCGGCGGTCAAGAGCTTCACCGAGGCGCTGGACCTCGAATGGGAGCGCTACGACATCCGGGTCCTGGCGATCTGGCCGATGTTCGTGGCCACGGCCATGGTGGACGGTGTGACGACCGGGACGACGAAGTCGCTCGGCGTGCGGCTGTCGGCGGAGGACGTCGCGGCCGGTATCTGGGAGGCCACGCGCAAGCGCGCCCGCCTGCCGAAAGTGCACTACGAGATCGGCACCCAGGCGAAGGTGCTGGCGACGGTGGCGAAGTACGCGCCGAACTGGGCGGTGCGCACCGCGAACAAGTACTTCAGCGGCAGCTGAGCCGTCGAACCTGTCCGGCGCCCGTACTTCTGACAGAATTGCGCACCGTAAAAGGGGGTGTGCAGCATGCCGACAGCCACTGATTCCGACGGGCCGTTGCGGGAGCGCGGTGTTCCCACGCCCGATCACGATCAGCTCGACAAGCTGCTCGCCGAGTTGCGCTTCGGGACCGGGCGTGATCCGCAGATCGGGTACGCCGCCGCAGCGGCCGTCAGCGCGTGGCGTAGACCGCCGCGCATCCAGGTGACCGGGCGTGCGCACGCGGGACGGACCACGGTGCTGCACGCGCTCGCGCTGATGTCCGCGGTGGAGACCGATCCGGTGGACCAGCCGGGAGCAGCCGATCCGGAACTCGACGCCGACATCGTCGTCTACGTCTTGTCGGCCGCGCCGTCGCCGGCCGATCGCAGGATGCTGGCCACCCTGCCGCCGCAGCGCACGATCGCGGTGTTGAACAAGGCCGACGCGATCGGCTCCCGCTGGGCCGACGCGGTGGCCGCGGCCGAACAGTACGGCGGCCAACTGCGGATTCCGGTGGTTCCGGTGGTCGCGTCGCTGGCCATGCGTACCAGGGCAGGCGCGCTGACCGGCGCCGAGCTGGACCTGCTGCGCAAGCTCGCAGGCGAAGCCGACCCGGCGCTGACCCTGTCGCCGGATCTGTTCGTCGCGCCCGGTCCGGACGCCGCGGAGCGCGAGCAGTTGCTGCGCCGCTGGGACCTGTACGGCGTGGCCTGCGCGTGCACGGCCCTGCGCCACGACCCGCGGCTCACACCGCAGGCGCTGCTGCAGGTGCTGCACGCGGCCAGCGGCATCGACGCGCTGCACCGGCTGCTGCAGCGCCGCTACGAGCAGGTGTCCGCGCTGCGCGGCGGCGAACTGCTCGACGAGCTGGCCCGGCTGGCGGCCCGCGCGGTCCCGGAGGACGGCGGTCGGGCACGCGACCTGCTGGAGTCCTATCTCCGCGGTGACGACGCTCTCTGGCTGGGGCTCTGCGCGGGGCTCGCCGGACCGGAGGTGGCCCATCTCGCGGCGGGATACGCCGCGCCCGCACCGGCCGACGCCGACGACGCGCTGACCCGAGCCGCGCGCTGGCGCGCCGTCGTCACCAGCGACATGCCCCCGGCCGCCCGCCGCGCGGCCTTGCGCGTGCACAACGGCTACGTCCGACTATGGGAACGGATGAGCAGTGCCGGTCTCTGAACCCCCGGAAGCGTCGACGGCGGTCACGTCCGCCGGGGCGGAGCCGGTCTCGCCCGGCGGACCCGAGGTGTCCTCGCGAGCCGCCGAGGGCGAATCCGATCGCCCGGCCCTGGCGACGGCGGTCGCCGCATCGCCCGAACTCGCGGCCGTGGTGGAGCGCTGGAACCCGCAAGGGATGGCGCTGTTGCGCGCGGTGCACGGGTCAGGAGCGCCGGGCGCGGTCACGGTTATCGGCCCCGCCGACGTCAACACGACCCTGCTGCGCACCGAACTGGCCCGGTTCGAACCGCGTGTCACGCTGTCCGAACCGGTCGCCGACGCGAACGCGGTGGAGACCACCTCGCCCGCCGCGCCCGCGGTCGCGCTGATCCTGCTCGACGCGGGCACCACCCTCGGCGCGGACCTGCTGGGCGTGATCCACCGGTTGCGCGCGGAGGGCACCCACCTGCTCCTCGCTATGAACGGCATCCACGCCTACCAGGACTGGCGCACGGTGCAGGCGCGGAACCTGGAGCTGCTCGCTGAGCAGGGCGTCACCGACCTGGACATCGTGCCGGTCTCGGCGCGGCTGGCCGCCGCCGCGCGCACCGCTGGGGACGCCGGACTGCTCGACCGCTCCGGTCTCGGTGCCTTGCACGCCCGGCTCACCGCCGCGGCCGCCGCGGGGGGCGACCGGCCGGGCGCGGTCACCGGGCGGGTCTTGGCCGACACGCGGCAGCGGGTGGTCGAACAGGTGGCCGCGCTGCGCTCCGGCGCCGAACCGGCCCGTCTGCGCGAGGAGCGCGCCGTGCTGCTGGCCGCCCGCGACGGTGGACGGGCCACCGCGATGTCCGCCCTGCGTGGGCAGTTGCACTTGGCCCGGGTGGACCTGATGACCGACATCGGCGCGCGCGTCCGGGCACTGCACGCGGCCGCGCGCGCCGAGCTGGATCGGCTGCGCGTCGCCGATATCGGCGGCTACCCCGCCCGGCTGCAGCAAGGCGTCACCGAACTGACCGGTGCCCTCGATCACCTCATCGACCAGCGCCTCGCCGAACTGAGCGACCGGATCGCGGGCACGGACCGGGGTATACCGCCGCGACGGCGCGACCCGGCCCCGCGGGTGGGGCCGGACCCCGAGCCCCGGCACCGGGGTGTCGAAGATCACCTTATGATCGCGCTCGGCGCGTCGGCGGGTGTCGGCCTCGGTCGCCTGCTGGTTGCTCCCTTCTCGCTCGTCCCCGCCCTCGACGTCGCGACCGTGCCGGTGACCTTGCTGCTCGGCGGTGGTGCGGCGGCCTGGGTGGTCCGCGCTCGCGGCCAGCTGGCCGAGCGAGCGCACATCCGGCAATGGGTGGCCGACGCGCTGGTCAACGTAAAAGCCCAGCTCGAGCAGCAGGTGGCGACCGCGCTCGTGGAAGCCGAGACCGTTCTGGCCGACCATGTGGTCCAGGCAAGCACCGCGCGAATGGTCGAGACCGATCGCCGGGTGGCCCGGCTGGAGGCCGAATTGCGCCGGATCGCGGCCGCGCAGCCCGGTCAGCTCGCCGCATGCGAGCGCGATATCCGGATACTCGATCGTTGGCTTCCGCCTGTTGAAACGAACGACCGATTGGGTACACAGTGAGGAACCCGATACCGTACCGGCCGTCACATCGCGTTAACCTCTATTCAGGAACTTGGGCGTCCGCTAAGTCCTGATCTGCCGCCCTCCTGGGGTGCGCGTTCGACCGGTCGGAGCGGGCGCCTTCCCGCCAACGGTGGCGCTCGGTGCATTCGCGCTGGTCATGGGCCTAGGGCCAGGCGGCGAGGCAGCGAGTAGTCGCCCATCTCAGGAGAGTTTTCATGACGTCAGCGACCATTCCTGGTCTTCGTGGATCCGACGGCAAGGCGCCGACCGAGCACAGCGAACTACTCGCCTGGGTACAAGAAGTCGCCGAACTCACCCAGCCGGATCGAGTGGTGTGGGCGGACGGCTCCGACGAGGAATGGGAGCGGCTCACCGAGCAGCTCGTGGCGGCGGGGACGTTCCAGCGCCTGGACGAGAAGAAGAAGCCGAACTCCTTCCTCGCCCTCTCCGATCCCTCCGACGTGGCCCGGGTGGAATCCCGCACGTTCATCTGTTCGAAGTCCGAGGCCGACGCGGGCCCGACCAACAACTGGGTCGACCCGACCGAGATGCGCGCCACGATGACCGAGCTGTACCGGGGCTCGATGAAGGGCCGCACCATGTACGTGGTGCCGTTCTGCATGGGTCCGCTGGGCGCCGAGGATCCCAAGCTGGGCGTCGAGATCACCGACTCCGAGTACGTCGTGGTGTCGATGCGCGTGATGACCCGCATGGGCGCCGCCGCGCTGGAGAAGCTGGGCGCCGACCGTCCGTTCGTGAAGGCGCTGCACTCCGTGGGCGCGCCGCTGGCCGATGGCCAGGCCGACGTGCCGTGGCCGTGCAACGACACCAAATACATCACCCACTTCCCCGAGGACCGGGAGATCTGGAGCTACGGCTCCGGCTACGGCGGCAACGCGCTGCTCGGCAAGAAGTGCTACTCGCTGCGGATCGCCTCGGCGATGGCCCACGACGAGGGCTGGCTGGCCGAGCACATGCTGATCCTCAAGCTGATCTCCCCGGAGAACAAGGCGTACTACATCGCCGCCGCGTTCCCGAGCGCCTGCGGCAAGACCAACCTCGCGATGATCCAGCCGACCGTGCCGGGCTGGCGCGCCGAGACCCTGGGTGACGACATCGCCTGGATGCGCTTCGGCAAGGACGGCCGCCTCTACGCGGTGAACCCGGAGTACGGCTTCTTCGGCGTCGCGCCGGGCACCAACCGCAGCTCGAACCCGAACGCCATGGCCACCATGGAAGCGGGCAACACGGTCTACACCAACGTCGCGCTGACCGACAACGGCGACGTGTGGTGGGAGGGCTTGGAGGGCGAGCCCGACCACCTGATCGACTGGAAGGGCAACGACTGGTACCTGCGGGAGACCGAGACGCTGGCCGCCCACCCGAACTCGCGCTACTGCACGCCGATGGCGCAGTGCCCGATCCTGGCGCCGGAGTGGGACGACCCGCAGGGTGTGCCGATCTCGGCGATCCTGTTCGGCGGCCGCCGCAAGACCACCGTTCCGCTGGTCACCGAGTCCTTCGACTGGCAGCACGGTGTCTTCATGGGCGCGACGCTGTCCTCCGAGCAAACCGCGGCCGCCGAGGGCAAGGTGGGCACCGTGCGCCGCGACCCGATGGCCATGCTGCCGTTCCTGGGCTACCACGTCGGTGACTACCTGGGCCACTGGATCGACCTCGGCAAGAACGCCGACGCCGCCAAGCTGCCGAAGATCTTCTACGTCAACTGGTTCCGCCGCGGTGACGACGGCCGCTTCCTGTGGCCCGGCTTCGGTGAGAACTCCCGCGTGCTGGAGTGGATCGTCGGCCGCATCGAAGGGTCCGCCGAGGCCGAGGCGACCGCGATCGGCAACGTGCCGACCGCCACGCAGCTCGACCTGGACGGGCTGGACGTCGACCCCAAGGACGTCGACGAGGCGCTCGCCGTGAACGCCGAGGAGTGGCGCAAGGAGATCCCGCTGATCGAAGAGTGGTTCGAGTTCGTCGGTGACAAGCTGCCGTCCGGCGTGCGCGACGAGTTCGAGGCGCTCAAGCAGCGTCTGGGCTGACACTCCACCCAAAGTAGCACCTCGCCCGCACCATCTGACGGATGGTGCGGGCGATTTGTTCTGCGCGACAAAACTTTTGCGCGCTTCGCGCGGTGATCGCGGCGCTATTCGCCGAACGGCGACAAGCGGATCATGGCCAGGAACCCCGCGCGGTTGAGAAAATGGATCCGGCCACGCGGCATCGCCTTCGCTTCCGCTCGGAAGGCCGCGATCACGTGCCGCTTGAACTCCAGCCTTGGGTGGCGTCGCAGCAGTTCATCGACCCAATCCGGATCTACATCCGCCAGCCGCGTGCCGAGCACGTCCACCGAAGCGCCCGCGGAGACGAAGCCGCCCGGGTCGCCGAGGTCGTCGGCCACCCCGGGGGTGATGTGGGCGGCGATGGCCGCGCCGATCGCGTCGGCCCGCTCCGGTGTGGCGCCCGCGCCGAGTGCGACGGCAGCGGCCCGCTCCCCGCCTGCCACCGCGAAACACCTACCGGGCGTGGGTTTTTCGAGCTGTAGATCGTGCAGCAGACAGGAGACGTAGACGAGTTCGTCGTCGTAGGCGACGCCATCGAGCTCGGCCAGGACCCGTCCGAAGTAGTAGGTTCGCAGCGAATGGTTGAGTACCGGCGGTGACAGCACCTCACGTGCCTCGGTCTCCGCCGCGACGGCGAGCTTGGAATCGGGCAGCCGCAAACCCGCCAACTCCAGCTTCCCGCGCCCCCGCCGGCCCAGCGCGAGCCGAACCCGGTTGGGGGCCATGGCGGGCAGCGTCCGAGCGGTCGCGACGGCCATCCGTACGCGTTGCCCCTTCGACAATGCGCCCCCGGTACGGGTGGCCCATGCCCAATCCAGGCCCGTCGCTACGGCCACTGTGCCCTCCTTCTCGTCGCAACTCGGCGTGCAGTTGCAGTCAAGTGTGCGTGGCGCCGGGGCACGAGTGGCGCAAGCGCCACCAATGCTCGGATTCGTGTCAAAGTGCAGGTGTCGGCGGTAGTCGAATGGCGGTCGACCGGCGCTTGATCCCCGCCATCTCACTACGCTCCCTGGGCCACGCTTATCGGGCTGCTCGCCAGAACATCGATGGGTGAGCCAGCCAGGGGGACAGATGTGGGGGTGAACGCGCTTGGGGGAGGTGGCAGGAATGGCTGTGGTGCTCGGGTTCGTGCCAAGCTGAGGGTGATGAAGCGAGTGGTGGCGCTGGCGTTGGACGGAGTCATGGCGTTCGACCTGGCCTGTGCTGTTCAGGCGTTCCGGCACGGGCCGGGTAAGACCGGGGAGCCCGCGGGCTTCGAGATGCGGACTTGCGGATTGCGTCCGGGGCCGGTGTGGACGCCCAATGGCTTCGAATTGCGGGTGGAACACGGGCTGGAGGCGCTGCGGGAGGCGGATGTCGTCGTCGTGCCGGGGATCGGCATTCCGACGCTGCCCACGCCGCGGGAGGCGTTGGTCGCCCTGCGCAGCGCGGCGGCACGGGGCGCGACCATGGTGAGCATCTGCGTCGGCGCGTTCGTCCTGGCCGAGGCCGGGTTACTGGACGGACGACCGGCGACCACGCATTGGGCCTACTGCGGCGAGTTCGCCGAGCTGTATCCGGCGGTGCGACTGGACCCGACCGCGTTGTACGTGGACGACGGCGACGTACTGACCTCGGCCGGGCTGTCGGCGGGCCTCGACCTGTGCCTGCACATCGTGCGCGCAGAACTGGGTGCGCACGCGGCTGCGGAGCTGGCGAGATGGAACGTCACCGCGCCGCATCGGGAGGGTGGTCAGGCGCAGTACGTTCCGCACCGGCCGGGCGTCTCGGCGGCCGACGGCGGTCTCGCCGCCACTCTGGCTTGGGCGGTCGCCGAACCGGCTGCGGCGGTAAATGTCTCGGCGCTGGCCGCGCACGCGCTGATGAGCGAGCGCACCTTCATCCGCCGCTTCAAGGCGGAAGTGGGCACCACGCCGCGGCGGTGGCTGGACGCCCAGCGCACCGCGCGTGCCCGCGAACTGCTGGAAACTACGCGTTTGCCAGTGGAAGTCGTCGCGGCCCGAGCCGGATTCGGCAGCGTCACCGCGCTGCGGGTGCACCTGCGCGCGGCGACCGGCGTCACACCTGGTGCGTATCGCCGAGCGCTGGGCGGATGAGTACGGCTGGGCGGTGCTGATCAGGTGGAATGACGTTGTGCAGCACATGATTCGATTGCCCGGCAAAAAGGTGCTTGCAGAGGGCCACACGGGGAAGTGCCGACGAGGACCGGCAATCCGCGAATTTCCTACGGCTCGATGGGTTTAGCCGCGTACGGAACGGGGTAATGATCTTGTTGAGAGATTTCGTGTACTCGTGATTTATGCTTGGCGTGTTCTACCTTCCCCATCAGACAGTCGGATTACCAACGGTTAACTGATCGACTGAACGACTTCCTACCGACATCGGACCCGCGATGCCCGCGGCGTACGGCGAGATCGACGCGCGAGAGGTGGTTGGAACATGGCCGATCTGGAGACGGCGACGTCCCTTGCCCCCATGGTTGCCGAATTCGAGTCGGTGCCGGCGAGCACACCGCTGCGCCGGGCCGCGGGGCGGCTGCTTGCGGTGCTGCCGCCCGGATGGCGCGTCGAAATCGTCGACGCGCCGCCCCGGCGCTACGGCAACCGTGCGCCGCTGCTGCGCGTGGTCATGCCACCCGACTGATCACCCGGTCCAGCCGAGCGGCATGAGCAGCGACTTCTGCTCGCAGAACGCATCGAGACCCTCCGGGCCGTTCTCGCGTCCGAGCCCGGAGGCCTTGTAGCCGCCGAACGGCGAACTCGGGTCGAACGCATACCAATTGATCGCGTAGGTCCCGGTACGCACCCGCGCCGCGATCTCGGCGCCGTGTTCGACATCGGCCGTCCAGACCGAGCCGGCCAGGCCGTAGACCGAGTCGTTGGCGATGGCCACGGCCTCGTCCTCGGTCTCGTACGGGATGACCGACAGCACCGGCCCGAAGATCTCCTCCTGGGCGATGGTCGACTTGTTGTCCACGTCGGCGAAGATCGTCGGTTCGACGAACCAGCCGCGGTCCAGGCCCGCCGGACGGCCGCCGCCGAGCACGAGTCGCGCGCCCTCGGCCTTGCCCTTGGCGATGTATCCCTCGACCCGATCGCGCTGGCGCTCGGAGATCAGCGGACCCAGCTGCACGCTCGGGTCGGTGGGGTCGCCCACCTTCATCGTCTTCACGTGTTCGACCAGCGCGTCGAGGATCTCGTCGTACCGGCTGCGCGGGGCGAGGACGCGGGTCTGCGCGACACAGCCCTGGCCGCTGTTCATCAGACCGGAGAACGCGAGCACCGGGATGCCGGCCGCGACGTCCATGTCGGGCAGCAGGATCGCCGCGGACTTGCCGCCGAGTTCGAGCGAGACGCTCTTGAGCTGGCCGGTGGCGATGGCGCCGATCCTGCGGCCGACCGCGGTGCTTCCGGTGAAGGTCACCTTGTCCACGCCGGGATGGGAGACCAGGTACTCGGCCGCGTCGGGCTCGGCGGGCAGCACCGAGAGCACCCCTTCGGGCACTCCGGCCTCGGTGAAGATGTCGGCGACCATGTTGGCCGTGATCGGCGTCAGCGGGGCGGGCTTGAGCACCACGGTGCAGCCGGCCAGCAGTGCGGGGGCGAGCTTGTTGACCGCGAGGAACAGTGGGACGTTCC
Source organism: Nocardia barduliensis (assembly GCF_013315795.1). GTDB lineage: Bacteria > Actinomycetota > Actinomycetes > Mycobacteriales > Mycobacteriaceae > Nocardia > Nocardia barduliensis. Next base: position 15,045 of record NZ_JABLTE010000119.1, read on the forward strand.
AGGCGGTGACCGCCGCGACGACGCCGCGCGGCTCGCGGATGACCCGCGTGGTGCCGAACGCGCCCACCCGGGTCTCCCGCCACGGGAAGGTCTCGGCCAGGGCCGCGTAAGCGTCGAGCGCGGCGACGGCGGGGATCTGGTTGAGCGTCATCGCCATCATCTGCGGTACGCCGACCTCGGCGGTCAGCGCGGCGAGCAGGTCCGCGGAGCGCTGTTCGATCAGCCGGGCGGCGCGGGTGAGCACCGCGGCGCGCTCCTTCGGCGGGGTGGCGGGCCACGGGCCGTGGTCGAAGGCGTGCCTGGCCGCGGTGACCGCGGCGTCGACGTCGGCCCGGCTCACCGCGGGGACGCTGCCCACCGGCTCGACCGTGGCCGGCGAGATGACCTGGATGCGCTCGGCGGTGGCTGGCGCGGTCCAGCGGCCGCCGATGAACAAGCTCTCGTAATGCATGAGAACACGTTACAGTTTTGCCCGCCGTATGTCTGTAACCTGTTCCAGTTTTACGCCGCGGCGAGGCCCTGGCCAGTGTGAATCCCGACCTCTCGGTTCGCTTTTCGCAGAACGCACTATTGCGTTCTGTTGCTGAAGAGGGGATGCTGTAGCGACATATCAGCTCGCTCCATTACCGAACCGTTACCGCAAACTGGGGAGTCCGAGTCATGGCGGTGCAAGTGATCGGCCGGTCGCTGATGACCAGTGATCAAACTCAGCATCAGGCGAAGTGTGTCGGCAGCGGCGGGTGGGTGGTCTCCTTCCTACCTGGCCGTACCTTGACGCTAGAGCAGGCGACCGCGGCTATGCAGGCCGCCGAGGCGGTCGCCGCCGTCGGGATGTTGGCCGACCTGGTCGGCCTGACCACGCTCGAGACCGTCGGGTTGGCTATCCGGGAATCGCCGTGGCGCGAGCCGGTGCACGCGCCGTGCGGGAAGCGGCACTGGCGTCGCGGATGGCTGGAGCCTTAGCTCGGCTAACTTTTAGTTGCCACCACGACAAGATTGCTCACCAGTAACTCACGCACCACGGGTACCCGGGTCAACCACCACGCCCAGCGGGGGTGGTACCGCGGGAAGACGGTGTGCACCTCGGCCGGAGTGGCCGCCGCCCAGCGCAATCCGTCCGCGGCCCGCACCGCGAACAGCGACGTGCCGAACCTGTTCTTGGGTTCGCGTCCGTGCTTGCGCCGATACCGGCGCGCGGCGTACTCGCCGCCGAGGTAGTGCCACGGCCCGGTCTCGTGCCCGCCGAACGGGCCGTGCCACACCGTGTAGGACAGCACGATCAGTCCGCCCGGCCTGGTCACCCGCACCATCTCGTCGGCCATCACCCACGGCTTCGAGACGTGTTCGGCGACGTTCGACGAGAAACAGATATCGAGCGCGTCGTCGCGGAACGGCAGCGCCATCCCGGACCCGCGGACCGCACCGGCCACCGAGAGGCCCGCGGCGTGCATCTCCGAGGGGTCGGGCTCCACCGGTATGTAGCGTGCGCCGGCGCGGGCGAACTCGTCGGCGAAGTACCCAGGTCCGCCGCCGACGTCGAGAATCGTCGCACCGTCCAGCGACCGGCCGGTGAGGTCGGCGTAGAAATCCGCGATCATCGCCGCGCTGTCGGCGGCCAGACCGCCGTAGAACAGCGCCGGATCGGTCTGCTCGAACCGGAAGCTGCCGAGCAGTCGCAGCGACCGGCGCAGGGTCGCCCGGCGCGCGAACCGGGGCGAGCTGCCGCGTGCAGGCGTCGTTTCGGCTTTGAGCACGGCGCCGAGTCTCGCACAACCCCGATGCTCGGCATCGCGGGCGGGTGCTCGGGTTAGGGTGTACCGCGACATCCGACGTTCCCCACCGGGACCTACTGACCGAGAGAAGCTCCACCGTGCGCGAAGTCCTCCTGCTCTGCTGGCGTGACACCGGGCACCCGCAGGGCGGCGGCAGCGAGCGGTACCTCGAGCAGGTCGGCGCGCACCTCGCGGCGCGCGGGGTCAAAGTCACCCTGCGCACCGCCCGCTACCCCGGGTCGCCGCGGCGGGAGCGCGTCGACGGCATCGACATCAGCAGGGCGGGCGGCCGCTACACCGTGTATCCGCGGGCGCTCGCCGCGATCGTGCTCGGGAAGATCGGTCTCGGCCCGCTGCGCGGGGTGCGCCCGGACGCGGTGATCGACACCCAGAACGGCATCCCGTTCTTCGCCACCACCGTCACCAAGGCGCCGTCGGTGGTGCTGGTGCACCACGGGCACCGCGAGCAGTGGCCGGTGGCGGGCCGGCTGGTCGGTCGCGTCGGCTGGTGGATCGAGTCGCGGCTGTCGCCCCGCGTGCACCGGCGCAACCAATATCTGACCGTCTCGCTGCCGTCGGCGGAGGAATTGGCCGCGCTCGGCGTGGACCGCTCGCGAATCGCGGTGGTGCGCAACGGAGCCGAACCCGTTCCAGTCGACGCGCCCACCGGCGCCGCGGAGACCCGTACTTCCGCACCCACCGTCGTGGTGCTCTCTCGCTTGGTGCCGCACAAGCAGATCGAGGACGCGCTCGCGGCGGTGGCCCGGTTGCGCGACCGCGTCCCCGGCCTGCGCCTGGACGTCATCGGCGGCGGCTGGTGGGCCGACAACCTGCGGGACAACGCCCGCGAACTCGGCATCGCCGACGCCGTCACCTTCCACGGGCACGTGGACGAGCGCCGCAAGCACGAACTGCTCGCCCGCGCGTGGGTGCACGTACTGCCGTCCCGGAAAGAGGGGTGGGGGCTCGCGGTGATCGAGGCCGCCCAGCACGGCGTGCCGACGGTCGGCTACCGGAGTTCGCGCGGCCTCACCGATTCCATCGTCGACGGCGCGACCGGCATCCTGGTCGACGACGTCGCCCAGTTGGCCGATGCCGTCGGCGATCTGCTGGACGATCCGGGCGCGCGCACCGTCATGGGCGAGAAGGCGCGCGCCCGCGCGCGCGAATTCTCCTGGGAGCAAACCGGAATCGGCGTCTACGAGGTGCTGGCCGCAGCCGCCCGTGGCGAACAGGTCACCGGCTTGATCGCGCCTCGGACGGCCGACTGAATCACTGCGCGAGGACAGCCGTGCGCCGCTGGTACCAGCGCCGGGTTCGCATGCGGGATCGTGCCCGGATATAGAGGACGACAAGCGGACTCGCGACGAGCAACGCGCCCCAGAGCACGTGGGCGGCGGCGATGACGGAGCGCTGCGCGGGCGTCGATCCGCGGTGCTCGATCACACCGGGCACGCGATACAGCGCGAGGTCGGCGTCCTCGTAGCCGCGCTCGAGCTGGGCCAGCGTCGTCGCCGACGCGCCGAGCGGGCCGGGAGTGGTTCGCTCGACCAGCACCCAGCCGACGCCGCGGCCAGCCAGTTCCGAGGCCGGACCACCGTGCAGGAGAAGGGCTTCCACTTCTCTGGCGCGCGCGCCCTCGCCGGACACCGTGCGCCCGCGCACCGGGAGCTCGCCGGTCTGTAGGACGTCGTTGGGCAGCATGCGCGGCGCCGGATCGAGCACCGGCGCCGGGCCGCTGTAGCGGAATTTGCGGAACATGCCACCCGGCAGCACCGCGACGTCGCCGGGACCGTCGATCCGTTCGGCGACCTGCTGCCAGCCAGCGGGGTAGCGCACCGCCCGGACGGCTCCACCGGCACCCCAGGCGAGGTCGTAGAGCGGCAGCACGACGAGCGCGACGAATACCGCCGCGATCGTGGACGTCACGGCCGGGTGCGCCGTGGTGGGCCGGTCGGAGGGCACGGACGACAGACGCCGGGCGGTCACCGCGCAGCCCGCCGCCGCGCACAGGGCGTAGGCGGGCACGGCCAAGGCCGCGTACTTCTGCGTGTCCCGCAACAGACCCGCACCGGGCACGTGCGCTACCAGCCACTCCAGCGCCTGCATGCCCCACGCCGTCGCGCCGAGCGCGGGAAACAGCACCGCGACCGCCGCGAGCAGCAGCAGCGCGCGGCGGACCCTGCGGTTGTCCGGATCGGCGCCCCCCGTGGCGACGGCGCGCACACCCAGTGCCACGATGGCCAGCAGAGCCAAGGTCGCGATCGCGGCCAGCGGCGTGGTGCGGGAATCGGGAACCGCGTCGGCGTTCCAGATTCCGCCGAGGCCCGCGACGCTGCCGAGCGTGCCGAGGCCGGGCTCGGCACGTGCGGCGAAGGCCGCGATGCCCGCGGGATCGGACGGCTCAGCGCCCGCACCCGACAGCGCGGTCGCGGCCAGCCACGGCGCGGATGCGGCGACCCAGACGACGAACGCCGGGAGCAACTGGCGGCGCTGAACCAAGGCGAACGCGGTCACGCCCGCCAGCAGCGCTCCGGTGGGTGTGAGTCCCGCGGCGGCGAGCGACCCGGCCAGCGCCGCCCAGGCCGATACCGTCCGCATACGTCCGCGGGGTACCGCCCCGACCCGACCTCTCCGGCCCTCACCCGCCGTGTCGGCTGGTGCGGCGCTGTGGGGAGGTTCAGGTGTGTCAGCTGGCGTAAGTCCGCCGGGATTTTCGGATCGGCCGATCGGTGCTTCGGCTTCGCCGGTTGGTGTGGCGTGGTCGCGCGGTTCGGCTTTGCCGGTTGGTGCGGTCTGCCGCCGAGCCTCGGTAACGTCGGTTGGTCGGGCGTTCTCGCTGTGCTCGGATTTCTGTGGTGTGGGCGGCTCGTCCAGGCCGTTTTCGAGCCGGGCGGGCGTGTTCGACAGATTCCGCCGACGCCGTTTCGCGGTGGCGGACGATCGGAGGCGGTAAGCAGCCAGCGCTGTCCACGGCAGCGCGGCATATCCGGCCAGCAGGCTCCAGTGCCCCTGCAATAGCCGTTCGGCGACGTACGGGTTCCACAGCGCGACCGTCGCGGCCACCAGTTGCGGCCCGAGCGACGCGCGCAGTAGATCGCGCGCCAGCACCGCCGACCCGTACCCAGCGGCCCACAGCGCGACGACCAGAATCACCTTGACCAGCAACCCGCCGTCGATGAACGCCGACAGCACGGCTAGCAGCGCGTCCTGCGGCACCGCCCGCGGTGCCGCGTCCCCGAGACCGAGCGCCGAGTCGGTCGGATAACTGCGCGGCGTGCTCACCGCGTCCCGCAAGAGCAGATACCCCGGTGCCAGCAAAGGGGCGGTCACCAGCAGCGCCCCGGCCGCGCTGTATCCCGCAGCCACCGCTCGGTCCCGACCGCTCCCACTCACGCCTGAGCACTGTACGTCCCGATCTCCGTCACCGTGGAGCGGAGCGGCCAGGGGCGGGGTGGAAGCTCCGGCCCCGGTTCGTGCGCTGGCCTTGCGTCGGCGCATTCGGGGGCGGTGTGAATTCGCGCGGTTCCCACGCACTTCGTGTGTGTGGTGGTGTGGCGAGGGTGTTCTGGCCGAGTGCGCGTCAGAGACCTGCTGTGGAGCGGAGTCGGCGGGGTAGCGGGTCCGGCCCGGTTCGTGCGGTGGTGCCGTGTCGGCGCGTTCGGGGTAGTGGGTATTCGCACAGCCTCCGCGCTTCGTCTGTGGGGTGGGCTTCGCGCCGACCGTCGGTGTCTTCGGCGGTCGAGCGCTGGTCGGGCATGCGCTACGGAGTGGGGTCATGCCGATGCGATCGTGGGCGTCGAGTCTCGCGCGGGTGCAACCCAACTGGCTGGTGTCCATGCCCGGTGTGCGGTTGGGCTCGGCATTGCCGGAGTGTCGAGTGGGCGTTCTCCGTCC